>DASWRD010000001.1:0-3909 GCA_036403315.1 Candidatus Elarobacter sp.
CTTGCCGCCGCCGCCGGGTGCGTCGCAGATGAACAGCGGCGTGTTGAAGCCGGCCGTCGTCCCGCGCACCGCTTTCTCGATGTCGATCGACGTCTGCACGGAGGTGCGCATCTCTTCGACGCCCTTCACCAGGTCGTGCATGTAGACGTAGTACGGGTGCACGTTGATCCACGACAGCCGCTTCACCAGCAGCGTCATGCGCTGCACGTCGTCGTTCACGCCGCGGATCAGCACGCTCTGGTTACGCACCGTGATCCCGCGCTGGAAGAGCACGTCCATCGCCTGCCGCGTGATCTCGGTGATCTCGGTCGGCGTGTTGAAGTGCGTGTGCAGCACGACGTCCTTGCCGAGCTTGCGGCCCTTCTCAACGACGCCGGTCAGCGCGTCGACCCAGGCGTGATCGGTCAGGATCTTCATCGGCATCACGGCCGGGCCTTTGGTCGCGAAGCGCATGCGCCGGACGTGCGGGATCGCCAGCAGCGACTCGCCGATCAGCGTGACGTTCTTCGGTGCGAGCTGGTACGTGTCGCCGCCCGAGATGACGACGTCCTCGATCTCCGGGCGCGAGGCGATGTACTCGAACGCCTGCCGCCATTGGTCCGGCGTCTTCGCGAGCGCCGCCTTGTCGACCGACTCCGTGTCCGGGCCGATCGCGTACGAGCGCGTGCAGAAGCGGCAGTACACGGGGCACGTCTGCAGCGGCAGGAACAGCGCCTTGTCGACGTAGCGGTGCGTCAGACCCTGCACCGGCGAATCATCCTGCTCGTGCAGCGAGTCGAGCGTCAGCCGCGGGTGGTCGGGCAGCAGCTTCGAGGCGACCGGGATGAACTGCCGGCGGATCGGGTCCTCGTACGGCTGCGTCCAGTCGATCGTGGCGATCGCGTACGGCGAGACGCGCACCGCCATCGGCGCGCGGCGAAAGCCTTCCTTCGCGTCTTCGAGGAACGTCGGATCGACGATCTCACCGATCGTCTCGAACAGCTCCTCCGGCGTCTTGACCGAGTTCTTGCCTTGCCAGATGTGGTCGAGAAACGTCTTCTCGTCGACGTGCTCGTACGCCGGAACCGCGCGCCAGAACTCGCCGGCGCGCAGGTTGCGGTGCTCCAGCAAGGCGGGATCGGCGGGCGGTTTCAGATGGTGGTGCACGGAGACTCCTGGACCGTTGCATAGCGAGACACGAAGTAATCCTTGATCGGGGGATGGTCGCGCAGCGTCTGCAGCGCGACGGCGGCGTGGCCCTTGGCGTAGCCGTTGCCGACCATCATGGTGACGTCTTTCCCCACGCCTTCGGCGCCGAGCGCCGCGGCCGTGAACGAGGTCGACATCGAGAAGAAGTAGACCGTCCCGCCGTCCTTGCAGCACAGGATCGACGCGAGCTCGGTGCCGCTGACGTTGACGCAGTTCACGACCAGATCGGCGAGCTGCGGAAGCGCGCGGGGCAGCGCTTCGAGCACGCTCAGCGCGTCGCGCGCGTCGGCGACGATCAGCTCGTCGGCGTAGCCGTGCTCGCGCAGCAGCGCGGCCGCTTCGGTGCCGGCTCGCGGCACGATACCGACGACGCGCCCCTCCGCGCCGACGCGGTTGCGCGCTTGCGCGCAGGCGAGCAGCCCCGACTTGCCGTCGGCGCCGATGACGCAGACCGTCTCGCCCGGCTGCGCCAAGCGCCGGACCTGGGCCGGTGCGCCCGCGACGTCGAGCACCGCGAGCGCGACGCCGGTCGGCAGATCGCCGGGGAGCCGCGCGTAGATGCCGCTCTCGAACAAGATCGCCTGGCCGCGCACGAGCACCTGACCGGTCGCGACGTCGACGGCGTCGACGGCGTCCAGATGCAGCGGCGTGAGCGTCAGCGAGACCAGCGAGGCGACGCGGTCGCCGACCGCGACGTCGGTGCGCGAGGCCAGCGCCGGACCGATCTCCACGACCCGGCCGATGAACATTCCGCCGCTGCCGGTGACCGCATTGTGCTGCTTGCCGCGCTCGCGCACCGTCGCCAGCACGTGCGCCGCGATCGCGACCGCGTCGCCGGCGCACGTGTCGCTCATCTGCTTGAACGCGGCCGAGTCGACGTTGAGCGACTCGACGTCGCACAGGATCTCGTTGGCGTACGCGCGCGGCGTGTTGTCGAGCTTCCAGGCCGCCTGCGGCAGCGCGCCCTTCGGCTCCAGCACCCGGTGGGAGCCCAGCCGGCAGCCGCTGCCGAGCGGCGCGACGAGGTGCGCGTCGTCGAGGATCTGGGTCACGCGAGCGCCTCGACGGGGAGGCCGCCACGCTCGAACGGCGTGGAGAGCACGATCGTCGTGCGCGTGCGCGCGACGCCGGGGACACGCTTGAGCTTGGTGAGGAACTCGTCGAGGTGCACGGTCGAGCGGGTCACGACCTTGAGCAGGTACGTCTCGTCGCCCGCGACGCTGTGAATCTCCAGAATCTCCGGAAACGCGCTGACCGACTGCGTGAAGGCGTCGTAGTCCAGATCGGGCGCGCAGTACGCGCTCACGAACGCCATCAGCTCGTAGCCGACGCGGTGCGCGTCGACCTGCGCGGCGTAGCGCCGCACGAAGCCGCGCGTCTCGAGCCGCTTCACGCGGTCGTGGACCGCCGGCGGCTTGAGGTTGACCAGCACGCCGAGCTCGGCGTAGGTCGAGCGCGCGTTCCGCTGGAGCGCGTCGAGGAGGCGCAGGTCGGTACGGTCGAGCTCGGGGTGCCCGGCGTGCGAGCGACCGTTCCGGGCCCCCATCGATTCGGGCTTTACGATCATATTCCGAACGTTTCGGGGGCAAATAGCGCAAACCCTCGAACGAACGTTTGCCGCACTGCCCCCGCCGCGCTGCGGGCAGGCCCCGGGGCGGCGGGCACCCGGGCGACCTCGGCACACGACCCCGGGGAACGTCTTCATGCCCGCCAGCTTAGCTCGACTGTGCTATCCCCGGGCGAGCTCGGGTAGTGCGCGCTCGCTCCATCGGGCGGTACTGCACAGACGAACGCGATCACGTACGAAAGCGTACTGACTCTCCAGGAACCAGAGCGCTACGATGCTCGTCCAATGTTGCGTGAGAAGACGAGCGATGACGCGCTTTATTCTCGGACCGGAACGACCGTTTCCGAGGCCGAGGCGTGTCGCTGGCTCGGGCGCCGTGTCTCGCTGATCGCGATGCAAGGCGTACCGCCCGCGACGGGCCGTTTGCGGCACGTGTCCTCGCGCTGCGTGTTCCTGCTGCAAGAAGACGCGAGCGCCGAGCCGTTGGGCGGCACCATTCGCGCCGTTCCGCTCGCGCACATCATCGAGATCGTGCCTGCCGAAAGCGAGGGATCCTGCACATGAAATATCTGGTGTACTGCATGTGTGGTCACGGACTCGACCGCCATAGTCCCGACGGCTGCGAAGGCGATGGCCGGATGCCGTGCCGCTGCCGGAACGATCAAGAGTCGGCGCTCGACAGCGCGATCGAGCACGCGCGCCGGCATCCGTGGGGCTCGGCGCACGGCGCCGGTGAGTCCGAGATCGCCTGAACAGGGCCGTCGGGCCCGCGCGGGAAGGGACGCGCGATGCGTCCCGCCCGCCTCTTTCGCCTACTCTGCGTTGCGCTAGCGTTCGCGTGCGCGGGCTGCGTTCGATCCGGCCCTGACGGACGAGCAGGATCGTCCGATGCACCGGCGCGGACGGTGCGCTTCGCGATCGCGGCCGATCCGCAGTCGCTGAACCCGCTCTTCGCGCACGTCGACGCGAACAGCGTCGAGCAGCAGGTCGCGCGGCTCGCCTTCGAGCCGTTCATCGACGTCGACGAGCGCGGGAACGCGGTGCCGGTCTTGCTCGACCGCGTGCCGACCGTCGAAAACGGCGGCGTCTCGCGCGACGGCCGCGTCATCACGTATCATCTCCGGCGCGGCGTGCGCTGGCAGGACGGCGTCCCG
>DASWRD010000002.1:0-33200 GCA_036403315.1 Candidatus Elarobacter sp.
CCATACTCGTTCTCACCGACCTTCGCGGTGCACGGGATGATGGAGCCCGGCTCGATGAACGCGACCGCCGCCTTACCGCAGTCGATCGTCGCGAGCAACGGCTTTCCCCCCGTATACACGGGTCGCTCGAAAAACCGCGCAGCGATCTCTCGCAAGACCGCGATGACCTCGATCTTCTTTCCCGCCGTCACTGCCAATCCCGGGCCCTTTTCGAACGTGACGTCGTATCGCAGCGGCAGACCGCCGACGCGCACCGTGCACGTCGTGCGCCCGCCTTCGCGCAGCACGATGGGGGACGGGCAGCGCGCCGCGCCCACCAGCCGCCGCCGTCCCACCTCCCCATGGAAATCCGCGCTCGCGCTTCCGCGCACGTACCGCTCCATCGCGTGTCCGTCGACTTCGATGCTGCCTTCGGTTCGCGTGGCGACGTCCGCGCCGAGGATTCGCACGGCGCGCGTGGTGACGCCGGCGAGCTCGTTCGCATACGCCGCACCGTCGTGGCCTGAAACGGTTACCTCATCGCCCCTGCGCGGAACGTCCGGCGCTTCGACCGAGCACGCCAACTTCTCGCCTCGGTCCAGCACGCGCACGGGTGCCCCGGGACACCGAACGTCGAACGGTTCACCGTAGCGTTCGGCGAGCTGGGCGGCGAGCACGCGCTCGGCATACGTCGCCACGAAGAGCGCGTCCACACCTTGAAGCTCCGCGTCGCCCGTATCGCTCATCTTCACGAGGTCGAAGTGCAGCTCGGTATCCCCGACCGGCAGCGCGCACCGCCCACGTGCATCGCCCGTGAGGTTCAGCACGCGCGGACAGCGCGCCGCGCCGACCGTGATATTCGGGAAGCGTGCGGCGACGATGTGCCCGACTTCGGTGTCGATGCGCTCCGCGGTCGCGGGGCCGTTCACGAACGCCGGACGCACGTACTCGCCAAGCACGAAATACGCCCCGAGCGCGATCAGCACGCCCGCGGCGACCAGCGCGACGAGCAGAACGGCGCGATCCACGCGGACTAATTTCACCACCGCGGCGCCGGTCGCCCTGCGTTCAACCCGAACGCCCTGCCGGCCCGTTGCGCTCTGCGCCGCGGCTACCGCCGCGGTGCTCGCTCGCACGGCCGGGCGCCGATCTGCGCGACGCCTACGCCTTTCCGGCACCGCGCGACGACGCCAACCTCATCGTCGCGGTCGACGCGGGTCAGTGCAGCGACTTGAGCGCACCACCGTCGATCGCGATCGTCTGCCCCGTGATGAACTTCGCGCCTTCGCCGCACAGGAACGCGACGAGCGGTGCGAACTCCTCAGGCGTTCCCACGCGGCGCATCGGGATCTCGGTTTTTGCCGCGGCGTGAATCGCGTCGTCCGAATCGTACAGTTGCCGCAAACGGTCGGTGAGGATGCGCCCGGTCGCGATCGCGTTGACCGTCACGCCGTCGGGGGCAACCTCGAGCGACAGCGTTTTCAGCGCGGACACCAGCGCCGTGCGGTACGCGTTCGACAGCACGAGGTTGGGCAGCGGCTCTTTCACCGACGACGACGTCAGCGCGACGACGCGCCCCCAGCCGCGCTCGCGCATGGCAGGCACGGTCGCGTAGAGCAGCTCGAGCATGCTGCGCAACGTGCCTTGGTACGCGTCGTCCCACGCTACGAGCGTTTGCCCGAGAAACGTTCCGGGCTTCGGGCCGCCGCCGTTGGCGATCACGATGTCGATGCGGCCGAACGCGGCTTGCACGTCGTCGACGAGCTGTTGCATCGAAGCGGGTTCGTTCTGATCGACCGTGAACGCGCGCGCATCTGCCGCGCCCAGAGTAAGCGCGCGCGCGGCGAGCGCGTCAAGCCGGTCGCGGCGCCGCGCAGCGACGGCCAGCATCGCGCCTTCGCGCGCGAGCGCCTCGGCGACGGCGGCGCCGATGCCGGAGCTCGCGCCCGTGACGAGCGCGACCCGGCCGGCGATTCCGAGATCCATCTACGCGCGCTCGTCGGGCAGCACGGCGAGCGCGATCTCCACGTGGTGCTGCGGTCCGGCGCTCATTTGGGGACCAGGGTCGTCGTACTGCATGGTGTGCTCCGTTTGCTGTGAGTGGCTCTTGACATCACGATGCCTTCGTGGCAAAGCTCGAGAGCAATGATGGACTTCGCGTACCACGTGGTAGACGTCTTCACGCAGCAGCCGCTCGAGGGCAACCCGCTCGCCGTCTTCTCCGACGCCCGCGGCCTCGACGCCGCGACGATGCAGCAAATCGCGCGCGAGCTGAACCTTTCCGAGACGACGTTCGTCCTGCCGGCGGACAGCGCTGCCGCCGCGGCACGCGTGCGCATCTTCACGCCGGCGAGCGAGATGCAGTTTGCCGGCCATCCGACGATCGGCACAGCGTACGTGCTGCGCCGCATCGGGCGCGTGCCGGCCGACGCGACGGAGTTCGTGTTCGAGGAGGGCGTCGGTCTCGTGGCGGTGCGGGTCGAGTCCGGCGGCGACCCGATGATCTGGCTAACGACGCCTCCGATCACGAAAGGCCGAACCTACGAGCACGCGGATTGCGCCCGTGTCCTCGGATTGGATCCGGCCGACTTGCTCGCGGACGTTCCGTGCGAAGTCCTCAGCGCGGGCAACCCGAATCTCTACGTGGCGGTGGCGACCGCCGATGTGGTCGACCGCATTCGGATCGACGCGACGGCGCTGCAAGCGCTGTTCGCGGACGAACCGGCGCCGGTGTGCCTGTTCGCATTCGCACCCGTGCCGAACGGCGCGTACTCGCGTATGTTCGCGCCGGCGCTCGGCGTCACGGAGGACCCGGCAACGGGCAGCGCCACCGGCCCCCTCGCAGCGTTCATGATGGAGCACGGACTCGCGCCGGCCACGGACGGCACGCGCTTCGTGAGCGAACAAGGCACGAAGATGTGCCGTCGTAGCCTGCTGCACGTACTGATCCACGGCGAACACGGCCGGGAAGCAATCGAGGTCGGTGGTCACGTGGCGCCGATCGCGGTAGCGACGCTCACGTTACCGTAGGTCCGGAAACGGCGTACCAACTCGGCTCTTGACAATCATCGAACAACATCAAGCGGTAGCGGTCGGGTGCGTGTTTAGAGGCAATGCGACCATCCGGCTTTCAACCAGAATCACGCCGATCGAATAATGCCAAGGCGACAGGGTCGTCATCGAAGCCGCGTCCAAAAATCTCCCGACCATTCGCAGGGCCCAATCGTTACCGTCGGGGTATCCGACTTGTCGACCTGATGAGCCAGTTCGTACGGACAAAGCGATCAACGGTTGCAGAGACTGATGCCGCGACTGGATTGATCTTATATTGTTCTATAAAGTAAGCAGCCCTGATCTTGCCGCTGTGTGCCCTTTGCCATTCTGTTGGTAGGTGGAAATATTTCACGTGTCACGCGCTTCTGAGGAAAGGCCGCGACTAGGCGGCTTCCATCCGCCTAGAATATGATTTCAAGAGGGTACCCGTACACGCGACGGGCGTGGACGAGCCGTTGCCTGGCGACTAGCCATTTCGCGCCTCGGCATACTTGCGCGTATTATGCACTACCGAGGACGTCCTATTTGCAAGCTCCAGCGCTAGGGCCGTCGCGTTTCCGTGGCCCAGGCGCCCACCGTGCTTCTCGCATGCGTACGATCGCAAGCCGCGCGACGTCGTCGGGATCGCGCGCTCCGCCAGCCACGTAGAGAATTACATGACCTCAAACTCATTGCCGGCAGGGCGCGATGCTGGGCACTGTGCTCCGTTGTAGAAAGGGGGGTTACTTCAAAAGCGGACGAAATCGCCCGGTATGGCCTACGGTATCGAAAATCCGAATAGTGTTGATTTAGTGACGGTGAAACCTGAGGATCGCATGATCAAGCTAATCATCGTGGGCCCAGAGCGCTGGAGTGGCACGACCGAGGAACGAGATTCATTAAAGAAAAAGCTTGAATCATATGTGGTGTTCGTCGAAGGCGGGCAACTCTTAAATACGTACCCTCAAGCTAAAGGCTTCAGCGTCCATTTTCAAATTGATACGCCAGTAGCGCTTCCCGCACCACTGCAAACGTGGATTCAGGAAATCGCTGCGGTCCTAGGGGCGGACCACGGTATCGATCTGCAGGTCTTGCTGGTTGACGCGGCGGTGTAACGCTTCAGCAAAGCATCGATAGTGCTCAGCAGCGGCATCGCGACGTTCACCTAGTTCTGCAAGGAATTCTGCGCACATTGCGACCGACGTCTTAAAATCCGCCAATAGCAAGTAACACGCAGGTAATCGATACATCGCCTGATGTCGAAACGACAAGGTCGGGTCACGTAGCGCTTTAGAGAGTTCGTGCAAGGACGCACGTTTTTGCATAAACGGCAGAGCGAACTCACGGACACAGGTGCCGATCGTATTTATCTCTCGCTGCGTCGATTCGGCGTCGAAGAACCAAGGAGAATAACCGTGTTGAGGCATCAAGTAGCCGATGTGGATCGAAATGGACGGCGCACACACTCCGAAGATCGGCTTGCCAGCGAGATCTCGAACGCAGTTTTCGAGACTTTCGCTTCGAACTCCAGCAACGATGTTAACCTCGACAAGTTCTTTGTCGCTAGTCAGATTGAGTCCGATCCAGCCCGATACATCACCTTTTATTGCAGTGGTCAAAATAGCCGCCTCGACCTGTCGAAACCCATCGGCAGCGAGGGACGCGACGATACGATTGCTGATTACTTTAGCGGTATTCAAACGCATCACCAATGGTCGACCTGCACTGGGGTTGGACCGATTGTACCATCGATCCCGGCGGCTCTGGCCGCTTTACCGCATACGACCCCTCCACACTGCGTGATGGAAGGATATCCACTGCGTTGATTTGTTGATAATCTACCCGAACCGACTTTCGACTCAATAAATTTGATATTTCCTTTTGCATCGCGAACTACAAGGTCGACCCTGACTCGAACACGATTGGCGGCATCAACGGTTACCTCTCTTCCGATAGTGGTTTCTCCTCGGGCGGTGGCTTGGGCCGCGGATCGCAAGACGCCGGCCTGCCCCGCTCGCACGGGCCCTATTCCACCGCGCGGAGCAAGGACGGCACCTCCTCGCATAGCCGCCCCTTCGCCAAAGGTGACTACGATAAAAATAATGTCGAGGATGAAGTCATTGATCTGCCCGATCACCTCCTGTTTGGCATTATTCAGAATTGGCAGGCCCGTTCGCGTGTCATACCAGCCTCGCTGGGATTCGTAACCGCTAGGGTCACTATAGTCAAACGCGTTTCCACGGTTCCACATGTAGCGTTGCTGAGATCCCGGGTCGTGGACCTCGCCTTCGTAGCCATCAGGCGTGGTCCAGGCACCAAGCTGCGGATCGTAGGCGCGCACGCCGTTGATCTGAACGCCGGCGATCAAGAAACCATCGCTGCGTACGTATTGCATTTGCACAACGGAGCCGCGGTAGTTGGGCGTCCCGCCGGCGCCAGCGCCCGCGACGGTTGAGGGATCGACAGGGCTGAAACCAGTCGTGCCCGTCGCGTTTGATGTCTCGACGATTGTTCCGGCTGGATCGCGATCGTAGACCGACAGGCCCGTGAAGGCGACATCTCGCGGCGTGATGTCGCCGTCCAAGCCGGCTTTGAAGTCGATGACGTTACCCGCGCTGTCCGTCACGAACAAGATCATGTCGCCGTCCCAGTGCGCGGTCATATAAGACGTGGGCGCTGTGCCTGCCGACATCGGCACGACCATCGGGTGGCCGTTCGGGGCCCAGCCGATGCTGACCGCCGGCCCAATGATGCTCGTTGCGCTGGGTGGTCCGCCGACGTATGTTCCGGTGGTGTTCACCGTCGTTTGCGACGTGCGCAGGTGATTTTCGACGTCGTATGTGAGCACCGAGGTAGTCTGGGTCGTCTTCCACAATGCGCCGGAAGACGCGCGGCCGCCTGACGACTCGGCCGGCCCGGGATCCGGGGCCGGCGTTTGGAGGTCCCCCGCCGCGCCGCCGGTGGTGTTGAATTCGTATGCCGTATGGACTTTGCTCGCGAGCCGTCCGGTGGCGTCGAAAGCAACCGAATTCTTCGTCCCGGTTTGGTAAATTTGACCGTTGTACGATATGGCTTGGATGGACGTGTCGGGAGCGAGGCTCATCCCGTTGACGCGGTCGCACCTGCCGGGATCGGTTGTCCAGTCCTGCGACGGGTCGTAGTCACTGAGTTGGGCCGGGATCGTCGAGGTCGCGGTGCAGCCGGAGTTCGTCGTCATCCGCCGGTGCGACGCGCCGCCGGCGCTGATCCCGCTGTCCACGAGCTCGCCGCGGACGTTGAGAGTGCTCGTGATGGTTTCGGGCGTCGCGATACCCGCGCCGGGCAACAGCACATTGGGCAGATATTCGGTTAGCGTGCTACCCTCGGGGTCGTGCGTGTACGTCGCTGTGCCGGCCGAGATCGTGTAGTTCGCCAATTGGCCCGAGCCATCGTATGAGCGCGCCTGCGTATCGGCACCACTGACGCTGGTAAGCCGTCCGGCGTCGGTATATTGCCTGCTCCACGTGCCGCTGGAAAATGCGTTCACCGTCTGCGTTCGCAGCAGGCCGTCGCCACGATAACTATACGTCAGCGCGTTGGACTGCGTGAGTCCGGACGAGGCGACGGACACCGCCGATCGCGAGCCGTTGGCATAGTAGCCGTACGTGATCTGCGCGGGCGACGTCACGCCATCGCCGCTCGGTTCGATCGATGTCGTCAGCCGCCCATCCGTATCGTAGCTGTACTGCTGCGTGCCGAACTGGTTGGAGGTGATCGCCGTTTTCCGTCCGTCCGGATCGTAGACGTACACCTGGGCTGCCGTGCGACCGGCATCGCCGGCGTACGTCTCGCTAGCCACCCGCCCGTGCGTATCGTAGGAGTACGTGCCCGATTCGTTGCTGGGATTCGTCTTCTTCGCGAGCAGACCCAGCGAGGTTGAGTCTAGGCCGTATTGCTGCGTCGTCGTCTTGAGCTGATGGCTCCCGATGCCCTGACTGACCGTGTACGAGAACTTGGACGTCTCGCGGTCGGCCGCGTCGAAGGCCGAGCCGCGCACGTCCGTCCAAGCCGTGTCCGACAGCAATGTTTGCGTGTTGAACAAATTCCCGTAGGCGCGAAACGTCGGACTCCCCGTCACGGTGACGGTGCCGCCATAACTGAGGTCGTAGAGATATCGCATCACCCACGGATCGCCGTCGTAATTGGCCACCGGGCTGGTGAACGTGCGCGTGTCGTGCGGCTGAGCGACTTCCACGAGCCGGTCCGCGCCGTCGTACCACTTGCGCGTGGTCCCGGTCGGACAGCTCTGGTTGGGCACGCAGCCGTGATGCTGTGTCTCGGTGATCACGTTACCGTCGAGGTCGTACGTATAGCTCGCGCTAACGCCGAATGCGCGCTCGGAGGGCGTCTGCGTGCTCGCCTTCGAGCCGTCCGTGAAGTAGGTCGTCGTCGTCTGGGTGTTCCAGCCGGGTTGCCCGGTGCTCTTGCCGCACACCGACCCCGCATTGGCCGAAGAGTCATCCGGATCGGCTTCGCTCAGCAGCCGGCCCAACCCATCGTAGGACAGCACGTAGGTGCCCACGCCCTTGCTGTAGCAGCGCAGATTTCCGGTACCGTCGTACCAGAACGTCTGTGCCGGCGTGATCGACGAGCCGTCGAGCTGGGCGATCGTATCGCCCGTTACGCCGGTGGGTAGTCCGTAATTCACGCCGCCTTGCTTCCCGGCGTCGTACGAAAACGTCCGCGTGTAACCCAGCGGCATGGTCATCGAGATCAGCTCGCCGTAGGGCTCTTGGGTCACCGGCAGATATGTCGCGTGCCAGTGCGGCACGACGTTGGCGTGTTGGGCGCACAACGAGTCCCTATCCCAGATCGAGGTCGTGGACGGCGTCCAGTCGCCGTTCATCGCATGCGTTTCGATGGGATCGCAGTACGCCGTCACGTTGTTGAACTCGTCGTAGTCGTAAAGCCGCGTCGGCTTGAACGAGCCCTGCGACGTCGTCGTGTACGGCTCGCCGACCGCGGTCGTGTTGCCCATCAGGTCGTACAGATAATCCGTCTCGTTGCCGCGTGCATCGACTTCGACCGCCAGGTTGTTGTCCGAATCCCACGTCTCGTTGCTTACCAGCCAGGTGCCGGTGCAACTGCCGCTCGTCGTCGCGGTGCACTCTTGGGTCTGCGTGGGCCGGCCTTGCGAGTCCACGATCCAGTTCATCGCGTGGCCGTCGGAGTCGCGAAACGTCGGCGTCGGCACGCCCGTCGTATAGAACTCATCGTAGTACTCGTACGCCGCGGTCGAATGGCCGGTCTGCAGCGCAGAGTTCGTGCCGTCGGCAATCACCGGGTTCACGTTGGCGTAGCGCGACATCATGCTCAGTGTTGCCGTCGCCGGACTGCTGCCGCTAAAGGCAAACGACGTCACGCCGCCGTCCGAGCCGCTGGCCGCCCAACGCGGGCTGTCGGCCCAGCCGATGATCGAACCGCCCGCGCCCTGGTTGACATAGCCGTAGGAATGCGACGGCCGTGCGCCGCCGGCGTTGTTGGGCGGGCGCGAGACGTTGTTGAGGTTGCCCTGCGCGTCGTACCCGTAGGCCACCGTGGTCGCGCCGTCGGGGAACGTGATGTGATCCAGCAGCCGATGACCGCCGATGTCCGCGAACGACAGCGTGGTCGAGAGCCCGGACTCCGCCTGTGCCGTGATCGCGCCGATCTTGCCGGTGGGCGATGCGTTGCCGCCGTCCCAGGTATAGTAGAACGTCAGGAATATGTTGCGATTGCGCCCGATGATTTGATACAGCCGGCCGGCTTGCGCGCCGTACGTACCCCACCACCACCCCGCGCACGGCGCGCCACCGTCCGGTGTCCAAAAATAGTACGACGTGCCGGACTTCTTGGTCCACAGATAGCCGCAGCCGCGATCGGACACCAGCGTGGCGTGCTGCCCGGGCGGCGGGATCCGCGTGACGCCGTCGGCCGCGAGCGTGTAGTCGTAGCGCGCTCCGTCGATGTCCCATACGCTCATCGTTCCGCTGCTGCTCCCCGAGAGGTGCGCGTCGAACGTGTTGGTCCAGCCGTTGCCGTACATGCCCGGCGGCGTGCCGTCGCTGCCCGCACCGTCGTGACCGCTCTGCGAGTTGTACGTACGCCGAAAGGCTATTGCGATGCCCTTGTGCGGCACCGCCATGTCGTCGTCTTGCAGCAGCACGTTGCCGGTGCCCACGTTGACCATCACGCGCCCGCCGCCCGGGATGCCCTCTTCCTGATACCGCCACCACGGGTTGATGCCGGTGCCCGACCCGAGTTGCACGCTGTGTTTCGTGCGCGCTGCACCGGGCGCGGGAGCAGTGGCGCCACGCACGCGGCCCGGCGCGACAATGCGTTGCGCGGCTGTCGGCGGCGCGGACGCGTGCTCGATCGCGCCGGATCGATGCAATAGCGCCTGCCGCCCGCGCGCCCGCGTGCCGACAAGCACGCCGTCGATCTCGCTCGGGCGCAACATCGGAAAGCCCGCCACGCGCACCCCCGCCGGCGGACGCACCTTGCTCGCCGCTGCATGCTGCGCCCCGTGGTTCAAGAACGGCAACGGCACCGGCGTGCGGCGTGGCGGCTCCGCCACGGGGATCCGCTGCGGCGGCCCGTGCCCAACGGCCCCCGGCGCCGCCGCCGCCGCGACGATGGGCGCCCGGGCCGCCACATGGAGACTCTGCCGGAGCGCGGTCGCACCCGACGGCAGCCAGAGCTGCGGCAACGTCACAACCGCTGCCACCGAAACCGCGGTGCAGCGACGCACTACTGTGTTCACCCGAAATACCCCGTACACGCGATATGCGTGGACCAGGGCCCGTTGCCTAGCGGCTAGCCATTTCCTGCCTAAGGATGGTGGTGCGGATTGCGCGTTACCGCGGTCGTCCTATTCGCAAGCTCCAGGGCGTTTGGCGCTGTCGCCTGGGGTCAGCGTTTTCCGTGGCCCAGGTGCCAGCCGTGCTTCTCGCATGCGTACGGGCGCAAGCCGCGCGACGTCGTCGGGATCGCGCGTTCCGCCAGCTTCTTCGTCGCGAACGCCGTCTTCGGTGCGCCGTTCTTGCTGTGGCACGAGCGCGCGCCGCCGCGCTTGCGCGGCTTCGGCTCGTTCACCGCGGTGCCGCGGCGCGATTCCAGCCCAGCCGCGACGCCGCGCTGCGCGCCGTGAGGTTCACGGCGTTCAACGGCGACACCGGCAACCCGCCTTGCACCGCCAGGATGCGCTTCACGAACGTGCCTGCGAGTCCGTGGATCGGCCGAATCTCGCGCCACACGTCGCCGTGGTGCGGGAACACCACGGGCGTGCCGTCGATCGACGGAACGATCCACCTGCCCGTGCGAATGTCGCGCAGTCGCCGCGTCGCGTAGCGCCCTTGGCTGCGGCGCGAGAACATCGGCGTGAACGGCACGACGTTGTCGAAATAGTAGTGCGTCACTTGGCTCTTGCGCGTGAGGCTGCGGTCGTCGCGCGGTGATCCGCCGTGGAGCAAGTTCGCCGACCACACCAAGAACGAACCGCGCCGAATCGCGAGCTCTTCACGCCGCACCCCGTTCTCCGCCGTCAGCGCATCGATCTTCTGTTCGTACTCGGCGTACGACGCCCATGTGTTCGGGTTGAGCCACGTGTGCTCGCCGTCCACCGGGCGGATGCCAAGGTGCTCGTAGTCGAGTTCCGGCAACAGCTGCGAGCCGGGGACGTAGTGCAGCGGGCCTTGGCGCATCGACACGTCTTCGAGCGCCATCCACACGCCGCACATGAACCCGGACGGCAGCGACGAGAAGTGGATGACGTCGCTGTGCGTCTGCTGCTCCGTGCCGGTGAGAAAGTTCAGCGTCTGGAACGGCAAGGGCTCGCGGCCGTACAGCAGCCGCAGCACGTCGATGACGGCGGGGTGCGTCGCCACGGCGCGCACCGCCGGGTCGTGCGTCCACGCATCCTGCATCCGCCCGCCGCCGTCCGGTGCGAACTGCTCGGCGTTCCGCGTCCAAATCCCGTCGACATCGAGCTCGTCCAGGATGCGCGCGTCCTCGACCACCACGAAGCCGTCGCGCCGGAACCGCTCCACGAGCGTTCGCTCGCGCGCATCGAGCCGCCGGCGCTGCGCTTCGGCTTGCCAATCGGCAGACTCGAACCACGGGCGCGACGGCGCCGCGCCCGTGCTAGCGGTCGACCTCACCGAAGACCGGGTCCAGCGAACCGATCATCACGACCATGTCTGCGATGAGCTCGCCCACGGCGAGCTTCTTGAGCACTTGGAGGTTGTACATCGACGGCGGGCGCGTGCGCACGCGCCACGGCCGGTTGTCGCCGTTGGACACCACGTAGTAGCCGAGCTCGCCGCGCGGGCCTTCCACGGCCTGGTACACGTCGCCCGGCGGCACGCGGAACGACTCCGACACGAGCTTGAAGTGGTGGATCAGCGCCTCCATCGACAGCGCGATCGTCTCTTTGGGCGGCGGCGCGAACTTCGTGTCGGGGATTTGGAACGGACCGCGCTCGTCGAGCCGCTTGCGCACTTGGCGCACGATGCGCATGGACTCGTCCATCTCGTCGAGCCGCACCAGGAAACGCGCATACGCGTCGCCTTCCGTACGCACGGGCACGTCGAACTCGTACTCGTCGTAACCGCTGTACGGGAACGCCTTGCGCACGTCGTACGCGATCCCGCTCGCGCGCAGCACCGGCCCGGTGAGACTCCACGCGACCGCGTCGGCCGCGGAGATGATGCCGATGTCGATGGTGCGGTCTTGAAAGATGGGGTTCTTCTGCAGCAGCCCGCGCAGGTCGCGCATGCGCGGCGCGAACATCTCGATCACCTCGTCGAGCTTGCCGAGGAAACCTTCGGGCAAGTCTTCGCGCAGCCCGCCGACGCGAATGTAGTTCGGGTGCATCCGCGCGCCGCCCGACATCTCGAACAGGTCCAGGATGCGCTCGCGCAGGTCGAAGCAATAGAAGAACGGCGTCAGCGCGCCGATGTCGATGCCGCCCGTGCCGAGCCACACGCAGTGCGACGCGATGCGCGACAGCTCGCTGAACAGCACGCGCACCTGGTTCGCGCGCGCCGGGATCTGCGCTTCAATGCCCAGCAGCTTCTCCACCGCGAGGTAGTAGCACAGCGCGTTGGTGAGCGGCGAGAGGTAGTCCATCCGCTCGATGACGGTGGACGCCTGGTTCCAGAACAGGTTTTCGGCGCTCTTCTCGATGCCGGTGTGCAGGTAGCCGATCTCCGGCGACGCCTTCGTGATCGTCTCGCCTTGAATCTCCGTGACCACTTGCAGAACGCCGTGCGTCGACGGGTGCTGCGGCCCCATCGACAGTACCATGCGGTTGTCGCTGCGCTCGATGACGTCGACGTTGTAGCCGCCGGTCTCGGGCGCGATGCCGGGCGTCGTCGCGGTCGTCACGTCGGCGTGTCTTTCTTCAACTGGATGGGCTGCTGCGCGAGCTGCCCGGGAGTCGCGGCGCCGGCGGTGTTCGCACCACCGGGCTGCGTGCCGCTCTGCGCTGCTTTCGCGGGATCGTCCGTGCCGTGGAATTCGCTGCGGCCGCGCGCCTGCGCGATCTGCTTCTGCAGCGCCGCCGCAGTTTTCCCGGAAGCCGGCGTACCCGCGGCGACGTTCGACTTCAGCGCGAACGACGGGCGCGGCGTGCGCTCGCGCGAGACGCCGCGCAGCGGGTAGTCCTTGCGCAGCGGATAGCCTTCCCAGTCGTCGGGCATCTGGATGCGGCGCATGTCGGGGTGGCCGTCGAAGCGCACGCCGAACAGATCGAAGATCTCGCGCTCCGCCCAGTCGGCGCTCGGCCACAGATCCGACACCGTCGGCACCACCGCATCAGCTTCCGGTACGCCGCACAGCACGCGCACGCGTTCGGGCGTTCCGACTTCGGCGACGGTCGCGATCTGCACCGGCATGCGCAGCAGATGGTACACGACGTCGAACCGCGCGGGCTCGCGCCCCGGATAATCCGCTCCTCCGATGTCGAGCAGCATCGTGAAGCCCTCGTCCCGCAGACGCGACAGCGTCGCGCGCACTTCGGCGGGCACCACGCGCACGATACGCGCGTCGGCGATGTCGGGGCGTACGGCGGTGGGGTCGAGTGCGGTCGCGCCGGCCGGCGGAGCTTGTGATGACGGCATGACGATCAGGCCCGGGCGAGGATCCCGCCGCGCCCGCCTTGTTTGATCTGCTGCTGGATCAGCGTGACCGCGTACAGCAGGCCGTCGGGCGTGGGCGGGCAGCCGGGCACGTACACGTCGACCGGGATGATGCTGTCGACGCCCTGCACCACCGCGTAGTTGTCGAATACGCCGCCGCTCGATGCGCACGCGCCCATCGAGATCACCCATTTCGGATCGGCCATCTGGTCGTAGAGGCGCTTCACGATCGGGCCCATCTTGCGCGCGACGCGGCCCGACACGATCATCAGGTCGGCCTGGCGCGGCGATGCGCGGAACACTTCGGAGCCCAGGCGCGCGATGTCGTACTCGGGCGCGGTCGCGGTCATCATCTCGATGGCGCAGCACGCCAGCCCCATCGTCAGCGGCCACACGCTCGACGCCTGCGCCCAGCGGGCGACCGAGTCGACCGTCGTCAGGAGAAAGTCACCGCCCGAACCTAGCGCCACTGGAATCCGCCTCTCTTCCAGACGTACGCATACCCGATCGCGAGCACGACGACGAACATCAGCATCTCGAGCAGCCCGAACACCCGGAGCTGGTGCATCTGGACGGCCCACGGATAGAACGACGCGGCTTCGACGTCGAAGATGACGAACAGCATCGCGACGAGGTAGAACCGCACCGGGAAGCGGCCCGAGACGTCGGAGGTCGGCTCGACGCCGCACTCGTACGCTTGGGACTTCACCGCGTTAGGCTTCTTGCGGGCCACGAGCCCCGGCAGGATGCAAAACGCAAGGGATGCCAGGAACGCGACGGCGAGATAGATAGCGACCGGACCGTAGGGAGACATCGACCTGAAACTATACACGAAATCCATCAGCCGCGCCTCCGTCCTCGGTCTGATCGCCGCGGTCGCCCTCATGGGCGCCAAAGGCTGCGAGAACCCGAACGGGCAGGGCGTCACCGACCGCGGCGGCGTGACGGGCACCCTGGTCGACGCGGCGCACCCCACGCAGCCGATCCCGACGGCGACGATCCAGATCGGCACGCAGGTCACGCGCATCACGCCCAGTGACGGCGGCAAATTCACGCTGAACGACGTGCCGACCGGGACCCAAACGCTGCAGATCAGCTCGCCCGGCTACACACCGTACTCGGCGTCGGTGGTCGTCCGCAAGGGCGAGGTCACGGCGATCCCGCAGCCGATCGGCTTGGCCTCGCAGACCGGCCTCTGATCGCGCTGCACGTCCTGGCGGCGCTGCTCGGCGCCGCCTTGGTCGTCTCGTCGCTGGCCGATCTGTTCCAGTCCGTCATCGTGCCGCGCTCGGTCGGCGGGAGCTGGCGGCCGAGCGCGGTCCTCGCACGCTACGGCTGGCGGATGTGGCGCGACCGGGCGCTGGGGATCGCCGACCAGGAGCGCCGCGAGGACACGCTCGCGGTCTTCGCGCCGACGTTCATGGTGACGCTGCTGATCTATTGGGTCGCCTCGCAAGCGGTCGGATACGGCGCGCTGTTCTGGGCGTTGGGCGCCGGCCTGAGCACGCAACCTGGTGTATTCGAGGCGATCTACTTCGCCGGGACGTCGATGCTCACGATCGGGTACGGCGACATCGTGCCCGTGCACTGGTACACGCGCACGCTCGCGATCATCTCCGCGGGCGGCGGGCTCACGACGTTCGCGGTCGTGACGACGTTTTTGTTCCAGACGTTCGGCGCGTTCCAGAAGCGCGAGGCATTCGTCGCGACGATCTCCGTGCGCACCGGAGCGCCGCCGAGCGGGCTGGAGTTCATCATGCGCCACGTCAGCCTGGGCCTCACGAGCGACATCAGCCCCATCCTGCGCGAGTCGCAGCAGTGGATCGCCGAAGTCCTGGAGACGCACCTGGCCTATCCGGTGCTGGCGTATTTCCGCTCGAGCCATGACGACGAGTCGTGGGTGGGAACGCTGGGCGCGCTGCTCGACGCGTCGACGCTGCTGATCACCACACTCGAGCTGGGCAACCGCGGTCAGGCCGAGTTGACGTCGCAGATCGGCACGCATCTGGTGCGCGATTTCAGCAGTTTCTTTCGACTGCCCGCCGGCGACGCAGCCGGTGTCGAGTACGATGAATTCGTCACCGCGTACCGCCAGCTGCGTGAGCTCGGCGCGCCGCTGCGCGCGCTCGAAGACGCGTGGCCGGCATTTCGCGAGCAGCGCGCGACGTACGCGGCCCCGCTCGACGACATGGCGCGCTGGTGGCGCATCCCGCCCGCGCGCTGGATCGGCGACCGCTCGCGCGTGCGCGTCCACGTGAACGTGGGCGTACCGCGCTGACCGCAGCGGACGACCTTCAGAACGCGTGCGAGCTTCATCCCCTTCACAGATCGACCCGCGTGATGGTTCCCCAGTGCGGCTCGAGGTATTCGAGGCACAGCCTGCGATGGCATTGCTGCGTCGTGGGCTCGCTGCACAGCAAAATCGTTTCGTCGAAGTCGGCCGAATCGAGGACCGTCTCCACGCGCCGTTCGCGCAGCTCCGCGAGGTAGCGCGGCACGTAGTCCGTCCACGGCAGGTCGTGCCGCCGGTAATCGTTGAGGAGCTCGGTCGATGGAGCGAGGAGCAGCTCGTGGCGATACGGGATGCCCGCGAGCTTCGGTACGAAATACCGCAGATCGCGCGCCTGCGCGAAGCCCGAGAGCTGCGTGTCGGGGCGGCGGCGAACGTCGGTGACCGAGCGCGCGCCCGCGGACCGGATGAGCTCGAAAAACTGCTCCGCGCTCTTGCGGGTGAAGCCGATCGTGTAGACGCGCACTCAGCGCCGCGCCGCTTCCGTGCGCGGATGGGCGGCCAGGAAGCGCGTGGCCGCGTCGATCGGCGTGGCGAAACCGATCGCGCGCTCTTCGTCGAAGCGCGACTCCGCGATTCCGATCACCTCACCGCTCGATGCGTCGAACACCGGGCCGCCGCTTTCGCCGGGGATGATCGGAACGTCGATCTCCAGCGCGCCTTTGCGAACGCTCGCGATGCGGCCGGTGTACAGCGAGACGGTGCGTCCGAGGTGCTCGTCGTCGAACGCGTCGGGTATCGGATAGCCGAGCACGCCGATCGCGGTACCGGGTTCGAGATGCACGACGTCGCCCAGCTTCGCGACGGGCTGGTTGCGCAGCGCGACGTCCAGGATCGCGAGGTCTTCGGCTTCTCCGGTACGCGCGACGACGCGCGCAGCGGCGTGCGGGCCGTCACCGATCGTCGCGACGATGTCCTTCGCACCCTCGACGACGTGAGCGTCCGTGAGGATGCGCGAGCCCCACGACCCGCTCTCGACGACGACACCGCTGCCGTACGCATCGTCCCACTCGCCTTTGCGCTTGGGATCGTTGGCCGGGATCTTCATGGTGAGCAGGACGACGGCGGGGTGAAGTTGCCGGTACGCGGTGACGTAGCGATCGTTCCCTGCCGCGGTGGTGCGTTCGCCGTGGCTTCCGCTGCACGCAGCGAGCGCGCTCGCTGCGGCGGCGAGCAGCAGGCCGTGTGCGGCCCGCACGCGCGTCACCGCAACCGCTCGGCGACGGCCTCGCGCAACTCCGCGACGCCGTCGCCGCTTTTCGCGCTGACTTCCAACGCATCGGACGGCAGCGCGGAGCGCGCCGCGGCGTCGAGGCGATCGACTTTGTTGAACACGGAGATCGTCGGCTTCTCGTCGAGCTTGAGCTCGCGCAGGATCGATTCCACCGACGCCTTCTGCCGCGGCCAGTCCGGGTTCGACGCGTCGCTCACGTGCAGCAGCAGATCCGCGGCGTCGAGCTCTTCGAGCGTCGCGCGAAACGCGTTGACGAGCTCCTGCGGCAGCGCCGTGATGAAGCCGACGGTGTCGGCGAGCCGCACGTTCAGCCCGGTCGCGATGTATGCGCGGCGCAGCGTCGGGTCGAGCGTTGCGAACGGCTGGTCCGCGACGAACGCGCCTTCGCCTTGCCCCGAGCCCGCCAGCCGGTTGAGCAGCGACGACTTGCCGACGTTCGTGTAGCCGACGAGCGCGACAAACGGGTCGCCGCCGCGCCCGCTGCGGCGCGTCTCGCGCTGTTTGCGCACTTCCTCGAGCTGGCGCTGGAGCAGCGACACGCGCTGCTGGATCTTGCGCCGGTCCACCTCGAGCTTGGTTTCGCCGGGACCGCGTGTGCCCACGCCGCCGCCGAGCCGCGAGAGCGCCGCGCTCGAACCGATCAAGTTCGACTGGCGGTAGCGCAGCTGCGCGAGCTCGACCTGCAACTGGCCTTCGCGCGAGCGCGCGTGCGCCGCGAAGATGTCGAGGATGAGCATCGTGCGGTCCACGATCGGCAGCGGGATGACTTTTTCGAGATTGGTGCGCTGCCGCGGCCGCAGATCGTTGAACACGAACAGCACGTCCGCTTTGAGCTCCTCGGCGCGCTCTGCGACCTCGCGGGCCTTGCCGCTGCCGATGAGCGTCGCGGGATCGACGTGCGCGAGCTTCTGCACGACTTCGCCCACGACGTTTACGCCGGCGGCCTTCGCCAGCGCCTTGAACTCCTCGAGCTCCGGCCCGAGCGGGCGCTCAGGATCGTGCAAATCCACCGCGACCACCAGCGCACGCTGCGGTCCCGCAGTGGTGGGATAAAGCCGTCGGTCTTGGTTCACGTCGAAAATCGTACCGTCATGAAGATTCGATGTCGTTCGGCACGTCGTCCGGCGTCACCGCCCCGCCGCGCTACGACACGAACGTCAAACGCGGTCGATGACGCTGATCAGCCATTGCAGCCCGTCGTTGTAGCGTGGGCCCGGTCGTTCGAGGATCGCGGCATCCGGCAGCGTGTAGACGTGATGCTGCTTCACGGCGCGCAACGCGTTCCACGGCGGCTGCGCCAGCACGTCGCTCAGCCGCACGGACGGATCCACGACGAGCGCGTCGGGTTGGCGCGCGACGAGCGCCTCCGCGCTGTAGCGCGCGTACGGCGCGTTCACGTCGGCAGCGGCGTTGCGCCCTCCCGCCATCTCGATCAGCGTCGCGATGTACGAACCTTTGCCCACGGTGAACACCGGCGCGACGCCGAGCACGACGAAGACGTTCGGCCGGCGCACGCGCCGCTTGACGGACCGCACGAGGCCGGCAGTTCGCGCGTGCAACCGGTTCACGATCGCGTTCGCTTCTGCGCGGTGGCCCGTGGTGGCGCCGATCGTGACGAGGTTGCGGAAGATGTCGTCGTAGGTGTCATCGTGCAGCAGCAGAACCGGTATGCCGGCGCGCCGCAGATCGCCGGCGAGGCGGTCCTGCGAATCGATGCCGATCGCGAGGTCTGCGTGGAGCGCGACGATCCGCTCGGTGGCGACCGACGCGAACGTCGCGACGACCGGCAGCCGCTTCGCACGCGGCGGATAGTCGGTGTACGACGACACGCCGACGACCCGGTCGCCGGCACCGACCGCGAACAGATCCTCCGTCATCGACGGAACCAGGGACACGATGCGCTGCGGCGGAGAGGGCGAACCTTCGGCATGCGCCCCATGCGCGCACGACGCGAGCGCGACGATCCCGGCGAGCGCGAACGCGCGGTAGATCACCGCGGAGCGGTTAGGCCGGGTCCGAAGGCGACCCTCTTACGGTCACCGCGCTCGACGGCGCTGCGAAATACGGCATTCGCATCATGGACTGGGCGCTGGCTCAACCGATAGCATGGGCCTGTGCTGGTGACCTCTGGTCCCGGCTCCTCAAGCCGGCCGTCTCTGCGCGCTCGATCCACACCTCGATGCGTGCCTACACCCCGGAGACGGTCGGCTTAGGTTTTCCCCCCAGCGGACCGGTGCGAGCGGACGTCAGGCGTAATGGCGGATCGCCTCGGCTTTCGCGGCCTCGGTTCGCTGCGGCGGCGGGAAGACGACGCCGCGCCGGTGGCAATCGACGACCAGCGCGTGAATCGACGACGCCCGGAACGCCTCGCGCAGGCGGTCGATGTGCACTCTGACGGTATTGTACGCGCGGCCCGTATTCGTCGCGATCTCACGGGCGTTGAGCCCCTCGAGAAGCAGCGCGAGCACGTCGCGCTGCGCGGGCGTAAGGCCCGCCACGATCGGATCGGACATCGCATCGGCCCCGACACGACGCGCAAGAAACGAGTTGGGGAAGTTCTGGGCGACGATCGCACGTAAGGTAGCGTCCGCTTTCGCGTCCGGCGATGACGATGCCGATTCGAAATGCGCTAGCGCCGCGCGCCAGAGGTGCCCGCATGCCTCAAATCGCTGCGCCGCGGACGTCAAGAAGTGTCTGCCGACGACGTGATCGCCGTTCGCACGGGCCACGAGCCCTCGAACGTAATCTTCGAGCGCTTGGAGACGGGGATCGCGGCGCAGCGCGTTCGCGGGGTCCATTTCGCCCGGTACGGCGTCGTACGTCTTCAACATCCGAGTCGCGGTATCGGCATCGGTGACGGCCAACGTTTCTGCGAGCAGCAATAGCCCCACTCGCTCCTCGCCGGTCGTCGTTAGCCATTGCACGCCGTCAGCGAGCTCCGTCGCGAGAGCGGCATGCTCTCGCGCACTTCCGAACTCGCCAAAGGCGGCAGCCAGTGCGGCGCGCCCGGCGAGCGCCCAAACGCGCCATGCTGGTTCCGACGCCAGCTCTTCGGCGCGTCGCATCTTGCGAAACGCCGTGTCGCGGTTGCCGTCGTGGGCGAAGAGCCACGCATCGAAAACCTGCGTTTGCAGGCGCGTGATCGACGCGACTTCCGGCGTGGGGTCCCAGGGATCGCGTACCCTACGCCGGTCGGCGACCGCGTGTGTACCCGCGACGTCGCGCGAGCGCAGCATCAGTTCGAGTGCGGAGATCTCGTAAATTGTCATCTCCGCGAGATCGGCGTCACGTTGACGGCATTGCCAGTACGCGTCGAGAGTGCGGTTGAAGAGGGCGAGCGCATCACGGAAGCGATGCTGCGTCAACGCGACGAACCCGCGCAGCTGAGTGGCGCGCACGGAGATGATGTCAACGCCGGCGGATTCCGCCAGGACCGCGAGGCGCTCCGTCTCCACATGTTCACGCCTCGTCCAATGAGCGAGGGCGCGCGCGTGCGCGATCTCGGCACTGATCGCACGATGCACGCCGCTCACATCGGCTTGCACCGCAGTTGCATCGAGAATTTCAAGTCCGCGGTCGACCGAGCCTGACCGCGTGAGCGACGAACCCACCAGCATGCGCGCCGTGCACATCTCGTCGCCGGGGGCGAATTTCCGAAGGACCGGCTTCAACAATGAAATCGTTTCGCTGTACCGCCGAAGCCGGTACAGCGAGCGTGCCCGAAGGAGCGTCGCCTCGACCCAGATCGCGCTTCCCGCACGAACCGCGGCGATCTCGTCCAGGCGGCGTAGACATCCCACGAAATCTCCGCCGGACCATGCTAAGCGAGCATGGTCGAGGGCGTTCGAAGGAAGCACGCCCGCGTGCTCCCCTGATTTCGATTGCATCCCCGCGTGCGACCCCTCCGTGAACCCCGTCCGGATTGGATCGCCGCAGGGAGCATCGCGTCCTGCCGCCACCCTCGGCTCGCGGCCGTTAATGGTGGGTCGGGACGCCGCCGCCGATGTCGTCGGTCGTGGGAGGGGCAGGAGGGAGCGAAGGCGCGCCGGGGTCTGGCGCCGCAGCGGCGGTCGGCACTCCGCCGCCGATGTCGGCGGTCGCGGGAGTACCAAAGGCGGATAGGACCGCGATCAGGATGAGCAAGGGAAGGGTCATGGTGGTGCTGCTCCTCGGTTGGCTTGGTGTAATGCAACGGCACTACTACCGGCTATCCTAACCTGAACGCCCAGCCGGCACCTATCGCGGGCCGGCATCACGAGGGGCGCCCGGCTCGCGCCAGGAGCGGGGGCGGCGGTCGCCCGAACAACGATCTCGAGTTCGCGTGCGCGGGAAGCCGGTGAAAATCCGGCACGGTCGCGCCACTGTCAGCGGGGAGCCGCTGCGGTCACGGTTCGCAAGGACTGGAAGGCCGCAGCAATCGGTGCAGATCCGCAGAGTCAGGATACCGGCGCGCGGACGTTACCCCTCACCCCTCGCGTCAAGGGAAGGACTCTGATGACGATCCGCACGTCCGCGGCGCTCTGCGCCGCCATCGTGGCGCTCTGCGCCCCCATCACGGCGTTCCGCGCCGCAGCCGCACTCGCCCAAACCGCGCCCGAGCCCGAACCGAGCGCTTCGCCCTCCGCCGCACTCGGAGAAATCGGGCGCGTCAGCACCAGCGACCGTCACGACGAGCCCGCCGGCGCGACCAGCAAGACGACGTACGTCGTCACGAAAGCCGACATCATTAGGCGCGGCTTCACGACGGTCGCCGCGGCGCTCGAAGGCGTCCCCGGCGTGTCGCTGACACGCACGGGACCCATCGGCTCGTCCGCGAGCGTCGCGATCCGCGGCACCGGATCGAATCAAACGCTCGTGCTCATCGACGGGCGCCCGCTGGCGGGCGCGCAGATCGGCGCGCTCGATCTCGGCGCGCTTCCGACCGCGGGTGTCGAGCGCATCGAAGTCGTCGAAGGCGGCGGCGCGACGCTGTACGGCACCGGCGCGATCGGCGGCGTGATCAACATCGTCACGTCCGCGCGCAACCGCCGCGACACGATCGCGACGCTTTCCACCGGGACGTTCGGCGAGCGCGCGTTCGTCGTCGATGCGCCGAATTTCACGTTCGAACGCCGGCTCGCGCGCAACGACTTCAGCTATCCCGCGCTCGGCGGCGACCCCGCGGGCGTGCGCGACGACGTAGACCTCGCGTCGACCGCGCTGCGCGGACGCACCGGGACACGGCTCGGCGCGTTCGGGCTCGCACTCGACGCGGGGATCGTCGCACGGCATCTGGGTGTGCCGGGCCCGGCATCGTTCACCACGCCCAATGCGCGCCAGGACGACGTGAACTCCGATGCGCGCGCATCGCTGTCGCGCACGACGCCGCACGCTGTGGTCACGCTCGATCTCACCGGCACGCGCGAGTCGCTCGTGTATCGCGATCCGGTCGCTGCGGAAAGCTTCACCGGCCTCCCGCTCGCGTTTCTCAACGTCGAAGCGCGCGTGCAAGCGTCGCTCCGAAACGTGGTGCAGAACGACGGCGGTGCGCTCGTCTACGGCGCCGACTTCGCGCGCGGCTCGGACCGCATCGACGCCGGCGACGGCAACCCGCCGTCGCACGCCTTCGCGCAGGCCGCGCTGTACGCACAGGACCAGTTCCGGCTTTCGAACGCGCTGCGCGCATACGCCGGACTGCGCGCCGAGCGCGACGGCGCACTGGGCGGCGCCCTCGCGCCGTCGCTCGGCGGAACGTGGAGCTTCGGCGACGGACTGGCATTGCGGGCGAACGTGTCGACGGCGTTCCGTGCGCCGACCGCGCTCGATCTGTATTATCCGGGCTTTTCGAACCCGAATCTGCACCCCGAGCGCACGAAGAGCTTCGACGTGGCGCTCGATGCCGCGCGCGTGCTCGGCGGCGCGAGCATCGGCTATTTCGTCACCGCGGGCAACGACCTGATCGTCGTGGTGGGATCGGGCCCGTTGAACGTGCAGAAAGCGGTGATCGGCGGGCTGACGCTCGACGTCCGCACGCGCCCGCTGCACGGCGTGACCGCGCGCGTGAACATCACCGACGTCTTTCGCGCGCAAGATCTCACGGCCGGCGAGCGGCGGCTGCCGCGGCGCCCGGTGATCGTGTCGAACGTCGAGCTCGCGTACGCCGGTTCGCCGCGGGCGCTGCTGGCTTCCGCCGGAGTCGTCGCGCATTCGGTGGGCCTCAACGCCGACCCGTTCGGCAGCGCCCAACCGTTCACGCGCGTCGATGCGTACGCGCGGTTGCGCATCGCGCCTGGCGCGCTGGTGTCGCTGCGCGTGCGCGACGTCGGCGGCGAACGGTACGAGGAAAGCGGCGGCTTCCCGATGCCGGGCCGTTCGTTCGCGCTCGAGCTGTCGACGCGCTGACGGCTGTGCGCGTGCCGCGGATCGTCGCGCTGGGCGCGCTCGCCGCGCTCGTGCCGCTCGCGATGCTGATCGGCGTCGCGGTCGGCGGCGCGGCGCTCGCGCCCGACGCGCTCGCGCACGCGCTGCTGCACCCGTCCACCGGCGGCGACGCGGGAACGATCGTGTGGCAACTGCGCGTGCCGCGCGTCGCGATCGCAGCAGTGGTCGGCGCGGCGCTCGCGCTCGCCGGCACGCTGCTGCAAGCGCTGCTGCGCAACCCGCTCGTCGATCCGTATTTGACCGGCGTCTCCAGCGGCGCAGGCGCGTCGATCGCGATCGCGACGACGCTCGGTGTCGCGCCCGCCCTGGTGCCGCCGCTCGGATTCGTGTCCGGTCTCGCGACATCGGTGTTCGTCGCGGTGCTCGCGCGGCGCGGGCCGCGTCTCGATGCTGAACGCCTGGTGCTGGCGGGCGTGTCGCTGTCGGCGCTGCTGTCGGCGTTCATCACGCTCGCGATCGAACGGCTCGCGCGCGGAACGGCGAGCGAAGCGATCCTCGCGTGGCTGGCCGGCTCGCTCGCGGGCCGCGGTTGGGGCGACCTCGCAGCGGCTGCGCCGGAAGCGATCCTCGGCGCACTCATCGGCATCGCGACGATCCCGGCGCTCAACGTATTGCGGCTCGGCGAAGGCCGCGCTGCATCGCTCGGCGTCGACGTCACGCGCTTGCAGTGGTCACTCTTGATCGCGTCGACGCTGCTGACGGCCGCTGCAGTAGCACTCGCCGGGTTGCTGGGGTTCGTCGGACTGATCGTGCCGCATCTCGCACGCCGCGTCGTCGGCGCGGACTTGCGGGCGCTCGTCCCGGCGAGCATCTTGACCGGAGCGTCCCTCGTCGTGCTCGCGGATGCGCTCGCCCGCACGGTCGCCGCCCCGGCGGAGATTCCGCTGGGCGTGCTGCTTGCTTTCGTGGGTGTGCCGACGTTCTTGGTGCTCTATCTGCGCGGTACCGCTCGCGCATACGCATGAGCGCGCGGGTGAAATTCCGCGGCGGGCGTACTCAACTCGGATGAAGTTGCATGGGGTGCGGCCGGTTCTCGCGGTCGCCGTGTTCGCGTCAGCGGTGTTGGCCGCGTGCGGCGGCGGCGGCGGAGGCGGCGGCACGGGCGGCGGCGTGGCGCCGCCGGTAATCGTCACACCGACACCGGTTCCGACGGCGACTCCGCCCGCACCCAACTTCGTCAAAGGGGTCAGTGGCGTGGCGCAGATCCCGCAGATTGCGTCGAACACGTTCTCCTCATCCATGCTCGGTGCATCGGCGAACGGAACGTTCGTCATCCAAAGCGCCGATACGCCCCGCCCGCCCAGCACGAGCTCGTTTACGCTGACCGAATACGATGTGACCGCTAGTGAGAGTGCCGCCGGCCTCACATCCTCCACATCGAAAGCGCGCATCGCGAGCAGCACCGGGCGTGAAGGCACGAACACCGTTCTGCCGTCCCGCCCCCATCTGGACCCGCGCACCGAAATGCTGCAGACGCTGCAGCTGCGATCACCCCGTACCGTCGTACAACGCGCACGCAGCACGCAGACCATGCGCCGCGTCAGCGCCTTTGCCGTCGGCACCACGCGAACGTTCCACGTCCAGCAAGGCACGATAACGGGCGTCGGGGGGACGTGCACGCCGCCGAAGATCGTCGTCGGATCGGGGTGTTACATCGACCGGCCAACGCACTTGAGGAGCGTCTCGGTGCATGCCTACGTTTGGGTCGACGACGCAATCGACGCGACCTACAATCTCACACAAGCCGACTGGGACGCGACGAGCGCGACATTCGACGGCGATTTTGCGCGATTGACGACCGCGTTCGCACCGGCGTTCAACGCGGGACTTGCACCGTTCGACGGTACGAACAACACAAGTACCTATCAGCAATGTGGAACAAACGGCAGTATGCTGGCGCAGTCGTTCCCGCCGTACCAGGCCACGCCCGACCTCAGCGGCGCCGACCCGCACATCAGCATCCTCGTGACCAACGCCCTCGAGAATACCGGTGAGGGTGGGTACTTCGATTTCTCTAACGATCTCAACGATCAAGAATTGAACTGCTCGGGCGCCCACGTTCCCAGCAATAACCTGCCGATGTTCGTGATCGCTAGCGACAAGTACGGCAGCAGCAACACAGCGGATGAGGTTTTCTGGCGTACACAAGATATGCCGCGCTCCGTCCCGCATGAATTCCAGCACTACCTCAATGCGCTGAACAAAGTGCTAGTGCCAGACTTGGTCACCGGCGGTGCTCGGGGCGTTTTCGACGAGGCGTTCGTAAATGAAGGCCAGTCGATGCTCGCTGAGGACCTTGTCCTTCAGAACGGCGCAAACCCGCCTCAATCGCCGGACTCGCGTTTCATCGCATGGTTTTACATGTTCAGCCCCGGCAACTACTCGCTCACCGCTTTTGCAGGTTACGACCAAGACCCGCTTAGCAACGCGAGCACGCCGACGTTCGGATTTTTCCGCGCGACGGTGGGTAATTATGGTGGCGCTTACCTCTTTGCCCGCTACCTGTACGACCGCTTTGGGGGCGACGCCGCGCTGCACCGATCCTACGCCGATCTGACCGCGCGACCGGCGAATAGCGCCAACGTGGCGCCCATCCAGGTCGAAGCCAACGGTGAATCGTTCGCGCAAGTCTACGGCGAGTTCGCCGCGGCGCTCGCGGCGCGCAATATTGCGTCCGGCGGCGACCCACGCTTTACGTTCTCGTCGAACGTTCTGCTGAACGGTCTCACGACCGTGCCGAGGCCCGGCGGTGCGCCGATAAACGTGCGGTTCGACGGTCCCCGTTCGCCCGAAGATCTCACGTCCGCGACGCCATCCACGATTCCGCGCATCAAGTTGACGCCGGGCGGGGGCAGCGTCTCCATGAAGCTGATTACGGGCGCAACCATTTTCCCGAACGTCGCACCGGCCGGCGGCGCAGTCGTGAGCGGAACAGTGTCCGGCGCCCCGGGCTTAGGCGTCAACAGCGCGCTCGTCCAAGGCAGTTACGACGATAACGGTGCGTGCGCCGGAGCCGGTTGCACCTAACATGATGCCGTGACGCTCGCGCTCGAGCGCGTCGAGTTGGCACGCGGCGGCCGGACGGTGCTGCGTGACGTCTCGTTCGCGCTCGACGGCGGTGTCGTCGCCGTGGTCGGCGCGAACGGTGTCGGCAAGACGACGCTGTTGCGCGCCATGGCCGGCGCGCTCGCACCGCAGCGGGGGGCGATCGCGCTGGACGGCATCGACGTGCGCGCGCTCGATCCACGCGAGCGCGCGCGCCGCATCGCCCTCGTCGACCCGACGGAGCCGGTTCTCGCCGCTCTCCTCGTCGAGGACGCCGTTGCCGCCGCGCGCTTCCCGCACCACCGCTGGTGGGAGTGGGAGGCGACCCCGGAAGACGAGGCCGCCGTCGACGATGCGCTCGCGCGATCGGGACTGACGGCGTTCCGCGGCCGCGAGATCGGCACGCTATCCGCAGGTGAACGGCAGCGCGTCTGGATCGCGCTCGCCATCGCGCAGCGCGCGTCGGTCATCCTCTTCGACGAGCCGACATCACACCTCGATCTCAAGGCATCGGTTGAGACGCTGCAACTGGTGCGGGAGCTCGCCGACGGCGGTGGACTTGTCGTCGCGGTCCTACATCAGCTCGAGGAAGCGTCCGCATTCGCCGACCGGGTGATCGTGCTCGGGTGCGAAGGCGTCGTCGCCGACGGGCCTCCGGAATACGCGCTCACAGCCGAATCGATCGAACGAGCATATGGCGTCGCGGTCGCCGTGGAACGCAGACCCGAAGGGCTCGCCTTCCATCGCGCCGCGACGCCGCGTGCTCGTGCTTGAAACGCGGCGTCGACGTCAGATGCGACTTAATTCGTATTTGGTGGTCGCGGCGGGTCCGGAATGTGCGGCGGCGGAAAAACTGGCACGTTTACAAAACGGTCCGCGTCACCGACGCACGTCACATTGGCCTGCCCCGCGATGACATTGTCGCCGGAGTAGGGGTGCTCGATGACCTGGATTGCGGCATACTTCACCGTTGTGATATCGCCCGCGGTATAGCTGAAGCTGGTTTGGACGACTTGGTTATTCGGGATCAACACCGACATCACGGTTTGCAACAACGTGCCGTCGACGAGCCTGACCCCCTCGGTGACGTCTGCGGTGTCCGTTCCGCCATTGAAGTACGGAAACCCGGGCCGATATTGCAGCGTCCATGTATTTCCTGACGGGCTGTAGCTCATCGTAACCCCGCCCGGATAGTTGTTGGTGGTGAAGTCCTGGGTGCACGGAGCTTGTCGCGTCGATGCGATGCTCTGTGCTTGCGTGGTCGCTCCGGACGAAATGATTCCGGCGCCTCCGTCATAGAATCCGTTCGGCCCAGGCGTCGGGTCCGGGGGCGGTGGCGGATCGGGGCATCCTTCCGGGTTGCAAATTTGGTGGACCGTCGAAGTTTGGCGGCCACGGGGCGCCGTTTGAAAGAACGATTTCGGTATTTCCGTGACGTCGCTTCGCGCGTATACAGACGATTGCGAGCCGGTCCGAGACCCGATCGCCCTCGCGGTTTTCATTGCGACCTGCCGGTCGGAGAAGACGAGAACGCTCGCGCCTCGCTTGACAACGTACGTCGATCCGACGAAAACGTCGAATCCGGCCGGCGCCGAACGTCGGACCTGCTCCTCGCTCGACGCGCGGAACGCCTCGAATCCGGCGCTTTGCGTAGTCTTGTCGGGAGCCGTTTGCGCTGCGGGCGGTCTCGGTCCGGAGCTTCCACCCGAGCACCCGGCCGTCAATGCGCCCGCGAGCATGGCGAAAACGCCGATGCCGCGCACTGTATGCAGTGAATACACCCTGTAACACCCCTCTGTTTTATTCGAGCTCGCGCCGCGCTGTACAGCGCGGCGCGGCTCGTACCGGTTCAGGAGATGGGGGCGCGGTCCTGCGAAAGGATGGGCAGCCGTCGGTTAAGACGTTCCCACGGAGCGTCCCGGCTTCGTAGGTCCTAGAACTTCACCAGCACTTGCGCGGCGATGCTCTGCATGTCGTTGCGCAAAAGGCCGGCTTGGTCCGCCCAGACCGGGTGGTTCGACCGGTCGGTGCGGCCTTCGAGGCGAAACACCAGCGGCGCCGACGGCGCGTACGCGAACGTCAGCGACGTTTCGCGCCATTGCTGGTCGTAGCCCGTGCGATAGCCGCCGCGGTCGTTGAACGTCTCGGCGCGGAGCGCGGCCGAGAGCTTCGCGCTGAGCTGATATTGCGCGTATCCCGCCACGCCGTTCCACGATGCGGTGCCCAGGCCGCCGACGATCGGGATCACCGTGCCCGTTGCGTCGAGCAGCGGCACCGACGTTTGCCGGCCGCTGTCCAGGTTTCCCACGAACGTCAGCTTCGGCGTCGCGTGAATCGTCGCGACGACGTCGATCAGCGAGCGGTGGCCCAGCGGCGAATCGCCCGTCGCCGACCACATCGCATTCGAATAGCGTTCCATCCCGGAATAGCCTTGCGCCGTTACCGAGACGACGCTGCCGGTGTACGCGATGCCGAGCTCGCCCGTCCGCGCGCCGCCGGGGCCTTTGAGGTTGTCCCAGCCGTTGTTCACGCCCGCGATCACCGCGAGCGTCGGATTGACGGTATACGTCAGGCGCGCGCCGGTGTGCGTGAACGGCACGGCGTAGCCGAACAGGATCGAGCGCGAGATGTTCACGTTGGCGGGATCTTCGATGACTTCGGCGCCCGCGAGCGTCGCGAACTTGCCGGCTTGCACCGCGAGCGGTCCGCTGCTCAAGCCCACGTAGGCCTGCGTCACGTCGAACGCCGTTTGGAGCGCGTTCGGGTTGTTCGCGTACGGATACGACGCGAGGACGTTCGCGTTCGTGCCGGCGGTGAGCTCGATTTTGGCGAACACCGGGCCGTTCTTCTGCAGCTGGACGTTGATCGCGTTCAGCATCGGCGAACGGCTGATCGTGTCGAACGTGCGTGACGCGCCGCCGTTGGCGAAGGAGAACCCCGGCGTCCCGATCCCGAGCGACGAGCTGTTATACGACGCCGCCGCGAATCCCGACGCTGCCCACGCTCGCGGCGTAGGCGAAGGCGAAGGCGACGGTGCCGGCGATGCGGATGGTGACGCCGAGGGGAACGCGGGCGACGGAGCCGGTGGCGTTTGCGCCGCGACAGGGACGGTTCCCAGGGCGCATGCGGCTGTCAAGGCCGCTATGAAGGTTCGCAAAATATCTCCGGTATCGTGTGCAAAGAAAGAAAAGGCCGTGCGAGCTCGCGCTGCGCACGGCCGTGTTGCGGTGGTGATCGCGGCGCCGCCGAAGCGGCGTGCGCTACGCCGCCGTGGCCAGCGCCTCGGGGACGCTTTGCGCGCGTGCTTGCAGCGCGGGCGGCGCCGACGGCAGCACGAACCACGCGGCGACGAGGGCGAAGAATGCGACCAGTGAGGCGATGATTTCCATGGTACGGCTCCTTGCGTTTATGACGGGCTGTAAGCGACTTCGGAATGCTGCGAGAGATCGAGCCCCATGGCTTCTTCTTTTTCGGTGACCCGCAGCGGGACGAACACGTTGACGACTTTGAGGATGATGAAGGTCATGACGCCGCTGAAGACCCACGCCGAAACCACGGCGATCGTTTGAATCCACAGCTGCTTGGGATTGCCATAGAACAGGCCGTTGGCGGCGTTCGCGTTGATGGCGGTCGTCGCGAAGAGGCCGGTGGCGAGCGCGCCGACGGTGCCGCCGACACCGTGCACGGCCCACACGTCGAGCGCGTCGTCGACCTTCATCTTGTCGCGCAGCATCACGGCGCCGTAGCAGACCAGCGACACCAAGAGCCCGATGAGGATCGACGCGGCCGGCGTTACGTAACCCGCGGCCGGCGTGATCGCGACGAGCCCGGCGACAGCGCCCGCCGTGGCGCCGACGACGCTCGGAACGCCCTTGTGGGCCCACGAGATCGTCAGCCAGGTCAGCGCGGCCATCGCCGCGGCGGTATTGGTGTTGACGAACGCGCTGACCGCGAGTCCGTTCGCGGCGAGCGCGCTGCCGGCATTGAAGCCGAACCAGCCGAACCAGAGCAACGCGCAGCCGAGGACGACCATCGGGATGTCGTGCGGCTCGACGTCTTCACCGCTCGTGTGCGTGATGCGCCGGCCGAGCACCCAAGCCGCGACGAGCGCGGAGACGCCTGAGGAGATGTGGACGACGGTGCCGCCCGCGAAATCCAGCGCGCCGAGTTTACCGAGCCAGCCGCCGTGTCCCCACACCCAGTGCGCGAGCGGATCGTACACGAACGTGGCCCACAGCAAGCTGAACAGGATGAACGCTTTGAAGCGCTTGCGCTCCGCGAAGGCGCCGCTGATGAGCGCCGGCGTGATCACGGCGAACATGAGCTGGAACACCATGTACGCCTGGTGCGGGATGGTCGCGGCGTAATCGGCGTTCGGCTTGACGCCGACGCCGTTCAAGCCGATCCACGACAGATCGCCGATGATACCGAGGCCCTTCCAATCCGGGCCGAACGCGAGCGAATACCCCCATAGCACCCACTGCACGCTGATGAGGCACAGGATAAAGAAACTGTGCATCACCGTCGAGAGCACGTTCTTACGGCGGACGAGTCCACCGTAGAAAAATCCGAGGCCCGGCGTCATGAGCATTACGAGGGCGGCGGAGGCGAGTACCCAAGCGGTATCACCGGCGCTGATCTTGTCCACGCGCTCATTCTAGGCAAGTCGCGCGGCGGCGGCATTAGGGATTTGGCGAACGAATCAGCCGTTCGGCGCGACTAGTGTCCGCGACGTTCGTCGCAATGAGCGCTTCGATTGGCCGCGGCGATCACGTCGCGGCAGGTTCGCTGTCCAAATGGCGAACCGCGGGCGGGCTACCGGCGGGCGATCTCGTGGACGTCGTCCGACGTCACCCAGCCGTACCGGCCTTTGTTGGGCCCGTTCACCAGCTTGATCCCGATCGCGTCGCGCGTGCTGCCGCCCTTGGTGTGCACGGCGTCCGGCGTGCACTGCACGATGACGGCGCGCGTGCCCGGCTTGGCGAGCATCGTGTGCGCGAGCACCTCGCCGCTGCCCCACGTGCCGCCGGCGTAGTCCATCACGCGCTGCTTGGTGTCCCACACGAACACGTCGGGGTCGAGGTCGCCCGACTTGAGGAACACCGCACGCCCCGGCGAGACGCCGCAAGGCGCCGCTTGCGCGGAAAAACTCACCGCGGCTAGCAGGGCAAGTGCGCCGAGAACGCGGGCGACCACGGAAGGGCCGTTGCGACGGGACCGCGGTACGGTCCTTCGTGGGTACGTACGGAAGGCGTGAAGAAAATCGTTCGACCGTTCCTCGCAGGGGCGGGGGTGACCGGCGCGCTCGCCGCCACGAATCGTGCGCTGAGCAACGCCCCGGTCCCCACGAACGCGCTGGGCGGCACGCCGCGGCCATGGTCGTGGCACGGCTGCGAGATCTTCGCGACCGAAGCCGGTGCCGGTCCGCCGGTGCTGCTCGTGCACGGCGTATACGCCGGCGCGTCGTCGTACGAGTTTCGCAAGCTGTTCCCGCTGCTCGCACAGCGGCACCGCGTCGTGGCCTTCGACCTCATCGGCTGCGGGCTCTCCGACAAGCCGAAGCTTTCCTATAATGCGGAGCTGTTCGTCGAGCAGATCGCCGACGCGCTGGACGCCTTCGCGGACGAGCCGGTGGCCGTCGTCGCGTCGTCGCTCGGCGCCGCGTTCGCGATCCGCGCCGCGACGCGCGTGCACGACCGCATCGCGCGCCTCGCGGCGATCTGCCCGACCGGCTTGGGCGGTACGCTCGACAAAGGCCCGACCGGGCCGCGTTCGGCGATCACCGCGCTCTTTCGCACGCCCGTCCTCGGCGAGGCCGCGTTCAACGCGCTTGCCTCGAAGGCATCGATCCGCTCGTTCCTGCGCAAGCACGTCTACGGCGATCCGGCGCACGTCACGCGCGAGGTCGTCGATCACTACTACGCCGTGACGCACCAGCCGGGAGCGCGCTTCGTGCCGGCCGCGTTCGCCGGCGGCGCGCTAGACTGCGACGTCGCGCGCGATCTGCCGTTTCTCACCATCCCGCTGCAAGTGCTGTGGGGCGAGCGCGCACCGGCGATCAACCCGCGTTCGAACGCCGACGAGTTCTTGCGGCTGACGCGCGACGCGCGCCTGGCGACGTTCGCCGATAGCGGCCTGCTGCCGCACGAGGAAGAGCCGGGCGCTGTCGACGAGGCGCTCGCGTCGTTCCTCGGCGCCCCGATCGCGTCAACCCTCGGTTAAGCCTGCGTCGGATCGGCTCGAACGCGCGTTCTATCTCTTGCAAGGCCTTGCTCGGTCCCGTATGCTAAGGTCACCGGACGGGTGAACGGTCGCTTCCTCGCTTCTCTAACCAGGGGAGATTTCGTCATTCACCCGCACACGTTCGGCTATCTCCGGTCCGTCCTGGGCACGCCGACCCGCACGTTCTCGTACGCCCAAAGCGGCGGAGCGAACGTCGAGGACCATCTCTGGCGCTGCGGCTGCGCCGCGCGCGAGCAGGCGGCGGCGTGCGACCTCGTCGCGTGCGGGCGGCACGAGGAGCTCAACGGACCGGCGCTGGACGCCGTCCGAAGCTACTGATTGGCGCTGCGGTCGCGCTGCGGCTGCGTTTGCGTCTCGGCCAGGAGCCGGTCGTAGCTCATCTGGCGCCGTAGGGCCAGCTCGCCGAAGCCGAGCTTCCCGGCGTACATCAGGCGCGTGATCGCGCGCTCGCGGTCGGCCCAAGCGAAGAATGCGCGGGCGTCATCATCCGTCATGAGCGAGCCTCGCGCGCATTACCGTGCAGCATCATGCTGTTTCCCCTTCATCCGTGACCCGGCACTGATACTATCGGCGCCCCCGGAAAGCCGCCTTAGCGCCATTGCGTCACAATCCGGGCCGGTTTCCGTTGGCCCACTGCGTGCGCGGGCGCAAGCCGGCGTCGGGGTCCGGCGGCGCGGCGTTGGCGCAGCGCCCGGCGCCGTCGTGGCATTCGTAGCGCACGTGGATCAGCGTGCCCGGCGCGGCGCCGCCTACGTCGCCCTCGTGCGCGGGCGTTGAGACGGCGTTCGCGCTCGCGTCC
>DASWRD010000003.1:0-9949 GCA_036403315.1 Candidatus Elarobacter sp.
CACGCTGCTGCCGCTCGACCGCGAGACGATCCTCGCGTCGCTCGCGAAGACGCGGCGGCTGTGCGTCGTGCACGAGGACACGATCACGATGGGGCTCGGCGCGGAGCTGTGCGCGCTGGCGGCGGAAGCGGGCGTGCTCGACGTCCCGCCGGTGCGCGTCGCGATGCCGGACATCCCCGGCATCCCGGTGGACGATGTGCTCGAAGACGCGGTGCTGCCGAACCGCGCGACGATTCGCGACGCGCTGGTGCGGCTCGTCGCGTGCGAGCGGTCACGCTCGCTCGGTGCGTCGCGCGCGCGGCAGGCGTACGATCCGGGGATTCCGCAAGCGTCCAGCGTCATGGAGGTCGCGTTGCCGCAGGAGCACACGCGCGTGGCCGTTGATGCGCTGGTTGAAGCGGCCCGCGCGGTGCCGCGCTGCAACGCGACGTTCGCGTGGACCGGCATCATCGAGCACGACGACGTGGTGGTCGACCTCGATCTCGGTCCGTCGGCACCGGCGCGCGGGCTCGGCACGATCACGCTGGTGGACTACGGACCCGGCGGCAGCGATCTCGCGATCCCATTCGTGCGCCCGGGACAAACCGCGGCGGTGCGCATCGGCGCGGTGCGCGACGGCCGCGCCTACGTCGCGTGCGCGGTCGACCACCGCGCGGTCGACGGCGCCGACGTGGGCCGTTTTCTTGCGGCGTTCAAGGCGGTCGTCGAGGGTGGCGCACCTTTCGACAAGCTCACGGTGACAAAGGTGAACGTTCGTGCAGGTTGAGTTTCCGAAGCTCGCCGACACGCTCGTGGAAGGCGTCGTCTCCGCGTGGTACAAACGCCCGGGGGATACCGTGCGCAAGGGCGAGCCGCTGTTCGCGGTCGAGACCGACAAGGTGAACACCGACGTCGAGTCGCCGCACGACGGCGTGCTCGCGGAGATTCTCGTCCCCGAAGGCGAGCGTGCCGATGTCGGCCAAGTGCTCGCGCGTTTCGCGGGCGAAGGGGCCATTGGAGCGCCTGTGGTTGCATCCGTGCCTCAGGGTGCCGCATCCGCTCCGCACGCGAGCGCACCCGGCGAACACACTGCGGTGTCGCGCCCGATTCAGACCGCGACCACCGGCTCGAACGGCGGGCTCACCGCCATGCGCAAGCGCATCGCGGAGCGCATGACCGAGGCGCGCGCGACGATCGCGCAGGGCTCGTGCGCACGGCTGGTCGACGTGAGCGGGTTCGAGCGGCGCGGCGCGTCGTGGACCGCGTACTTCGTGCAGGCGCTCGCGCAGGCACTGGAAGCGGACCGCATCGGCGTCGCGGTAGAGGTGCCGGGCGGCCTTGTGGTCCCGGTGGTCCCCGACGCGCGCGACGCGTCGCTGCACGACATCTCCGTTCGCATCGGCGACCTCGCCGAGCGCGCGCGCGCCGGCGCGCTGACGGCGAACGACATCGGGGGCGCGGCCGCGACGGTCACCAACGTCGGCGTCACCGGGACGCTGCTCGCGTTCCCGCTGGTCGCGTCGGGCGAGCCGGCGATCCTCGCTCCCGGTGCGATCGCGGATGGGCGCTGCTGGCTCGCGCTGTGCTACGATCGCTCGCACTACGACGAATACGCGGCGGACCAGCTGCTCGGGCGCGTCGCCGAACGGCTCGGCGCGCTTCGTAGGGGGTAGTCATGGCGCTTTTGAAACGGTTCGATCCGCCGGCGTTCTTCACCGATTTCGACGACATCCGCGGTCAGCGCGAAGCGTGGCACGAGTACGTGTCGCACGCGTTCGACGAAGCGATCGCGAGCGAGCGGCCGAAGCTGCGCGCGGGCGAGACCGTGCAGTTCTACAATCCGGCCAAAGACGATCACGGCGCCGGGATCGACATGGCCATCACGTGGAACGCGTTTCCGAAGGAGCTGCTGCGCGCGTACGGGCGCGCGCGTGCGCTCGTCATCGCCGACCGCGACCGTTCGGTGCTCACCGAGTACTGCGAGTGGCACGTCGAGCGCGATCCGGAGACCGGCGCGATCGTGCGCGTGACGTTCACGTCGGAGCCGCCCGAATACTGGGAGGCGATGTACGGCGGCCCGCTGGCGTACGATCAAGCCGGCAAGAAGACGGTGAAGTTTCCCGGGTCGCCGCGCGAGGTGCTGCGGCGGTATCAGGAGCTCGTGAGCCCGCACGTGCAGGCGCACGACCTGCTCGCGGACGGCACGTACGATCCGCTGAACAAATGGAACTCCACGCACGGCATCATGCATCTTTCCGCGTCGCCGAACTCGCTCACCGCGGAGATCCAGCTCGGCGCCGATGCGACGATCGCGTACCGCAACGCGCGCGGGGAGGTGCTCGTCGAGCCCGAGCCGCTGATCTGCTGCGCGGCATTCGGCGGGACGGACCGCAACAGCGATCCGACCATCGGCGCGACGGTGAACGCGCTCGCGCGCCTCGGCGCGATGATCACGCTCGCCAACCCCGTGGGGCTCTACATGGACCACATCGACCTGACCGGCTGGTCCGCGCCGAAGGGCGTCGAGATCGAAGACTGCGTGCGCGTCGTGCGCGGCGACGCGCGGAAGCGGATGATCGAACGGCTCGTGGTGGAGGTCCCCCGCAAGAGCGCGTTCACCGTGAGCGATCTTACGATCGCCGGCGCGCCGGTCGCCTTCGGCGGCCAGATCGCGGAGTGCATCACCGTGAAGCTGGTCGGCACGGCGAGCGCGCTCGGCTCCGTGAACAACGCGCCGAGCGCGTGCGGAAGCCGCTGCTGCGTCGATCCTGCGCACTTCGTCGCGCTCGGCGAGCCGATTCCGAACGACACGCCTGCGCCGGCGGGGACGGTCGTGGCGTTCGCGCTCGAAGGCGGCGAGCCCGCGCCGCACGACGTTGCGCGGGCGGCCGGCGCGGGGCATCTCGGCGCGCTGCGCGGACACCGGCTCGCATCACGGGAGCGCATCGTATGACACACCCAGCCGTAGCACTTTCGGCCGCGCCGGTCGAGCCCGTGCTCGAACTCGACGACATCCAAGGGATCGCGGTACCAGGCTTCTTCAAGCCGCATCAGACGCTGCTCGGGCTGCGCGTGCCCGTGGGCGCGAACGCCGCCGGAAATTTCAAAGCGCTCGTGCGCGCGCTCGCCGTGGAGGTCACCGACGGGCGGCGCACGCTGCTGGACCGGCGCAGCTACCGCGACGAGCGGCACAAGACGCAGACGCGCCATCGCATCGAGAGCGACGTCGTGCTCGTCGCGCTCGCGTTCTCGAACGGCGGTTTGCTGCAGCTCACCCCCGGCGCCGCCGCGATCGACAGCGAAGCGTTTCAGCTCGGGATGGCGGCGCGTTCGAAATTCCTCGGCGATCCTGCCGATCCGCACGCCGAAGGACACCCGTCGCGCTGGGTCGTCGGCGGAACGGGTGCGGAGCTCGACGCGCTCCTGATCGTTGCGGGCGATCACCGCGACACGGTGACGGCGCGTGCCGACGTGCTGGCGCACGCGGTCGCGGCGCACGAGATCGAGCTCGCATACCGCGAGGACGGCGACGTGCGCGAAGATCCGGACCGCGGCCACGAGCATTTCGGTTTCGATGACGGCGTGTCGCAGCCGGGCATTCGCGGACGCGGGTCGGATGCGCCCAACGATTTCATCACCAGCCGCCGCGTCGCGCCCACGGAGATCCCCGCGTCGTGGCTGTTCGGCTATCCCGGCCAGGACCTCGTGTGGCCCGGCGAGTTCGTGCTCGGCTACCCGGCTACGAGCCCCGACCCGCTGATGCCCGGTCCGCCGAGCCGCAGCGTGCCGCACTGGACGCGCAACGGTTCGTTCCTGGTGTTCCGCCGGCTGCGCCAAGACGTCGGACTGTTTTGGCGCACGATGCGCGAGCTCGCCGCGTCGCTCACGGAACGGCCCGGTTTTACGGGCCTCACCGCGGATGCGCTCGCGGCGCGGCTCGTGGGGCGGTGGCACAGCGGCGCGCCGTTCAACCGCACGCCGGGCGGCGACGTGCCGGAGCTCGGCGGCGACCGCCATGCGAACAACTACTTCACGTTCGACGCCGACACGCCGCCGGTCGTCCGCGTCAACGGGACGCCCGATCCGTTCCCGGCGCTGATGGCCAAAGCCGATCCGGCGGGGATCACGTGCCCGTGGGCCGCGCACATCCGCAAGGTCAACACGCGCGACGCCGGCTCCGACATGGGCGCGCGCGACTCGACGTACGCGCGGCGGCTGCTGCGCGTGGGCATCACGTTCGGGAAATCGCTCGCCGACCGCTTCGCGCACCTCAAAGACGATCCCGACAAGGGCAATCGCGGGCTCATGTTCCTCTCGATCCAGTCGTCGATCGAAGACCAGTTCGAGTTCTTGAGCGCGCGCTGGATCAACGACGACGCGCGGCCCAAAGCCGGCGGACACGACATGCTGGTCGGCCAGAACGCCGCCACGCCGGACGGCGTGCGGCGCTGCACGCTGTTCGGCGCCGGCTTGCAGGAAGAGCGCGTCACCGCCGACCGCCAGTGGGTGATTCCGACCGGCGGCGGCTATTTTTTCGTGCCGTCGATGAGCGCGCTGCGCGAGGTGCTCGCGCGGTAGTCCGCCGAACGCGGGCGACGACATGATCGGCGAGGCACCTTCGAACGTCCGCACGCATGAAGCTGCCGAGCACGACTTCATCGTGCGGGCGCTGCGCGCCGTCGACCTCACCGAGTCCGATGCGAACGACGTGGCGAACGTGCTCGTCGCCGCCGACCTCCGCGGCGTCGAGTCGCATGGGATCGCGCGGCTCGACACGTTCTACGTGCGCCGCATCGAAGCGGGCGTCGTCAACGCGCGCCCGTCGTACACCGCGCTGAGCGACCGCCCGGCGCAGTTCGCGCTCGACGCCGGCAACGGCCTGGGCCACCCCGCCGGCATCTTCGCGATGCGCAAGACGATCGAAAAAGCGCGCGCGAGCGGCCTGGCGTTCGCGACGGTGCGCAACTCCAACCACTACGGCATCGCGGCGTACTACGCGATGATGGCGCTCGAGCACGATCTCATCGGCTTGTCGATGACGAACTCGACGCACCTCGCGGTGCCGACGTTCGGGCGGCAGAAGACGCAAGGCACGAACCCGATCGCCGTCGCGATCCCGGCGGAAGGCCGTGCGCCGTTCGTGCTCGACATGGCGACGACCGGCGTGACGTTCGGGCGGCTCGAAGTGAGCGAACGCAAGAACAAGCCGCTCAAGCCCGGCTGGGCCGTCGACGCGGAAGGCCGTGAGACGCTCGATCCGACGGTCGCGATGACGCAAGGCGCGCTGCTGCCGCTGGGCGGCTACGGCACGGACAACGGCGGCCACAAAGGCTACGGCCTGGGCGCGCTGGTGGAGATCCTCTGCGGCGTGCTCTCTGGCGGGATGTTCGGCACCGCCCTACGCCTCGACGAGCGCGGCCTGCACGGCGGCACCGTCGGGCACTTCTTCGGCGCGTTTCGCATCGACGCGCTGCGTGACGGCGCGGCATTTCAGCGCGATCTCGCGCGCGAGCTGCAAGCGTTCGAGGAGAGCGCGCCGGTGCCCGGCGCGGAGCGCGTGCTGACGGCGGGCGAACCCGAGCGCGCGAACACCGAGCGCTACCGCCGCGAAGGCGTGCCGATCGACCCGAAGGTGTGGGACGGCATCGACACGATGGCGGCGCGCCTAGGGATCGCCAAGCTGGAGCGGTTCACCGTTGCGTGACGCCGCTCGCGTCCGCGAGAGCGATCTGGCGGCGTTCGTCGAGCGCGCGCTGACGACCGTGGGCGTCGACGCCGCGCAGGCGCGCATCGTCGGCGACGTGCTCGTCGCGGCCGACCGGCGCGGGATCGAGTCGCACGGCGTCGCGCGGCTGCGCTGGTTCTACGTCGACCGCATCCGCAACGGGCGTATCGCGGCGCGACCGCACTACGAGACGGTGCGTGACACGCCTACGTCGCTGCTGCTCGACGCGGACAACGGCCTCGGTCATCCCGCGTCGCATCATGCGATGGCGCGCGCGATCGAGAAGGCGCGCAGCAGCGGCATCGCGTTCGCCGCGGTGCGCAACTCGAACCACTACGGGATCGCGGGCTACTACGCGATGATGGCGCTGCCGCACGACATGATCGGCATCTGCACGACGGACTCCGCGCACTTCGCCGTGCCGACGTTCGGGCGGGACAAGATGCAGGGGACGAACCCGTTCGCGTTCGCGATCCCGGCCGGCGACGAGCCCGCGTTCGTGCTCGACTTCGCGACGACGACCGTGACGTACGGCAAGCTCGAAGTCTACGAGCGCAAAGGCTTGCGGCTCAAGCCGGGCTGGGCCGTCGACGCGGACGGCAATCCGACGGACGATCCCGCGGTGCGCCACTCGGGCTCGCTGCTGCCGCTGGGCGGCTTCGGCACGGACAACGGCGGCCACAAGGGCTACGGGATGGGCGCGCTCGCGGAAATTCTTTCGGGCGTCCTCGCCGCGGGCTGGTTCGGCGCCGCGCTGTCGCTCGCCGAAAGCCCGACCGCGCCGTCCGGGATCACGTCGCAATTCTTGGGCGCGATCCGCATCGACGCGCTGCGCGACGCCGCGGAGTTCAAGCGCGACATGGACCGCGAGCTGCGCGCGTTCAAGCAAAGTACGCCGGTGCCGGGCTATGACCGCATCTACGTCGCCGGCGAGATCGAACACGAGAACGAAGTCGCGTTCGGGCGCGACGGAATCCCATTGATCGCACCGGTCATCGACGACCTCGACGCGCTCGCGGACGAGCTTGATATCGCGCGCGTCACGCGGATCGAGGCGTAAGCACCTCCCGGGTCCGCACGTGCTCCGGCCGAAATCCGACGCCGACCGCGCGCGCCGGGAAGCGCCGGAGGAACGGAAACGCGCGCACCAGCCGCAGCGGCCACGGCACGGTGGCCGGCTTCGTGCTTCCGAGCACGCTGCTCATCACGCGGTTCTGAATGAACACCTGCATCGCTTGCGTGATGCGAACCGGCAGCATGCGGCGGCGCTGCACGGCGGCGAGATCGCGCACGTCCGTCGTTCCGGCGCGTAATGGCTCGGCAAGGATGTTCGCCGCGGCGACAGCGTCTTGGATCGCGAGGTTGATGCCGACGCCGCCGATCGGCGACATCGCGTGCGCGGCGTCGCCGATGCACAGCAATCCAGGCCGGTACCATTCGCGCAAGCGGTCGACCGTGACGGTGAGCAGCTTGACGTCATCCCAGCTCTGCAGCGCGTCGACGCGGTCCGCGAGATCCGGCGCCACTGCCGCGATGTCGTCGCGCAGCGCCTGCAAACCGCGCGCGCGCAGCGCGTCATAGCCGCCCTTGGGGATCACGGACGCGCACTGCCAATAGTCGCCGCGGTCGAGCGTGACGAGGATGCGGCCCGCGTCGAACCGCCCGAGCGCCGCCCCGCTGGGATCGCCCGGACGCTTCGGCAACCGCATCCACAGCACGTCGATCGGCGCGCCCAGGTCGTCGACGTGCAGCCCCGCGAGCGCGCGCACGGTGGAGTGGCGCCCGTCGGCGCCGACGACGAGATCGGCGAGGATCTCGACCGGACCGTCCGGCGTCGTCGCGCGCACACCGGCGACGCGGTCACCGGCGTCGATCAGCTCGGTTACCTCCGTCCGCATCATCACGCGAAACGACGGATAGCGCCCGCCGGCCTCGGCAAGAAAGTTCAAGAAATCCCATTGCGGCATCAGCGCGATGAACTTGCAGTGCGTGCGGAGGTGGCTGAAGTCGGCGATCGGTACCGCGTCGCCGCCGATGATGCCGATGAGCTGCGCGACTTCCTGATGCGGCCGCTTCAGAAACTCGTCGAGCAGCCCCAGCTCGTACATCAGCTCGAGCGTCGACGGATGCACGGTGTCGCCGCGAAAGTCCCGCAGAAAGTCGCCGTGCTTCTCGAGCACGACGACGTCGACACCGGCCCGCGCGAGGAGGAACCCCAGCATCATGCCGGCCGGTCCGCCGCCGGCGATACAGCAGCGTGCGCGTATCGTGACACTCATACTCGCCTATTGTCGCAGCAGGCTTTGGCTTCATTCAAAACCGTATCGAATTGCCATTTGGGCCATCCGAAAGGCACTGCCTGACACGTGAATGATGCTCGATCCACTGCGGAAGTTCCGGCGACAGCATCGACGCTAACATGAGCACCCCGTCATAGATTTCGCGCGGTCGGCGATCATATATCGGTTCGTGGTGAGCAACGCGGTTTCTGAATGCAGGAAGCGGTTCGAGGTACTTCATGACGCTCTTGCGGTGCGTATATCGGACGAAGCCGCCGCTTAGACGCGGCCAGAGAGTCCGATTATGGACCGGTCGCAGCAACGACGCCCAAAAACTGAGCCCCAGCTCTGCCACGATTCGGCCGGTCGTTACAGCCCGCGGCGGTCTAGCACGCGCGATATACCCCTTCGCGGTAGCGATATGGCTTGCGAAATTCCCGGTCGGGTCAAGGGAGAAGAATGCGAAATCATCGTGCCACGGCGTCGCGAATGAAGAAGCAAGGGCGCCGTTCAACGCGTTCCGCAAGGCCACTTCGACCGCTCCGATCGGAGCCAAGAACGCAGCTGACAAGGAAGCATTCCAAACATACAGCTTGAGCGCGTCGCCCACATCCCCCGTTCCCTCCGCAAGATATGGAGCGAACCGCTCGGTGCCGAGCACGTCCGAGACGTGCCGTTGCAACGCCGCATCATAGCGGAAATAACTTGACACACCGGCACATTCTCGCTAGACTGATCGCGGTCCCGTAAGCCTCTGCCGAAAGGTATGCGTGCGGGGCTTACATTTTGGCCGCTTTGGTGAACAGGCGCCGCTTCTGCTCGGGCGTAAGTGTCCCGGCTGTTATGGCCGAAGCTGTCATTGTCGATGCGCTGCGCACGCCCATGGGGCGGTACGGCGGCGCGCTCGCTCCCGTCCGTCCCGACGATCTCGGATCGTATGCGATCCGCGCGCTGGTCGAGCGCACCGGCGTCGACCCCGCGATCATCGACGACGTGTTCTGGGGCGCCGCCAACCAAGCCGGTGAGGACTGCCGCAACGTAGGACGCATGGCGACGCTGCTCGCGGGCCTGCCGACGAGCGTATCCGGCACGACGCTCAACCGGCTGTGCGGCAGCGGCTTGCAGGCGCTCAACTCGGCCTTTCACGCGATCAAAGCCGACGTCATCGACGTCGCGATCGCCGGCGGCGCGGAGTCGATGACGCGCGCACCGTTCGTCATCCTGAAATCGGAGAAGGCGTACGACCGCGCGCCGGACATCCACGACACCACACTGGGCAACCGGATGGTCAACGCGCGCCTCGCGGCGATGTACCCGCCGATCTCGCTCGGCGAGACCGCGGAGAAGGTCGCCGAACAGTTCGGCGTGACGCGCGACGACCAGGACCGCTTCGCTTTCGACAGCCAAACGAAGTGCAAGGCCGCCGTCGCCGCGGGCCGCTTCGACGCGGAGATCGTGCCCGTGCACGTCGAGCAGGGGAAGAAGAGCTACGACGTCACGCAGGACGAGCCGCCGCGTCCCGACACGACGCTCGAGTCGCTCGCGAAGCTCAAGCCCGCGTTTAAAGCGAACGGTACGGTGACCGCCGGCAACGCGTCGCCGCTGAACGACGGCGCCGCGGCGCTGCTGATCTGCAGCGCCGCCGCCGCGGAGAAGCACGGCTGGCAGCCGCTCGCGCGCGTGGTGACGTCCGCCACGTTTGGCGTCGATCCGAGCGTGATGGGGATCGGACCGATCGGCGCGACGCGCAAGGCCCTCGAACGCGCGAAGCTGACCGTGGGTGATCTCGATCTCGTCGAGCTCAACGAGGCGTTCGCCGCGCAGAGCGTCGCCTGCGTCAAGGAGCTCGGCATCGATCCCGCGATCGTGAACGTGAACGGCGGCGCGATCGCGCTCGGCCACCCGCTCGGCTGCAGCGGTGCCCGCATCGCGACGACGCTGCTCCACGAGCTCAAGCGCCGCGGCG
>DASWRD010000004.1:0-1840 GCA_036403315.1 Candidatus Elarobacter sp.
CATTTTCGACAGCTCGGCGCGATGCGCGGGGTCGCTCGCATAGGCGGCCGCGCGCAGATTCGCACGCAGCAGCGCGGCGAACGCGTTCGGGTTCTGCCGCACGAACGCGTCGGGCACGCTGAACGTGCAGCAGGGGTGCCCCGCCCAGATGTCCTTCGACAGAATATGAATGAAACCGACCTCGTCGAATACCGCGCGTTGATTGAACGGATCGGGTCCCAGGAAACCGTCGATGTTGCCCGCGCGCAGGTTCGCGATCATCTCCGCGGGCGGCGTCACCCGTAGTTGCACATCGCGATCCGGATCGATGCCGTGCTCCGCGAGGTAATAGCGCAGAAGAAAGCTGTGCATCGAATAGTCGAACGGAATCGCGAAGCGGAAACCTTTCCAATTGCGCGGGTCGCGGTTGTCCTTGTGTTTGAGCGCCAGCACGATGGCCTGGCCATTCACGTTCTGGATTGTCGCGACGCGCGTCGGGGTGGGCTGCGAACCGACGCCGAGCGAAATCGCGAGCGGCATCGGTGCGAGCATGTGCGATGCGTCGAGTTCGCGATTCAGCATCCGGTCGCGCACGAGCGCCCAGCCGCCCAACTTGTTCAGCGTGACGTTCAGCCCTTCTTCTTTGTAGAAGCCGAGCGGTTCCGCGGCGATCAGCGGCGTCGCGCAGGTGATCGGCAGAAAGCCGACGTTAAGGTCGCGCTTTTCGGGCTGCGGGGCTTTCGTTTCTGCGAAAGCCTGCTGCAGCGACGCGATGGGCAGCACGCTGTACACGGCGGCGATGGCCGTGCTCTTGCCGACCGCACGGATAAACGCACGCCGCATCGCGTCGCGCGGAAAAAGTGCGCGTACGGCTGCTGCTTCGACGGCGTCGCACCACGCGGCTTCACCGTCCGCGCTGCACCCATCACGCGCGTCGTGTGCGGCTCCCGCCTTGGCGGCGCGGTGCGCGGCTTCGTCGGCATGGCGGCCACATGAGCAACCGCCAAGCGTGCTGCCGGGGTCGAACGGTTGATAGCGATTATCCATGTGGTGTCCGATGCGTGAGAATGGGTTCAGGCCGCGAGCTCGACGCGCCGGCTGCCGATCGTCAACGACGAAACGATCGCGCCGTCACGGTACTGCGCCATCGCGAGGTGCCCGTCGTCTTCTTCGACGATCTGCCAGTCCAGCTCGCGCGACGGCAGTCCGCGCACGACAATCGGCGCCGAGCGCGTCTTCACGCGGATCACGGGCGACTGGTGGCGATAGCCTGCATGTTCGCAGCCGGTCACCGCATGCGCGATCGCTTCGGCCTGCGCGACAATCGGCTCGATGAAGCGGCACGGCTCGCCGGCAATGCTGATGCAGTCGCCGAGCGCGTAGATATCCGGCGCGCTGGTCTGCAACGTGCGGCTGTCGACGACGATGCCTCGCTCGAATTCGAGTCCTGCCATTCGTGCGAGGCGCCCTTCGGTGGCGAGCCCGGCTGCGCACAGCACGAGATCGGCGGCAATCCGCTCGCCGTGCTGCGTCGTGATCACCTTTTCGCTTCGCGTGGCGCTCACATCAGGGGCATCGCCGCTTGCTGCCGTCGCGTCACTCGTCCGCTCTGTGGCGCACGCGTCGACACCACGCCGCTCCTCGACGCTCACGCTGCGGCCGGGCAGAAAGTGGATGCCGAGCTGCGTCCAGCTGGCGAGCAGGCGGCGCGAGGCAGTCGCCGGCAACAACGTCGCGAGGGGCCTGTCGCTCACATCCAGCACCGTGACCGTATGTCCCGCCAGTGCCAGATCTTCCGCCAGCTCGCAGCCGATCAGACCCGCGCCGATCACCGCCACGCGCGCCGGCCCCGTCGTCAGCC
>DASWRD010000005.1:0-14086 GCA_036403315.1 Candidatus Elarobacter sp.
AGTCCTGATGATCGGATGCGATCGCTCGCGGCGCGAGATAGAAGACGCTCGCCGTCGCGACGGACGCGATGGCGAGCAGCGAGATAAAAGGTGCGGCGAGACGCACGTGGTGTTCTCCTGACGCAAAATTCGTAGGTTGTCGAGGAGCCTACCCGAGCCGCCGGTGCACATGACGATGGGAACGCCCGCTTGGCTGGCGCCCTTCGCAATGCGCGCGATCGTGCATTGCGGTGACGGTGTACATCCAAGCGCGTCCCGCGGGCGTTGTCTGTCTCGTGCCTCGCCGTTCACGTTATATCGAATCTCTCGACACGCTTTTCACGCGCATTGGGCACGGCGCGTTCGAGCGTTCGCGCAACGCGTTCGACGCGACCGGCCGGCCGAGCGGACAGCGTCACCTGGGGTGGCGCTGGCCGTGCGATTGCCTAGCGTTCGCGCGGACGGAGGGCGATTATCTCTTGGTTCCGTGCACGCGCCACAGCCCGGTGAACTGACCGGCGGCAGGCTTTCGGCAGGGCGGCCGCGGCCCGCGGCCCGAACCGACCGCCATGGCTGACGAGCACCGGCATTCGCACCAGCACGCCGACGGCATCGAGCACACGCACGAGCACGGCCACGGCGATCACGATCACAAGCACGAGCACGAGGACCCCGCGGCGCACGAACAGCCGCACGCGCACGACGACGGACCGGTGCACGAGCACCACGACGAGCACGAAGCCGAACACGAGCACGAGCACTAGCGCGGGATGGGTCGCGTCAAAGGCTCGGGCTCGATGGGACCGACCCGTTCGACTCGCCTGCCCGCCGCGCTCGACGAATGGCTCGAGTCGCGGCTCGCGCTGCACCGCGACAAATCCGTCAGCGAGATCTTGCTCGAGCTGATCCACGGCGGGCTGCGCCTGCGCGAAGGCTACATGGCCGTCCACCGCCGCGTGCTCGAAGCCCGGCTCGCGGACGAACCCGCGTCGTTCGAAACGTACCGCGCGTGCCTGCTCGATACGTTCGGCCCGCAATACGTCGAGCACCTCGACCGCTGGCTCGAAGCCGACGGCGTCCGCAAAACGACTACGGTGTAATCCAGAAGCGCTGCGCGCCGGAAACTCGGGCTAGTGCCGAAGGAGCACGCCGAGGAGCGCGCCCAGCGCGACGTACGCCTGGTCGGGGGTACGTTTTGCGACCAGCGGTGCCGCGAGCACCGCGACGAGGAGCAGGACGCTGAACGGATCCACGATCACCGGCCGGGCGATCAAATACGTCGTGCCCGCAAGCACGCCGACGACGGCGACCGTGACGCCGCGGACGAAGCCGGCCACCCGGGGATGCGCGCCGTACCGCAGCAGCAGCGGCGTAGCGGCTACGGTCAGCGCGATCGACGGCAGGAAGATTCCGAACGTTGCCGCTGTTGCGCCGGCAAGCCCGTCCACGGCGTAGCCCACGAACGTCGCGGTGATGACGACCGGGCCGGGCGAGATCATCCCGACTGCGACTGCGTCCACGAACGTCTGGTTGTCGAGCCAGTGATACTGGTCGACGATGTACGTCTTCACGAAGGACACGACGACCAGCCCGCTGCCGAACACGAGAAAGCCCGTCTTGAGAAAGAACCAAAACAAGGACGGCGCCAGTCCGGATGACGGCACCGCCAGCGCGAGCAACATCGGGACTCCCGCCGCACGCAGCTTCGGTGTCGTCGAGGCCGGCGCTGCTTGCGCGGCGAGCCTCGAATTCGACCGAGGTGCGAACGCGAGGATCCCCAGGACGCCGGCTGCCAGAAACAACCACGCAAGTTCCCGTTGCAGCGCGATCGTCACGACGCCCGCGACGATCGCCACGGCCCACGCTGCATAATCTCGCTTGAGCGTTTTGCGGCCGAGGTTCCAGCTCGCCCGCAAGATGAGTGCGACGACGACCGGGCCGATGCCATAAAACAAGCCGCGCACGAGGCCTGCGCCCGCGAAACGCTCGTAGAGCGCCGCGATCGAGACGACGATCGCGAACGGAGGCAGCGCGAACGCGACGGCCACGGCGAGTGCGCCGGGCACCCCGTACTTGACGTAGCCGCAGTAGACCCCGAGCTGGTACGCCATCGGACCCGGGCATGCCGTCGCGATCGCGAGCCCGCGTTCGTACGACGCTTCGTCCAGCCAAGCGCGCCGCTCGACCAGGTCGCGACGCATGTAGTTCGCGAGCGCGACAGGTCCGCCGAACCCGGTCGCACCGAGCATCAAGAAGTATCGCACGAGGTCGAGCAGCGACGGCCGATTCACGTGGCGGTACCCACGTGCACGTTTGCATCGCGCGTGTCGTCCACGGCTACGTGCCGGAACGTTGCTAGGAGCGACAGGTCGTAGACGATCTTGATTGCGCCGGCGAGGACGAACGGAAGCCCCGCGGCGGCGAGCTGAAACGCGATGCCGGTCAGGACGGGCGCGATCGAGGCGGCCGCCGGCCGGACCGCCGCGGTCACGCCTGCCGCGCGGGCGCGATCGTACGGCGGCACCAGTGAGAGCGTGTACGCCTGCCGGGTCGGCACGTCCATCTGCGATAGCGCGGACCGCAGCAGCAACACCGCCGCCGCAAGCGAGAACGACGGCATGAACGGCAAAGCGCACAGCAAGACGTTGGACGGCAGGTGCGTGAACACCATCGTGTTGAGAAGCCCGATGCGCGCGGCGACCCGCGCGGCGAGCAGGTACGATGCCGCCGCGAGCAAGTTTGCGCCGAACAACAATGGGCCGATCGTTTGCGGGCCGACGCCGAAGCGCACCGAGAACCAGTACGCGATGAACGCCTGCACGATGAAGCCGCCGGCGAACGCGTCCAGCGCGAAGAGGCTTGCAAGACGCTCCACGATTCCGAACCGCGGCGCAGCGGTAGGCGGAGCCGTGGGCACCGATACGCGCGTTTCGTTCATCGCGAACGCGATGAGCACCACGACGGCGCCGGCCGCGCCGTAAAGCGCCAAGACGCCGTGATACGAGAGCACGGCCGCAGCCAACGCGCCGAACGCGATCGCGACCGCGCTAACGACGTTGTACACGGAGAGCCGATGCGTCACGCCGGCCGACCCGTCGGCGAGCGCGACCTGCTCGATGGCCGCGAACGGCCCGACGTCCTGCCCGCCGGGGCTCACCACGCCGAGCAGGCACGCGCAAACGATGGCAGGCTCGCCGCCGGCGAGCAGCGCGGCGGCGGCGATCATTGCGACGCCGCCGGTCGCGAACGTTGCGCGCGAGCCGAACGTGCGAACGAGCCGCCCGGTGAGCGCCGACGTCAGCGCACCGGCGAGAAGCGCCGCGGTGATCGCGGCGCCGATCCCGACCGGCGAAAATCCGCGCGCCACAAGCGCCTCCGCCAGGACGACGGCGAGCGCGCCGTACGCCAGCGAGCGCGCGGCGCGCGAGACTAGAACGAGCCTCAGCACCGCGGTCTGCAAGCGGCCAAGGCTCGGCCTCTTACCGGAGCGTCAGGATCAACCGCAGCGCCGCCGGTTGCAGCACGAGCGCATCTTGCTCGAGCGGCGGCGCCCCCATCGCCGGGTACGGCGTGCCTAAGCCCAAGCGCGTGAAGCGCCCGCTCACGGCGTTCGTGAGGTTCGTTCCGGCGACCGTCACGTCGACGCGGTTCCAGCGCTTGCCGATCGCCGCGTCCAGCGTCGCGAAGCGCGGCTGCGCGAGCTCGTTGTTCGCGCTCTTGGCGGTGAGGTTGAGCGCGCCGTGCACGCCCTCCCGCGCGTAGCGCAAGCCGAGCGAGAACGTCTGGATCGGAATGCCCGCGAACTGCTGTCCGATGACGAGATCGGCGCCCGACGTCGGGTTCGCGACCGTGACCGGCAAGCTCGTGGGGTAGGCCGCGTTGACGCCGTACTCGGCGGTCGCGAGCAGCGCGCCGAAGCGGTGCGTCATGCGCAGCGCGCCGCCTTGGTAGATCACGTTGCCGACGTTGATCGGGAACGACTGGGCGACGACGGTGCTGATGCCGCCCGGGCACGCCGTCCCGAGCGGATAAAAGATCTCGATCGCGTCGCGCAGGTTGGAGCGGTAGAGCGTCGCGTCGACGGTCGTCTTCCCGATGCGCTTGCCGTAGCCCAGCTCGTACTCCGTGGCGTGCTCGGCGTGCTCGTTCGGATTTCCGTTCGCGGCGACGCAGTTCGCATCTGGCGCCAGCGCGGGCGCGGGAAGCGTCGCGAGCTCCGCGAGAAGCGGTGCGCGAAAGCCGGTTCCGACCGCGAAACGGAGCGCACCGTTCGCGCCGTCGTCGACCACGACGCCGACGCGCCCGTCGGTGCTGGTGCCGAACGTCGACCACTTCGAGCGGACGACACTGGCGGCGAGCCGCACGCGCGGTGCGACGTCGGTGGCGCCGCGCAGCCAGACGGACGTCGCGTGCTCGCGCAGCGTATCCGGGAATTGGTCCGCTGACGTCAAGTTTTCCGTACGGGTGGACGCGCCCGCGGCGAACGTCGACGTGCCGGCTACGCGCGTCCACTCCAGGGTCGTCGTCGCGAGCCGGTCGTTCAACGAGAAGTCGTACGGCGACGCGCCTGTCGGCGTGAGATCGGCGTTGCGTTCGAGCGCCAAACCGGTGCTCGAGAACGCGGTCGTCGCGGTCAGCGTGCCGGCGCCGAGCGGCAGCGTCGCGCCGAGCAGCGTCGCGCGGATGTTCTGCCAGCGGACCTGCGGCCCGGTGCCGACGAAATCCGCGCCGCGCGCATCGTTCGCGGGATCGACCGGCGCCGTTTGCGCCGCGCTCTCGTTGCGGCGGCTGTCGACCGTGAGCGTGCGAAACCGCAGCGTCGCGCGCGGCGAAAGGTCGTAGGTGAAGTGCGCGAGCGCGGTCGAGACGTCGAGCTCGGAACCGAGCGGCGTCATGATCGTCGCCGGGTTGCCGGCGGCGTCGTCGTAGTTCAGCCGCACCGGATAGTCGTGCACGTGCCCGTCGCTGTGCGCGCGGCCGCCGGCGAGCGCGTAACCGAAACGGCCGATACGGCCGGTGGCGTTGAGCTCGGCGCTGGTCGTGCCGAACGAGCCGGCGGAGAGCCGGAGCATGCGCGCGGGTGTCGACGTCGGGCGCAGCGAGATCAGGTTGATCTCGCCGCCGATCGTGTCGGCGCCACGATGGTCTTCGGGGCCGAGCCCTTCGCTGACGTCGATGGCGGCGAGCAGCGCCGACGGGAACAGCGCGAGATCGAGATCCCCGGTGTTCGCGTCGTTGAGCGGCTGGCCGTCGAGCGTGATGCGCGTCTCCGACGGATCGGGGCCGCGCAACGCGACGATCGCGACGGCGCCGCGCGCACCGCCGCCCGGCCGCGCGAGCGTCAGCGACGGCACGTTCGCGAGCGAATCGATGATGCGGTCGTAGCCCGACGCGTCCATGTCCGCGCGCGTGATCTCGCGGCTCGGCACGGTCGTGCGCGACACCGAAAGCCGGCCGTCGACGATGACCCGCCCGATCTCGCGCAAACGGCCCGATCCGATGGGGTCGAGCGCGACGTCGATCCGCTCACCTTCGTGAACGATGACGTCGGTCTGCGCCGCGGCGAAGCCCGGCGCGTTGATCGTGATGCGGTAGATGCCGGGCGGGATCGTGAGCGCGAAGCCGCCGCGCGCATCGCTGTCGGTGTCGGCCTTCATGGGGCCGGCGACGTGGACGTGAGCGCGAAGCGGCGCCCCGTCGAACGACCGCACGACGCCGGTCACGCCGCAACACCCGACGGCAGCGGCGACCAAAAGCGGAAAAGTCACGAGCGTCCTTTCGCGGTTCGGCCCCGGAATCGCTGCCCGGGCGTCAGCGTCATTCCTCGAAGCCGCGGGCCTTGAGAAACGCGAGCCCGCGCGGCGAGGTGATGAACTCGACGAACGCGCGAGCGCCGTCGGCGTTGGGTGCGTTCTTCGCGACCGCGATCGGATAGGTCGCCTCCGGCGAGGACCCGGCGGGGAAGCGCAGGACGCGAACTTTCGGAGCGATCGCCGGCGTCACGTCGGTGGCGTACACGATGCCGGCATCCCCTTCGCCGAGCGCGATCTTCGTCGCGACGGCTTTGACGTCGGTCTCCTCGCTCACCACGTTCGCCTGCACGCGCGCCGCGAAGTCCGCTCCGAACGCGGCGTCCTTCGCGAGGTTGGCGAACGTTTGACGGGCGTAGTTGCCGACCGGGACCGACGGCGCGGCGAGCACGACCTTCGCGCCCTTCTTGCCGAGGTCCGCGATCGAAGAAACCTCCGAGTCTCGCACCGGCACGATCACGACGAGGCGGTTGCGCGCGAAGTCGCGCGGCGAAACGACCGCGCCGCCGTCGAGGGCGCGCTTCATCTGCTGCTGGTTTGCCGAAGCGAACACGTCGGCGGGCGCACCCTGCAGCAGCTGCGCGGCCAGCATGTCGGAACCGCCGTAAGAAAAGCGCACCGGATAGCCCGTCGCCTTGGTGAATGCGGGAGCCGCCGCGTCGAAGGCCTCCTTGAGCGACGCCGCCGCGAACACGGTCACCACGGGTTTGTCGGCGGCCGAGAGGCCGGCCGTCGTGAGGCAAAGCGTCGCGCCGAGCACGGCGGAAAAACCGAAGAGACGAGCGCGAGTCAACTGATTGTCGTCCTATTCACGTGCGTTCCGGGAGTACGCCAATTGGGGGTCTGCGCCGATCTTCCTCGAAGCCCCGGCACTTCTTGAAGGGACGCAAATGGCTCACGAACGTCACGGAGCGAAGCAGCCGAATCGATTCGATCCCGCACGCGCGGCGATCCTGGACGATCCGGCGCGCTTCAGCTATGTCCCCGTCGACGAGCTGTTGGCGCTGCTCGAGATCCCGGCCGGCGGAACGCTCGTGGACTTCGGCACCGGAACCGGGCTCTACGCGATCGAGATCGCGCGGCGGCGGCCGGACGTTCGCGTCCTCGCGCTCGACGAGCAGCCGCCGATGCTCGCGCACGTGCGCGAGGCGATCGCACGCGCCGGTTTGACCAACGCCGAGGCAGTGTCTTCAGACGCGCTGAGCGCGTTGCTCGGCAGCGCGGCTCGTATCTTGGCGCTCAACGTGCTGCACGAGCTCGGCGACACCGCGCTGGGCGAAGTGCGGACGCTGCTCGCCGATCACGGCACGGTGCTGTTCGTGGATTGGAACGCTGAGGTCGAACGCCCAGTCGGTCCGCCGCGCGATCACGTCTACGGCGTCGCGGAGGCTGCGGAGCGGCTCGCCGCCGCCGGCTTCGTGGTCGTAGAACGACGGATGCTCGCATACCACTATGCGCTGGTCGCTCAGGCTCGGGTCAGCCCTCCGTAGCGGCCGCGACTTCGATGGCGTCGTAGCCGCGCAGGCGGTACACGAGCATCGACAGCAGCCACGCGGTGACGAACACGCCGACGAGCGCGAAGCCGAGGAAGCCGAAGTTGCCGCTCACGCCGGCGATACGGTCCCAGAACGCGCCCTGCAGCGTCAGCCGGCCGCCGATGACGCTCAGCGCCTCGACGGTTCCGACGAGCAGCGCGACGACGACGGAGACGAGGGTGATCGTCATGTTGTAGTACATCTTGCGGACCGGCTTCACGTACGCCCAGCCGTACGCGCCGAGCATGAGGATACCGTCGGTCGTGTCGAGCAGCGACATGCCCACGGTGAACAGCAGCGGAAACAGCAGGATGTCGTAGATCGGCAGACCCTTGGTCCCCTCGACCGCGGCGATCCCGAGCAGACCCACTTCGGTCGCCGTGTCGAAACCAAGCCCGAACAGGACGCCGATCGGGTACATCTGCCAGCTTCGCCCGACGACGCGCAGCAGCGGCTTGAAGAACCGGCCCATCAGCCCGCGGTCGGCGAGGAACGCGTCCAGCGTTCGCTCGCAATACGGCGCACCACGGCGCACGCGCCGGAACGTCGCGGCGATCTCGATGAACACCAGGACGTTGAGCAGCGCGATCACGTAGAGGAACAACGCGGACACCGACGTCCCGATCGCGCCGCCGACGGCTTGCAGCCGCGGCATCGTGTGCGTGACGAACGTCGCCGCGACGGCGATCGCGACGGACAAGCCGATGACGATCGTCGAGTGCCCGAGCGAGAAGAAAAAGCCGACCGAGACCGGGCGCTTCCCCTCCTGCATCAGCTTGCGCGTGACGTTGTCGATCGCGGAGATGTGATCGGCGTCGACCGCGTGGCGCAATCCGAACGTGTACGCCAGCAGCGCCGTGCCGAGCAGCAGCGGGCGTGACGCGAACGCCATCAGCGCGAGCCCCCACACGATCGCGGTCGCGCCGGCGAGCAGGACGTAGATCGTCACGATTTTCGCCCGCAGGTTCGCCCCCGCGTCGTCGAAGACGGCGAGCAGCGTGCGCGCGCTGAACTGGTCGGCCGCGGGCGCACGACGCGCCTGAGCGAGCATCGGGCGTCCTTCGGACCGGCACGGCGCGCCTACTCGTCGCGACGCGTCTACACCGTAGACGTTTTATGCTCGATCGAAGGGACCGGCGACGAGGAGTAGCGTGCTGCTTCCGCTCAATCCTCCGAGCGCATGAGCTCTCTTCCGCCGCTCGACGGCATCCGCGTCGTCGAGGTCGGCAACTTCATGGCCGTACCGTTCTGCGGGATGCAGCTCGCCGATCTGGGCGCGGAGGTGCTCAAGGTGGAGAATCCGCGCGGCGGCGACCTCACGCGCACGACGGGCCCGTTCCTCGGCGACGAGAGCTCGAACTTCGTGCGCCTCAACCGCAACAAGCGCAGCGTCGCGCTCGATCTCAAATCCGCCGACGGCAAGGCGCTGTTCCGCCGCCTCGCGGCAACGGCCGACGTCGTGATCGAGAACCTGCGGCCCGGCACGATGGATGGGCTCGGCCTCGGCTATTCCGTGCTGTCGAAAGAATCGCCGCGGCTGGTGTATCTCGCGGCGACGGGGTTCGGCAACGACGGGCCGTACGCGCAGCTCGCCGGGCTCGACATCATCGCGCAAGCGATGTCGGGGCTGATGAGCATCACCGGCGAACCTAATTCCGCGCCCGTGAAAGTGGGCGTGCCGATCGCCGACCTCACGTCGGCGCTGTACGCCACGATCGCGGTGCTCGCGGCGCTGCGCGCGCGCGACCGCGACGGGCGCGGGCAGTTTATCGACGTGTCGCTGTTCGAGTCCGCCGTGTCGTTCGCGGTGTGGGAGGCCGGACGGTATTTCGCGACCGGCGAGGTGCCCAAACCGTCGGGCTCGGCGCATCAGGCGATCGCGCCGTACCAGGCGGTGCGCTCCGCGGACGGGTGGTTCACGTTCGGCGCGAACACGCAGGCGCATTGGCTGCGCTGCTGCACCGTGCTCGGGCTCGACGCGCTCGCGAACGACGACCGCTTCGCCACCAACGAGCGCCGCATGGCGAACCGCCCGGCTCTGATCGCGGCGATCGAGGCGGTGACGACGACGCAGCCGTCCGCGCATTGGACCGCGCTGCTGACCGAGGCGGGGATCCCGAGCGGGCCGATCCTGCGCTTCGACCAAGTGTTCAACGACCCGCACCTCGCCGCGCGCGATTTCTTCGTCGACGCACCGCACGCCACGCTCGGACCCGTGCGGCAGATCGGTTCGCCGATGCGATTCTCCGAAACGCCGGCGCGGATCGAACGCGCCGGCCCCGTGCTCGGCGCCGATTCGGCCCGCGTGCTGCGCGAGCTCGGCGTCGACGACGGCGAGCTGACGCGGCTGGCGCGAGACGGCGTCACGGTGCTCGCGTGATCCGCGTCGAGCGCCGCGGCGAAGGCATCGCTTGGGTGGTGTTCGACCGGCCGGAGGCGCGCAACGCGCTGACGTTCGCGCTGTGGGAGCGGCTGCGCGTCGTCGCGGGGGAGCTCGACGCAGATCCGGCGGTGCGCGTGGTCGTGTTCACCGGCTCGGACTCCAAGGCGTTCGTGTCCGGCACCGACATCGGCGAGTTTCGCGCGTTCGCCGGCGCGGACGACGGCGTGGCGTACGAAGCGCGGATCGAGGCGGTGATCGCGGCGCTCGAAGCGATCCGCGTGCCGACGATCGCCGCGATCGCGGGCGCGTGCACCGGCGGCGGCGTCAGCATCGCCGCCACGTGCGATCTGCGCCTCGCCGCGCCGTCGGCGCGGATCGGCGTGCCGATCGCGCGCACGCTGGGCAACTGCATCTCGCTGCGCAACATCGCGCGGGTCGCGCAGATCGCGGGGCTGGACGCGGTCAAGGCGCTGCTTCTGACCGGCAAATTGCTCGACGCCGAACAGGCGCGCGCGGCCGGTCTCGTCACCCAGGTCGCGGACGGCGACGACAGCTTGCACGCGCGCGCGCAAGCGCTCGCCGAAGAGATCGTGGCGCTCGCGCCGCTGACGCTGCGCGCGACGAAAGAGATGTGCCGCCGCCTGCGCGACGCCGCGCCGCGCGCGGACGACCAGGACTTGATTCGCCTGTGCTATGGCAGCAACGACTTCCGTGAAGGGCTCACCGCGTTTCTCGACAAGCGCCGCCCGAACTGGAGCGGCTCGTAGCGCCCGCCCGTAACGCACCCGCTCGGAAAAGACGAGGCCGGCCGACCTAGCCGGGGGCATGCGCCGCGATCTTCTCCGCGTGCGCGCGGATGCGCGGGTCTTCGATCCCGTACCGGAGCGCGCGCGCGATCGCGGTGCGCGCAACGTCCCAGTGGCCGGACCGCGCGGCCGCCCACGCCAGCGTGTCCTCCGCATAGACATCGTCGCGCACGGTCAGCTCGCGCTTGGCGATCGCATAGGCGTCGTCGACGCGCACGCCATGGTCCGCTTCGTACACCGCCATGAGGCGGTCGTTGACGTGCAGCGCGTCGCCGATCCGCGCCACGGCGAAGATCTCGTCGCGCGTCGCCGCCGCGGCGCCGTTCGCGCCGCGCGCGGCTTGCGCGTCGGCGAGCATCCCCAGCACTTCGGGATTCGGCTGAATGGCTGCGGCCCGCCGTGCGGCGTCTTCCGCTTCGGCGTTCTTGCCTTCGGCGAGCGCGACGCGCGCGAGGATCGTCAGTGCGCGCAGATGGCCGGGGAAGACCGCGAGCCCGTCCTGCGCGCCGCGCCGCGCGGCGTCGTGGTCACCGGCTTCGAACGCGAGCTCGGCGGCGCGCGCATGGAACCACGCCCGCCGTTCGGCCGGCGTGTCGTAGATCGCGTCCGCGCGGCGCAGCGCGCCGCCGACGAGCGCGCGCGCATCGGCGAGATGGCCGGTTTCCTCGCGGAGCCGCGCGGCGACGACGTCGAACGCCGGGTCGCCGCGGTGCGCACCGATGAGCCGGCGCGCGCCGTTCACGTCGCCGAGTTCCAGATCCAGCGCCGCTTCTTCCGCCGCCAAGCCGGCGTTGTCGGGCTCCGTGCGGCGCGCGGCTACGATCGCCGCCTTCGCTTCGCGGAAGCGGTGCAGCGTCAGCAGCGCGCTCGCGAGCGCCGCTTCGCCCGCGACGTTGCGGCGCGGCATCGCTGCGAGCGAGACGCGCGCGGCGTGCTCGGCACGCAGGACGTCACCGAGGTCGCCGCGCTCGCGATAGCGCTGGAGGTATTCGCCCGAGAGCAGCCGCGGCGTGAGCATGTCGCCGCGCACCTTGCCGGCGCGCGACTCCAGAAACGTGATGTTCGCGTCGCGCACGCGCCAGTCGCGTTTGACCGGGGCGGGTGTGAGCAGTGCGACCGGCTGCGCCGCTGCCGAAGCGCGCGCGCCGAGGTATACCGGCCACGCCGCGAGCGCGACGAGCGCGCCCGCGACGAGGACGGTAGCAGGAGCCAGCCGCAGCTTAATGCGGGGCTCCGGCATAGGGGAAGGTCGCCGGGGTCACGTTGTCCTGCGCGTTCTTCTGCGAGACGTTGTCGGTGGTGAGGCAAACGGACTGCTTGTTGTCGGGATCCGTGACGCCAAGCGTGGAGAGCGTCGTGCCGAACACCGCGCCGAGCGAGATGTCGATGACGTCGTCGGGCAGACCGCGTCCGCCGAACTTACCGCCCGTGGCTCCGCCCGTCTCGACGCCGAGGTACGACGCGTTATCGGTGAGGTTGGAGAGATCGGCCGCGATCTCGTCGGGGATCAGGATCGCTTGCAGCGCGCCGGGCACGCCCCCGTTCTTGCCGGTGGTCGAGCGGCCCGCGACGCCGGTCGTGAACGAGCCGATCTCTTGATACAGCGTTTGCGACGACAGCGGCAGCTGCGCGGGCGACGTGCGGTTGGTGCCGTCGTGATTGGCGAACTGCTGAAACAGCTCTTTGACGGCCGGGCGCGCGAGCCGCTCGATCTGCTGGTACTGGATGCCCACGGTGGAGCCGGTGTTGAAGTTCGGGACGTTCGGCGCGCCGCCGTTGCAGCTCGACGTGCCGAGCACGACCGCGTACACCGCGGCGAAGGTGAGGAGTGACTGTCGCATGGTGGGTTAGGCTCCGCTCTGGGTGCTGGTCGTCGTCCAAAGATGAATCATCTGCGAACCGGTCGCGGGTGCGATCAGCGTGCGCGGCGCTTCGATCACGATCGACAGCACGTTGAAGCTGTTCGCCGACAGCGCGTCGACCGGCGTGCCTTGCACGCAGCCAGCGGTGGGGCCGGCCGGCGTGGGAAACTTGAACGAGAAGGGTGCCTTCGGCGCCGAGCCGGCCGTCTGATAGTTGCGATCCGGCAAGAAGCTGAAGAACTGGAACAGATCGAAGAAGAACGGGTCCGAACGCGGACCGACGAACACTTTCATGCCGTTGGTGAACGCGGCGGCGGTCGTCGATCCGAACGGGACGCTGCCCGCCAGCGCGGCGGTGTTCACCGTCGCGAGCGTGCTGGGCGCCGACGTCGTGAACGGGCCGTAGACGGTGATGGTCTGGCTCGTGCCCGCCCCGGTCGCGAGGACCTGGATCACCATGTCTTCCGGACCGGCGTTCGCTCCGTGCGCGATCTTGAACTGATAGAGCACACCGGGATCCAGCGACGCCGCCGGCGCCGTGGCGGGTGTGAGCAGCGGATCGACGTTCATCTGCAGCACGACGTTGGCGGGGTTGTCGCCGGCGGGATAAAGGAACACGTCGGTGATGTCGGCCGCGGACCGCGCGACCGTGGTGGGTGAGTCCTGATGGTCCGAACCGCGCGCGGTTTGCACGTTGAACAGGACCCCCGTCAGGACGAGCGCGAGGGCGGCGAGACCGCCGCCGAGCGCGCCGGAGCGTGAGTTCATAGGGGTTCTCCTGAAATGACCGCCGCGATGGGCGGAGCTGCGAGAACGGGGCGGCGCGTACGCACGAACACGTAACCGAAGACGAGAGCCAGCGCGGCGACGAGCGCCGCGCTGACGGCGAGGTCGCTCAACGGCGAGCGCCATCCGAGCATCTGCATCAATTGGTAAACGGCGACGACGACCGCTAGGATTGTCACCGAGAGAATCCACGTGCGCATCAGCGCCGGCAACCGGTCGGAACGAAACGAGATCAAGCGGTGCACGAGCACGGAGTCGAGCGTGTCGGTGAAGATCATCCCGGCGGAGAACATCGCGCCCACGAGCAAACCGCCGGCGATCCCGGCGTCGACGCCGAACACGACCACGTACGCGGCGAGCTGGCTCGACGTCTCGAAGCCGAACCCGAACAACAGCCCGATCGGGATCGCGAGCAGCGCGCTGGAGCCGTCGCGCAAGCGGCGCGGCAACAGCCGCGTCTTCGCCCCCGCGATGCGCATCGAGCCCGTGCGCAACGCGTGCACGTTCATGCCGGCGAGCGCCAGCAGCACGACGATGGACACCCACGCGCCGATTCGCTCGATCGTGTGGCCGTGCGCTTCGAAGCGCGTGCCGAGCAGCCCGATCAGGGCGGAGATGGCGAGCACCATGACGGCATGGCCGCCGGCGAAGAGCGTGCCGACGAAGCGGCTGAGCCGCGGCGTCTTCACGTAGGCGTTGCGCGTGACGTTGTCGATCGCCGCGAGGTGGTCGGGATCGGCGCCGTGCCGCATGCCGAGCACGAACACCGTGAACGCGCCGGTGCCGATCACGCGTGCGCCTCCGAGTGACGGCGGTGCTGGTGCCACGTGAACGCGTACGCGACGACGGCGACGAGCACGAGCGCGGTCACGAGCAGCGCGGACACGCCGGCGCCTTGCGCGGCGAAGCCTTGCCCGACCATGAC
>DASWRD010000006.1:0-50963 GCA_036403315.1 Candidatus Elarobacter sp.
GACTTCGAGCCGCTTGATCGCCTTGATGCGCTTCTGGCCGGACGTCTCTTTGAACTCGCGGCGCAGATCTTCTTGGAGCTTGCGCAGGTTCAGGTCGCGCAGCAGCTCGCGGATCGCTTCCGCGCCCATGCCCGACTTGAAGCGCGTGCCGTACTTCTCACGGCTCTCGCGGTACTTCTGCTCGGTGAGGATCTCGCGCTTGGTGAGCGTGGTGTCACCGGGATCGGTGACGACGTACGCGGCGAAATAGATCACCTTCTCCAGCTGGCGAGGTGACATGTCGAGCAGGATGCCGATGCGCGACGGCACGCCTTTGAAATACCAAATGTGCGTGACGGGCGTGGCGAGCTCGATGTGGCCCATCCGCTCGCGGCGCACTTTGGCGCGCGTGATCTCGACGCCGCAGCGGTCGCAGATCATCCCCTTGAAGCGGATGCGCTTGTATTTGCCGCAGTGGCATTCCCAGTCTTTGGTGGGACCGAAGATCTTCTCGCAGAAGAGTCCGTCCCGTTCCGGTTTGAGCGTGCGGTAGTTGATCGTCTCCGGCTTTTTGACTTCACCGAACGACCACGCACGAATCTGTTCCGGCGACGCGAGGCCAATGCGCATCGCGTCGAAGTTGTTGACGTCTAGGAGGTTCATCGATTCCTTTGCTCAGCGCGTCGGCAAGACAGAGGCGGCCGAGGTGACGTCGGTGATGCTGAACGGGTCCTGGGTTATCGCTTGAAAAGGCGAAAAGACCCAGGAGACGTCCGGTCCGACGTTCCTTGGGCCCGCGTTATCGGCCGAAGGGCATAGGCAGGTAGTCTACCATAAAGGCGCGCGATCCTCAAGGCCGGTGCACGGGACGACGCCGCCGCGGGTCAGAGGCCGAGCACGGCTTTCAGACCGGCCGATACGTGCTCCATGACCGCGGCCGGCAGCTCGCCAACCTTGCTCCCAAGAGCGCGACGCTTATCGAGCGTTCGAACCTGATGACAGGCGACGCGGCTGTCTTTCGTGGTCCCGGCGATCCCCGCGGGCACCGCGGGATTTAGCAAATTTCCCGGCCGCCCGCCGGCGCCGGTCAGCGGGCAAATAATCGTGACCGGCGAGTTTCCGCCCGGGTCGTGCATCACGACCACACACATACGAGCCTTCTTGATCTCGCTGCCCACGGTCGGATCGAGGTTGAAGCGATAGACGTCGCCCCGGCTCATAGACCATCCGCCGCCGTGCCGGCGAATTCGTCCGCAAGCGCAAGATCGTCGGCCGCGGTTTCGGCAAGACAGCGCGCAATTTCGGCGTCCAGCCGTTGTCGATGCAGTTTCGAAAGAGCCTCTTGCGCAGCTGCGATCATGAAGGCAGTCCTGTTTGGTGAAGCAACTTCGTCGATCGCCGTAAGAACAGCGTCTGGTACGACCATCGAGATGCGGGCCATGGCATACCAACTATAGTACCCTGCGTATGGCCATTGCAACATACCGTGCATATATATATTTTCCCATCCTCGAGCGCCCCGCCCCGTTTGGCGCGACGGCAGAGATACGGCGAGGACGCGCGGAACCGAGCGTTCGATGCTTGGTCGTTGGGTTCGCAGGATCGCGCTTGCAGTTGGGGCGCTGGTCGGCTTGGTCGTTCTGCTGGCGGCCTTCTACGCGGGGCGCGTTGCTTGGGCTGGGCGCTCCGGGGTGGCGCACGTCGACGGGACTCAAGCCGGCGTGCCCGTGGATGGGCCCGTCACGATCGCTCGCGATGCGCGCGGCGTGCCGCATATTCGCGCCGGGTCTGTGCACGATCTGTTCGTCGCCGAGGGATATGCGATGGCGAGCGACCGGCTGTTTCAGATGGACGTCACGCGGCGGTACGTCGACGGGCGGCTGGCGGAGATGCTCGGGTCGAATCTGGTGCGGGTCGACCGGCGGATGCGGCGGTACGGGATCCGCGAGCTCGCCGCGCGCGTCTTCGCTCGCGCAGGCAGCGACGAGCGCGCGATGCTCACCGCGTTCGCCGACGGAATCAACGCCGCGGCGACGCAGCAGCCCGCGCCGCCGGAGTATGCGGCGCTGTTCTGGAGCTTCGAGCCGTGGAAGCCGGAAGACGGGCTCGCGGCCGGATTCGCGACGGTGCTCGATCTCGACGACAAGGCCGACGACGTCATCATCCGCGACATGGTGCGTGCCGTCGTCGGCGATGCCGGGATGGAAGCGTTGTATCCGCTGACCGACCCGAAGTACGACGTGCCCACGAACGGCCGTCCCGCGGGCGCGATCGCGAAGCTGCCTCCGTTGCGCGGTGCGAACTATGGGGCCGTCGCGTCGCGCGGCGCTCGGTGGCGCACCCTTCGACCAGCTCAGGGTGACACTGGCGTTCGGGGTGACACTGACGCGGACGAGCGGGCGCCCGTTGGGAGCAATGCGTGGGTGGCCGGCGCGGATCGTACGACGATCGGTAAGGCCGTGCTTGCCAACGATCCGCATCTCGATATCGGGGTGCCCGGGATTTGGTGGCTGGTCGAAGCGAGCGCGCCGGGGCTGCACATCGCGGGCGGCGCGCTGGCCGGGACGCCCGGCGTGACGCTCGGGCACAACGAGCACGTCGCGTGGGGAGTAACCGCCGGTGAAACCGCGGCGATGCGCATCGTGAAGGAACGCCGCTCGGGGTTGGCCGGCGACGGGCTGTTCGAAAACGGGCGGTTGATCCATCCGCGTCATCATCACGAACGCATCGGCGTTCGCTTCGGCGCCGACGCGGACGTCGAGCTCCTCGAGACCGATCGCGGCGTCGAGATCTACGACGGCGGACCCGGCGGTTTCGCGTATTTGATGGATTGGCGCATGCACCGCAATCCCGTGTCGCCGCTCGCGCCGTTCGCGCGGCTGTTGCGCGCGCGCAACGCGACCGAAGGCGTCGCCGCGATGCGCGATCTGCCGGAGCCCGCGCTCAACCTCGTCGTCGCCGACGACGCCGGGCGCGTCGCGTACCACTTCGCAAGCCAGGTCCCGCTCGATGCGAGCTGGGGCCGTTGGGCGAGCGACGGCGATGCGCGCGAACCGGCGTATCTCGCATACGCGGACGCGCCGCACGTCGACCCGTCGCGCTCCGCGCTCGTCGTCACCAGCAACAACCGTTCCGGCGGCAGCGGCTCGCCGCGGCTCGCGCCGTACTGGCAGCCGCCGTATCGCGCGTTCGAGATCGAACGGGCGCTGGGCGCGTCGGTGGACGCGCACGGCAAGCTCTCGCCCGATGCGCTCGCGCGCGCGCAGTTCGACACGTCGTCGCCCGCCGAGCGCGAGTTCGCGACCGCGGTGCTCGGCGCGGTGGCGCGCCGGCACGCCGGCGGCGATGCGTCGCTGGCGCCGCTGCTGCGCGCGCTGCGATCGTTCGACGGAACGCTGGTTCCCGAGTCGCGCGGTGCGACGGCGGTCGTCGCGCTGCGGCGTGACATGATCCGCGCGATCGCCGCCGCGCAGCTTCCGTCCGAGCTGGCGGCGGTGTATCCGTCGACGGGTCCGGGGTTCGAGATCGTGCTGCGCGCGCTGCGCGAGCGCCCGCGCGGCTGGGTGGCGAACGACGACTACGACTCGTTCGTCGTCGGCTCGCTGCGGCGCGTGCAGACGGCGCTCGGCGCCGAGATCCCCACGTTCGGCACGTTCGCCGCACAGCCGCTCAAGCACGCGCTCGCGCCGTTCGGGTTCACGTTCTGGAACGGTCCGACGATGCCGGGCCGCGGCGGGACCTACGCGCCGTTCGTGCAGTGGAACGCGCACGCGCAGTCGTTCCGTGCGGTCTGGATCGCCGGCGACTGGGACAAAGGCACGATCGACATCGCAGCCGGCGAATCCGGCGAACCGGGCTCGCCGCACTACACCGATCAAAACGCAGGCTGGGAAAAATTTGCCCGCACGACCCTGCCGTTCTCGGACGGCGCGGTGCGCGCCGCGACACGCTCGACGCTGACGCTCACGCGCTGATGCCATGAGGACGAAGCGCGGATTCCGGGCGACCTCGGTGCCGGCGTTCGTCGTCATATTCATCGCTGCGTTCGCGCTCGCCGGGTGCGAGCACGTCGATGCCACGACGAACGACGTTACCGCCGCCACGACCACGCAGCGCGTTCCGACGCACGTCCAGAACTGGCTCTATGCGTGCGAGGCGAATCAGACGTGCGTCTCCGCGCAGAACACCGGCATCTCGGCGCGATGGATGGCGGAGCACGTCGACTGGAACGAGGTGTACTACCGAAGCGGCGACGACACGACGGGCCGGCATCTCGCGGCGGCGCACGCCAAGCACATCGTGGTCTACGTTGATCCGAACATCACGCCGTACTGCCCGGTGCCGCGCGGATTCGGCGCGAGCTCCGTTGATTTCCCGGAGACCGGCGAGAACTGCAAAGGGCAGGTCGCGAGCTTCCTGCACGCGCGCAACGGCAGCTACGCGCACGCCTACCAGCACCAGGCCAACGGCTTCCGTCTTTGGGCCGCCGAGGACAAGCTGTTCAACGGCGCCGCAACGGAGCCGCTCTATATCGGCGATCCCGACGTGCGGGCGGCGTTCGCGGCGGCCTCGTCGCAGAACCCCTACGCCACCGAGGTGTTCGAAGACGACGCGAGCGGTGCGTACAACTGCATCTACGACTACGGCCGCTGCGATGCGGGGGCGTCGTTCGGGCGGCCGCACTACGCACCGCCGCCCTGCACGTACACCGGCGGCTACTGGTGCTACCGCTACAACGAAACGGCGGTCGAGTGGGACCGCGCGCGGAATCCGCAGGAGGCATACCTCAGCGACGCGATCGCGCTCGCGAACGCCTCGCCGCACGGCGTCATCGGCAACAACGGCGCGCAGACCAACAGCTATGACTTGCAGTGGCTCGCCGCGCGCAACGTCAAAGGCGCGATGATCGAACGCGCGTGGCAGCTCGGCGAGGACAGCGACAAGTTCGTCAAGGTCGCGAACGCGGTGCTGACCTACCACAGCCGCGGCAAATTCGTGGTCGAGGAAGATACCGACGCGCGCGCGCTGATGCTGCAGATCGCCGCGCACTGGATCGTGTACGACCCGGCGTACTCCGTCGAGGCGCTGCTCGAGGTGAACCCCGCTGAAGCGCGCACGGGACCGAACGACACGACGTTCCCCGAAGAGACGGTCGTCCCGACGTCGCCGCGCGTCGCCACGCCGTCGAACAACGACGTCAGGACATTCGAAACGCGCACGCGCGGGCTCTTCGTACGCGAGTACGCGGCGTGCTATCAGGCTGGTACGCGGATCGGGCGCTGCGCGGCGGTCGTCAACGCGACCGCGGCGCCGAAGCCGATCGCGGGCCTCGCATTCAAGTACGGCCACGTGCTGGTTCGGAACACGTCGGCGACGTGGGCGGCGGGCGGCACGGCGCGCTGGTCGACGAGCGTGCCGCCGGCGATCGGCGCAAACGACGGCGTGATCCTCGGTCAGTAGAGAGGTCCGGGTCGGGATCAGTTTCTCGCGTCCCGTAACCGGCATCTCGTGCCGGAAAACGCGCGTTTCGCGCGCGCGCGGCACATGGGGCGCCCTCGGGCGGCTATACTCGCGGCACGCAACGCTCGTTCGAAGGAGATTTTTCACGGTGCCGCAGCTCCCCGCGTTCTCGACCAACGGACACACGAACGGCAAAACGCCGCACGCGCCGGAGATCGGCCGGCCGTATTCGGACGAGGACGTCGCGCGGCTGCGCGGCAGCGTTCGCATCGAGCACACGCTCGCGCGCCGCGGCGCGGAGCGGCTTCGCGCTCTGCTGGCCGAGAACGAGCCCGTCGCCGCACTGGGCTGCATGACCGGCGGTCAGGCCGTACAGGCGGTCAAAGCCGGGCTGAAAGCGATCTATCTCTCCGGCTGGCAAGTCGCGGCCGACGCGAACACCGCCGGCCAGATCTACCCCGATCAGTCGCTGTACCCGTACGACTCCGTGCCGAAGGTCGTCGAACGCATCAACAACGCGTTTCAGCGTGCCGACCAGATCGACGTCGTCGAAGGCCGCAGCGGCGAGAAGGACTGGTTCGCGCCGATCGTCGCGGACATGGAAGCCGGCTTCGGCGGCCCGCTCAACGTGTTCGAGCTGACGAAGTCGATGATCGCCGCCGGCGCCGCCGGCGTGCACCTCGAAGACCAGCTCGCGTCGGAAAAGAAATGCGGCCACCTCGGCGGCAAGGTGCTGATCCCCACGTCGCAGGCGGTGCGCAACCTCATCGCCGCACGGCTCGCGACGGACGTGTGCGGCGTGCCGACGGTGCTCATCGCGCGCACCGACGCCGACGCGGCGAACCTGCTGCTGAGCGACGTCGACGACCGCGACAAACCGTTCCTCACCGGCGAACGCACGCCCGAAGGCTTCTTCCGCGTCAAGCCCGGCATCGATCAGGCGATCGCGCGCGGCCTCGCGTACGCGCCGTACTGCGACCTGATCTGGTGCGAGACGTCCCACCCGTCGCTCGAGGAAGCCGAAGCGTTCGCACAAGGCATCCACGCGCAGTTCCCCGGCAAGATGCTCGCGTACAACTGCTCGCCGTCGTTCAACTGGAAGCGTAAGATCGACGACGCCACCATCGCGCAGTTCCGCGCGAAGCTGTTCGAGTACGGCTACCGGTTCCAGTTCATCACGCTCGCCGGCTGGCACGCGCTGAACCACTCGATGTTCGAGCTCGCCGCAGACTACGCGGAACGCGGGATGCCGGCCTACGCGGAGTTCCAGGAACGCGAGTTCGCCAGCGAATCGCGCGGCTACACCGCCACGCGCCACCAGCGCGAAGTCGGCACCGGCTACTTCGACGAAGTCGCAAAAGTCGTAAGCGGCGGCACATCGTCCACGACGGCTCTCACGGGCTCGACGGAAGAAGCGCAGTTCACGACGGAGACCGCAGCGGCGTAGAGGACTCCCGCAGCCGCGGATCTGGAAAAGTTGTGGCGTCAGTCTACGGATCCAGTCTCGCCCAAAAGCCCCACCCGGCGGTGAAATCGGTGACGGCGAATACGACTTCGTTCGACCCGCGCTTCAGCGGAACGTATACGCCGTCACCGATCATGTTCATGTAACCCAAGCCCGGCTGCACGATCGGGTTCATCCCGAAGAAAAGCGGCTGGCCGTTCGCGTACACCTCGACGCCGTTCGTGTAGCCGATCAGCATGCGCCGGATCTGATCGCGATCGGATTGGATCACGGTGCGCGCGAGAACAACCTTCGCTCCGGCGACCGGTCCGCCCATGATGCGGTCGGCGAGCGGCACGCCCGTAGCGGGATCCCGCGGGATGCTGGTCGCGGGCGCGCGGCGGTACCGGTTGATCAGAACGAAACCCTGCGCTTCGGCGTGAACTTTTTCCCACGACATGCCGGCGAGGTTCGGCGCGATGCCCGGTTTGAACGAAGTCGCGTCGAACGCGTCGGAAAGCTCCCAGTCCGTGATCGTCCCGCGCGGGAGTTCGGCCGGCGGCGCCGGCGCGGACGGCGCACGCGCCGTGTACCGAATGTTCGAATAGTACGCGCCCCTGCCGTACGCGCCGGTCCACACGCCGAGCGACGCGCCGGCGACACCCGCCAACCGCGGCACCTCCAACGCCGGCTCGCGCTCGTCGTTCAGGTACACCTTTGCGACAGAACCCGCGACGTCGATCCTGACGTGCAGCCAAGGTCCGAACGCCAACTCCGGCGCGGCGTTCGCGCCGTCGCCGTGATAGATCTGCCACGCAGCCCCCACGCCGTTGAGCGCAGGCGCGTACTGCATCGCGTCCGGCGTTCCGCTCGACCCGGGACGAAAAAACACGACCTCGGAATTGTCGGCCGACGACGCGTGGAATACCGCGCCCATGAAATTGCCGCCCTTGGGCGTGGCCATGTCGAGCTCGATCGTACCATCGCGCAGCGCCACACCGCGCGCAAGCGCGACGCCGCGATCGATGAAGAGACTCGGCCGGCCGAGATAGTTCTCGAAGCGCAGCGCGTCCGTCGCCGTCCACCGGTCGGCCGTCAACGGAATCATCGTTTGCGCGCCGGCGGCGCGATACACACCGGCGGCAAGAGCGACCGCGAGTCCCAAAATCGCGAACGCACGACAAACGATCCGGTGAAGCATCACACCGCCGGAACTTCGGCCCGCGCGGTTCAGCCCTTGCGGAAACCGCGGTTTCGGCAGATCGCCGTCAGTTCCGATCGCGCAGCCGGCTAGGTCTCAATCCCGGGCGCGGTGCTGGCGGAACGTTACGTTGAGGCGTTCGCCCGTCAGGCGCGGATCGCGCGGGACGCGGTGCTCCCAGAACACTTGCGTGTCGCCGGCCATCACCACGAGGTCGCCGTGCGCTACGTCGACCGTGATCGGGTCGTAGCGCAGGCCGCTGTTCTTCTTCGGACGCAACTGGAATTGGCGCGTCGCGCCCAGCGACAGGGATGCGACGACGAGGCGCGCGTCGCGCGTGCCGTCGCGGTCGCCGTGCCACGCGACGGCGTCCTGGCCGTCGCGATAGCGGTTCAGGAAACAGTAGTCGAACGTCGTTCCAGTGTGGCGCTCCGCCATCTCGCGCACGAGCGCCAGCGCGGGCGTCCAGGGCTGCGGCATCTTGTCGCCGCGCCCGGCAGTTTCGCGCGGGACCAGGACGCGCTTGCCGTACATCATCCGCGAGTCGGCGCGCCACCGCGTGTCCGCGCGCAGCTCGCGCACGACGGCGTCCGCGAGCGCGCGGTCGAGGAACTCCGGGACGTAGGTGACGTCGCCGTGGTCGCCGACCAGGCGCGTGGGGCTGGCGGCGGAGGCGAACAAAGCGGTCTGGCGGGCCATGAGCGGTACGAACATATGTTCGCCACGCCGGTCGGCGCACCCTCTCGCGATTGGGTGGGCTTCAGCGTGATTGACTTGGTCCGGAGGCGAGGAACGTGCGGACGTCCTCGCGGAGGCGCTCGCGGATCGCGCCGTCCGTTTTTGCGCGGCTCATGCCTTTTGCGATGTACTCGGCCGCGCGCGGCGGGAGGTTTGTCTTCAGCCACGCTTCGAGCTGATCCGGTGTCGTCGCATCCCAGAACGCTGCGGGGACGGAGTTCGACAGGCCGAGCATCTTCTCGAACAGCGAGAGGCGCTTGGTGAGCACGTCGCTGTGCGCCTGGAAGAACGGCCACGCGAGATTCGGATTCCAGTCCGACGCCGCCTCGACGTAGCGCAGCCGCGAAGAGGCTTGCTGCGGCGGGATCTCGTCCGACAGCGCCATGTCGAGCGCGCGCGCGGCGAGCTTCGGATCGCGCACGCGCATCAGCGCCGCACGGTAGCTCGCGGCGAGCACGGGGTCTTTCGTCGTCTGCGCGATCTGGTGAAGGCGGTCGAACGTCGCCGCGTCCGCGTTGGTGGCAACGATCCCGATCAGGATCGACCGCAATTCCGGCGCAACCGCCGGCGACGCCGGCGCGACCGACCGGTCGAAGCGCGTCCGTGCCTCCGCGAGGATCGCGGGATCGCCGAACGTCGCGAGAGCGACGATTGCGCTGCGCCGGAGCTGCCCGGCCGCGACCGTTTCGCCGGCGCGCGCGTCCCAGCCCAGCGACGCGGCGAGCGGCGCGACGATGCCGCGCGCGTACGCGGCGAACGCGTCGTGCTGCGCCGTGCCGCGCGTGTCGTGCTCCAGCACCAGCAGCGCGCCGACGATCTCTTCCCATGCACGCGTGTTGCGGTTGGCGCCCATCGCGTTGGCCAGTGCGAGGTACGACGGCAGCGGCGCGGCGCCGATACGCACGAGGTTCCACTGATCGCCGAGCATCACGATCTTGTCGGGGTCGGGCAACGCTGCAAATGCCGCACGGTTCGCCTCGAACGTCGGCGCGTCGTACGCGACGCGGTAGTATCCGGCGCCGCTTGCGTTCGCGCGCAGCGGCTCGCCGCAGCGCCCGGCCGGGATGCCGCTCTGCTGCGCGCTCGTCAGCATGACGTACGCCGGCGCCGCCGTGCCGCTCGCGAGCGCGACCGGAACGTTCCAGCGCGTGTTCGCGGCATCGGTCGTCCCGTCGAGCAGAAAGCGCCTCTGCGCGAGCGTGACGGTGCGGTTGCCCGAGGCGTCGCACGCCGACGTCACCGAGAGGAGCGGAAAACCAGGCTGCTCCGTCCACGCCTTCGCCAGCGCGGACACGTCCTTGCGGCTCGCCGCGCCGAGCGCGATCCACAGATCGGCCGTCGTCGCGTTGCCGTACTTGTGCGCTTGCATGAACGAACGGATCCCGCTGCGGAACTTGTCCTCGCCGAGATACGCCTCGATCATGCGCAGGAAGGCCTGGCCCTTGTCGTACGTGATCTCCGGATCGAACGCGGCATCGGCTTGCAGCTCGTCAGCAACGTGCTGCTGGATCGCGTGCGAGGTCGAGCGCGCGTCGGCGTTCATCGCGCTCTGCTTGGATGCATCCTCGCTTTGGGCCCAGTTCCACTCCGGGTTGAACTTGTCGGTGGCCTTCGCGGCCATCCACGACGCAAAGCTCTCGTTGAGCCAGATGTCGTCCCACCAGCCCATCGTCACCAAGTCGCCGTTCCACTGGTGCGCCATCTCGTGCGCGATGATGGAGAAGGCAGTCTGCTTCGCGGCGAGCGTCGCATCGGCGCGGTGGATGATGATGCCCTCGTTGTACGTGATGCCGCCCCAGTTTTCCATCGCGCCGCCGAAGCCGCCCGGGATCGCGATGTGATCGAGCTTCGGCAGCGGGTACTTCACGCCGAAGTAATCGTCGTAGTACGGCAAGATCTTCAGCGCGCTTTCCAGCGCGTACGTGCCGTGCTGCTCGTCGCCTTTGACTGCCCAGATGCTCTGCTTCACACCGTCCGAGCCCACGCCGGAGATCGACGCCAAATCGCCTGCGCTCAGCACGACCAGATACGACGGCATCTTCGGCGTGCGCTGGAACGTGGTCGTCGCGAGGCTGCCGCGCTCGCGGCGCCGTTCGATGGGCATGTTCGACACCGCGGTCCACGCGGCGGGCAGCGTCACGGAAAGCTTGTACGTCGCGCGAAACGCGGGCTCGTCCCAGCCCGGGAACATTCGCCGCGCGTCCGTCGACTCGAACTGCGTCGACAGCATGCGCCCCGAGCGGCCGTCCGGCGTGCGATAATCCTGCGCGAACAACCCGTCCGACGAGTCCTCGATCTTGCCGCTGTACGCGAGCGTGAGCACGTGGCGTCCGGGGGCGACAGCCCGCGCGAGCGTCAGCGTCGTGAGCTGCTTGTCGTTCTGCGTGTCGGTGCGCGCGACGGGCGCGCCGTCGAGCCGCGCGTCCGCGATGCGCATGTCGTGCGTGTTAAACACGATCCGGTTCGTCGCACGGCGCACGTCGAGCGTGACGGTTTCCGTGCCGCGCAGCGTCTTGGCCGTCGCATCCGGCGTCAGCGCGATGCGGTAATCGGTCGGTACGACCGTCTTGGGCAAGCGACCGGGCGTCGTGTCGAAGTTGAACGGCGCGACGGCGCCGGCCGGCCCCGCGGCACCCAAGACGAACGCGGCCGCGAAAGCGAACCGCGCGAAGCGAACGAGCATTTCAATATTTTCCGCAACAATGCGGAGAGGCCCTATCCCTTCGCGCGAGCCGCGCGGCGCTTGCGGGTACGAGGGCTTGCATGAACGACGATCGTGCGAACCAAGACCCCGAGGACGCGGCGCTCGAGGCGGCGCTCGATTCCGACGAGCCGACCGACGGCGGCAAAGGCGATGAGTACGACGAGGCCGTCGTCGCGGCCGACGACACCGGGATGCTGGGCGGCGAGCAGCTCATCACGCAGATGGAGATCGAGCGGGGGCTCAGAGGTGAATGAATCGCGCAGGTGACGTGTTACCCGTGACGTAACCCGGTGGCTCGTGAACGGAACCCGGAGTGCGCGCGCCAGTCTCTGGGAGAAGGCGATGACTCTTCCTGTGGCGCGCGACGAAGATTTTTTCGGCGCCAACCGGCGGCCGGTTGGTATCGACCCGCAGCATCTCCGCGTCATCAGCGACACCGCGCTGCGGTCGCGGCTCATCATGGCCGGGATCGCCGAGGGCTTGCAGTCACCAAAAGGGCCGCAGCGCATCAAGTCGATCATCCGGCTCTACCCCGCCTTCGACGCGCCGCGCCCGGGCAGCAAGCCCCGCGCGGTCCGGGCTGCCGCGGCGCCGTCGCACGAACCGGCCCGGGCCGCTTTCGGGCTGCCGACGGTGGAGGAGCTGAACGCGCTGCTGGGCCGCATCCAGCAGACCGAGCGCGACGTCAGCCGAGAGCTGCAAGGCCGGCTCAGCGGTGACATCGACCGGCTCAAAAAGCAGATCGGCACCGTAGAGGGCGACGACTTCGAACGCGCGTTCCGCGAGCTGGAGACCGCCATGCGCCAGCGCCGCGAGCTCGCCGGCCAGATCCGCGAGGAAGCATTCCGCCGCATCGACGCCGACGGCTCGTTCGAGCCGCGGCGCTACCTGCGCCTGATCGCCCGCGAACGCGGCTGACGCCGCTCCCCTAGGGCCGCGTGCAGAGGCACGCCTGGTGAGCCGCATGTCATCGCCGCGATGGTCATGGCAGCTACGTGCCCGGCCGAACAGGTTAGTACGGCCAGTTCATTCCGCGGCCGGGCGTGTGGCCCGGGTTGCCAGGGGTGTCCTGCGCCGGGGGAGTAGGCTTCCCGAGCAGTGATCCGAAGCGTCAGGGCCGACGGGCGTCCCGATCTCGGCGGAGTTTTCCGTCCGATCGATCGGCCACGCGTGCTCGACCGCCTCGCGACTGCGGCCCAATACCGCATCGCGACCATCATCGCGCCGGCCGGCTTCGGCAAGTCGGTCGCGGTCCGGCAGTTCCTCACGAGCGTCGCGTCGTCGGTCGTTTACGACGTCCCGCCCGACGCCTCGTCGCTGCTGCCGTTCGTGCGCGGTTTCGCGGACGCGCTCGAAAGCGTCGTGCCCGCGCTGCGCCTGTCGCTCGCGACCGCGCTCGACGGCGCCCGCAACTCCGAAGCCCCCGGCCGCGACCTCGCCGCGTGGGTCGCCACGCACATCCGTTCGCTCGACACGCTGATCGTCGTCGACGACTTGCACAACGGCGAAGACGACCCGGAGATATCGCGGTTCATCAGCTCCGTCGTCGACCGCACGCGTGACGGTCCGCGCTGGCTGTTCTCCTCGCGCAGCCCGCTGCAGCTGCCGGTCGCGTCGTGGCTGGCGTACGGCGAGTCCGACCTCGTCGTCGACGCCGTCGACCTGCGCTTCACCATCGACGAGGCCAAGCAAAGCGCCCGCGCGACGCGCGTCGCCGTGCGCGACGACGAGCTCGAGCAGATCCTCGGCCTGATCGACGGCTGGCCCGCCGCGCTGACGTTCGCCTTGCGCACGTCGACGCGCGCGAGCGACTTGCGCGCGGTCTCCGCCGGCACGCGCGAGATGGTCTACCGCTATCTCGCGGAGCAGGTGTGGCACTCGCTGGACGACCGCATCCGCGGCTTCCTGCGCACCGCGGCGTTCCTCCCGCGCCTCGAAACGCGCCTCGCCGTGGCGGCAGGCTTCGACGACGCCGCGTCGATCATCGAGTCGCTGCGCGAGCGCGTGGCTTTCATCAGCGTGCTCGACGCCGGCGTCTACAAGCTGCACGACCTCTTCCGCGACGTCGTGCAGCGCCAAGTCGGCCTCGAAGGCGACGAGGCGCTGCGCGCGGCGCAAGTGACGGCGGGACAGCTGCTCGAGAAGATGGGGATGTACGGCGAAGCGCTGGAGCGCTTCATCGACGCGCGCGCCGCCCGCGAGGTAGAACGCGTGCTGGCCGCCTACAACTTCGCGCTGCTCGACAAAGGCTGCTTCGACATCGTCGAACGCGCGGTGCGCTCGCTCCCCGGCGCGATGGTGAGCGCGAACCCGAACGTCCTCGCGCTGCGCGCAGCACTGGAAGACGCGCACGGCCGCGTGGACCAAGCCGAACGCTGGTACGCCGCCGTACTGGACCGCGTGACGGACGACGTGGCGTTCCGCGTAGCGGTGGCGACACGGTACGCGCTGCTGCTGTATCAGCAGGGGCGCGGTGACGCCGTGCCGGTCCTTGAGGCGCTACGCGACCGAGATGATTTGGACACGCCCGAGCGCGCGAGCGTTTTGGGGATGCTGTCCCTGATCTACGCCTCGCGCGGCCGCCACGATGATGCGGAAACAACGATCGCGGAAGCGATCGATCTGGCGGAGTTCACTGACGACAGCACCCGGGCGCGCACCTACGGCCGCGCCGCAACAGCGGCTTTCTACGCTTCAAACGATGCAAAGGTCGAATATTTTACGCGGGAAGCGACGCGGCTCGCCATCGATGCCGGTCAGTTCGGAATGGCTGCCCGCTCCTTTAGCACGCTGACGGCGCTGCACGCGTTCGCCGGGCGCATCCCCGTCGCCGCATGGTACGCCGCGCAAGTGGCCGCAAATGCCGAGAAGGCCGGCGACCCGCAGATGCGGGTCGATGGCCTGCGTACGTTGATCCAGCTCGAAGCCGAGCGCGGTAATGCCGAACGCGTCACCGAAGTCGACCAAGACCTGTCGCGCTTGGCATATCGCGGACCGATCGGGCTTACGGGATACGTCTTCGCGAAAACGCTTCATCACGTCTGGAATGGACAGTTCCGCGAGGCGCAGGTCATCCTCAGCGGTGTCGCCGACCGCGATCTTGCGCCGTTTCAAAACCGGCTGCGCTATGCGCTCTTGGCGGTCGTCCTCGCGAAGCTCGGGTCGCGCACGGAAGCGGTCAACGCGCTAAGCCGATACGACGCCGCCGTTGCACAAGATACGGGCGCACGGCCGTTGCTGGAACGGCTGCGTGGCTTCGCCGATCGCTACACGATTCTCGCGAACGTTCTTTTGCACCGGAACGCGCTCGCGCAGAAGGCGTTGCGCGGTAGCCGTTCGACGGCGGCCGACCTGAAGTCGTTCGACGGCGTCCTCGGCGCGATGCTCAACCGCGTGCCGGAGCAGCTCGAGATCGCGCTGCGCGAGATGCGCCTGGCCGGCGTCGCCGGGATCGCGCGGTTCGTCGAAGTGCTCAGCGACGGCCTCTGCACGGCGCCCGATGAACCGCCCGAGACGGAGCACCTCACGCCCGTCGAGCTGCAGGTACTCCGGGCCATGTCCCAAGGGCTCGGGAACCAAGCGATCGCGGACGACCAACAACGGACCGTCAACACCGTGCGGACACACGTGTCCTCGATCTTGCGGAAGCTTGCCTGCGCGAGCCGCGGCGAAGCCGTTGCGGCGGCGAGGCGGCAGGGTCTCATCTAACTCGGAACGTCCTCGTCCTTTCGGACGAGTGTGACGTCCGGCGCTCCTTGATAGGGTGGAGTCGTCCCCCGCGCCTCCAAGGAGCCCTCCGTGATCACTGCTCTCATCACCGCCGCGGCCATCGCAAGTGTCGCGTACATGAACCTCCCGTCGGGCCTGTGATGGACCGCGGATTCAAGGTGAACTGAGCAATGGAAGGACGGGCTGCGCTGGCGCAGAGACTGGTCGAGACGCGAATCGACGTCGCGGACGCCGTCGTGGAGCGCCTCGGTCCGCGGTCCTCGGGACAGGCATCGGCGCTGATCGTCCGATCGCTGGTCTCGGCACTGGGGCAGTCGCTCGAAGCGGCCGGACCCGATCCCGTGGTGTCCTGGGCGCGCATGGCGCACGCCGCGTACCCGCTTCCCATCATCCACGACCTCGTCGCCACGAGCTGCGACGTCGCGGCCCTCGTAGGCGAGCGGCTGGACCTCGACTTCTCGGCGCTCCTGGTCTTCCTCGAGATCGTCAAGACCAACGTCGCCGAAGCGTTCCCGCTGGCGCCGGGCCCGCGCTACGAAACCCCGAGCCGCACGACGACCGGCGTGATCGAAGGCGTCCTCGCGATGCTGAAGGCGCGCGACGAAGCGACCTGCGCGCACTCGCAGGCGACCGGGGCCTGGTGCCGCCGGCTCGCCGAGGCGATGGGCCTCTCCGCCGCGATGACGGACATCATCGTCAAAGCCGGCGTCCTGCACGACATCGGCAAGATCGCGACGCCGGACGCCATCCTCTTCAAAGAAGGCCCGCTGAGCGACGTCGAGTGGGCCGTCATGCAGAAGCACGCCGAGTTCGGCGCCGAGATCCTCGCCGAGCTGCCGGCACTCGCATCGTTCGCGCCGATCGTGCGCGCACACCACGAGCGCTGGGACGGCCACGGCTATCCCTTCGGGCTCAAAGGCGAGCAAATTCCGTTCGAAGCGCGCGTCGTGGCGGTGGCTGACGCCTTCCACGCGATGATCAGCAACCGGCCATACCGCCCCGCGATCGCGCAGCGGGAGGCGATGGAGATTCTTCGCGAAGGCCGCGGCACGCAGTGGGATGCTGAAGTGGTCGACGCGATGATAGCAATGCTCGACGCGCCACGAACCGCCGCGGGTGGGCGGCAAGCGGCACGCGGGTAGGGCAGCGCCCCTACTGGGTGTGGGCCGGAAAAAGGGTCGTGCGGTGGGTGCGCACGGCCCTTTTCCGTATATGTGCCGGCATGCGGTTTAGCAGTTCGCTGGAAGGAAGGTCGGGCTAACGCCCGACCCTTTGTCTTATGTCACCCTGAGCTTGAATTATGTCACCCTGAGCTTGTCGAAGGGTGGGCCACGATCGCGCTGACCGCCTTACTCGGACCGCGAACGCGCGAGCTCGCGCAATGCATTCCAATCGCCTCGGATCAGCGCGTCTTTCTTTGCTCGAGACCAGCCCTTGAGCCGCTTCTCGGCTTGGATCGCCTCATCCGGAGTAGAAAATACCTCCGAGTGGACGAGCCTGACGGGACGTCGCTTGAATGTGTACGCGTCCGAGTCGATGCCAAGTGCGTGCTTCGCGAGGCGAATCTCGAGCTGCGATGTGACACCGATGTAGTAGCTGCGATCACGGCACAGCAGCATGTACGTCCAATACTGCTTCACATGCGTCGTACTGCAATGAGGGCTCGCTTCGACAAGCGGCGGGTGACACGGGCGGCGATCGTGGCGCACCCTTCGACAAGCTCAGGGTGACAATGGGCACGATCGTGGCGCACCCTTCGACAAAGTCAGGGTGACATAGGTGCGCTCACCATTCCGAGCACGCGTCGTGACAATAAAACGAAAGGCCCGGATCGTCAGATCCGGGCCCTCCTTTTTTCGCCGAGTCGGTTGATTGCGGCTTAGTAGTCGTCGTCCGTCGAGTGCGCGAGCGGGCCTTCGTCCTCTTCGGCTTCTTCGGCCAGCTCTTCGTCCTCTTCTTCGAGCACGTAGCCTTCGTCGACGTCGTCTTCTTCGGCTGCGACCGGGACTTCTTCGTCGACGATCTCGTCCACGACGATCTCGCCGTCGTCCGTCATCGTCGCGCGCAGTCCGCCCAGCGGGCTCGTGGGAAGCAGGTCGTCGTCGGGTGCGCGTCCGCGCGCCGGAGCGGCGCTGACGAGCGGAGCCGAATCGTCGAGCTCTTCCTCTTCTTCTTCGGGCTCCTCGTCGGCGACAGCGCCGGCGACTTCACCCGCTTCGCCTTCTTCTTCCTCATCGGATTCGACCGTCGTGCCGAGTGCCGCCGCAGCTGCCTGCGAGAGGCGGTCGCGCTCGGCTTCGCGTTCCGCGAGCGCGGTCTGCGACAGGCGCGGATCTTCGTCGCCCATCAGCAGCCCAATCTCTTGGGCGCGCTCCGCCATGTCGTCGTCCGCGATGCGGATCTCGACCTCTTCGCGCTGTTCGGTGAGCACCTTGACGTCGAGCGCCAGCGACTGGAGCTCCTTGATGAGCACCTTGAACGATTCGGGAACACCCGGTTCCATCACGTTCTCGCCCTTGACGATCGCCTCGTACGTCTTCACGCGGCCGACGACGTCGTCGGACTTGACCGTGAGCAGCTCTTGGAGCGTGTACGCGGCGCCGTAGGCTTCGAGCGCCCAGACTTCCATCTCGCCGAAGCGCTGGCCGCCGAACTGCGCCTTACCGCCCAGCGGCTGCTGGGTGATCATCGAGTACGGACCGGTCGAGCGCGCGTGGATCTTGTCGTCGACGAGATGCGCGAGCTTGAGCATGTAGATGTAGCCGACGGTGATCGGGCGGCCGAAGCGGTCGCCCGTGCGCCCGTCGCGCAGCCACGTCTTGCCGTCCGCGGGCAGGCCCGCGTCCTGCAGCCACTCGCTGATGTCTTCGGCGTGCGCGCCGTCGAACACCGGCGTCGCGATGTGGAACCCGAGCATCGCGGCGGCCCATCCGAGATGGGTCTCCATGATCTGGCCAAGGTTCATGCGCGACGGGACGCCCAGCGGGTTGAGCACGATGTCGACGGGCGTGCCGTCTTCCATGTACGGCATGTCTTCTTCGGGCAGCACCTTGGCGATGACGCCCTTGTTGCCGTGACGCCCGGCCATCTTGTCGCCTTGCAGAATTTTGCGCTTCTGCGCGACGTACACGCGGACGAGGTGGTTCACGCCGGGGCTGAGCTCATCGCCGTTCTCGCGCGAGAAGCGCTTGACGTCGATGATCTTGCCCTTTTCGCCGTGCGGAACTTTCAGCGAGGTGTCGCGCACTTCGCGCGACTTCTCGCCGAAGATCGCGCGCAGCAGGCGCTCTTCCGCCGTCAGCTCCGTCTCGCCCTTGGGCGTGACCTTGCCGACGAGGATGTCTTCCGGACGAACCTCGGCGCCGATGCGCACGATGCCGTTCTCGTCGAGGTCCTTGAGCGAATCCTCACCGACGTTCGGAATGTCGCGCGTGATCTCTTCGGGTCCGAGCTTCGTGTCGCGCGCTTCGCACTCGTACTCTTCGATGTGGATCGAGGTGAAGCGGTCGTCCTTGACCATGCGCTCGGAGATGAGGATCGCGTCCTCGTAGTTGTAGCCTTCCCACGGCATGAACGCGACCATGACGTTCTGGCCCAGCGCGAGCTCGCCCTCATCCGACGACGGGCCGTCGGCGAGGATCTGACCGCGCACGACCTTGTCGCCCACCGCGACGATCGGGCGCTGGTTGATGCACGTGCCCGCGTTGGAGCGCGTGAACTTGAGCAGGTCGTAGCTGTGGTCGAGACCGTCGTCGTCGTGCTTGATGACGATGGTGTGCGCGTCGGCCGCGGTGACTTCACCGTGCGAGCGCGCGAGCACGCAGCCGCCGGAGTCCTTGGCGGCGCGGTACTCCATGCCGGTGCCGATGATCGGCGCCTGCGGGCGGAGCAGTGGCACGGCTTGGCGCTGCATGTTCGCGCCCATCAAGGCGCGGTTCGCGTCGTCGTGCTCGAGGAACGGGATCAGCGCCGTGGCGACCGACACGATCTGCTTCGGCGACACGTCCATCAGCTGCACCTTGTCGGGCGGCTCCTCGACGTACTCCTCGGCGTAGCGCGCGACGACGGACGTCGACGTGATCTTCCCCTGCGGGTCGAGCAGCGTGTTCGCCTGCGCGACGATGTACTCGTCCTCGCGGTCCGCGGTGAAGTAGCGGATCTCGTTGCTGACGATGCCGTCCTTCACGACGCGGTACGGCGTCTCGATGAAGCCGTAGCGGTTGACGCGCGCGAACGTCGCCAGCGAACCGATCAGTCCGATGTTCGGGCCTTCCGGCGTTTCGATCGGGCAGATGCGGCCGTAGTGCGAGTGGTGAACGTCGCGGACTTCGAAGCCAGCGCGCTCGCGTGACAGACCGCCCGGCCCGAGCGCCGACAGACGCCGCTTGTGCGTCAGCTCGGCGAGCGAGTTGGTCTGGTCCATGAACTGCGAGAGCTGCGACGAGCCGAAGAACTCTTTGATCGCCGCGACCACGGGGCGGATGTTGATCAGCGCCTGCGGCGTGACGGTCTCGATGTCCTGAACGGTCATGCGCTCGCGCACGACGCGCTCAAGGCGCAGCAAGCCGACGCGGAACTGGTTCTGCAGCAGCTCGCCGACGGAACGGATGCGGCGGTTGCCGAGGTGGTCGATGTCGTCCTTGTGGACTTCGCGCGACTGCACTTTGATCAAGCGGCGCAGTACGGCGATCATGTCTTCGCGCGTCAGCGCCTTCTTCGTGGAGGCGGGCGCCTTCAGGCCGGACGCAGTGTACTCGCGCAGCTTCGGATCGCGCGCGCCTTCGAGCTTGCCGAGCAGCTTGTAGCGGCCGACGCCCGCGAGGTCGTAGCGCTTCTCGTCGAAGAACAGCGACTCGAGCAGTTTCTCCGCGTTCTCCGCGTTCTCGGGCTCGCCGGGGCGCAGCTTCTTGTAGATTTCCTTGAGCGCGTCTTCCTTGGTCTTGACGTCCTTGTCTTTTTCGAGGCAGTTCGCGATCAGCGGGCTGTTGTCGAACAGCGCCAGGATCGCTTCATCCGATTCCCAGGCGTGGCCGAGATCGGGGCGCGACAAAGCGCGCACGAACGTCGTCGCGTAGATCTTGCGGTTCTTGTCGATGCGAACGCCGATCGTGCCTTCGGTCTCGTCGTTCTTCGTGCCGTTGTCGGTCTCGAACTCGATCCACGCACCGCGGTTGGGGATGATCGTCGCGTTGTACGTCGGCCGGTTGTTCGTGTCCGTGTCTTGCAAGAAGTACACGCCGGGCGAGCGCACGAGCTGGCTCACGATCACGCGCTCCGCGCCGTTGATCATGAACGTGCCCTTGTCGGTCATGAGCGGGAAATCGCCCATGAAGATCTCTTGGTCCGGGATACCCTTGATCTCGCCGGACTCGGCCGTGATCAGGCGGACGCGCACGCGCAGCGGCGCGCTGTACGTCATGTCGCGCTCGCGGCACTCTTCCACCGTGTACTTCGGCTCGCCCAGCGAGTGGTCGCCGAACTCGAGCACGAGGTTGCCGGTGAAATCCTTGATCGGCGAGATCGAGTCGAACGCTTCCTTCAAACCGTCGCTGATGAACCATTTGAAGGAAGCTTTTTGCAGCTCGATCAGGTCGGGCAGCTGCAGCACGTCCGCGAACGTCGCGAAGGAGTGCCGGCTGCGTTTCGCGCCGGGGTCCTCGGGCAACTCGACGGTGAACGCTTCCTCGGGCACGTGGAAGCTCGCGCTCGCGATGTTCTCTTGCTTGACCGCGGTGCTCGACCCGTTCGGGGCCGCAGGGGCCGGCTCGGCCTTCTTGCGGCTGCGCGCCTTGGGTTTGTCCGCCGTCGTTTTCGTCGCCATTCTGTTCTTAGGGGTCTTCCTGCGTGGGCTCACGCGTGCTCGGGGCTCGCAAACGCGAAAAGGCAAGGACCGACCCACCGGAGTGAGGTGTCCTCGCTCGCTCTCGTATGCCGCTATCCGCCGAGAGGCATAGGGCCGTATCCTATCACCGGCCGTCGAGCCTCGTCAAGCGCCAAAATCGTGCAACTTCTGCTTTCGGACCTGGGCGCAGCCCAGGGAGGGCTTGAACTCTTCCGCTTTCGGACCTGGGCGAAGCCCAGGGAGGGCTTCGGCGTTCGTCCAGAGCGACGAAGCCTAGGCGGCGTCCCCGCTGCGGACGGCATAGCCGGGCGCCGAGAAGAGGGGCGTGGTTCGGGCGCTGTCCACGGCCGCCTCGAGGGCGGCGTGACGGTCGCGCTCGCAGCCGCAACGCCGCACGCGGTCGCCGGAGCAGCCCGTATAGTCGTGGTTCACGAGCGAGTGCCCGCATGGGCACAGCACCAAATTGTCCATCACTCGCCTCCCAAGATCGCTGCCCGCCGCGGAGTCGTCCGCGAGCGACGCTCTCCGGAGAGTTCGCCGCTGCGGAGCGTCCGCGGGGTCGTGCCGGTGGGCATCGTACGATCCCACGCCCGGATGGTACCCGCGCCGAATGCCGGCAAACGCGCGGTACCGTACCGTTCAGGCGACGGCCTGGCGGTCCCGCTCCCACCAGCCCGGAGCGGCGGGCGCGACGGGGATCCGCCCGGACGCAAGGGTCTGGACGACGTCCGCCACGAGCGTCCGCTCGGGCTTGCCGCGAGGTCCGGCGCACGTGTAGACGCCGTCCTCGCACACCTGCTCGGTGCGGCGGAGAAGCGACACCCAGTCGACCAGCCCGAACGCCGCCCACGCGCCGAAAGCGACCATGGGGACGCCGTCGGCCTGAACGGCGAGCGCATCCTCGAACCGCTGCAGCATCCAGCGGGCGCGCTCGCGCTCGTTGCCGAGCACGTGGACTTCCGATAGCGCGAACGGGATGCCGAGCCGCGCATGCGCCGCCCGCAGCAGCCGGCGCATGTCCATCCGCTCGGGCGCAACGTCGACCACGGCGACGTTGCGGTGACGCCCTTCGCTCTCGCTCTCCAGCCAGCGCTCCGAGTTCGGGTAGTAGTTCCAGCCCATGACGTCGGGCGGCTGCGGACGCCGCTCCAGCACCCGCAGCTCGGCGGGATCGATGCCGCAGCGCTCGACGAGATAGCGGTGCATCGGATGGCCGTCCACGATGCGGCCCATCAGCAGCTCGCACGACAAGAACGTGCGCTCGCGCTTGTGCGCGACGTACTCTTCCACGCCTTCGTCGGCGGCGGTGAAGCTCTGCAGATCCTCGGTCAGCAAGAACTGCGCGTCCGGTACGACGTCGCGGATGCGTTCGGACGCGTACGCGATCGCGAGCGCCTCGTTGACGATCGCGCGGCCGAAGGCAGCGTCGTCGAAGTAGAGATTCGGGTACCACGCCGCATAGAGCGTCGAGAAACGCGCGGTGGTGAGCGGCTCGTTGATCGGCGTCCAGCGCTTCGCCCACGGGAAGCGCCGCGCGGTCGCCGCCGCGTACTCCGCGAACAGCCGCGGGAACGCGGGATCGATCAGGCTCGTGTACGACGGTCCGCTGCCGTGGTGCAGCAGCGTCACGATCGGCTCCACGCCGCGTTCGGCGAGCGCGTCGAGCCGCCGCTCCGCCCACCCATAGTCGCGTGAATCCGGCGCGTGCGGTGCCACCTTCTCCCACAGCACCGGATACCGCGTCCCGGCGACGCCGAGCCCTGCGATCAAATCGACGTCGCCGTCGCGCACGTCGTGCCCGGTCTCGTGCAGCTGGTCGCGCGTGCGCTCGCCGTCGACGCGTGCGAACGTCGGTTCGGGCGACGCCCATACTTCCAGAGTATGGCGCTCCATCATGATGCCACCGCCGCCGTGCGCGCGATCTCCTCGAACGTCACCAAGGCCGACGCGATGACTTGGTCCATGTTGAAGTATTTGTATTCAGCGAGCCGACCGACGAACGTCACGTGGCGCTGCGCGGCGGCGAGCGTCGCATACTTGCGGTACAGCTCGCGGTTGTCGGGGCGGGGGATGGGATAGTACGGGTCGCCTTCCGCGCTCGGGTACTCGCGCCCCAGGATCGTCTTCGCGTGCTGCTGGCCGGTGAGGTGCTTGTACTCGGTCGTGCGCGTGAACGGCACCGCGGCGTCGGGCTCGTTGACGCAGCCGACGGACTGCACCCACGCGACGTCGCGCGTCTCGAACTCGAAGCGCAGCGAGCGGTACGGCAGGCGCCCGAACTTGTACTCGAAGTACTCGTCGATGGGACCGGTATAGATCACGTGGTTGAAGCTCGCGCGGTCCATGACCGTGGCGAAATCGCAGCCGGTGACGACTTCGATGCGCGGATGGGCGAGCATCGCGCGCACCATCGCGGTGAAGCCGTCCGCCGGCATCGCCTGAAAGCTGTCGGTGAAGTAGCGGTCGTCGTCGTCGGTGCGCGTCGGGATGCGGCCGCACACGGTAGCGTCGAGCTCGGACGGGTCGAGCCCCCACTGCTTGCGCGTGTAGCCGCGAAAGAATTTTTCGTACAACTCGCGCCCGACGCGGGCGAGGATTGCGTGCTCCGAGTTCTCGATGCGCGGCAGCTGCTCGGCGCGTTCGGCGAGAAAGCGCGCGACGCCGGCGGCGTCGAGGTCGCGGTCGTACAGGCGATTGATCGTCGTGCGGTTGATCGGGATCGGGACCAGCTTGCCGTCGACGCGCGCGAGCACGCGGTGCTCGTACGGCAGCCAGCGCGTGAACGCGCTGAGGTACTCGACCACGTGCCGCGCGTTCGTGTGAAAGATGTGCGGGCCGTATTGGTGGTAGCGCAGCCCGTTCTCGTCGAGGGGGTCGTGCGTGTTTCCCGCGACGTGCGGGCGCTTGTCGATGACGAGTACGGTTGCGCCGAGCTGGCTCGCGAGCCGCTCGGCGATCGTGCTGCCGGCCAAACCGGCGCCGACGACGAGATAATCGTAAGACAACAGTAAGTTCCACCGCAGGGACACTGCGCGCGTTGAGAGGTTTCTCGCTGGGGTAAAACCTCTATACCCCCGTCAAAACGCCGGTTATGCTAGCTCGCTTCCTCCACTGATGATAAGGAGACGGTTCCATCTCGCACGCACCGCTCGAAGTCGTCGTCGCCGGTTTGCATCTGCGCTGGCGCGGCGTATGGCAGCGCCCCAACCACATCTTGGCGCGCATCGCGCGCGACGTTCCGGTGATCGTGCTGGAGGAACCGCTCGCCGCCGCGCACGACCGCGACGCGATCGAACGGACCGACGGCTTGACGATCGTCACGCCGCATCGCACAGCGCCGAGCGCCGATGCGGTCGACGCGCGCGCCCTCGAAACGGTGCGCGCGCTCGCGGGTGACCGCCGCGCGCTCGTCTGGTTGTACACGCCGATGATGCTCGCGCTCGCCGACGCGTTCGCGGGTTCCCCGCTGGTGTTCGACAAGATGGACGAGCTCGCGAAGTTCGCGCATGCCGACCCGCGCATCGCGCCGCGCGAGCGCGAGCTGCTGCAGCGCGCCCACGCCGTGTTCACCGGCGGGCGCTCGCTCCAGCGCAGCGTCAGCGGCCGCGCACGCAACGCGCGCTGCTATCCCAGCGGCGTCGACGTCGCGCACTTCGCGCGCGCGGCGTTCGTGGCGCCGCACCCCGACCTGGCGGCCTTTCGCGGGCGGCCGGTATTCGGATACGTCGGTGTGATCGACGAGCGGGTCGATCTCGAGCTCGTCGACGCCCTCGCGGCCGCGAACCCGAATGCGACCGTCGCGATGATCGGGCCGGTCGTGAAGATCGACGCGGCTGCGCTGCCGCGCCGCGCCAACATCGCGTATCTCGGCAAACGCGAGTACGAGGAGCTGCCTTCACTGCTCGCGGGCGTCGACGTCGCGCTGATGCCGTTCGCGCTCAACGAGCACACGCAGAACATCTCGCCGACCAAGACGCTGGAGTACTTCGCCGCCGGCCGGCCCGTCGTGAGCACCGCCGTGCCCGACGTCGTCGCCGACCACGGCGACGTGGTGTACCTCGCGCACGGCCGCGACGAGTTCGTCGCGCTGGTCGAGCGCGCGCGTGCGGGCGACACCGAGCGTGCGCGGCGCGCGGGCGAGAAGGCGCGCGCGGCGACGTGGGACGCGATCGCCGCGGCCATGCGCGGCGATCTCGCGGCCGCGGGGATCGGCTACGCCGCGGCGAGCCCCACGCGCAAGAACTCGGCCGCCTTCGCGTAGCAGCGGCACGACACGACTTCCAGGCGCGTATCGTCAACGATGCGCACGCGCGCGTAGCCGTGCGCGACGAGGCCGTCGTCGACGAACCGCCCCAGCACGGTCACGACGCTGGCGCGGCGCACGCCGAGCATCATCGCGACGATGTCCTGGGTGATCTGGATCTCGTCGCCCACGCGGTCGCGCGTGGTCAGCAGCCACTTCGCGAGGCGCTGCTCGATCGTGTGCCGCGCGTTGCACGCGACCCATTGCCCGCGCACCGCCTGCACGGCGGCGAGGTACCGGCGCGCGGCTTCGCGCAAGAGCGGGTCGCGCTCGAACGCTTCGAGGAAGATCCGCGCGTCGAGCCGGCCGAACCGCCCCGGCGACTGCACGATCCACGTGTCGGGCGTGCTGCGCGCGCCGAGCACCAGCTCGATGCCGAGAAACCCTTCGGCGCCCGCGGCGTCCACCTCCACGTTGGTGTCGCCTTCGAGCGGGCGCAGCGTCGATACGATCCCGGACATCGGAAACCACACCGCGTCGATCGGGGAGTCGGGCGGCTGCAGCACGTCGCCGATCCCGCCGCCGTGCGACGTCATGCGCGATTCGAACAGCGCGCGCGTCATCGGCGCTAGCGCGTTGAGGAACCGGTTCTTCTCCGCTGTACCCGCGAGCATGACGCAAACGTCGTACCCGTACATTTCGACTCCCACCGGCATGCTAGGCCGTTCGGCCCAACCCGTTCGGGTGAACCTCCGTGCAGCGGGAACCACGCGCAGCCGGCTCGCGCGCTTCAGGCCGGGACGCGGTCCTCGCGCAGCGCCATCGTCAACCGCACTTCCGTGCGCGCTTGGTGCGTGCGGATCTCGACGCCGTCCATCAGCGCGCGCATCAGCGGTAAGCCGCGGCCGCGCTCGTCGCGCCGCTGCGCCGGCTTCCACTTGCCGTCGTCCTCGACCGTCACCACGAGGTTGTCGTCGCCCGCGCTGGCGTGCACGCGCACGAGCCCCGGCGGCCCTAGATACGCGTGCTCGACCGCGTTCGCGACCGCTTCACCGACCGCGGTGAGCAGCGAGAAACGGCGGTCGTCGTCGAAGCCCAGCCCCCGCGCGAACCGCTCGAGGCTGCGCCGCACCAGCGGGACCGCCATCGGCAGCGCGCTGAACGTGAACGCGAACGCGGTGCTGGGCACGTCCGCCGACGCGACGGTGAGCGTGGCGACGTCGTCGGTGTTCTCGTGCTCCGCGAAGATGCGGCGCAGCAGCGCGCGCGCCGGCTCCGCATCGATGTGCACGACGCCTTCGCGCGCGGCGGCCAGCAGCCGGTCCTCGCCTTCGACGACGTCACGCGAGTACTCGATCAAGCCGTCCGTGTAGGCCGTGAACAGCGCGCCCGGCGGCAGCGTGAACGTCCAGTCCGTCGCGCCGATCGCGTCGAGAATCCCCAGCGGAACCCCGTCTTTCGGCAATAGCGACACGGTGCCGCACGGCAGCGCGAGCAGCGGCGCGGGATGGCCGGCGGAGGCGTACGTGACCGTGCCGTCGCGCGGGTCGACGATGCCGAACATCGCGGTCACCATCACCGGGTTCGCGCGCATGTTGACGATCGTGTTCGCGCGCTCGAGCACGAGCGACGGCGAGTTGGGGTTGAGCGCCGCGGCGCGAAAGGCCTGGCGCACCTCGCCCATCACGATCGCGGCACGCAAACCGTGTCCGGCGACGTCGCCGATGGAGAACGCGATGCGACCGTCCGGAAGGCGGAACGCGTCGTACCAGTCGCCGCCGACGATCGCTTCCTGCGCGCCCGGCATGTACGCCGCGTCGAACGCAAGCCGGTCGTCGACGGGCAAGCGCTCGGGCAGCAGCGCGCGCTGCAGCGTGTCGGCGACGTGGTGCTCGCGCGCGTAGACCTGCGCCGCATCCACGGAGACCGCGACGCGCAGGGCCAGCTCCGACCACAGATCGAGCCCGCTCTCCTCGTCGGCGGACGTGTCGGATCCGCACACGCGCATGACGCCGAGCTGCTTGCCGCGCGCGACGAGCGAGAAGTCCTGCGCGTCGTCGCCGACGCGCCCGGCGCGCGCGAGCGTCGTGCGGATCTCGCCTTCGTCGACTTCCACGGCGAAACCGTCGGCGAACGCGGGCACGATCAACCGTCCCACGGCGGCGAGCGTCTGGGCGTAGTCGAAGGACGTTGCCAACTCGCGGCTCGCCGCCACGAGGAGCCGCAGCGAAGCGGCCAGTCGTCGCTCTTCCGCTGGGCTCACCGCCTCGCGCGCATGCTCAGAAACGGGCCCTCCCCTTTGCACGCGGCAGTACCCTCGCTTGCTCGGAGTCAAACACCGCCGGGTGGGGGATGCTCGCTCCATGAGCTTCGTTCGGCACATCTTCGTCGGCGCGGTCGCGGGCGCGGCCGCCACGAGCGCGCTCAACATCGCGACGTATCTGGACATCGCGGTGCGCGGTCGCGGCGAGAGCGACGTCCCGTCGAAGATGGTGAAGAACGTCGCCGAAGCGGCCGGGATGGGCGCGCTCGCGTCCGACGACGACGCCACGCAGCACCGGCGCAGCGGCATCGGCGCGCTGTTGGGTTACGCGGACGGGGTCGGCGTCGGCATCGCGTACGGCGCGCTGCGGCCGGCGATGCGCGGTGTGCCGGTTTTGCTCGCGGCAGTCGTCGCGGGCGCGGCCGCGATGGCGGTCAGCGACGTGTCGATCGCCGCGAGCGGCGCGAGCGATCCGCGGACGTGGGGCGCCGCGGACTGGGCGGCCGACGCAATCCCGCACCTCGTCTACGGCTTAGCGCTCGCTCTTTCGTTCGACGCGCTGCACGAATAGCGCGCTAGCGCACACGTCGCGCGGGCAGCACCGGCGCAGGCTTGCTCGACCGGTGACGTAACGCGAACTGATTCCGTACACTCACGGTAAGTTCGGCGAGACGTTTTGTGCTTGCCGCCGACGGGTAGCTTGCTCGTCGTAAGCCTTTCACCGACGGTGCCGATCTATCGTTGATAGGGCGCCGTCGGCGTTCGGTCATTCCCGCCCGAGGAGATTGCGTATGCCGCCTGCGGCCGTCGCCGGTAAAACGAAGGTCGACGCAAAGCGTCCCCCCGCCGCAGCGAAGAACGGCGCGCCCGCCCGCAACGGGTCGGCAGGATCGGACCACGTCAAACGCCAGCTCTTGAGCGCCTTGCGCGCGGTTTCGCGCGGTGACTTCACCGCGAAGCTGCCGACCACATGGGACGGGATCGACGCCGACATCGCGGAGGCGTTCAACGAGGTCGTCGGACACAACGCGCGCGTTCTCAAGGAGATCGAGCGCATCTCCACCGTCGTCGGATACGACGGCCGCCTCGGTCAGCGCGCGGAGCTGCAAGCCCCCGGCAGCTACGGCGAGAAGCTGCTCGCGGTCAACCGACTGATCGACGACCTCACGCACCCGATCGCCGAGACGAGCCGCGTGCTCGGCGCCGTGGCCCGCGGCGACCTCTCGCAGCAGATGTCGCTGGAAGTCGACGGACGGCCGCTCAAGGGCGAGTTTCTGCGCAGCGCGCGCACGATCAACGCGATGGTCGATCAGCTCAACGCGTTCGCCGGCGAGGTCACGCGCGTCGCGCGCGAAGTCGGCTCCGAAGGCATCCTCGGCGGGCAGGCGCACGTGCGCGGCGTGGCCGGTACGTGGAAAGACCTCACCGACTCCGTCAACTCGATGGCCGGTACGCTGACGAACCAGATCCGCAACATCGCCGACGTCACCACCGCCGTCGCCAACGGCAACCTCTCCAAGAAGATCACCGTCGAAGCGCGCGGCGAGATCCTGCAGCTCAAAGAGACCATCAACACGATGGTCGACCAGCTCAACACCTTCGCCGCCGAGGTCACGCGCGTCGCGCGCGAGGTCGGTTCCGAAGGCCGGCTCGGTGGTCAGGCCGACGTGCGCGGCGTCGCCGGCACGTGGAAAGATCTCACCGACTCGGTCAACACGATGGCCGGTAATCTCACGAGCCAGGTTCGCAACATCGCCGAGGTCACCACCGCCGTCGCGAAGGGCGATCTCTCGAAGAAGATCACCGTCGACGTGCGCGGCGAGGTCCTCGAGCTCAAGGGCACCATCAACACGATGGTCGACCAGCTCAACGCGTTCGCCGGCGAGGTGACGCGCGTCGCGCGCGAGGTCGGCACCGACGGACGGCTCGGCGGCCAGGCCGTCGTCGAAGGCGTCGCCGGCACGTGGAAAGACCTCACCGACTCGGTCAACACGATGGCGCGCAATCTCACCAGCCAGGTGCGCAACATCGCCGAGGTCACGACCGCCGTCGCGAAGGGCGATCTCTCGAAGAAGATTACCGTCGACGTGAAGGGCGAGGTCGCCGATCTCAAGGTCACCGTCAACACGATGGTCGACCAGCTCAACTCGTTCGCCGGTGAAGTCACGCGCGTGGCGCGCGAGGTCGGCACCGAAGGCCGCCTCGGCGGCCAGGCGCAGGTCGAAGGCGTCGCCGGCACGTGGAAAGATTTGACCGACTCGGTCAACACGATGGCCGGTAACCTCACGGCGCAGGTTCGCAACATCGCCGAGGTGACGACGGCCGTCGCGAACGGCGACCTTTCGAAGAAGATCACCGTATCCGTGCGCGGCGAGGTGCTCGAGCTCAAGACCACGATCAACACGATGGTCGACCAGCTCAACTCGTTCGCGGCCGAGGTCACGCGCGTCGCGCGCGAGGTCGGCACCGACGGACGGCTCGGCGGTCAAGCCGACGTGCGCGGCGTCGCCGGTACGTGGAAAGACCTCACCGACTCGGTGAACTCGATGGCGGGCAACCTGACGAACCAGGTCCGCAACATCGCCGCCGTCACGACGGCCGTCGCGCGCGGTGACCTTTCGAAGAAGATCACCGTCGACGTCAAGGGCGAGATGCTCGAGCTCAAGGCCACCGTCAACACGATGGTCGACCAGCTCAACTCGTTCGCGGGCGAGGTCACGCGCGTCGCGCGCGAGGTGGGCTCCGAAGGCAAGCTCGGCGGCCAGGCGCAAGTCGAAGGCGTCGCCGGCACGTGGAAAGATCTCACCGACTCGGTGAACTCGATGGCCGCGAACCTGACGAACCAGGTTCGAAACATCGCCGACGTGACAACCGCCGTCGCCAGCGGCGACCTCTCGAAGAAGATCACCGTCGACGTGCGCGGCGAGATGGCCGAGCTCAAGGGCACCGTCAACACGATGGTCGACCAGCTCAACGCGTTCGCGTCGGAGGTCACGCGCGTCGCGCGCGAGGTCGGCTCCGAAGGCAAGCTCGGGGGACAGGCCTACGTGCAAGGCGTGGCCGGCACGTGGAAAGATCTCACCGACAACGTCAACTTCATGGCGTCGAACCTCACGTCGCAGGTGCGCAACATCGCCGACGTCACGACGGCCGTGGCGAAGGGCGATCTTTCGAAGAAGATCACGGTCGACGTCAAGGGCGAGATGCTCGAGCTCAAGGCCACCGTCAACACGATGGTCGACCAGCTCAACTCGTTCGCCGCCGAAGTCACGCGCGTCGCGCGCGAAGTCGGCACCGACGGCAAGCTCGGCGGCCAGGCCGTCGTGCCCGGCGTGGGCGGCACGTGGAAAGATCTCACCGACTCGGTGAACTCGATGGCGTCGTCGCTGACGGCGCAGGTCCGCAACATCGCCGACGTCACGACGGCCGTCGCGCGCGGCGACCTCTCCAAGAAGATCACGGTCGACGCCCGCGGCGAGATCCTCGAGCTCAAGGGCACCATCAACACGATGGTCGACCAGCTCAACGCGTTCGCCGGCGAGGTGACGCGCGTCGCGCGCGAGGTCGGCTCCGAAGGCATCCTCGGCGGGCAGGCGCAGGTGCAAGGCGTCGCCGGCACGTGGAAAGATCTCACCGACTCCGTGAACTCGATGGCCGCGAACCTGACCAATCAGGTGCGCAACATCGCGAAGGTCACGACCGCCGTCGCGATGGGCGACCTTTCGAAGAAGGTCACCGTCGACGTGCGCGGCGAGATGCTCGAGCTCAAAGACACCATCAACACGATGGTCGAACAGCTCAACTCGTTCGCGGGCGAAGTCACGCGCGTCGCGCGCGAGGTCGGCACCGAAGGCCGCCTCGGCGGACAGGCCGCGGTGCCCGGCGTCGCCGGCACGTGGAAAGATCTCACGGACTCCGTGAACCGCATGGCGGGCAACCTGACGAACCAGGTGCGCGGCATCGCGCGCGTCGTCACCGGCGTGGCGAACGGCGACCTTCAGCGCAAGCTCGTGCTCGACGCGAAGGGCGAGATCGCGGAGCTCGCGGACACGATCAACGGGATGATCGATACGCTCGCGATCTTCGCCGACCAGGTGACGTCGGTCGCGCGCGAGGTCGGTTTCGAAGGGAAGCTCGGCGGACAAGCCGAGGTCCCGGGCGCCGCGGGCCTGTGGCGCGATCTCACCGACTCGGTCAACCAGCTCGCCGCGCAGCTCACGTCGCAGATCCGCGCGATCGGCGAAGTCGCCACCGCGGTGACCAAGGGCGATCTCACGCGCACGATCGAGGTCGGCGCGCAGGGCGAAGTCGGGCTGCTCACCGAGAACGTCAACGAGATGATCCGCAACTTGCGCGACACGACGCGCAAGAACCAAGAGCAGGACTGGCTCAAGACCAACCTCGCGCGGTTCACCGGGATGCTGCAAGGCCAGAAAGACATCAAGACGGTCGCGAAGCTCATCATGTCGGAGCTCGCGCCGCTGGTGAACACGCAGACCGGCATCTTCTACCTCAACGAGCCGATCGACGAGGCGCCGCTGCTGCGCTACACCGCCGGCTACGCGGCGCCGCGCCGCCGCGGCACGCTGCAGTTCGCGCCGGGCGAGGGGCTCGTCGGGCAATGCGTGCTCGAGAAGGAACGCATCGTCGTCACCAACGCGCCCGCGGACTACCTCCAGGTGACGTCGGGCTCCGGTCACGCGCAGCCGCTCAACGTCGTCGTGCTGCCGGTGCTGTTCGAGGGCGACATCAAGGCCGTCATCGAGCTCGCGTCGTTCGAGCAGTTCAGCGACAACCACTTGCTGTTCCTCGACCAGCTCACGCAGTCGATCGGCATCGTGCTCAACACGATCGCCGCCAACATGCGCACCGAAGAGCTGCTCAAACAGTCGCAGTCGCTGACCATCGAGCTGCAGTCGCAGCAGGACGAGCTCCAGCAGACCAACGAGGAGCTCGAAGAGAAAGCGCGCCTGCTCGCGGAGCAGAACGAAGAGGTCGAGAAGCGCACGCGCGAGATCGAAGAAGCGCGCCGCGCGCTCGAGCAGAAGGCCGAGCAGCTCGCCCTCACCTCGAAGTACAAGTCGCAGTTCCTCGCCAACATGTCGCACGAGCTGCGCACGCCGCTCAACTCGCTGCTGATCCTCTCCAAGCAGCTCAGCGACAACCGCGAGGCGAACCTGTCCGAGAAGCAGGTCGAGATGGCGCAGACCATCCGGCGCGCGGGCTCGGACCTGCTCACGCTGATCAACGACATCCTCGACCTCTCGAAGATCGAGTCGGGGACTACGTCGGTGGACATCACGGAGCAGCGCATCACCGACATCTGCGACGACGTCGAGCGGACGTTCCGCGGCGTGGCGCAAGAGCGCGGCCTGCGCTTCGCGATTCACGTCGACGAAGACGTGCCCGACGCGGTGGAAACCGACCAGACGCGTCTCATGCAGATCCTGAAGAACCTGCTGTCCAACGCGTTCAAGTTCACGCAGCACGGTTCGGTCGAGCTCGCGCTGCACCGTGAGCTGCGCAGCGTGGACGGGCAAACCGGCCCGTACATCGCCTTCGAGGTGCGCGACACCGGGATCGGTATCCCGGCCGACAAGCACAACGTCATCTTCGAAGCGTTCCAGCAAGCCGACATGTCGACGGCGCGCAAGTACGGCGGCACCGGTCTGGGCCTCGCCATCTCGCGCGAGATCGCGGGCCTGCTCGGCGGCGACATGACGGTGGAGTCGGAGCCGGGCACCGGATCGACGTTCACGTTCTTCCACCCGATGACGCGCTCGGTCCGCGCGGGAGGGGTGCTCGAAGCCGCCCCGCTGCCGCCGCGCGCGAAGCGCACGACGTCCGCCGAAGCGCCCGCGGCACCGCGCCCGCCCGCGCCCGTTCCGGTCATCGCGGCCGGCAACGTCGAGGACGACCGCAACGACATCCGCCCGCAAGACCGCGTCGTGCTGATCGTCGAAGACGACGCGACGTTCGGGCGCATCTTGCTCGGGCTCGCGCGCGACCGCAGCTTCAAAGGGCTGATGGCGACCACCGGCGCCGACGGCATCGCGCTGGCGCGCCAGTTCGTGCCCGACGCGATCACGCTCGACATCGGCTTGCCCGACGTCGACGGGTGGTCGCTGCTCGATCAGCTCAAGCGCGATCCCGCCACCAAGGCGATCCCGGTTCACGTGATCTCCGGCGAAGAGCAGTGGCAGAAAGCGCTGGACTCAGGCGCGTTCGCGCACCTCAAGAAGCCGGCCAGCGAAGACGCGCTCACGCAAGCGTTCGACAACCTTCTCGGCTTTGCCGACGCGGCATCGCGCAACGTGCTCGTCGTCGAGGACGACGTCACGCAGCTCTCCGCGATGGCGAATCTCATCCAGTCGGGCGAGGTCACCGTCACGGCGGTTTCGACGGGCGCGCAGGCGCTCGCGGCGCTCGACGAGGCGAAGTTCGATTGCGTCATCGTCGATCTGGGGCTACCCGACATCGAAGGGCTCGCGCTGATCGAGCGCATCAAGGACCATCCCGCGCACGTGCGCGTCCCGGTGATCGTCTACACGGGGCGCGAGTTGACCGAGCAGGAGGACGCCGCGATCCGCCGGCTCTCCGAATCGGTCATCGTGAAAGACGCGATGTCGCCCGAGCGCCTCATCGAAGAGACGTCGTATTTCCTCAACCAGGTCGAAGCGCGGCTGCCGGAGGTCAAGCGGCCGGTACACCGCAACGGCGCCGGCGGAAACACGCTCGAAGGCCGCACGATCCTGATCACCGACGACGACACGCGCAACATCTACGCGCTGCGCAGCGCGCTCGAGGACTTCAAGATGACCGTCCTGAGCGCCGAGTCGGGCGCCGATGCGATCGGGCTGCTGCGCTCGCACGCGGAGATCGACGTCGTGCTGATGGACATCATGATGCCGGAGATGGACGGTTACGAGACGATCCGGCGCATCCGCGCGCGCGACGAGTGGCGCGAGCTGCCGATCATCGCGCTCACCGCGAAGGCGATGAAGGGCGACCGCGAGCAGTGCCTCGCGGCCGGTGCATCGGAGTACATCTCGAAGCCCGTCGACATCGACCAGCTCGTCGCGCTCATCCGCGTCTGGTTGAACGTCGCGGCGTGATCGCGGAACGCCAGCCGCCGGAACCGCCGAACACCGGCGGCCCGGCGGCGTCCCCGGCGGTAACCGACCTCGAGCTGCAATTGCTGCTCGAGGCGGTGTACCGCGTCTCGGGGTTCGACTTCCGCGAGTACGCGCCGGCGACGGTGAAACGCCGGGTCGCCGAACGCGTGCGCGCCGAAGGCCTGGCGACGATCTCCGGCCTGCTCGAACGCGTGCTGCACGAACCGCCGGCGATGGCGCGTTTCGTCGACGCGCTCACCCACAACGCGAGCTCGCCGTTCCGCGAACCGTCATTCTTCGAGGCGTTCCGCGAGCGCGTGCTGCCGCGGCTGCGCACGTTTCCGCACGTGCGCATCTGGGTCATCGGCTCCGGCGAAGACGCATACTCGCTGGCGATGCTGCTCCGCGAAGCCGAGTTCTACCACCGCACGCGCATCTACGCGACCGACGCCAGCGAAGGCGCGATCGACCGCGCCAAGGCCGGTGTCTTCCCGGCCGAGCTGCTGGACGAGTACGCGGCGCGCTATGCCGAAGCCGGCGGGCAGCGGCATTTTTCCGACTACGTCGACGTCGTGGGCACCGAGGCTGTGTTCAAGCCCGGCGTGCGCCAGCAGATCGTGTTCGCGCAGCACAACCTCGCGTGCGACAGCTCTTTCAATGAGTTCCACCTCGTGGTCGCGCGCAACGTCATCACGCATTTCAACCGGACGCTTTCGTACCGCGCGCATCAGGTGATCTACGAGAGCCTGATTCGGCTCGGGTACCTCGGCGTGTCTTCGAAAGAGACGCTGCGGTACACGCCGCACCAGCGCGCTTTTGAGGAACTCGAGGCTACGGAACGGTTTTACCGGCGGTTGCGCTGACGGGAGTGGGGCGCGGCGGGGGCGTGACGTTGAAACGCCTATGTCATCCTGAGCTTGTCGAAGGATGCGCCACGATCAGGAGATCAGGCCGCGGCGGTACGCGGTTACCGCCGCCTGCGCGCGGTCCGAAGCGGACAGCTTGTCGAGGATGTCTGCGACGTGGCCTTTTACCGTGCCGAGGCTTACGTAGAGACGTTCCGCGATTTCGGCGTTGCCGATGCCTTCTGCGATCAGCTTGAGAATTTCCGTTTCGCGCGGGGTTAGCGGCGACGTCGCCGGGTGTGCTTGGGTGCCGCTCAGCTTGCGCAGCACGACGTGTGCGATGCGCGGGTCGAAATAGGCGCCTCCGGCGGCGACTGCGCGGATCGCGTCGATGACGACGGCGGGGTCCGATGATTTCACGCAGTAGGCGTCCGCGCCCGCAGCCAGCGCTGCGAGCACTTCGTCGTCGAGCTCGTGCATCGTCAGCACGACGATTCTCGGCGGGTCCGGTGCCGCTTTCAGCTCGCGCGTCAGTGCGATGCCGTCTTTGCCCGGCAGGCCGATGTCGACGACGGCGACGTCCGGTCGCGTGCGGGTGACCGTCTCGAGGCCCGCGATGCCGTCGGCAGCTTCGGCGATCACGACGATGCCTGCGCTTTCTAAGGACGTTCGCAAACCGGCGCGTACCAGCGCGTGGTCTTCCACCAGGACGACGCGGATCGCGCTCATTGCGGCGCCTTCGGTAAGGACAGCGTGAACAGCGAGCCGCGCGGCTCGCGCGGCGTGTAGCGCACCGTTCCGCCGCTCTCTTCCGCGATGCGACGTACGATGTACAGGCCGAGGCCCGTGCCGCCGCCGGCGCGCGACGCCGTCGAGAAGCGCTGGAACAGCGCGGCCCGCAAGCGCTCGTCGATACCGTAGCCCTCGTCGGTGACGATCGCTTCGACGCGGTCGCGCGTGACCCACAGGCGCAGCGTCACCGAGCCGCCGGCCGGGGTGTGCTCCAGTGCGTTTGCGACCAAGTTCGCGAGCGCGCGCTTGAGATCGCCGCGCGCGGCGCGGATCGGCGCGTGCACGTCCGCGTCGACGGTCAGCGCGATGGAACGCGCCTCTGCCATGGCGTGCAGCTCCGAGCCGATCTCGCGCGCGACCGCGCCGAGCTCGAATAACTCCGCGCTCGCGCCGCGGTCGCCCGACTCGAAGCGCGCGACGAGCAGCAGCGTCTCCGCCAGCCGGCGCAGATCGTCGATCGACACGAGGCTGTCGCGCAGAACGATCTCGTAGCGTTGTGGAAGCTCGCCGTAGGCGCCTTCGGCGGCTTGGCGCAGCGTCATCGACAGCGCTGCGAGCGGCGTGCGGAGATCGTGCGAGAGTGCGTAGACCAGGTCGCGGATCACGTCCTGGCGTTCGATCAGCGCCTCGTTGCGTTCGGCGAGCTCGGCGAAGAGGCGCGCTTGGCTCAGCGCGTTCACCGCGATAGCGGCGAACGCGCGTGCGGTTTGCACGCTGTTCTCCTCCGGATTTTCCGCATCCGATACGGCGATGAGCACGCCGAAGCTCGTGCCGCGGTCGGTCAGCGGGATCGTTATCGCGCTTCGCGCTTGGAGGCGTTCGAGCACGAAGCGGCTCACGGGGTCGACGCCGCGCACCACGCCGACGGCACCGTCTTCGCTGACTCGATGCGTGAGCGTCGCGATTTCGGACGACGGGCGCTCGTCGAGGACGGCCACGTCCGTTTCGCCGGCGCGCGCGGTTAGCATCTCGCGGTCGGTCCCGCTTGGATACCAGAATGCGGCGCTCGCGTCGAGTGCTTGCGGGGCCTCGCGGACGATCGCGCGTTTGACGAGGTCGGGCGACAGCGAGGCGCGCATGCGCTCTGCGGCCGCTGCGAGCGCCGCTTCCCGGCGGGCGCGTGTTTCTTGCGCGGCGAGGCGGCCGACGCGCTCCGCGCGTTCTTGTACCGCGGTGCTCAAGTAGCCGACGAGTACGATCGACAGCATCGAGAGGAGACGGTCGCCGACCGCAACGGGATCCCACCGGTAGTCATCGCGCGCCGCATTGATCAGCGCGGCGCCCGCGTCAGCCGCCAGCGCTGCGATCACGAGCGACAGCGTCAGGCGGCGGCTCTGCGTGAGCGCTGCGAGCACGATCGGGATGTCGAGCAGGATCGCGATGACCAGCGTCTGCGTCGTCAGCGCGTCCGCGGCGAACGTGGCGATCAGCAGCGCGAAGGCCGCGGCGGCGATGGCACGCGAGCGCACGATCACGGCTTCGGGGAGCCGCATCGCCGCCCTGCGAAAGCTGCATCGTGCACGAGAGACGCTCCGGCGCGGCGGCGCTGCTGGTCGAGCTGGGTCTGACGCCGAAGCTGACGATCTACCTCGGCGGCGCCCCCGGCGCGGGCAAGACGCACCGCTTGATCGCCGACGCGCTCGGTGAGGCCAAAGCGGGCCGCCGCGTCGCGATCGGCTGGATCGAGACCAAGAACCGCCCGCAGCTCGAAGCGCTCGCCGCGCCGCTGCCGCGCATCGCGCCGCGGCGCTTCGCCGTGGGGACGGCGATCGTCGACGATTTCGATCTCGACGCGGCGCTCGCGAGCGACTACGAGACGATCGTCCTCGACGAGCTCGCGCACGCGAACCCGAGCGGCGCGGCGCATGCGAAGCGGTGGCAGGACGCGCTGGCGCTGCGCGCGGCCGGCAGATCCGTGCTCGGCGCGTTCAACGTGATGCATCTCGATACGGTCGCGCCGGTTGCCGAGCGCATCGTCGGCCATCCCATTCGCGAGCTCGTGCCGATCGTGTTTTTGCGCAAAGCCGACCGCGTGATCGCACTCGATGTCGCGCCTTCCATCATCGAGTCGCGGTTGCGCACCGGGCGTATCGTGCGCGACGAGGACGTCGAGCGCGCCGCCGCCGGGGTCTTCCAGCCCAAGAACTTGAGCATGATGCGCGAGCTGCTGCTGCGCGTCGTCGACGAGCTCACGATCCCGGTCATCGCGCCGAGCAAGGTATCCATCGCGCTCGCGGTCGTCAGCGGCGGCGTCGATCCGGAGCCATTCGTGCGGCGGGCCGCCGCCTTCGCGGACGCGCTCGACCTTGCGCTCGAGGCGACGGTGCTCGACGCGGCCGGCGCTGAGCGCGTCACCGCAGCGACGCTGCGCGCGGACGGCGGTGTGATACCGGTGCCGCCGGGACTGGCGCGCGGCGAGCTGCGCAACGTGCGCGCGTCGCTGCTCATCGTGCCGCGCGGGCCGCTCGCGGACCGGCTGTTGGAGCGGCCGCTCGACCGTGACGTGCTCATCGCCGATCCCGCCGGCGCGTCGCCGCGCTCGGCGTACCACGGCGGCCGGCATCCGTACGGGACCGCGCTCGGCGACCGGTTGCGGATCGGCTACGGGAAGCTGACGATCTATCTCGGTTCGGTCGCGGGAAGCGGCAAGACGTATGCGATGCTGGACCGCGCGCATCAGTTGATCGACGATGGAATCGACGTCGTCGCCGCGCTGGTCGAGACGCACGGCCGCGCGGAGACGGCGGCGCAGCTTGCCGGGATCGAGCAGATCCCGCGGCTTGCCAACGGCGAGATGGATCTCGAGACGCTGCTGCTGCGGCGCCCGAGCGTCGCGCTGATCGACGAGCTCGCGCACACGAACGTGAGCGCCGGCGCGCGCGCGAAGCGCTACGACGACGTGATCGCCGTGCTGCGCAGCGGCATCGACGTGGTCACGACGCTCAACGTGCAGCATTTCGAGGGCGTCGGCGACGCCGTCGAGCGGCTCACCGGGACGCGCGTGCGTGAAACGCTGCCCGACAGCGTGCTGGAGTTCGCGGACGACGCGGTCTTCGTCGACGTCACGCCGGACGTGCTGCGGCAGCGCCTGCGCGAAGGGAAGATCTATCCGCGCGACCGGGCCGACGCCGCGCTGGCCAACTTCTTCCGCACGGAAAACCTGGCCGCATTGCGCGAGCTCGCGGTCCGCGAGATGCTGCGCGCGCGCTCCGAGCGGCGCCGCGAGCGGCCGTTCGCGCGGATCGTGCTCGGCGTCGCGCCGCGCGAGCGCGACGTGCAGCTCGTCGAGCGCGCCGGGCGGCTCGCGCGGCGGCTGGACGTCGACTTGCGCGTGGTTGCGGTCATCGCGCAGGACGATCCGGCCGCGCGGGCTGCGGTCGACGCGCTTGCCCGCGCGGCCAGCGCGGTGCACGGGTCGTTCGTCGCGGAGGTCGCCCCCGACGCCGCTGTTCGCATCGTGCGCATGCTCGCCGAGGGCGACGTGCTCGCGGTCGAGTCGCCGCGGCACCCCAAACGGCGGTTCTTCGGCAAGCCGTCCTTCGCCGTGCGCGCGCTCGCCGCGGGCGCGCGCGAGCTGCTGGTGCTCGCGCCGCGCACCGCCGGCGAGCCGGCTCAGAAGTAGAAGCTCGCGCCGAAGCCGACGGCGTTGTACTTGCCCGTTGCGGCCGTCGGCGACGTCGCGAACGACGCGTCCAGCTGCACGCGCGGGCCGAGGTCGCGGTACACCGCGAAGAGATATTGCGTGCGCGTCGGCGTCACGGGGCCGTTCGCATGCGAGAACTGCGCGATCTCGGCGTTCAGCCCGGTCGCGTTCGGCAGCGACACGCCCAGCACGAGCGACGGGACGAAGGACGACCACCGCTGCGGGCCGTTCGTGAGCGAGTTCGTCGCGAGCGTCGTCCCGACCGAGAACGCCGGGCTGAGCGTGTAGCCGGCGTTGAGCGCGTACGTCGCGTTCGTGCCGTTCGCCGAGAAGCCGCTGCCGCCGGTCGGCGCGCTGAAGAACATTTGGGCGCCGTAGCTGAACTTCGGCGTGTACCCGAAGACGTATTTCAAACCCGCGCCGATGTCGGTGGCGCCCGTGACGACGCCGCCGGCGTTGCTGCGGTTGATGCCGGGCGGCGCGATTTGCAGCTCCAGCGCGGGGATCGCCGTCCCGATGCGAATCAGCGGCTGCGGGAAAGCAACCGTGTTGCCGCCGCCGTTCGCGCTCGTGTTCAAATAACCGGTCTCGATCTCGACGTGGTTCGGGCGCACCGTGCACACCGAGTTCGTCACCGACGGGCGCCCGACGATCGCCGCGAGCGACGTGCACGGATCGTTCGCGCCGAGCGCGGGGCCGATCGGGTTGGGCGGCTCGGCGGCCGCGCCCTTCGACAGGGTCAGGGCGACACCGACGGCGACGACGGCCGCCACGACGCGATTCACGTGGATGAGGCTCCTTGCGCGTCCAGCGCGCGGTTGAGTTCGAACACGTTTACCCGCGGTTCGCCCAGCACGCCGAACTGGCGCGGGATGACGTGCGCCGTAATGAGGCTGCGCACGCGGTCGGGCGCGAGCCCGCGCGCCTTCGCGACGCGCCGCGCTTGGTAGTATGCGCCCGCGGGCGAGACGTCGGGATCGATCCCGCTGGCGCTGCTGGTGACGAGGTCCATCGGGATCGGCCCGCTCGCATCCGGATTTGCTTTCTTCAAGGCGTCGATCGCACTCTTCGTCGCGTCGATCAGTTTCTTGCTGGTCGGGCCCAAGTTCGTCCCGCCGGTCGCCGTCGGATCGTACCCCTTGCCTGCCGCGGAGGGACGGCCGTGGAAGTACCGCGGCTTCGTCCAGTTCTGGCCGACGAGCTCGGAGCCGATGAGCGTCCCGTTCTTGTCGTACACCAGCGAGCCTTGCGCCTGATGCGGGAACGCCACGGCGCCGATCGCCCAGATCACAACGGGATAGATCAGGCCGAGAACGACGACCGAGACGATCGTGTAGAGTATCGACGTCACGGCGTGGCGCAGCGTACCGTCGTGCGTCTCGGGTGCCGCTTGCGTAGAAGCCATCGTCAGTGCGCCCCCGTGAGGCGGAGTCCCACCAAAATCAAATCGATCGCCTTGATGCCGATGAAGGGAACGATCATCCCGCCCAGGCCGTAGACGAGGACGTTCTCACGCAGGACCGCTTCGGCGCCGCGCGGGCGGTAGGCGACGCCGCGCAGCGCGAGCGGGATCAGCGCGACGATGATCAGCGCGTTGAAGACGATTGCCGAGAGGATCGCGCTCTGCGGCGTCGCGAGCCGCATGACGTTGAGCGCGTCCATCGCGGGGTAGGCGGCCGTGAACATCGCGGGCAAGATCGCGAAGTACTTCGCAACGTCGTTCGCGATCGAGAACGTCGTCAGCGAACCGCGCGTCATCAGCAGCTGCTTGCCGATCTCGACGACCTCGATGAGCTTCGTCGGATCGGAGTCGAGGTCGACCATGTTGGCCGCCTCTTTGGCCGCCTGCGTGCCGGTGTTCATCGCGACGCCGACGTCGGCTTGCGCCAGCGCGGGCGCGTCGTTGGTGCCGTCGCCCGTCATCGCGACGAGCCGGCCTTCGCTCTGCTCGCGCTTGATCAGCGACATCTTCGTCTCCGGCGTCGCCTCGGCGAGGAAGTCGTCGACGCCGGCGTCGCGCGCGATCGCCGCGGCGGTGAGCGGGTTGTCGCCCGTGATCATTACCGTGCGAATCCCCATCGCGCGCAAGCGGTCGAAGCGTTCGCGCATGTTGGGCTTGAGGATGTCGCGCAGCGCGATCATGCCCAGGACGCGGCCGCGGGCGGCCAGCAGCAGCGGCGTGCCGCCGGCGCGCGCGACGCGCTCGACGTCCGCGGCGAGGATGTCCGCCGCGCTGTAACCGTTGGGCGAAACCCATGCGCGCACGGCGTCCGGTGCGCCCTTGCGCAGTTGCGAGCCGTCGGCGTAGTCGACCCCGGACATGCGCGTGTACGCGCTGAACGGGACGACGGCGGAACCGGCCGGCAGCGCGCGCGACGCGGCGTCGCCGATCGCGGCACGGTTGCCGGCGAGCAGCACGATCGAACGGCCTTCGGGCGTCTCGTCGGCGAGCGAGGCGAAGAACGCCGCGCGGTACACCTCGGCGTCGGTGATGCCCGGCGCCGGTACGATCTCGCTCGCCTGGCGGTTACCCAGCGTGATCGTCCCGGTCTTGTCGAGCAGCAGCGTGTCGACGTCGCCCGCGGCTTCGACGGCGCGGCCCGACATCGCCAGCACGTTGCGCTGCAGCACGCGGTCCATCCCGGCGATCCCGATGGCGCTGAGCAGCCCGCCGATGGTCGTCGGGATCAGGCACACCAGCAGCGCGATCAGCACCACGACGCTCGGCGTCGCGCCGGCATAGATCGAGAACGGCGCGAGCGTGGCGACCGCGACGACGAAGATGATCGTCAGGCCGGAGAGCAGGATCGACAGCGCGATCTCGTTCGGCGTCTTCTGTCGCCGCGCACCTTCGACCAGCGAGATCATGCGGTCGAGGAAGCTCTCGCCGGGGTTCGCGCCGACGGCGTACACGATGCGGTCGGACAGCACGCGCGTCCCGCCGGTCACCGACGAGCGGTCGCCGCCGGCTTCGCGGATGACGGGCGCGGACTCGCCCGTGATCGCCGACTCGTCGACCGTCGCTGCGCCTTCGACGATCTCGCCGTCGGTCGCGATGAGCTCGTTCGCCTCCGCGAGGACGCGGTCGCCGCGGCGAAGCTGCGCCGCGGGGACGCGTTCGACGCGTCCATCGACGACGCGGCGCGCGGTGGTTTCCGCCTTCGTGCGGCGCAGGTCGTCGGCTTGCGCCTTGCCGCGCCCTTCCGCCAGCGCCTCCGCGAAGTTCGCGAACAGCACCGTGAACCACAGCCACGCGGAGATCGCGACGTCGAACGGCGCCTGGCCGTTATGCGCGTCGCGAAACGCGAACAGCAGCGCGACGAGAGCGCCGGCCTCGACGACGAACATCACGGGGTTGCGAAGCTGCACCCGCGGGTCGAGCTTGACGAACGAGTCGCGAATCGCCGGCCGGACGATCGCGGGATCGAGCAGCGAGCGCGTGCGTGTTGCCATCAGAAAAGTTTTCCTTGCAGGTTCAGCAGGTGCTCGACGATCGGGCCCAGCGCATCCGCCGGGAAGAACGTCAGCGCGCCGACGATGACGATGACGCCGATCAGCAGCACGACGAACGTGGGCGACGTCGTGCGGAACGTACCGGCGGTCGTCGCGACGGCATGCTTTTTCACGAGCGAGCCGGCAAGCGCGAGAACCGGGATCACGATCGCGATGCGCCCGAACAGCATGACGACGCCGCCCGACACGTTCCACCACGAGTTTCCGCCGAGCCCCGCGAACGCCGAGCCGTTGTTGTTCGCCATCGACGAGTATGCGTAGAGGATCTCGCTGAACCCGTGCGGTCCGGCGTTGTTCAGCGTCGCGAGCCCGGCGGGCAGCACCGCCGCGATCCCCGCGGGCACCAGCGCGAACACCGGCACGACGAGCGCCGCGAGGATCGCGAGCTGCACCTCGCGCCGCTCGATCTTCTTTCCGAGATATTCCGGCGTGCGCCCGACCATCAGGCCGGCGATGAAGACGGTCAGGATCGCGTAGTAGATGATGCCGTAGAAGCCCGAACCGGCGCCGCCGAACACGACCTCGCCCAACTGCATGTCGAACATCGGGACGAGCCCGCCCAGCGCGGTGAACGAATCGTGCATCGCGTTCACCGCGCCCGCCGACGTGTCGGTGGTCAGCGTCGCGAACAGCGCCGAGGCCGCGACGCCGAACCGCGTCTCCTTGCCTTCGAGGTTCCCGCCCGCGACGCCGAGCGCGTGAACGGCGGGATTTCCCGCGGCCTCGGCCCAGTACGCCGCGGCGAATCCGCCCACGAACAGCACCGTCATCGCGGCAAACAGCGCCCAGCCTTGGCGCTGGTCCTTGACGTAACGCCCGAACGTGTACGTGAGCGAGGCACCCAGCAACACGATCGCAAGCAGCTCCAGCAGGTTGGTGAGACCGGTCGGGTTCTCCCACGGCGCCGCGGCGTTCGCGTTGACGAAGCCGCCGCCGTTCGTGCCCAAGTTCTTGATGATCTCCTGCGACGCCATCGGGCCTTGCGGGATCGACTGCGCCGCGCCTTCGAGCGTGATGGCGGTCGGGTACGCGTCGAAGTTCTGCGGCACGCCCTGCCAAAGCAGCAGCAGCGCGCCCACGAACGCGACCGGCAGCAGCACGTAGAGCACCGCGCGCGTCAGATCCACCCAGAAGTTTCCGATCGTGGTCGCGTTGCGACGCGCGAGCGCGCGGATCAGCGCGACGGCGATCGCGATGCCCGTCGCGGCCGACACGAAATTGTGCCATGCAAGGCCGGCCATCTGCGCGAGATAGCTCATCGTGGACTCGCCGCCGTAGAATTGCCAGTTCGTGTTCGTCATGAACGAGACGGCGGTGTTCCACGCGAGGTCGGGCGCAAGGTTGCCGAAGCCTTGCGGGTTCAGCGGCAAGTACGCCTGCAGCCGCAGCAGCGCGTACAAATAGATGAAGCTCACCAGCGAGAACGCGAGCACGGCGAATGCGTAGCCCTTCCACCCCATCTCGCGCGCCGCGTCGATGCGGCACGCGCGGTAGAGGACGCGCTCCACCGGCCCCACGACCGGCGTCAGGAAGACACGGTCGCCTTCGAAAACGTGGGCCATGTATGCGCCCACCGGTCTCATCAGAACGCACACGAGCGCAATGACAAGCGCGGCTTGCAGCCATCCGACGATCGTCACGGTCGCTTCCGCTCAGAAACGCTCGGGACGCAGCATCGCGTACGTGAGATACGCAAGCGCGGCGACGGCCATCACCAAGCCGGCGATCAGATCCGTGGTCATATCTTGTCGCAGCCGGTCACGTACCGCTCGAGCAGCCAGAACGACAAGGCGGTGAGCGCTACCAAACCCAGCTCGAGCACGACGAAACTCATCGCGCACATGCTAATGCCGCGCGCCCTGCAGCGGTATCCGCCGTTCGGCCGAACCTTTCGGCTACGTCAGATGCGGCAGATGCGGCGGCTCGAGGACGACTGGGTCAGCCGACGTCGTCCGGCGTCCACCAGCTTGCGAACGCCGAGATCGCACGGCGCCGTTCGGCGAGCACGATCGGTTCCGTGCGCGCGCGGTGCGCGGATTGGCGCAGCGACGCGGCGAGCTCCGCCTGCTGCTCGCGCAGCGCATTCGCGATCTCTTGCGCCCGGCGCAACCGTTCTTCATCGCGCCGGCGGCGGTCGTCGGTCATGTCGTCCTGTTACCCGGCACGGCGCGCGCTCGCGCAAGCGAGCGCACGATGCATTAGCGGACGGGCCCGCTGGTGCCGGTCGACCGGCGGCGCGTCACGGGCAGCGTCACCGTCGTCGTCGTGCGGCCCTCGCGGTGGTGCACGCGCAGATCGCGGCCGAACGCCGCGACCAGGAACAAGCCGCGGCGCGACTCCGCGAAGTCGCCGGGCAGGTGCACGTCGTCGATCGCGTAGCCTGGGCCGGAGTCGCCGACCTCGAGGATGGCGATGAGCCCGTTCCAGCGCAGCCGCACGTCGATCGCGCCGGGGGCGTGGCGTGCGACGTTGCCGAGCAGCTCGCCGAAGATCAGCTCCGCGCCGTCGACGTCGGAGCAGCCCGAATCGACCTGCGTGGTGAGGTAGCGCTGAAAGATCGTGCGCGCGTTGTTCGCGAGCGAAGCGTCCGCGATGCGGAAGCTGAATCCGCTGCTGTCGGCCTTGAGGGTCCACCCAGCCGCCTGTTCCGGCGGCTTGCCGTGCGGGACGCGCTCCACGAAGATCGTCTCTACCCGTTCGAAGCGCGCCGCTCCCGCTACGCGGGCCACGGCGTTTGGATCGGCCGGGTGCGTTAAGTCTCGGGCAACCCGCGCGTCCGCCGAAAGCGTCGTCCCCAATTCTGTCTAATGCGGGCTAGCCAGGAGGCGAGCTTGGCCTACGAAGTGATCAAGCGCGTCAGCGGGCGCGCCTACCGCTACCGGGTCGAAAGCTTTCGCGACCCGGAGACGCGGCGCGTGCGCGGCCGGTGGACCTACCTCGGGCGCGTCGATCCCGCCGATGCCGGCATGCCCGACCGCCCCGCGAAGATCAGCTCGCGCGACCGCCTGCTGGACGCCGTCGCGCGGCTGCTCGCCACGACCGACGCCGAAGCGCTGTCCGCCGGCGCGATCGCGCACGAAGCGGGCGTCGCCTACGGCACGTTCTACCGCTACTTCACCGACCGCGCGCACGCGGTGCGCGAAGCGCTTCTGCGCCGCGGCCCGTCGCTGGGAAACGTCCCCGCGCGCTTCGGCCAACCGCCGGGGACGCGCGAGAGCGAGCGCGACCGGATTGCGAGCTGGCTGCGCGAGGTGGCCGACGTCGGCCGCCGCGAGCGCGGCGTCGTGCGCGCGTGGCACGTGTACTCCAACGCGGACGAGGTGGTCGTGCGCGCGCGCAGCGACGCCGTCGACGCGGCCGTCGACCGCGTCGCCGCATATCTCGAGGGTCTGCGCGAGGCGGGCGTCAGCATCATCTCGTCCACGCGGTTCGCCGCGTACGCGCTGGTCGCGATCGTCGTCGCGCTCGGCCGCGACGCCGCGCTCGAAGGTAACCTCGCCGAGGCGGACGTGGCCGGCCTCGTCACGCTCGCCTACGAGCTCTGCGGCCTGATCTAGGCCGCCTGCCCGCATAGGACGCGCCCCCGCCTTACCGAACCGGCCGCGCATGCTCGCGCGCCGTCTTCTCCTTGCCGCCGCCCTGTGCGGATCGCTCGCCGCACCTGCGTCCGCCGACCCGACCCGCTACCGGCCCGCGGCGCCCGCGATCGAGGCGGTGCTCAAGGCACCGCCGATCCCGGCGGTCGTCGTCGCGCCGCGGCGTGACACGATCGCGATCCAGACGCCGCTGCGCTACCCGCCGGTCGCCGACCTCGCGCGACCGATGCTGCGGCTCGCGGGGCTGCGCATCGATCCGGTGACGAACGGCATCCACCACGCGCCGGCGGTGACGTCCGTCGCGTTCGAGCGCGTCGCCGACGGCCGCGTCGCGCGCCTCGCGCTGCCCGCGGGCGCGCACGTCACCGCGCTGCGCTTCTCGCCCGACGGCTCGCGTTTTGCGATCACCAACGCGACGCCGCACGGCACCGAGCTTTGGCTCGGCACGACGGCGGATGCGCGCGCAGCGCGCGTTGCCGGCGTCGCCGTGAACGACGTGTTCCGCGAGCCGGTGCGCTGGCTGCCGGACGGCGCGCACGTGGTGGTTCGCGCCGTCGACCGCAACGGCCCAGCACCCGTGGCGGGCGTCGCGAGGGGCCCGGCCGTGCAAGAGACGGCCGGCGCCGCCGGGCAGATCGTCACGTACGAAGACATGCTCGCGAACGCGCACGACGAAGCCCTGTTCGCCTATTACGCCACGTCGCGCATCGCGCTCGTCGACGCGCGCAGTGCGCGCGTCACGCGCACGCCCGCGCGCGGGATCTACACGCGCGTCGTGCCGTCGCCGGACGGGCGGTATCTGCTCGCCGAGCGCGTGCACGCGCCCTTCTCCTACCTGTTTCCGTATGAGCGGTTCCCGCACGCGATCGACGTGCTCGACGCGAGCGGCGCGCGCGTGAAGACGGTCGCCGACGTGCCGCTCGCCGACCGCGTCCCCGCCGACGGCGTCCCGACGGGGCCGCGCGACGTCGCGTGGAAACCGTCGTCGCCCGCGACGCTGGTGTGGGCCGAAGCGCTCGACAACGGCGACCCGCGCAAAGAGGCAACCTCACGCGACCGCATCGACATGCTTGCGGCGCCGTTCACCGCGCCGCCGGCCGAGCTCGCGCGCACCGCCGCGCGCACCTACGACGTGACCTGGCTGGACCGCGACGAGCGCGCGATCGTGACCACGTACGACAGCGCGACCCGCACGAGCACAACGCTGCTCGCCGACGCCGCGAGCGTCAGCGCGCCGAACGCCGTCGCAGCGCCGCGCGTGCTGTGGGCGCAGCGCGACGGCGACTACTACAACGATCCCGGCACGCCGGTCCTCGTCGTCGGGTCGAGCGGGATCACCGCGATCGATCACGCGGGCGACGCGATCTGGCTGCGCGGCACGGGCTTCGGTCCGGAAGGCCGCCGGCCGTTCCTCGACCGCTTCAACCTGCGCACCAATGAGAAGACGCGCGTCTTCCGCTCCGAGCTGACGCCGCTCGAAACCCCGCTCGTCCCGCTCGACGCCGACGCGACGCGCATCCTCACGCAGCGCCAGTCGCCGGCGGATCCCCCCAACGTGTTCGTCCGCACGCGCGCGACCGGTGCGCTGCGCGCCCTCACGTCGTTCGCCGACCCGACGCCGCAGCTGCGCGCGATCGGACGGCGCCTCGTCACATACAAGCGCCCCGACGGCGTGACCATGTCGTTCACGCTCTACACGCCGCCGGGCTGGAAAGAAGGCACGCGCCTGCCGACGTTCGTGTGGGCGTACCCGCTGGAGTTTCTCGACCGCGGGACGGCGTCGCAGAACACGAACACGACGCAGACGTTCGTCACCGTCGGCGGCCCGTCGGAGATCTTCATGACGCTGGCCGGTTATGCGGTGCTGGACAACGCGTCGATGCCGATCGTCGGCGACCCGAAGACCGTCAACGACACGTACGTCGATCAGCTCACGGCCGACGCGAAGGCGGCGATCGACGAAGCGGTGCGCATCGGCGTCGCCGACCCCGAGCGCGTCGCGGTGGGCGGCCATTCCTACGGCGCGTTCATGACGGCCAACCTGCTCGCGCACACGCGCTTGTTCAAAGCCGGGATCGCGCGCAGCGGCGCGTACAACCGCACCCTGACGCCCTTCGGATTTCAGAGCGAACGCCGCAGCTACTGGGAGGCGACGGAGCTCTACACCAAGATGTCGCCGTTCACGTACGCGAACGCGATCAAGGATCCGCTGCTGCTGATCCACGGCATGGCCGACGACAACACCGGCACGTTCCCGATCCAGTCGGAGCGGTTATACGCGGCGATCCAAGGCAACGGCGGTACGGCGCGGCTCGTGATGCTGCCGTACGAGGCGCACGGCTACGTGGGCCGCGAGACGGTGGAGACGGTTCTCGCCGAGATGGTGGACTGGCTCAACCGCTGGCTGGGCCCGGGCCGCACGGCGCGCTCGGGAAACTAGCGCCCGCGCACGCGAGTCGCCGTCAGCCACTGGCGGTGCGCGTGAGGGCTTCGCGGCGCTGGCGGTCCCAGCTCGCGCGCGTCAGCGTGAACAGCAGCACGTCGACGTGGCGACCGCGGATCACCGCGCCGCTGCGCAGCAGCCGCTCCTCGCGAAAGCCCGTGCGATCGAGCACCGAGCGCGACGCGCCGTTCTCGGGCACGATGCACGCCTGCACTTCGTCCAGGTCGGCCATCTCGAACGCTTCGTCGATCACCGCGCCGAGCGCTTCGCTCGCGTACCCTTTGCCGCGCGCGTCCATCACCAAGCTGTAGCCCACCTCGCCGATGCGGGGCGTGCGGTCGTTCACGCGCAGCGAGATCCAGCCGATCGCTTCTTGCGGATCGCCGGCTTTGAGCAGCCACTCGAAGCGACCGGTCACGCCGCCGCGCAAGTTTTTCGGGCGCGTGCGCACCTGGCGCTCGAACTCCTCGGGGCGCACGCGCGGGATGTCCTGGTACTTGCGCAGGTCCGGCATGTTGAGCACTTCCCACAGCTCGCGCGCGTTGCGGCCGTCGACCGGCGCGAGCGTGACGCGCCGCGCGTGCAGCAGCCTCATCGCGCGATCGACGCGTCGCTGAAGTTGCGGGCGGTCTGCGCGCCGCTTTCGTCGCGCGTCGTTTCGAAGCTCACCTTGTCGCCCGGCCGCGCGAGCAGCACGTCGGGGCCGGCGGGATCCACGATCGTGAACACGCCGCGCCGGTCGCGCAGCGTGAACCACGCGCGCCCGGCGGCGTACGCGAAGCGGTCGATCGTGCCGCTCACGTGTGCGTTGCTGGTGCCGCCGGCCGTACGGTCGCCGAGAAATGCGCGGTATGACGAGAACGCATCGGCCGCCGGGGATGGCGCGGCCGAGCTGCCCACCACGACGTGTCCGCCCGCCGCTTGGACGAGCGCGAGCGTCTGGAACTTTCCGTTGTCGGCGACGGCGGGAACCACCCACGTATTCTGCCCGAACAGCACGTAGAGTACCGGTTGCGTGGGGAGCAGGCGACCTTGCTTGATGACCGGGTTGCCGCCGACCGCGTCCTCCGCGCCTTTGGAGTTGTACTCGCCGCCGCTCGACGTGTAATACGTCAGCGCGCCGGTACGGCTGTCCGTGTACGTGAAGCCGGTCATCGAGGCGTCGCTGCGGTGGGGTGACGTGTGGTCGACGAACCACACGAAGCGCCCGTCGGCGAGCAGGATGCCGAACACGTCCTCGCGCGCGGGCACGTGCACGTCGCGCTTCGTGATCGCGGCGTTCCACCAGCCGTGCACGTAGCGCCCGAACCAGTCGTTGTATTGCACCACGAGATCGGGCGGGTACACGCGGCTCACCCATGCGGGCAAGCGGTCGAACTGCTCGCGCGGGATGCGTTCCATCGCGCCCGTCGC
>DASWRD010000007.1:0-3821 GCA_036403315.1 Candidatus Elarobacter sp.
CGCGGTGCGCTCGCGCACGACCGCCGCCGCGAACGGCGCCTTCGTCTTCGGCGAGAAGCGCACCATCGTCACGTCGTATTGCGGATCGCCCGCGACGTCCGTGCGCGCGCCGCTCGCCACGTCGTAGCGCACGAGCCCCGCCGCGTTGGCGCCGGCGCTCGTGATCGCCAGCAGGCCGGCGCCGTCGGGCGTGAAGCCGGCCAGCTCCGGCATGCCGTCCGCGGCGGGCAGGCGCACGAGCGTGCGCCACGGCGTGCTCGCGAAATCGCGCACGACGATCTCGGCGGACGCGTCGGCGTGCTGCATCACGCCCGCGCGCACGACGAGGTCCGCGTCCTCGGCAAAGGCTGCGACCGTGCCGGGGTTCAGCGTGTCGAGCGTCTCGTGCCCGGTCGCCGGGTCGAGCCGGTGCACGTCGAACACGCGCGGGTCGCGGCGGTTCATCGTGATGAGCACGACGTCGGGCCGTGTGGCGTCGATCGCCTGCACGTCGACGCGCGTGTTCTCGTACGGCGTGAGGTCGACCGGCTCGCCGCGCCCGCCGGGATCGGCGGCGAACAAGTGAAAGTTCTCGTCGCCGCCTGCGTCCTGCGGGTAGAGCACGCGCGAGCCGTCGGGCGACCAGAACGCTTGGCGGATCGGCCGCTTCGGATCGGACGCGACCACGCGATCGTCCTGCGCGCCGATCGTGCGCACCCACACCGACAGGACGCCGTCGTGCGGCGCGAGATAGGCGATGCGCGTTCCGTCCGGCGACAGCGACGGCGCGGCCTTCTCGGGATACCCGAACAGCACGTCGCGCGGGATCAGCGGAACCATAGGCACGCCGGGTTCATGTTCCGCCGCGCCGCCGGGCTCCTCGCGAAAGCGAGAAGGCGTCTCTCGGAACGGCCTGCGGCACGGCGACGGGGCTGCGGCTCGCCGCACGAGGAGCCGTGGTTCGCGCTCCCACGCGCGGGAACGCTCGCAGCATGCAACACGCAGCGGATAGAAAATACGCGGTCGTCACAGGCGGTTCGAGCGGCATCGGCTTGGAGATCGCCAAGCAGTTCGCGCAAAACGGATTCGACGTGCTGATCGCGGCCGAGGACGCCGGCATCGCGGACGCGGCGCGCGAAGTAGAAGCGCTCGGTGCGGCCGTCGAAGCGCTGCAAGTGGATCTCGCGACGCCTGACGGCGTTGAGGAGCTCGCGCGAACGATCGCGTCGCGCGCGCGGCCGGTCGACGCGCTCGCGATCAACGCGGGCGTCGGCGTCGGCGGGCGGTTCCTCGAGACGCCGCTCGAGGACGAGCTGGAGCTGATCGATCTCAACGTGCGCTCCACCGTGCACCTCGCCAAGCGTGCTCTGCCGGCGATGGTGGCGCGCGGCGAAGGCCGCGTGCTGATCACGTCGTCGATCGCCGCGCTGATGGCCGCGCCGTACGAAGCGGTGTACGGGGCGTCGAAGGCGTTCGGCAAATCGTTCGCGGCGTCGCTTCGCAACGAGCTCAAGGACACCGGCGTCACGATCACCACGCTGATGCCGGGCCCGACCGACACGAACTTCTTCCATCGGGCCGACATGGACGATACCGAGGTCGGCGCGGACGACAAGAAAGCCGATCCGGCCCAGGTCGCACGGCAGGCGTTCGACGCGCTGATGGGCGGCAAGCACGAAATCATCGCAGGGCCGCTCACGACGAAGTTCGAGGGCGTCATGGCGAAGCTGTCACCGGAGGAAGTCACCGCGGGCCGGCACGCAAAGATGGCGGAGCCCGGTTCCGCGAGCAACTAGGCGAGCGAATCTAGTCGAACGCGAGGCGGATCGCCGCGGCCACGTCGCGCGCGCCGTCGGGCGTCACGAGCCGGGTGAAGCCCAGCTTCGTGGCCTCCGCGGCGCGCCGCACCGGTTGCGACACGCTGCGGACCTCACCCGACAGCCCGAGCTCGCCGAACGCGACGCTGCCCGTCGCGAGCGGCACGTCGCGAAACGCCGACGCGATCGCGAGCGCGATCCCGAGATCGGCGCCCGTCTCCGACACGCGCAAGCCGCCCGCGACGGAGCAGTACACGTCGTGGCCGCCGAGATGCAAACCGGCGCGCCGCTCGAGGATCGCGATGATCATCGCCATGCGCGCCGGATCGACGTTGGCCGCGAGACGGCGCGGCGTGCCGTACGACGCTTCGCCCACGAGCGCCTGAATTTCCACGAGCACCGGGCGCTGACCGACGAGCGTCGGCACGACGCACGTTCCGCTGGGGCGCGCGCCGCGGCCGTGCAGAAACAGCGCGGACGGATCGGCGATCTCGTGCAGCCCGCGGTCGTCCATCGCGAACACGCAGATCTCGTCGATGCCGCCGAAGCGGTTCTTGTAGGCGCGCACGATGCGGTACTCGCCGGACTGGTCACCTTCGAAATAGAGCACCGTGTCGACCAGATGCTCGAGCAGGCGCGGCCCAGCGATCGCGCCATCCTTGGTGACGTGGCCCACGAGAAACGTCGCGCAGCCGGTGCGCTTCGCGAACTCCATGAGCACTTGCGTGCAGTCGCGCACCTGCGACACGCTGCCGGCGAACGACTCCACGTCGGGCAGCCACATCGTCTGAATGGAGTCGACCACCAGCACGTCGGGAACGTCGCGCTCGAGCGCGTCGAGCACCGCGCGCAAGTTCGTTTCCGCAAAGACGAGCAGCGTCTCCACCGCGCCGACGCGCTGCGCGCGCAGCTTCGTCTGCGCCGCGGACTCCTCGCCGCACACGTACACCGACCGTGCGCCGTCGCGCGCGAGCTTGGTCGCGAGCTGCAGCAGCAGCGTCGACTTGCCCGCGCCCGGCGGTCCGCCGAGCAGCACGAGGCTGCCGGGCACGATGCCGCCGCCGAGCAGCGCGTCGAACTCCGCCATCCCGGTGCGCCGCCGCGCGATGCCCGCGTCTTCGATTGCCGAGAGCGGCACCGGCCCGTTCGCGCGCAGCGGCGCGACCGCGCGCGACTGCGGGGATTTCGCGGCCTTCACGACCGGCGCGTCCTCGAACGTGTTCCACGCCTCGCACGACGGACAGCGCCCGAGCCAGCGCGCCGACTCGAACCCGCACCCGGTACAGTAGTAGACCGACTTGGCTTTGGCCACGACCCGATGTTGCTCGCCGCAGCGTGATGCGCCTGTCGCAACACTTCTTGACCGAGCGGCGAAATTCGTTGTAGCGTAATGGCAGGGTCGTTCGTGCGGGTGTCCGCCGGTTCGTACCGGCCTGACGATGTGTGTGCGCAGATCTAGCCTTCCTGTTGCGCACCTCTTCTTGCGGGTGAGGAGGTTTTCGTGTTCGAAGCCACGAGCGCACTGCGAGTGATTAGCGACCAATGGAACAACGTGCTGAACGCATACCCGATTCCGAAATGAGCATCGTGCTCGACTTGGTGCCGCACGACGGCTGGGGCCGGCAGTTCACCCCGGACGAGCTCCTGAACCTCGACGAATACGCGCTTGCCATCGAGGCGTTCTTCGCGGACCTCGTCTTCGTGGTGAACGGCGTCGACCTGTCGTGGAAGGACGACGTCTCGATGCTGCACTTCGGGCGCCAGCTGTTCTGGTCGGCCGCGGCGTTGTCACCGAACACGCCCGAGCAGCGCTTCGTGTCCCCGGACTTGGTTCCGACGTGGGAGCTGGTTCTCGATGCCGGCGACAAGGTCACGATCAGGCGGCAATACCTCGACGCGGCGGGGAAGTGCCCGAGGGCGGAGCTCGTGCGCGAGGCGGCGCGCTTCGGCATTCGTGTCCACGACGCGTTCGTCGCCGCGTACCCCGCGATCACGCGGAACGCGTTCTTCGTCCAGTGGTATCCG
>DASWRD010000008.1:0-33426 GCA_036403315.1 Candidatus Elarobacter sp.
CTGCGCGAGACCCCAGCCAGCCGACGCCGCGTGGTGGATGTCGGCGATGTTGCGCGCGCGCCGCTGCCGGCCGGGATCGACGAGCGACGCGGCGTCGCGCGTGAGCAGCTGATTCACGTTCAGCGCGTCCACCTGCGCGTCGAGCCGCGTGCGCGCATCGGCGCCGGCGGGCGAGCCGAAGAGCAGCGCCAGCGCGACGAGCGCGGCGAACGCGAGCCGCCGCACGCCGATGGACGGGCTCAGGACGCGTCTCTCAGCGGAGCGCCGCGACGGGCGTCTCGTCCGGGAACGTCGACGCGTGCTCTTGCTCGAAGCGCTTTCGGTACTGCTGCCAGCCGCGAAAGTTCCCGGACCATTTCTCGGCCGACGCGAGCGGCGTCGCGACGTGCTCGAACGGCGACCAGTGCCCGTTCGCGCCGCCCGCCACGAGCCGGTCGTACAGCTCGACGTCCTTCGCGTGATCGCGCGAGCCGTCGTGCGTGAGGTACGACACGCGCGCGGACCGCGCCACGCTGATCTTCAGCCGCTCTTCCAATGGAAGCGCCGCTTCTTCATCGGCGAGCACGAGCGGCGTGTGCCATTCGCCCGCCGCGAGCGCGCGCGGCTCGCTGCGCCGGTATGCGCCGAGCATGAGCGTGGCGAGGTGCTTGAGCTCGGGCTGAGCGTCCTCGTGCGTGCGCTGCGTGAAGAAGTTCGCCCATTCCGTCGCGGTGATGATCACGGTGATCCACGCGAACGGTTCGAGGATGCGGTTCACGAGCTGCTTGTGCAAGTTGATGTCGGACGCGGCAAGGCGTTCCGCGTGCGCGAGCGCGTCCTCGAGCGCGTGCTGCCACTCGGCCTGCGCGAGCGCGCGCGCGTCGTCGCCGATCTCCTGCAGCGCCTGCATGCCGGCTTGATTTTTCCCCCACCACACGGGCATCGCGGGATCGCTCCGCACGGCGTCGATCATCTTGCGAATCGGAACGGCCCGCGAGCTCGAGCTATTTCTGGAAAAGACGCGATGCGTCAGGAGTTCGCTGTGGATGAAGCGCGGGTAGCGCGCTTCCATCGTCGTGAGCCGGACGCCCGCGGGCGAGACGCTGTCCAGGAGGACGCGCGCGGAGAAGGGCATCACCGACCGTTCGCCGCGGCGGGTGGGAACCCTCAGCCCGAGCGTGACTGCCCCCCGGGGCAGCCGGGCACCTCAGGCCGAACCTCGCTCCTGCCGAACACCGAGTAGACGGCAGCGAGCCCCTTTATAGAGCGGCGCGACTTCGGCCGTGAACAGCTTCGCCCAAGGGTGTGTGGTTTCTTCATGAAGTTGCGACTCGGTGCCCAACTCGCCGCCGGATTCGCGGTCCCGATCGTCGCGCTGACGCTGGTCGTCGGCGCCGTGATGGTCGTGTTCGCCCGGCTCAGCGCGCTCAACGCCGCGCACGCCTCGCAAGCGCAGTTCGACGCGGCGATCCACCAGCTCGAGGTGATGATGATCGTCGCCGGCGTGGCGACGGTGGTCGTCACGATCGGGATCGCGATCTTCATGGCGCGGCGCATGACGCGCCGCCTCGCGCGCGTGTCCGATGCGCTGTCGTCGATCGTGCACGAAGATTTCGCGCACCTCTCCAGCGCGCTCGGGCGGCTGGCCGAAGGCGATCTGCGGGCGAGCTTCAGCTCGACGCGCGAGCGCATCGTCGACGGCGGCAGCGACGAGATCGCCGCGCTGGTCGACAGCTACAACGATCTCGGCGCCGGGCTCGCAACGGTCGGCACCGAGCTGACCGCCGGCTTGGCCACGCTGCGCGACTTGATCGGCGGCGTGATCGTCGCATCGCGCACGCTCGCGATCGCGAGCGATCAAACGTCGAGCGCGGCGAACCAGGCCTCGGTCGCGGTCGAGCAGATCGCGAAGGCCGTGGACAGCGTGGCGGGGGGTGCGAAGGACCAGGCGATCAAGATCGCGCAGGCGACCGCCGCCATCGAAGAGCTCGCGCGCTCCGCGGAGATGATCGCGCAAGGCGCCGGCCATCAGGCGACGGCGATCCAGCTCGCGACGGGCGCGATCCAGCTGCTCGACGACGGCATCGAGTCGCTCACGTTCCACGGCGCGGACCTCGCGACGTCGGCAAGCGACGCGACGAAAGAAGCCGTCGGCGGCACGCACGCGGTGCAGCAGACGCAGCGCGCGATGCAGCGCCTGCGCGACATCTCCGCCAAAGCCGCGGAGGCGATGCTCGCGCTGGAGCAGCGCTCGGTGCAAGTCGAAGACATCGTGCGCACGATCGAAGAGATCGCCGACCAGACGAACCTGCTCGCGCTCAACGCCGCGATCGAAGCGGCGCGCGCCGGCGATCACGGCCGCGGCTTCGCGGTCGTCGCCGACGAGGTCCGCAAGCTCGCGGAGCGCTCGTCCGGCGCGACGCGCGAGATCTCGGGGATCCTGTCGTCGATCCGCCGCGAGACGATCACCGCGGCGGAAGCCATGCGCTCGTCCGACGACTCGATGAACACCGGGCTTTCCGTCGCCGACCGCGCGTCGGAGGCGCTCGACCGCATCGGCGGCGCCGTCGGCTCCACGACCGGCGTCGCGGAAGAGCTCGCCGCTCGTGCGCGCGAGATGCGCGACGCGTCGAGCAAGGTGGCGGAGAGCGTCACCAGCACCTCGGCCGGCGTCGAAGAGAACGCCGCGGCCGCGAACCAAATGCAGGCGACCACGCACGAGATCACCGCCACGATGATGCCGGTCGCACGCGCCGCCGAAGAGCAGTCCGCGGCCGCGCAGCAGGCGGCCTTCGCCACGGGCGAGCTGGCCTCGGGCGTCGGCGAGATCGACGCGACCGCGCGCGCCCTGCGCGAGCAAGCCGAGCGGCTCGACGCGCTCGTCGCCCGCTTCACCGTGTCCGACGAGGACGCGCCGGACTCGGGCGCGCATGCGCTGCGCGTCCCCCGCTTCGAGACCGCGGTCGCCGCGAAGCGCTAGGGAGCCGATACCGCAAGACCCGATCCGCATGCCCGCGAACCTCTCGGGCATGTGGAGCAGGGTCGTGCGGCCGGCGAGCGTCGCCGAGGCGCTCGAGACGCTGGCAAACGAAGGCGGCGCGGCGCGAATCGTCGCGGGCGGCACCGACGTCCTCGTCGAGCTGCAGCGCGGCGTCAAGCCCACCGAGACGCTGATCGACGTGTCGGCGCTGCGCGAGCTGAAGTACGTCCGCCGCGACGGCGACACGATCGCGCTCGGCGGGCTCGCCACCCACAACGACGTCCTCGCCGCGCCGTTCGCGCGCGACGCGATGCTGCCGCTGGCGCAGGCGTGCATCGAGGTCGGCGCGCCGCAGATCCGCACCCGCGGCACGATCGCGGGGAACGTCGTCACGGCATCGCCCGCGAACGACACGATCGCGCCGCTGATCGCGCTCGACGCGGAGATCGTGCTGGCCTCACGGGGCGGAGAGCGGACGCTCGAGCTCGCCGAGTTCTACACCGGCTTTCGCACGACGCAATTGCGATCGGACGAGCTCGTCCGCGAGATTCGGTTCCGGGCGCTGGGCCCGGCGCGCCGCGGCATTTTTCTGAAGCTCGGGCTGCGGCGCGCGCAGGCAATCTCCGTGATCGACATCGCGCTCGTCATGACGCTCGACGACGACGGCGCGGTCGCGGGCGCGCGCGTCGCGCTCGGGTGCCTCGCGCCCACGGTCGTGCGCGCCGTGTCCGCGGAACGCTATCTCGCCGGCAAGCGGCTCGACGGCGCGACGTGCGCCGAGGCGGGGCGCATCGCGTGCGACGACGCTGCGCCGATCGACGACGTGCGCGGTTCCGCGGGCTATCGCCGCGCGACGCTCGCCGCGCTCGTCGCCCGCGCCCTCGAACGCATCGCGGACGGGCGCGAGGCCGACGGCTTCCCCGCGGCGCCGGTGCTGCTCGAGACACCGGTCGCGCGCGCGAACGCGCCTGCGTTCGACGGAACGATCCAGACGACGATCAACGATCGCGCGCGCACGCTGCGCGGCGCCGAGCGTAAGACGCTGCTGAACGCGCTGCGCGAGAACGCGGGGCTGACCGGCGCGAAGGAAGGCTGCGCCGAGGGCGAGTGCGGCGCGTGCACGGTGTGGCTCGACGGCGCGGCCGTGATGTCGTGCCTCGTTCCGGCGTCGCAGGCGCACGGCGCGGAGATCGTCACGATCGAAGGGCTCGCGGACGGCGAGACGCTGCACCCGTTGCAGCAGGCCTACATCGACTGCGGCGCCGTGCAGTGCGGCTTCTGTATCCCCGGCATGATCATGGCGGGCGCGAAGCTTCTGGACGAACGGCGCGCGCCGTCGCTGGACGACCACCAGGCCGCGATCAGCGGCAACATCTGCCGCTGCACCGGTTACCGCAAGATCCTCGCGGCGCAAGAGCAGGGTGCGCGCGAGCTGCATGCGCACGAGCCGCAGCCCGACGCGGTGCGCGCGTGAACTTGATCGGCACGCCGGTCGCGCGGCCCGACGCGCGCGCGAAGGTGACCGGCGCGGCGCACTATCCCGCCGACTTGGTGCGGCCCGACATGCTGCACTGCAAGGCGCTGTTCGCGCACCGCGCGCACGCGGCGATCGAACGCATCGACACGGCGCGCGCGCGGGCGCTGCCGGGCGTCGTCGCCGTGTTCACGGCGGCCGACGTGCCGCACAACCGCTACGGCCTCATCGACGCCGACCAGGAAGTGCTCTGCAGCGAGCGCGTGCGCTACGTGGGCGACCGCGTGGCGCTCGTCGTGGCGGAGGATCCCGAGACGGCGGCGCTCGGCGCGAAGCTGATCGACGTGCAGTACACCGATCTGCCGGTCGTCGGCGACGCGCTGAGCGCGCTCGAGCCGAACGCGGAGCTGGTGCACCCCGCGCGCGGCACGAACGTGCTGCTGCACCAGAAGATTCGCAAAGGCGTCGCCGGCGCGCTCGCGACGGCCGACATCGTGCTGAGCGCGACCTTCACGACGTCGTGGCAAGAGCACGCGTACTTGCAGCCGGACGCCGGGATCGCGTACTACGAGGGCGAGACGCTCGTCGTCGAAACGGCCGGCCAATGGCTGCATGAAGACCTGCGCCAGATCGCGGCGATGCTCGAGCTCGACGAGCACGCCGTGTCGATCCGCTACGCGAAGATCGGCGGCGCGTTCGGCGGGCGCGAGGACTTGTCGGTGCAGGCGCTGCTCGCGCTCGCGACCTTCCGGCTCAAGCGCCCGACGGCGATCGTGTGGAGCCGCGAGGAGTCCATCGTCGGCCACCACAAGCGCCATCCGTTCCACATCACGACGACCTGGGGCGCGAAGCGCGACGGCACGATCGTCGCCGCCGAGACGCGCACGGTCGCCGACGGCGGCGCGTACGCGTCGACGAGCGTCGAGGTGCTCAAGTGCGCGACCATCTTCGCGCAGGGACCGTACCGCATCCCGAACGTGTCGACCGACGGGATCGTCGTGTACACCAACAACGTGCCGAGCGGCGCGTTTCGCGGCTTCGGCTCGCCGCAGGCGCACTGGGCGGCCGAGTCGATGATCGCACGGATCGCGCACGCGCTGGAGATCGATCCCGCGGACATGCGGCGCAAGAACCTCTACCGCGAGGGCGACACGGAGGCCACCGGCAACGTGCTTCCCGCGGGCGTGAGCGCCGTGACCGTGCTGGAACGCTGCGCCGACGAGGCGCGCACGCGATTCACGCCGCGCGCGCAGCGCGATCTTACCGGCACGCTGCGGCGCGGCGTCGGGATCGCGAGCGGGATCAAGAACGTCGGCTATTCGTTCGGTTTCCCGGAGCAGTCCACAGCGACGGTCGAACTGATCGCGACGTCGCGCATCGAGCGCGCGGTCGTGCGCATCGGAGCCGCGGACGTCGGCCAAGGCGTCCATCTCATCCTGCGCCAGATCGCCGCGGAGACGCTCGCGCTTCCGCTCGACGCCGTCGCGCTCGTGAGCGACGACTCCGCGCAGACGCCGAACGCCGGGTCGGCATCGGCGTCGCGCCTGACGCTGATGGCCGGTCGCGCGGTGTACGACGCGACCGTCGCCGCGCGCGCGGCGTGGGAGCGCGGCGAAGCGCCGGAGGCGACGGTGCAGTACCGCCCGCCCGCGACGACGCCGCTCGATCTCGAAACCGGTGCGGGGACGCCGAACTACTGCTACGGCTACGCCGCGCAGGCGGTCGAGGTGGAGGTCGACGTCGCGACGGGCGTGACGCGCGTGCTCAAGATCGTCAGCGTGCACGACGTGGGGCGCGCGATCAACCGCCAGCAGGTCGAAGGCCAGATCGAAGGCTGCCTCGCGCAAGCGCTGGGCTACGCGCTCACCGAAAACTTCATCGTGCGCGAGGGCAAGATCCTCACGCCGTACTTCAGCACCTACCTGCTCCCGACGACCCTCGACATGCCGACCGACATCGTGCCCGTGATCCTGGAACTGGCCGACCCGAACGGCCCGTACGGCGCACGCGGCATGGCGGAGATGCCGCTCGTGCCGTTCGCACCGGCCGTCGCCGCCGCGATCTACGACGCGACGGGCGCGTGGCTGAACGATCTGCCGATGACCCCGGAACGCATCCTCACCGCGATCACCGCGGCCCGCGAGCGCACGACCGCAACGGCGCAGTCGCTGGTCGCCGCGCCAGCCTCGTAAGTTGCATTCGATTCGACGAAGCGCCCATACTAGACAACGGCGATTCGGCGTGGGAATACCAGGCATGAACGCTTTTACCTACACCGAAGTCCAGCGCATGGACCTCGCGTACCGGGTTATTCTTGAGCCTGAGCCTGACAAGTCGGCGTACAACGTGATCGTGCCGGCGTTTCCCCAAGCGCACACGTGGGGCGGTACGGTCGAGGAAGCGCTGGCGCACGCGCGCGAGGTCGTGGAGTTGGAGATTGAAGATCGCCAAGAGTGCGGCGAGCCGATCCCCCCAAGCGACATGGATACGCTAGTCCTCGAAACAGTAACCGTCACCATACCCGCAGCGTAGCAGCCGGCGATGGGTCACCGTCTCCCGGTCGTCAGCGGCGACCGGCTCGTTCGCGCGCTGCAGCGCGCGGGGTGGAGCGTCCTCAGCGGCGCGCGACAGTGCGGGCTGACGTCACCGCGAGGCACCCCGCGAGCAGACACGGTAGCGGCAGCGCGAATCGCCATCCGAATTCCGCGAACACGCTTCCGCTGGGTGTCGACGCGACTGCAGCGCCCACGACGGCGGTGATCAGGGCTACGAGTGCGGCGCTTCGAAATGCGCCGCGACCGCATGCGAGAGCCACTGCGGCACCTGCGACGACGAACACGAGCACCGCTCCGGCGAATCCGAGCGGTGAGTACATCGCGGCGCTCGCCACGAGGCTGAATGGCGGCATCGCCGCGGGCCGCAGCGAGAAGGCGGCGGCGGCAACCGCACCGAGCACGACGACCACGTAGCCGAACACCGCCGCGACCGCGATGCGCAACGCGTCGTGCGCCGCGTACATGGAACGGCAGCGTTCCCGCGCGAGCGGCGCGATCGACCGCAAGATTTCGCGCCGCAGCCACATCGTTGCAGCGGCCTTTCCGCCGCGCTGCAACGTGTGCGCGTACCGCTCGTTCAGGTCGCCTTCGAGCGCAGCCGACGCCGCCGAGCCCGCGAGCAGGCGCAGCAGTGCGAATGCGAGCCGCGGGCGCGGCCCGCTCATTCGAGCCCCCACCGGCGCGACAATCCCGCGAGCATGCCGCGCACCATCTTCCGCGATTCGCGCAGCGCGCTCATGCCGTGCGGGGTCACCTCGACGAAGCGCTTCGGCCGCCCGCCGCGTTCCCGGGTCGCCTCGCCCAGCCGCGACGTCACGAGCGCTTTGGCTTCGAGCCGCTCCAGCGTCGCGTAAACGGCCCCTAGCGACACGTCGCGGTCCGTGCGGCGCACGATCTCGTCGCAGATCGCCACCGCGTACGCGTCTTTGCCGGCGTGCAGGATCGCGAGCATCACGAGTTGCTCGAACTCGCCGAGATAATCGCCCTTCGCCATGGAGCCTCCAGCGGCGTCCTGCGCCACGGAAATGCCATATTCCTTCTTTTGTATAGGATTGGGCTTTGAACCGCATAATCCTCTCCGATCATGAGCATGCATCGATTTTTTTCGGCGATCGGCGCCGCGGCGCTGGCGGCGTCTTGCGCTGCGCCGGCGGTCGCTGCGCCGAGCCCGGCACCCGCGGCAGCTTTGCACCCCTGCGCGGTCCGAGAAACCAGCGAACCGGCGCTGTGCGGCACCCTTACGGTGTTCGAAGATCGCGAGCGCGGCACCGGGCGGACGATCGCGTTGAACGTCATGGTGCTGCCGGCTCTGAGCCCGCCGGCGGAGCTGGATCCGTTCGTGATCCTCGTCGGCGGCCCCGGCGAAGCGGCGACCGCGGAGGCCGGCGACGCCGCTGCGCGCTTCGCCGCAATTCGCGTGCGGCGAGACATCGTGCTCGTCGATCAGCGCGGGACGGGCGGCTCCAACGCGCTGCGCTGCGGAGCGCACGAGCTCGAGTTGATGCGCGGCTATTTCGTGGGCGACGTGACGCCGGATGCGGTGCGCCGATGCAGCCGGCGGCTTCAAGCCTCAGCGGATCCGCGGTTCTACACGACGCCGCTCGCCGCCGACGATCTCGACGACGTGCGCGCATGGCTCGGTTACGGGCGCGTGAACCTCTACGGTTCGTCGTACGGTACGCGCGCCGCGCTCGTCTATCTGCGGCGCCACGGCGATCGCGTGCGCACCGCCACGCTGCGCGGCGTGCTTTCGACGGCCGAGACGAAGCCGCTGCACGAAGCCCGCGACGCGCAGGGCGCACTCGACACGTTGTTCACGGCATGTGCGCAGGATACCGCGTGCAACGTCGCCTTTCCGAACGTTCGCGCGGAGTTTGATGATGTGTTGAAACGACGGTCATCGGCGCCGAGCAGCATCGACGTCCGCAACACGCGTACCGGCGAGACGATCACCGTGCCGGTCACCCGCGAGCTCTTCGCCGGCGTCATCCGCCGGCTGCTCTACGACACCGACTTCCAGTCGCTCGTGCCGCTCGTCATCCATGCCGCGTACCGCGACGATCTCACGCCGCTGCGCCGCTTCATCGGACAATCGTTCGCGCTCGAGTCGTTCGTGAGCGTCGGGATGAACCTGTCGGTGAGGTGTAGCGAGGACGTGCCGTTTCTCGATCCCGCCGAGATCGCCGGCGCTGCCGCCGGGACATTCCTCGGGCATACCGCTGCGGACGCCGCTCGCGCGACGTGCGCCGAATGGCCGCACGCGGCGGTTCCGGCGTCGTATCGCGCGCCGGTGCGCTCGACCGTGCCCGTGCTGATCTTCTCGGGCGCGATCGATCCCGATACGCCGCCCGATCGCGGCGCGATCGTCGCGCGCACGCTGTCGAACGCATCGCACGTCGTGCTGCCCACGATCGCGCACAGCCCGTTTCCGGCATGCGCGGTCGCCGTCATGGCGCGCTTCGTCGAGCAAGGCTCGATGCGCGACGTCGCGACGGCACCGTGTACGGCTTCGCTGCGCCGCCCCCCGTTTGTGTTGGCGCTTCCGAAGTGAGCGGGCTCCCGAAAGCCGAACCCGAACGCTTTCCGTCACCCTGAGCCTGTCGAAGGGTGGGCCACGATCGTGGCGCATGCTTCGACAGGCTCAGCCTGACATGGGCGAAGATCTCATCCAAGCATGGTTCGCGCTGCGCGATCGTGGCGTTCGACCAGCGCGGGTACATCGACGTCGACCAGGCGGCCATCGCGAACGCGGACGGCGCCGTTCACGATGCTCAGGTCTGCGTTCGGGATGCGGCAGAACGCCAGCGATGCGAGCGCGTCGTGCACCGAGCCGCCCGCGGTCGCGAGCCCGTCCACACGAACGCCGATAACATCCGCGGCCAGACCCGGTGCGAGCGCGCCGATGTCGTCGCGGCCGAGGACTTCGGCGCCGCCGCGCGTTGCGAGGCGCAGTGCTTCGCGGGCCGTCATGGCGGACGCGCCGTGCGCGACGCGCTGCAGCAACATCGCGTGGCGCGCTTCGTCCAGCATGTGCGAGCCGTCGTTCGAGGCCGAGCCGTCGACGCCCAGCCCTACGCTCATCCCCGCGTCGCGCTGCGCGAGCACCGGCGCGATCCCTGAACCCAGCCGCATGTTCGATGTCGGGCAGTGGGCGACGCCCGTGCGCGTGCCGCCCAAGCGCACGAGCTCCTCGCGCGCCATGTGGATCGCGTGCGCGAACCACACGTCGGGCCCGGTCCAGCCCACCGACTCCGCCAGTTCCACGGGACGCTTTCCGTATTCCGCCAGACACTGCTTTTCTTCGTCGACCGTCTCGCACAGGTGCGTGTGCAGGTGCACGTGGTCGTGCTTGCGCGCGAGCTCCGCGCTTGCGCGCATCAGCTCCGGCGTCACCGAGAACGGCGAGCACGGTGCGATCACGATCCGCGTCATCGCATAGCGCGACGGGTCGTGGTGCTCGCGGATCGCCCGTTCGCAGTCGCGGAGGATATCGTTCTCGTCCTCGACGGCTTCGTCGGGCGGAAGCCCGCCTTGCGAGCGGCCGCGCGACATCGACCCGCGCGACGCGTGGAAGCGCAAGCCCATCTCGCGCGCGACGGCGATCTGGTCGTCGACGCGCGCGCCGTTCGGCCAGATGTAGCCGTGATCCGCCGCGGTCGTGCAGCCGGACAGCAGCAGCTCCGCGATCGCCGTGGCCGTGCTCGCGCGGACGGCTTCGGGCGTCAGGCGCGCCCAGATCGGGTAGTGCGCCACGAGCCAGCCGAACAGCTCGGCGTCCTGCGCCTGCGGAAGATTGCGCGTGAGCGTCTGGTAGAAGTGGTGGTGCGTGCAGACCAGCCCCGGCAGCAGCACGAGGCCGCGCGCGTCGACGACCTCGTCGGCTTGCGCGGTCAGCTCCGCCGTCGCGCCGACCGCCTCGATGACGTTGTCGCGCAGCAGCACGGCGCCGTCGGCGATCTCCCGGCCGGCGTCGTCGAACGTCGCGACGAGCGTCGCGTGACGGAGAAGCAGCGTACGAATCGAACCGGTCCCGCGATGACGAGCATCGCCGCGTTGAACGCAGCGGATCGCGCGACGTTCGTCGCCGCGGTGGGATTCGCTTTCGAAGACTCGCCGTGGATCGCGGAAGCGGCCTGGGAACGGCGGCCGTTCGCGGACCTCGGTGAACTGCACGCGGCGCTCGCGGACGTCGTGGGCGAAGCGCCCCGGCACCGGCAGATCGCGCTCATCGCCGCGCACCCCGACCTCGCCGGCCGCGTGGCGCGTGAAGGGCGGCTCACGGCGGCGTCGCGCGGGGAACAGGCAGCGGCCGGGCTCGACCGGCTTACGCCCGCGGAGCTCGCGCGGTTTGATGCCGCCAATGCGGCCTATCGCGCGCGGTTCGGCTTTCCGTTCGTGATCTGCGCGCGCGAGCACGACCACGCGTCGATCCTCGCCACGCTCGAACGGCGCGCCGGCAGCGACCGCGCGGCCGAGATCGCGACCGCGCTCGCGGAGATCGCGAAGATCGCGCGGCTGCGCCTCGAAGACACGATCACCGCATGATCTGGCCGTACGTTCTGGACTGGCTGAACCTGCTCGCGCGCTGGGCGCACCTGATCGCCGGGATCTCGTGGATCGGCGCGTCGTTCTATTTCGTCTGGCTCGACGACAGCCTCACCGCGCCCGAAAGCCCCGACGACGTGCGGCGCGGCATGTCGGGCGATCTCTGGGCCGTGCACGGCGGCGGCTTCTACCATAACCAGAAATATCTCACTGGGCCACGGGGTGAACCACTCACCGAGAACCTGCACTGGTTCAAGTGGGAGGCATACTCGACGTGGTTCACCGGCATGCTGATGCTGGCGATCGTGTACTGGGCCGGCGCGTCGACGTTCTTGATCGACAAGTCGGTGCTCGATCTGGCGCCGCCCGTCGCGATCGCGATCAGTATCGGCACGCTCGTCGCGGGCTGGCTCGGCTACGATGTGCTATGCCGTGTCTTCGAGAAGCTCCCGGCGCTGCTGTGGACGGCGGTCGGCGCGTTCCTGCTGTTCGCGGACTGGGCGTTGTTCCACGTGTTCGGCGGGCGTGCGGCGTACATTCACGTCGGCTCGATCATCGGCACGATCATGGTGGCGAACGTGTTCTTCGTCATCATCCCCGGGCAGCGCAAGATGCTCGCGCAGATTCGCGCGGGCGAGCAGCCCGATTTGCGGCCCGGACAGCTCGGTAAGATGCGCTCGGTCCACAACACGTACCTCACGCTGCCGGTGCTGTTCATCATGATCAGCAACCATTACCCGATGACGTACGGCAGCGCGAACGGCTGGATCGTCCTCGCGTTCATCAGCGCCGCCGGAGTGCTGGTGCGGCGGTTCTTCGTCGTGTCCCACAAGCGGCGGTATGTCATCGGCTTGCCCGTGGCCGCGGGGCTGCTGCTCGCCGTCGCGGCATTCATGCTGGCGCCGCGCGCGCCGTCCGCGCCGCGGACCGTGATCGTGCACGTCGTAAACCCCGCATACTCGGGAGTCGCGCCGATCATCGGGGAGCGGTGCGCGGTGTGTCATGCGCAGGCTCCGACCCAGCCGGGATTCACGGTTGCGCCCGCGGGCGTGCTGCTCGACACGCCGTCCGCGGCTCACGCGAACGCGCAGCGCATCTACGCCGCAGCGGTCGCGTCGCGCGCGATGCCGCTCGGCAACTTGACGCACATGACGGACGCCGAGCGTGCGAAGCTCGGCGCGTGGATTCGAGCGGGAGCAAAAATCTGATGGCTGCGATACTGACGACGCACGTGCTCGACACGGCGCGCGGCGTGCCCGGGTCCGGGATCTCGATCGGCCTGTTCGCGCTCGCGGGCGGCGAACGCACGCTGCTGCACGTTGCGGTGACGAACGCCGACGGCCGCACGGACGCGCCGCTGGCGACCGATCTCACGCCGGGTCCGTACGAGCTCGTCTTCGCCGTGATGGACTACTTCGCGCGCGACGGCGTCGCGACGTTCTTCGACGAGATCACCGTGCGCTTCGTGATCGGCGACGGCGCGCGGTATCACGTGCCGCTGCTGCTGTCGCCCTGGAGCTATTCCACCTACCGCGGCAGCTAGCCGGACGACGCTTTGTACGCGGCCCAGCCGCCGTGGTCCGAGATGTCCGGGTAGCGGCGCTCTTCGATGAGCTCGCGCGGGTAGATCATCGCGTTGACCGTGCTGCCATCGTCGAGCTGCACCGGCGCCTCGTAGAGGTTCGGCGGCTCGGTCGAGATCAAGTGGGCGTGCTGCTCGTCCGTCAGCTCGTACACCTCGCCGGCGATCGCGACGCCGCTCTCCGCTTGCACCTCGTAGATGCCCGGGTGCTTGTCGTCGACCGAGTGCAGGCGGTAGATCGGACGCGTCTTCGCTTCGCGCACGAATTTCGCGTCGCCGAGGTTGGCGTGGTCGGGCTGGCCGCGCAGCGCGGAGCCGCAGATGAAGAATTGCATATTCACGTCTCCTGCAAGAGGTGGGGCGGGTTCACGAGGACCACGGTGCGCTCGCCGCGGCAAGCAGCGTCGCGCGAAGCGCTTCGACGCCCAGCTCCAGGTCGGCCGGCGCCGTGCGCTCGTCGCCGACGTGGCTGCGGCCGCCGATGCTCGGCACGAAGATCATCGCCGTGGGCGCGACGTGCGCGACGCACATCGCGTCGTGCCCGGCGCCGCTTGCGATCGTCATCGCACGCGCGTCGCGTTCGAGGCACGCGGCGCGCACGAGCAGGCGCATCCGCGCATCCATCGGCACGGTCGCGCGCGCTTCGATCGTCTCCATCACGACGCTCGCGCCGCGCCGCGCCGCGATCTCCGCACTCCGCGCGCGGATGCGCTGCTCGGCTTCGGCGATGCGGCCGTCGTCGACGGAGCGCAGATCGATGCGGAACACGACGCGGCCGGGCACGATATTCGTCTGGTTCGGTTCGACGACGAGGTGGCCGACCGTCGCGACGGTCTCGCCGGCGTCGAGCGCCGCACGCTCGACGGCGAGTACGATCTCGCTCGCCGCGCACAGCGCGTCGGCGCGGCCGCTCATCGGCACGGTACCGGCGTGGCCGGCGACGCCGTCGACGGCGACGCGAAAGCGCCGCTGCCCCGCGATCACGGTGACGATGCCGAGCCGCGCGCCGTCGCGTTCCATCACCGGACCCTGCTCGATGTGCAGCTCGACATACGCCGCGGGCGGCGGAAAGCCGCCGCGCACCGGCACGCCGTCCAGCAAACCGTTCGGTCCGTGCAGCGCCGACGCGAATGATTCGCCGTCGTCGGCGACGAGCGCCGCGACGTCGTCGTACGGCGTCAGCCCTGCATACACCGCGCTGCCCAGACACCCCAGCGGAAAACGGCTGCCCTCTTCGCCCGCCCACGCGACGACTTCGAGCGCGCGCCGCGGCCGCTCGCCCGACGCCGCGATGCGCCGCAGCGCTTCGAGCCCGCCGACGACGCCGTAGGCACCGTCATATGCGCCGCCGTCTTTCACCGTGTCGAGGTGCGAGCCGCACTGCACGGGCGCGCCGGCTTCGAGACCGTCCAGCCGCGCGAAGACGTTGCCGGCGCGGTCTTGCTCGACGCGCAAGTTCGACTCCTGCGCCCACCGCACGAACAGCTCGCGCGCGCCTCGCTCCGCGGCGGTAAACAGCGCGCGATCGATCCCGCCCTCGGTGGCACCGAGCGTTGCCAGCGCCGCGAGCCGTTCGAGCAGCGTCATCGAGCCTGTCCGGTTCCTTCGACGGCCTCGGGCGACTGGCTCGCCGCGGCGACCGCGTCGACGCGCGCGAGGTACACGTTGCGCGTTCGCTCATCGACGAACGACGCTTCGAAGCTGTTCCGCGCCAGCGTCACCAGCGCGCTCGGCGGCAGGGCGAGCGCGTCGGCGACCGCGGCGAAATTGTCGCCGGCGTAACCGCCGAAGTAGGCCGGATCGTCGGAGTTGACCGTCGCGACCAGCCCGGCGCTCAGCATCGCGCCGAGGTTGTGATCGCGCAGCGTGTCGAACACGCGCAGCTTCACGTTGGAGAGCGGGCACACCGTCAGCGGGATCCGCTCGTTGCGCAGGCGCGCGACCAGCGTTGGGTCTTCCAGGCTGCGCACGCCGTGGTCCACGCGCGACACGTGCAGCAGGTCGAGCGCCTCCCACACGTACGCCGGCGGACCTTCCTCGCCCGCGTGCGCGACGGTCTTCCAGCCTTCCGCCAGCGCGCGCGCGAAGACGTGCTGAAACTTCGACGGCGGATGGCCGACCTCGGCGGAGTCGAGCCCCACCGCCACGATGCGCTCGCCGTACGGCAGCGCCTGCTCGAGCGTCGCGAGCGCCGACTCGGCGCTGCGGTCGCGCAAGAAGCACATGATGAGCTTCGACGTCACGCCGTAGCGCTGCTCGCTCTCGCGCACGGCGGACCACAAGCCGTCGATGACCGTCTCGAACGGAATGCCGCGCGCCGTGTGCGCCTGCGGGTCGAAGAACAGCTCGGCGTGCACGACGCCCTGCTCGCGCGCCCGCGCGAAGTACGCGTGCGCGAGCTGCGCGAAGTCGTCTTCGGTGCGCAGGACCGCCATCGCCGCATAGTAGAGGTCGAGAAACGACTGCAGGTCGGTGAACTCGTACGCGCGTCGGAGCGCGTCGATCGAGCGGTACGGCAGCGTGACGCGGTTGCGCTCCGCGAGCGCGAAGATCAGCTCCGGCTCGAACGTGCCCTCGACGTGCACGTGCAGCTCGGCTTTGGGCAGGCGGTACGCGGCGGTCACGATTGCGCCGGGTGCGTCGCGATCCAGTGCCGCGCGATGTCGACGCGGCGACAGATCCACACGTCGTCGTGTGCCACGAGATAGTCCAAAAAGCGCTCCAGCGCCGCGGAGCGGCCCGGCCGGCCGGCCAAGCGCGTGTGCAAGCCCACGGACATCATCTTGGGCGCGGTCTTGCCTTCCCGGTAGAGCACGTCGAACGCATCTTTGAGATACCGGAAGAATCCTTCACCCGACGTGAACCCAGGCGCGACCGAGAACTTCATGTCGTTGTTGTCGAGCGTGTACGGGATCACGAGATGCGGCTTGCCGCCGACGCGCGTCCAATACGGCAGGTCGTCGTCGTACGCGTCCGAGTCGTACAAGAACCCGCCGTCCTCCACCACCAGCCGGCGCGTGTTCAGCGACGGCGCGTAGCGGCAGTACCACCCCAGCGGCCGCGCGCCGGTGGTGCGCTCGATCGACGCGACGGCGCGCCGCATCTGCTCGCGCTCTTCGTCCTCGGGCATCGTCTGAAAGCCGATCCAGCGCCAGCCGTGCGAGCACACCTCGTACCCCGCCGCCGCGATCGCAGCAGCAGCGGCGGGATTGCGTTCGAGCGCGAGCGCCGCGCCGAACACGGTGATCGGGATCTTGCGCTCGCCGAACATGCGCATCAAGCGCCAGAACCCCGCGCGGCTGCCGTACTGGTACACGGACTCGACGATGAGGTCGCGCATCCCGGGGCCCAGCGTCGCACCGGGCACTTCGGTGAGATACGTCTCCGACGTGCCGTCGCCGTCGCCGATCGCGTACTCCGAGCCCTCTTCGTAATTCATCACGATCTGCACCGCGACGCGCGCGCCGTTCGGCCACTTCGGATCTGGCGGCGTCGCGCCGTAGCCGGCGAAGTCGCGCGGATGCTGGTCCATTGCTCGGAAGAGACGGGCCGCGGCACGGCCATTCCTCCCCGATCGTGCAGGGCGCCCGGCCGGCCGCCGGGGGTACGAGCCGCTTACCGATGATTTCATTGCGCGTGCCACGTGTTGCTTTCGCGCTTCTCTTCGCGGCGTGCGGCTGCGGGGGAGGCGGCGGCAGCGTCAGCGCCGGCGGGGCCATCCTCGCCCCCACTCCCGTTTCGACCTTGGCGCCCGGTGCGCCGAAGGTCGCGCACGTCATCGTCGTGATCCAGGAGAACCGCAGCGTCGACAACCTGTTCCCCGGCCTCCCCGGCGCGGACACGGTTTCCACCGCGCCGACGCACGACGGGGGAACGGTCGCGTTGCGCCCGATGCGGCTTGAAAACGGCGCCGACGTCGATCACAGCCACCACAACTTTCTGATCGAGTACGACCACGGCAAGCTCGATGGCTTCGATCAGGTTTCGACCGGCAATTGGGGCGGTTCGGCCGGGACGCCGACGGACGGGCTCGCGTACGTCCCGGCCGACCAGACGAAGCCCTACCGCGACCTCGCGACGCGCTTCTCGTTCGGCGACCGCATGTTCCAGAGCAACTCCGGCCCCAGTTTTCCCGCGCACCTCTACCTCGTCGCGGGCACGTCGCAGCTCATCTCGGAGAATCCGATCGGCGGCGGGTGGGGCTGCGATGCGACCTCGATGCTCGTCGAGCGGCTCGCCGCCGACGATCCCGGCGCGGTCGACGACCCCGCGGCGAGCAACGAGCCCAAGACGCAAACACCCGCGCCGCCGTGCATCGAGACCCGCACGCTCGCGGACCTCCTCGACGAGCGCAATATTTCGTGGGCCTACTATGCGCCGACGATCACCGGCGACAACGGCGGGATCTGGTCCGCATATCAGGCGGTCAAGCACATTCGGTACGGCGCGGACTGGTCGCACGTGGTGAGCCCGGAGAACACGATCCTCGACGACATAAAAGCGAACCGGCTGCCGCAAGTGTCGTACGTCGTTCCGAATATCCGCGAAAGCGATCACGCCTCGGCGAGCGGCGGTTCAGGCCCCGACTGGGTGGCGACGATCGCCAACACGCTCGGCACGAGCGCGTATTGGAAAGATACCGTGCTCGTGGTGACGTGGGACGACTGGGGCGGCTGGTACGATCACGTCAAGCCGCCGCACCGCGACAAGATGGGGATGGGATTTCGCGTGCCGCTGATCGTCGCGTCACCGTACGCAAAGCCTGGGTACGTCAGCCACACCACGTACGAGTTCGGCAGCATCTTGCGCTTCATCGAGGATTCGTTCGGCCTCGGTTCGCTCGGCCTCACCGACGCGACGTCGAACTCGATCGCGGACGTGCTCGACCTCAACGCCGCACCGCGCGCGTACAGCTCGATCGCGACGCGGCGGTCCGCCGAGAGCTTCATGCGGGTGCTCCCCGCCGACGTGGCCGGCCCGCCCGACAACGACTAAGCCCCGCGGCCGCGCGGTTATCGGCGGACGGTTACGCGAACATGAGAGATTCGCGTGGCCTTGGTCGAGAGTCGACATTTCGGGCCCGATTGCCGATAACGCAACCATGGCCGCTTCGAGATGCCGCGTTTTCATCACGCTCCTCACGCTTGCCCTGTCGGCATGTGGCGGCGGCGGCGGCACGATCGGCGCGACCGTTCCGCCGGTGCCGACGACGGCGCCGGCCTCGTCCGGCCCGCCGAAGCACGCGGCCGACGTGATCAAGCACGTCGTCGTGATCGTTCAGGAGAACCGCTCGTTCGACAACTTGTTCCACGGGTTTCCGGGCGCGGACACGGCGTCGTCGGGCCCCGCTTCGGACGGCTCGATCATCCCGCTGAAGCCGACGTCGCTCACCGCGGGACCCGATCCCAGCCACGACTACGCGGCGTTTGTGAGCAGCTTCAACGGCGGCCGCATGAACGGCTTCGACCTCGTCGGCGACTTTCCGAAAAACGTTCCGCTGTTCTCGTACGCGTACGTGCCGCAGGCCGAGGTGCAGCCGTACTTCGACATGGCGCACGCCTACGCGCTGGCCGACCGCATGTTCCAGTCCAACAACAGCGCGAGCTACGGTGCGCACCAATACCTGATCGCCGCGCAGAGCGCGGACGCGACGAACGTTCCGAACGGCATGCCGTGGGGCTGCGATGCGCCGACCGGTTCGACCGTGCCCGTCTTGAAGCCCGATGGGACGATGGGTCCCGGCGTGACGCCGTGCTTCGACTACCAGACCGTCGGCGATTCGCTCGACGCCGCCGGCGTGACGTGGGCGTACTATGCGCCCAGCGTCGTCGCCAGCCCGACGGATCCCGCCGGCGCGATCTGGAGCGCATACGACGCCGTGCGGCACATTCGCTACGGTCCGGACTGGGCGCAAAATCAGATCGCGCCCGAGACGACGGTGCTGAACGACATCAGAAACGGCTCGCTGCGCGGCGTGTCCATCGTGGTCCCCGACGGGTTCAACTCCGACCACGCGCGCTTCCCGACGACGACGGGGCCGCTGTGGGTGTCGTCGATCGTGCAAGCAGTCGGCGCGAGCAAGTACTGGAAAGACACGGCCATCTTCGTGGTGTGGGACGACTGGGGCGGCTGGTACGACCACGTCGTCCCGCCGGCGCGCTTCGACCAGAACGGGCCCGGTTTTCGCGTGCCGCTGATCGCGATCTCGCCGTACGCCAAGCACGGTTACGTCTCGCACGTCACGTACGAGACGGCGAGCATCACGCGCTACATCGAAGAGGTCTTCAACCTGCGCTCGCTCGGCCAGCGCGACGCAACCGCGACGCCGCCGGACGACATGTTCGACTACAACCAGCAGCTCTCGCCGCTGACCGGCATCCGCGCGAGCGCGAGCGCGCTGCGAGCCGCCACGATGCGCGCGCCGTCGCACCTCGCGCCCGACGACGACTAGGGCTTCTTCGCGATCGACCTCGCCGGGACGCCGGCCACCTTGTCGCCGGCCGGGACGTCGCGGATGACGACCGACCCCGCGCCCGTCATCGCGCCGTCACCGAGCGTGATCGGCGCCACGAGCGCGTTGTTGGTGCCGACGAAGACGTCGGCGCCGATCTCCGTGCGGTTCTTCTTCACGCCGTCATAGTTGCAGGTGATCGCCCCGGCTCCGTAGTTCGTCCGCGGGCCGACGGTGGCATCGCCGATGTACGCGAGGTGGTTCGCCTTGACGTCGTCGCCGATGTCGGACTTCTTGAACTCGACGAAGTTGCCGATCCGGACGCGGTCGCCGATGACGTTGCCGTCGCGCAGGTGGGCGAATGGCCCGATCCGGACGTCGTCGCCGATACGGGTCGACGTCACGACGCTCTCGCGGATGGTGCAGCGCTCGCCGATGACCGCGTCGCCGATGCGGCAGTTCGGACCGATGGCGGTGCCCGCGCCGATCCGCGTGGCACCCGAGATCACGGTATTCGGGCGGATCGTCACGTCGTCCGCGAGCTCCAAGCCGGGGACGAGATACGTCGTCGCGGGATCGGCGATCGTCACGCCCGCGCGCATGTGCGCTTCGCACAGCCGGCGATTGAGGATCGCATTCGCGGACGCGAGCTCGATGCGGTCGTTCACGCCGAGCACGCTGCGGTAGTCGGCGACCGGCACCGGCGCGACGCGGTGGCCGGACGCGATCAGCAGCTCGACCGTGTCGGTGAGATAGAACTCGCCCTGCGCGTTGTCGTTGCCTACGCGCGCGATCGCCTCGCGCAGCGCGCCTTCGTGGTACGCGTAGATCCCGGCGTTCATCTCGTCGAGCGCGAGCTGCGCGGCCGTGCAGTCCTTCGCTTCGACGATCCGCTCCACGGCGTTGTGCGCCTGCCCGGAATCCGTCGCGGCGCGCCGCACGATCCGGCCGAACGCCGACGGCAGCGGCATCACCGCGGTCACCAGCGCGAGCGCGGTACCGGCGTCGGGATCGACGGCGGCTTGCACGTCCTCGAATATCGTGCGGTCGACCAGCGGCATGTCGCCGTACGCGATCACGATGCAGCCGTCATCCGGCGGGATCGCGTCGAGCGCGACTTTCACCGCGTGCCCGGTGCCGAGCTGCTCCGCTTGGACCACGGTGCGCACGCCGAGCGCGGTCACGTGCGGATCGAGCTCGGGGTTCGTCACGACGACGACGTCGCCGATGCCCGCCGCGCGCAGCGCTTCCAGCACCCACCACAGCATCGGCCGCCCGCACAGCTCGTGCAGCACCTTCGGCAGCGCCGACTTCATCCGCGTGCCTTTGCCGGCGGCAAGCACGATCGCGCGCGCGCTCACGTGAGTACCGGTTCGGTTTCGGCCGGGCGTGGATCGGAGATCACGCGCTCGAGGCGCTGCCACTCCTTTTGTTCTTTCGCGGTGACGCCGCCCAGCGCGTCGAGCGCGACGCGCAAGCGCTCGCGCACGATATCGCGTCCCAAGAGCTCCATCGAATCGAACAGCGGCAGCGACGTTGGGCTCCCGGTCATCGCGATGTAGAAGACCCGCGACAGATCGCGAATCTTCGCACCGATCGAATCGGCAACGCCGCGCAGGACGCGCTCGACGGTCTCTTTGTCGAAGTTGCGCTCGGCGTCCAGCCGCCACATCGCCAGCGCGACCGCTTTCCGCATGTCGTCGGGCGCGAGCTTCGCGCCCGCGAACGACTCCGTGCCGATCGCGATGCGCCCGGCGAACAGGAACTTCGCCTCCGGAACAAGATCGCTCAGCCGCGCGATGCGCGACTTCGCCAGCTCGGCGATCTTCACGAGCCGGTCGCGGTCGAAGCCCCACGCCTGCGTGCGCGCGAGCAGCTCGTCCGTCGACAGCGCGCGCAGATACTGGCCGTTCAGCCAGTCGAGCTTCGCGACGTCGAACACCGGGCCGCCCAGCGAGACCTTCGCGAGATCGAGCCGCTCCGTGAGCGCCGCGACGTCGAAGATCTCCTCGCCTTCGGGCGCCGGCGCGAGCAAGAGCCCGAGAAAATTCAGCAGCGCTTCGGGCAGATAACCCATGCGCTCGTAGAAGAGAATGCCCGTCGGGTTCTTGCGTTTGCTCAGCTTGGACTTGTCCGGGTTGCGCAGCAGCGGCAAGTGCATCAGCACCGGCGGTTCCCAGCCGAAGTACGAATACAGCAGCAAGTGCTTGGGGGCCGACGGCATCCACTCCTCACCACGGATCACGTGCGTGATCTCCATGAGGTGGTCGTCGACGACGTTCGCGAGATGGTACGTCGGCAGGCCGTCCGATTTGAGCAGCACCTGCATGTCGACGTTCGCGTACTCGAACGCCACCTCGCCGCGCGCGATGTCGCGCACGATGCACACGCCGCTTGCCGGAACCTTCATGCGCACCACGAACGCCTCGCCCGCCGAAGCGCGGCGGCCCGACTCCTCGGCCGGGATCGTCGTGCAGTGGCCGTCGTACTTCTGCGGTGTGCCGCTCGCGCGCATCGCAGCGCGCATCGCGTCGAGCCGCTCGGCGGTGCAGAAGCAGCGGAACGCGTGACCGTTCGCCAGCAGCTCGCCGGCGTACCGCTTGTAGAGCGCGGAGCGTTCGCTCTGGCGGTACGGCCCGTGCGGTCCGCCGACGTCGGGGCCTTCGTCCCAGGACAGTCCGGTCCAGCGCAGCGCAGCGAGGATCGCGCGCTCCGACTCCGGCGTCGAGCGCGCCTGATCGGTGTCCTCGATGCGCAGCAGAAAGTCGCCGCCGTGCTTTTTTGCAAAGCAGTAGTTCACGAGCGCGACATATGCCGTCCCGACGTGCGGATCGCCCGTCGGGCTGGGGGCGACGCGCGTCCTCACGCGGCGCGCGCCGGAGTTCTCCGCGCTCACGCTATCCGACGCGCTCCCGGCGTTTGCCGCACTCGCGCTCGACGAACGTGATGATCTCCGAGAGCGGCGCGCCAGGGGTGAAGATCTCCCGCACGCCAAGCCGCTTCAGCTCCGCCGCGTCATCGGCCGGGATGGTGCCGCCGCCGAAGAACACGATGTCGTCGGCGCCCTGTTCCTTGAGCTGCTCGACGACCAGCGGGAACAGCGTCATGTGCGCGCCGGACAGGATCGAGAGACCGATGCCGTCGGCGTCTTCCTGAATCGCCGTCTGCACGATCTGCTCGGGCGTCTGGAACAAGCCCGTGTAGATCACTTCCATCCCGGCGTCGCGCAGTGCGCGCGCGATCACCTTCGCGCCGCGGTCGTGGCCGTCGAGCCCGGCCTTCGCGACGATCACGCGCAGCGGGCGGTCGTTCGTAGTATCGGCAGCGGCGGTCATCTCAGAACTGCGTCGTCTCCGTGTAGCGGCCGTACACGCTCACCATCGCGTCGACGATCTCGCCTTCCGTCGCGACCGCCTTCACGCAGTCGATCAGGTACGGCATCACGTTCGCCTCACCCGCGCACGCGCGCTTGAGCGCGGCGAGCGATGCCTCGACGGCCGCGCCGTCGCGGTTCGCCCGGACGTCCTGCACCGCGCGCGCCTGGCCGCGCTCGATCTCGGCGCCGATCTTGAGCAGGTTCGGATCCTGCGCCTCGTCGGGCCGCTCGAACGCGTTGACGCCGACGATCACGCGCTCGCCGGACTCGATGGAGCGCTGGTAGCGGTACGACGCGTCCGCGATCTCGCGCTGCGGGTAGCCGGCCTCGACGGCTTCGACCATGCCGCCGAACTCCGCGATGCGCGCGAAGTACTCTTCGACCTGGCGCTCCATCTCGTCGGTGAGTGCTTCGACGAAATACGAGCCCCCGAGCGGGTCGACGACGTTGGTCACGTTCGTCTCGTACGCGAGCACCTGCTGCGTGCGCAGCGCGATCTCCACCGACTTCTCGCTGGGCAGCGCGAGCACTTCGTCCATCGAGTTGGTGTGCAGCGACTGCGTGCCGCCCAGCGCCGCGGCCATCGCCTCGAACGCGACGCGCACGATGTTGTTTTCCGGCTGCTGCGCCGTCGCGCTGCAGCCCGCGGTCTGCGTGTGGAAGCGCAGCTGCCACGACCGCGGATCCTTGGCGCCGTACTTCTCGCGCATGTGGCGCGCGTAGATGCGCCGTGCCGCGCGGAACTTCGCGATCTCCTCGAAGAAGTCGATGTGGCTGTTGAAGAAATACGACAGCCGCGGCGCGAACTCGTCGACGTCCAAGCCGCGCTTCGTGGCGGCCTCGACGTACGCGAAGCCGTCGGCGAGCGTGAACGCGAGCTCCTGCGCGGCGGTCGAGCCGGCTTCGCGGATGTGGTAGCCCGACACCGAGATGGTATTCCACTTGGGCATCTCGCGCGTGCAGAACTCCATCATGTCGACGATGACGCGCACGTGCGGACGCGGCGGAAAGATCCATTCCTTCTGCGCGATGTACTCTTTGAGGATGTCGGCTTGCAGCGTGCCGCCGAGCTTCGCGCGCGGGATGCCTTTGTTCTCGGCGGTGACGATGTATTGCGCGAGTGCGATGGCGGCGGGGCCGTTGATCGTCATCGACGTCGTGATCGCGCCGAGGTCGATCCCGTCGAACAGCGTCTCCATGTCGCGCACGCTGTCGATCGCGACGCCGCACTTGCCCACTTCGCCCAGTGATTTGGGGCTGTCGGAGTCGTAGCCCATCAGCGTCGGCATGTCGAACGCGACCGAGAGCCCCATTTGGCCCTGCGACAGCAGGAAGTGATACCGCTCGTTGGTCTGCTTGGCGTTGCCGAAGCCGGCGAACTGGCGCATCGTCCAGAGCCGCGAACGGTACATCGTGGGGTGGATGCCGCGCGTGTACGGGAACTCGCCGGGGACGCCGAGATCGTGCGTCAGGTCGAGGTGCGCGACGTCTTCGGGCCCGTACACCGTCTTGAGCGGTACGTCCGAGATGGTGCGGTCGACCGCGCCGGAGCCTTTGCCGGAACGCGGCGGCGTCCGCTCCGCTTTGCGCTCCCAGCGCTCGCCGAGCTCACGGTATTCCGGCGTGACGTCGGGGCCCAGTCCCGACGCGCGATCGATCATCTTGGCCAATGCAGCAATCCCTTCGCGGTCGACCCGTCTGGTTCGACCTCTTCCCAGGACTTTCCCGAACGTCTCGCCGTTGCGCGCGCAAGCGCTTCGCGCCCACCTCAGTGCGCGGGCGCGGGGCCGTCGTCCGCGCGGCGCAGTCGAGCCTTGGCCGCCGCCGCGAAGATCGCCGAGCGCAGGTCGCCGGGCAGCGGCGGCTGCGCGACCTGCGCGTCCCAGCCGTTGCCGGCGGCCTGATCGGAGGAGCCGAGCGCGACCAGGCCCACCCGCCGGCGCAGGTTCGGCGGCAGACGCTCCACGCCGGTCCATACCGCCAGGGGTACGGGAACGACGACCACATCGACGGCGGACGATGCGAGCGCGAGCCGCAGCCCCGTGGCGCTGCTGACGGTGTCGACCGTGAAGCCCAAGGCACGGAGCTGGTCGCCGACGTCGTCGCCGCCCTCGGCGCCGACCAGCAGGACGCGCAACCCACGCTGGATGCGCCGCGGGTCGGCCGGCAGCGTCAGCCGGATCCACCACGCGCCTGCGCCGCCGCCCGCCCGAAACGTCCCGGCGTGGCGTTCGACGATGCGGGCCGCGAGGCGCGCGCCGATCGTGGGTGCGACGCTCTCGCCGGCCGGCGAGGCGCCCGTCCCGCTGAGCTCGACCGCGACGGCCTCGTCGAGGTCTTCGATCCGCGCCCGAACGGGCGCCGACGGGCGCCGCCCGTCTTCCACGAGCCGGCCCAGCGCGGTGCCGAGAAGATCGGGGTCGGCGATGACCCGCGCGGCCGCGGCGCCCCGCTCCACGACCGCGCCGGCCACCGCGGCGAGCGCGACGACATCGACGGTCTGCCACTGCGGCTCGACCGCGGCCAGCTCGATGCGCGAGAGCAGCTCGACGTCCGACGCGATCTCGCCCACGCGCTCGCCGCTCGCGCGCACGACGGCCAGCGCTTCGCGCGCGTCCTGCGGAAAGCGGCCGTCCTCTTCGAGCAGCCGCGCGAACCCGACGATCGACGTGACCGGGCCGCGGACGTCGCGCGCGAGCCGAGCGACCAGCTCCGCCTGCGTGGCGCGGGCGTCGAGCAGCTCGACGCGGCGCCGCTCGCTCTCGCCGTAGAGCGCCACGTTGCGCACCGCGATCGCGAACGAGGCGGCCACGAGCTCGAGCGCCGCGTGATCGGACTCGTCGATCCGGCGGTTCCCGTAGCGCACGCTCAGCACGAACTCGGGCCGCGCGCCGCCGCCGGGGATCGCGAATACCAGCTCGTCGGCCGGCGCGTTCGCGAGCCCGAACGGCGAATCGTCGAGCGCCTCGCGGCCGCCCGGCAGGGGGCGTGCGTCGAGCGTGTTCACCCCGCCGTAGGTGCCGTCAGCGGCACGGCGCAGCAGGGTCGCGGTGCCGCCCGTGGCCGACCCGACGGCATCGACCAGCGCGCGCGCGGCTTTCGCGGGCCGCGGCGACGCGACGACGGTCATGACCTCCGCGACCTGCGCGAGACCCTCGGCGAGCCGCGTCAGCCGGCCGGCGCGTTCGAGCTCTTCATGCCTGGGATCCACCACCAAAGGACGTACGCGAGGCGCAAGCGGATGACCGCCAGGCCGTGCAGGTTCTTAACGCAGTAGCCTAGCCGCTCAGGAAGACCTCGACGACAGGCATGACGCGGTCGAACGCGTCGCGCTGAAGCGAATGGCCGGCGGCGGCAAACACCTCGACGCGCACGTGCTCGCCGCCGCGCGCGCGGAAGTCGTCCCGCTCGGCTTCGGACACGACGCTGCGATTCGCGTCGGCCAGCGCGAGCAGCAGCGGCTTGGGATATCCGGCGACGAGCTCGCGCAGATCCCAACGACCCGCGTCGATCGCGTTCTCTTCGCCCAGCGCTTCGATCGGCGCGATCGTGAGGCGCCGCGTCGCGTGCAGCTTCGCCTCGATCTCGATGTCGGGCAACGCGGCGAGCGAGCGCCGAATCGCGGCTTCGCGCTCCTCGAGCGGCGGCGCGAGCTGCCGGCGATATTCGGGCAGCGTCTGCGCGCTCCACACGCCGGGCTGCACGTAGAGCATCGGATCGATGGCGACGATGCGCGCGACGCCGAACCGCCGCCCGCCGGCGATGACCACGGCGCCGCCCCACGAATGCCCGACCACCGCATGCACCGGTTCGCCCAGCGACGCGACGACATCGCGGAGATCCTCGACCGACCGTTCCAACGTCATCGGCCCCGTCACCGAACTGTCGCCGTGCCCGCGCTGATCGAACGCAACGACACGATACCGCGCGCCGAGACGTTCGGCGATGCGCGCCCACCCGCGCCGCGACGACCCGAGCCCGTGAACGCCGACGACGAGCGGACCGGAATCGCCCCACTGCTGAACGGTCGTCCGCGCACCGTCCGAAAGGCGAACGACCTCTTCGCGCAACGGCTCCACCGCGCGCCTACAGGCCCTTCACCGTTGCGCGCACGTTGCTGCGTGCGCGCGTGTTGCCGGCCGCGTTCACGCCGCCGTGCACGCCGAAGCGTTCGAGCACCGTGTCCGCGGCTGCGTACGGATCGAGGTCGTCGGACAGTTCGTCGACGACTGTTTCGATGCGGCGTTCCAGCGTGCCCAGCGCCAGTTGGCGCACGCGGTGCGCGAACGCCGAGCGGCGCTTCTCGCGGATCGCGCCGGTTTCGCGCAGCCACGCGTCGCGGCGCACGATCGCCGCCCACAGCTTGTCGATGCCTTTGCCTTCAAGCGCCTGCGTGCTCACCAATTCCGGCACCCAGCCGCTGAAGTTCAGCATCTCCATCATCGAGCGGATCTCGCGCTGCAGCTGCAGCGCCATCGGGTGATCGCTCTTGTTGACCACGAATACGTCGGCGATCTCGAGCACGCCGGCCTTGAGCACTTGCACCGAGTCGCCGCTGCCGGGCTGCAGCGCGACGAGCGTCGTGTCGGCGACCTCGGCGATCTCGATCTCCGACTGCCCCACGCCGACGGTTTCGATCACCACGACGTCCTTGCCGAACGCGTCCATCAGCGATACGGCGTCCGCCGTCGCGCCGGCGAGTCCGCCGAGGTGTCCGCGCGACGCCATCGAGCGGATGAACACGTCTTTGTCGGTGAAGTGCTCGGTGAGCCGGATGCGGTCGCCCAGCAGCGCGCCGTGCGAGAACGGCGAGCTGGGATCGACGGAGATGACGCCGACCGTCTTGCCCTGCGCGCGGACGTGCGCGACGAGCGCGGACGTGAGCGTGGACTTGCCTACGCCGGGCGGGCCGGTGAGACCGACGGTGATCGCCCGGCCGGTCAGCGGGTAGAGCGCGCGGATCAGCTCCGCGCCGCGGCCCGATTCGCAGCGCGTGATCGCACGCGCGAGCGCGCGCTGGTCGCCGGCGCGGAACGCTTCGAGCAGATCGGTTCCCGCGCGCGGGTCGTTCATCGCGCGTTCGCGTTCACGGGCGCGCGGCGCGGTTCCCGTTGTGGTGGGGCGGTTTCCGCCCTCGCTGCGTTAGGCCGACTTCGCGTCGACCACGCGCTCCACGACCTCCGCCAGCTCGTCGACCGCGTGCTCGAGGTTGTTGAATTTCGCCGCGATCTTGCGCTGGTCGATGCGCCCCGTCAGCGGCTCGCTGACGTCTTGAATGAAGGTGCGGCGGTCCACCCGCTGGCGGACGTCGTGGAGAACTTCCTTCACGCTGCGTTCGTCGGCATCAGTCATTACTCGGATGCTCGTACCCTGTGCTGTTCGACGGCCAAACGGTTTGAAGGACCGACCTGCTTGGTACAGGGACTCCTCCGCCCGGTCCGGTACCCGTCGCGGGTGAGTTCCACGGGCTACGTACGCACCCCGACGATTGCAGGCGACCGCATCGTGTTCGCATGCGAGGACGACCTCTGGACCGTCGGCGTCGCGGGCGGCACGGCACGCCGCATCACGACGACGGAAGGCGAGTGCACGCTGCCGCGCCTGTCGCCCGACGGAGCGCGCGTCGCGTTCGTCGGCCGCGACGAAGGCACGCCGGAAATGTACGTGATGGCAGCGGACGGCGGCGTCGCGCAGCGGCTCACGCACCTCGGCGGCGAGGTGGTGAACTGCTGCGGCTGGTCGCGCGACGGAAATGCGGTGTACTTCACGACGGACGCCGGCTCGCCGTTTCTCAAGGAGACGCTCGCGTGGCGCGTCGATGTGAACGGCGGCGAACCGGTCGCGCTGGGTCTGGGGCACGCGATGACGCTCGACGTCGCGGCGAACGGCGCGACGCTGCTCGGGCGCAACGCGATCGATCCCGCGCGCTGGAAACGCTATCGCGGCGGTACCGCGGGACATCTGTGGGTCGACGCGCGCGGCGACGGTGCGTTCGCGCGCATCTGCCGCGACGTCGCGGGCAACCTCGTGTGGCCGATGTGGCTGGGCGAGCGCGTGATCTTTCTGTCCGATCACGAGGGCATCGGCAACCTCTACTCCGTCGCCCCCGACGGCAGCGACCTGCGCCGTCACACGAACGAGCGCGAGCACTACGCGCGCTTCCCCGCGACCGACGGAACGCGCGTCGTGTACGCGTGCGGCGGCGAGCTCGTGCTGCTCGATCCGCGCGACGGCAGCGTGCTCCGCATCGCGGTCGAGATGCCGTCGAACGCGCCGGAGACGGCGCGCCGCTTCGTCGACGCCGCGGAGCTGCTCGAGACGTTCAGCGTGTCGCACGACGGCACCGCGCTGGGGCTCGTCACGCGCGGCCGCGCGTACACGATGCCGCTGTGGGAAGAAGCCGTCACGGAGCACCCGCCGTCGGGGCCGGCGGAGACGCCGGACGAACCGCACGCGCGGCGCCGGCTGCTGACGTGGCTGCACGACGACAAGCGCGTCGCGTACGTCGACGACTTCGGCGGCTTCGAGCGCATCGCGGTCGCGCCGGTCGATCAAAGCGCCCCGCCGTCGTACGTCACGCGCGCGGACACGGGCGTGCTGCACCAGCTCGTCGCGTCGCCCGCCGGCGACCGTCTCGCGTTCGCCAACAACCGCCACGAGCTGTGGCTGCTCGACGTCGGCGGCGAGCCGCGGCTGCTCGACCGCGGGATCGGCGAGCGTATCGACGACCTCGCGTTCTCGCCCGACGGCCGGTGGCTCGCGTACGTGTGGTCGCCGAAGACGCACACCGCGATCGTGCGAATCGCCGAGTGCGACACGGGACGCATCGTCGATGCGACGAGCGCGCTGCGCGAAGACCGTTCGCCGGCATGGGATCCGGACGGCAACTACCTGTACTTCATCTCGACGCGCGATTTCCACCCGGTGTACGACGCGCTGCAGTTCGAGCTGAGCTTCCCCGAAGCGTGGCGGCCGTATCTCGTGACGCTCCGCGAGTCGGTCGCGAACCCGTTCGTGCCCAAGCCCGCGCCGCTTCACAAGCCGCGCGACCGCGACGACGACGACGATGACGACGGCGACGACAAGAAGGAAGCCAAGCCGGACGTCGTCATCGATGCCGACGGGCTGCCGCGCCGGATGCTGGCGTTTCCGGTCGACGAAGGCGCGTACGACCGCATCGTCGCCGCGAAAGGCCGCGCGATCTTCTCGCGCTTTCCGGTGCGCGGCATCCGCCCCAACGAGCGCGATCACGAGAACGACTCCGAAGGCGAGCTCTTCGCGTACGACTTCGAGCAGCAGCGCGGCGCCACGCTCGCGATGGAGATCGAAGACTTCGTGATCGGCCCGGACGCGCGCACGCTCGTGTACTTCTCGCACGGCAAGCTGCGCGCGATCGACGCCGGCGGCGACCTGCCCGAAGACGGCGACGACGACAAACCGCTGCCCGACACAGGCCGGCGCAGCGGCTGGCTGGATCTCGCGCGCATCAGCGTGCTCGTGGAGCCGCGCGCCGAGTGGCGCCAGATGCTGCGCGAAGCGTGGCGTTTGCAGCGCGAGAACTTCTGGGACCCGCTGATGTCCGGCATCGACTGGGACGCGGTGCTGCCGCGCTACGAAGCGCTGCTGCCGAAGGTGCGCTCGCGCAACGAACTGTCCGACGTGATCTGGGAGATGCACGGCGAGCTCGGCACCTCGCACGCGTACGAAAACGGCGGCGACCGCCCCATCCCGCCGCAGTACAAGCGCGGTTTTCTGGGCGCCGACGTGGCGTGGGACGAGCGCGCGAACGCCTACCGCGTGCAGCGCATTCTGCGCGGCGACGCCTGGAACCGCGACGCCGACTCGCCGCTGGCCGAACCCGGTGTCGACGTGAAGGAAGGCGATCTGATCGTCGCGATCGGCGGGCGCGCGCTCAGCGCGCGCAGCGGCCCGGGTGCGCTGCTGGTGAACCAGGCCGGGCGCGACATCGTGCTTTCCGTCGTGCGGGGCAAGGATGCGCCGCGGCGCGTGCTCGTGCGTACGCTCAAAGACGAACGCATGCTGCGCTACCGCGCCTGGGTCGATGCGAACCGCGCGGCGGTGCACGAGCGCACGCAGGGACGCGTCGGCTACGTGCACGTCCCCGACATGGGACCGTGGGGCTTCGCGGAGTTCCACCGCGGTTATCTGAGCGAGTTCGACCGCGACGGCTTGATCGTCGACGTGCGCTACAACCGCGGCGGCCATGTGTCCGCGCTGCTGCTGGAAAAGCTCGCGCGCAAGCGCGTGGGCTACGACGTGTCGCGCTGGGCGCCCGCGTTCCCGTACCCCGAAGAGTCCGTCGGCGGGCCGATCGTCGCGGTGACGAACCAGTTCGCGGGCTCCGACGGCGACATCTTCAGCCACTGCTTCAAGCTGTACGGTTTGGGGCCGCTCGTCGGGATGCGCACGTGGGGCGGCGTCGTCGGCATCAACCCGCGCCACCGCCTCGTCGACGGCACGGAGACGACGCAGCCGGAGTACTCGTTCTGGTTCACCGACGCCGGCTGGGGCGTCGAAAACTACGGCACCGATCCGACCGTCGAAGTCGATGTCGCGCCGCAGGACGTGCTGCACGGCAAAGACCCGCAGCTGGACGAAGCGCTGCGCCTGATCGACGGCGCGCTCGCGAGCGCACCGCGCCGCCCGGAGTTTCCGCCGCGCCCGAACCGCGCGCGACCGCGGTAAAAATGGCGGTCTACGGGTGGAAGGTCTGCGTCGTCGCGTAGTTCGAGCGCGTGTCGCCCGGAGCAAACTTCGAGAGCACGTCGACGCGCAGGAACGGCGCGACCGCGTCCTGCGCCGTGACGATCACGGTGCGCGTCACGAAGCCTTGGTTGAACGTCGCCATGCCGATCTTGCCGACGCTGACGGCGGCCGAAGGCGCGAAGATGGTCAGCGGTCGCGTGCCCCAGTCGCACGGGGTCGGGCTGCACGACCCCTTGACGTGAATCGTGTACGCGCCCGGAGCGCCGGCGATGACGACTTGCACGACCCCGCTGCCCGGTGCGTTCCACGTCCCGAGCAGCGTCGAGACGGCGGTCTGCGCGCTGCCTGCGGTGGGGAGGAGCAGCCCGGCGGCTAGCGCCATGGCCGCGAGCGGCCGGACCGTCCGGCTCAACGTCTGGTTCATGGATGATTCCTCCTCGAGTGCGGGACCCCGGGGCCCCGGCCCATCCTCGCGCAGGCGGCTTACGGCTCCCTTACCTCCCCCGCTTACGGCATGCTTGCGGCGTCCTTGACGATCACCCCGGCCCCGTGGTACGCTCCGCGAGCCGAAGCAGGGCGCAGGGTTCGCAGGAACCCGAGGCCCTCACCGGATGCCCGCGGGCGATCCGGTCCTTCTCGAACAGCGGGGACCGCTTCGGCGTCTTCGCATTTTTTATGTTCTTTCCGGAGAGTTTGTCATAGCACGACCGTTACGCGTCAACGAGCAGATCAGAATCCGCCAAGTCCGTGTCATCGACGATGCCGGCCAGCAGCTCGGCGTCATCCTAACCGAGGAAGCCCTCGGGATGGCGCGCAGCAAGGGCCTGGACCTCATCGAGGTGTCACCGACCGCGGTCCCGCCGGTCTGCCGAATCGGGGATTACGGTCGCCTCAAGTACGAGCAGTCGAAAAAAGACAAAGAGGCGCGCAAGAAGCAGCGCAACTGGGAGTTGCGCGAGGTCAAGCTGCGTCCCAAGATCGACGTCCACGACTACGAAGTCAAAGCGAAGATGGCGGAACGTCTGCTGCTCGACGGCGGCAAGGTCAAGGTCACGATCATGTTTCGCGGACGCGAGATCACGTACACCGCGTTCGGGAAACGGCTGCTCGACCGCATCGCCAAAGACCTCGAGAACAGCGCCGTCGTCGAACGCGACGCCAAGCTCGAAGGTAAGAACATGTTTCTCATCATGGCTCCGCGAGCCACCCCGCTCGGTCCGCCGCGTTTCGTCCATCTCAAGACGGACACGGCCCACCACGAAGCCGACACCGTGACCCATGCCGAGGAAGAGCATGAGCCGGCTGACGCGACGGACACGACCGACGGGACCGACGCGGTAGCCACCATCGGGGGAGCCAGTGCCTAAGATAAAGACGCATCGCAGCACCGCGAAGCGCGTGAAGGTCACCGGAAACGGTAAGGTCCTTCACCGCCACCAGTTCGACGGCTGCGGTCACATCCTCAGCAAGAAGTCGCGCAAGCGCAAGCGGAACTTCCGCCGCGACCAGCCGACCTTCAAGGGCGATCTCAAGCGTTTCGCGCCGCAGATCCCGTACTTGCTGTAATTGTAGGAGACTGACACATGGCTCGTATCAAGCGCGGTCTCAACAAGATCAAGCACCGCCGCAAGGTGATGAAGCTCGTCAAGGGCTTCCGCGCCGCGCGCAGCCGCAACTACCGCGTTGCGAACGAAGCGCTGCTGCACTCGCTCAAGTACGCGTTCCGCGACCGCCGCGTGCGCAAGCGCGACTTCCGC
>DASWRD010000009.1:0-24655 GCA_036403315.1 Candidatus Elarobacter sp.
AGCGCACGCGCCCGTTCCTGCGCACCGCGGAGTTTCTGTGGCAAGAAGGCCACACCGCGCACGCGACGGAGGCCGAAGCGGCCGAAGAGGTCGCGCGCATGCTCGAAGTCTATCGCGAGGTCGCCGAAGACGTGTGCGGCGTGCCGGTGTACAAAGGCGAGAAGTCGTCGTCCGAACGATTCGCCGGCGCCAACCACACCTACTCGATCGAAGCCTTGATGCCCGACGGACGCGCGCTGCAGTCGGGGACGTCGCACGAGCTGGGACAGAACTTCGCGCGCGCGTACGACATCACGTTCGCGGCCGAAGACCAGACGCAGCAGTTTTGCTGGACCACGTCGTGGGGCATGTCGTGGCGGATGCTCGGCGCGCTCATCATGACACACGGCGACGATCGCGGCTTGCGGATCCCGCCGAAGATGGCGCCGACCGAGGTGGTGATCGTGCCGATCCCGCGCGGCGACACCGCGCGGCTCGACGCGGCCGCGCGCGATCTGTACGCGCAGTGCAAAGCGGCGGGGCTGCGCGTGAAACTCGACGATAAACCGGGCCAGTCACCGGGCTACAAATTCAACGAGTGGGACATGCGCGGCGTGCCGGTTCGCCTCGAGCTGGGCAACCGCGATCTCGACGCGGGCGTAGCCACGCTGGTGCGCCGCGACAAAGCGGTCAAAGAAGAAGGGCAGAAGCAGCAGATCCCGCTGGACGAAGTCGTCGCGTTCATCCCGACGGTGCTCGAGCAGATCCAGCACAGCCTGTTCGCGCAAGCGAAGACGTACTTGCAGGACCACACCATCGCGACGCTCGACCGTGACGAGTTCGTGCGTTTGCTCGAAGAGCGCGCCGGCATGATCGACGTGCCGTGGTGCGGCCGGCCGGAGTGCGAGGCGGCGGTGAAGGACGCGACGCGCGCCGCGACGCGCAACCTGCGCGAGCCCGCGCGCGCGGACACGTGCGTCCCGTGCGGCGAGCCGGCGCGGTACCAGGCCTATTTCGCGCAGAGCTATTAGCGCGCTGCTCGCCGCCGGCGTGCTCGTTGCTAGCGCGACGACGCTTTCGGCGGGCGCCGCGCGAGCCGAGGACGCGCGCGTGGTTCAGCGCAGCTCCGGCACCGACGTCGCGACCGCGCGGCGGATCGCGGCGGCGCTGCTCGCGCACCCGCTCGCGGCCCAGCTCCTGCGCGTGCGGTGCGAGCGTGTGGGACGGCACGTCGATTGCGGCCTCACCGTCTCCGGCACGAAGTTCCACCGCCCCCTCGACCTGCGCGCCTGGAACGCGGAGATCGCCGGGCTGATCGAAGGCGCGTACGCCGCCGTCCCGGACGCCGACGAGATCGACTGTTGGGCCACGGTTCCGCTCGACGCGGGCCGGGGCACGGTGGTCAGCGGCGACTACGCGAAGCCGTCGTCGGCCACGGTGTTCTCGATCACCGTGCCGCGCGCGCAGCGCGCCGGCGTCCGCGCTCGCCTTGCCCGCGGGACGGGCGTGTTCTGGGACCCGGCCTTCCGGGCGTCGCTGTCGAAGGGAACGACCGGATGATCCGAACCACCACGCTTCCGAACGGTCTGCTCGTGCTCACCGAGTCGATGGCCCACGTGCGGTCCGCCACCGTCGGCGTCTGGGCCGATGTCGGCTCGTCGTACGAGCCGGCCGAGCGCCGCGGCATCTCGCACCTGCTCGAGCACATGGTCTTCAAGGGGACCGAGCGGCGGACGTCGCGCCAGATCGCCGAGGAGATGGACGCCGTCGGCGGCGAGCTCAACGCGATGACCGACAAGGAGACGACCTGCTTCTACGCCCACGTCGTCGACCGGCATCTGCCGCTCGCCGTGGACGTGCTGGCCGACATGCTGCTGCACGCGCGCTTCGCCGCGGACGACCTCGCGCGCGAGCAGCAGGTGGTGCTCGAAGAGATCAAGATGTACGACGACTCGCCCGGCGAGGTCGTGCACGACCGCTTCACCCGCACGCTGTGGCGCGGCGCGAACCTCGGCGATCCCACGATCGGTTTCGCGCACACCGTCGCGGACATCTCGCGCGAGGACTTGCTCACCTGGCGCGCGACGCGCTACGCGCCCTCGACGGTGTTCGTCACCGCCGCCGGCAACATCGACCACGATACCGTCGTTCAGCTCGCGGGCGACGCGTTCTCGGCGTTCGGCGGCCAGGCGCCGCTGCCGGTCCCGGAGCGCCCGCGCTTCACGCCGGCGCTCGACGTGACCATCGACGACACCGAGCAGGCATACGTGCTCCTCGGCATGCCGGGCCTAGGGCTGACCGACGAGCGGCGCTATGCGCTCTCGGTGCTCGACGTGCTGCTCGGCGGCGGCATGTCCAGCCGGCTGTTCCAGAGCGTGCGCGAGCAGCGCGCGCTGGCGTACGAGATCTCGACGTTCCAGCAAGGCTATCGCGACGCGGGCTTGTTCGGCGTGAGCGCCGGCTGCTCGCCCGAGCGGGTGCAGGAATGCGTCGACGTCGTCGTCGACGAGATCGACCGGCTGCTCAACGAAGGCGCGCGCGCCGACGAAGTGGCGCGTACGCGCGAGCACCTCAAGGGCAACCTCACGCTCGCGCTCGAGAGCACGTTCAACCGCATGTCTCGATTGGCTCGCAATCACATCGTGCACGGCCGCCAGATCTCCACCGAGGAAGTCGAGGCCAGGTTCGACGCTGTCGACGTCGCCGCCGTCGACGCGCTCGCGCAAGAGCTGCTCGGCGCGGCGCAGCGCGGTTTGTGTGTGCTCGGCCCCAGCGACGTGCGCGGCGTGCGGCTTCCGGGAGCCGCGGCGGCGTGAACGACCTCCTCGCGGGGAACGTCATCCTCGCGGCGGGGCTCACGCTTGTCACGCTGGCGATCCAGATCGGGGCGTATGCCGCGCGGTACGCCGGCATCATCACCGGTCGAATCGCGACGGCGATCTCGCTGTTCAGCCTGCTGGTGACGGCGAGCCGGCTGGCCGCGCTGTTCCAAGTGCCGTCCCTGGGCGCGCTGGCGGACGCGCAGGCGAACGCCGCGACGGACGCGCACCGCACGACGCTCACGCCGGAAGCGCTCACGCTCTTCGACCACCAGATGCGCATCATCGTCGGCGCCAACTCGGTCGGCGTGCTCCTCGGCGCATTTTTGCTCCCGCTGTTCCTGGCGATGTTCGTGCGCGGCATCAGGTCGTTCGAACGGCTAGGGTCCATCCCGCTCGCGCTGGCCCGCTTGTTCGATCCGCGCGTCATCCGCGAACTGCTCGGCGAGCTGCGCATCCGCTCCTTCGCGCTCGCGCGGTACCCCCTCAACGCCGTGCCGCGCACGCTGCTGCTCGCGAACGTCGTGCTCTTCGCGGTGTATTCGGTGGGTGTCGTGGCGTCGTTCTACGCCAGCGTCATCGACCTGCACGCGCGCACGACGGCGACGGGGTTGTCGGGCCTCGTCAACGGCGTCGGCACGGTCGCCTTCGCGATCTTCATCGATCCGACCACCGCCTTCATCGTGGATCAGACGGTGCGCGAGGAGCGGCCGCGCACGGACGTGCTGTCGATGATCTTCTGGCTGTGCGTGACCGCGTTCATCGGAACGCTGCTCGCGCAGCTGATCCTGTTCCCTGCCGCGGAGTACATCGCTTGGGTCGCAGAGCATTGGCCGCACGCACGACACTGACGGGGTCAGCACCGTGCTGATCGCGCGCGCGCTGCGCGCCGTCGCACTCCTGGTCATCTGCACGGCGCTTCCGCTCGGCGCGAGCGGCTGCGCGCCGGCGATCGCGTCGTGGATCGTCAAGGAGCGCAACCACCAGGGCGACGTCGCGCTGCACCGCGGCAACTATCCGGATGCGTCGATCGCGTACCAGCTCGCGCTCAAGCTCGAGCCCGGCAACGTGCACGCGCGCACCGGGCTCACCACCGTGCAGATCCGGTTGGCGCAGACGCTGTTCGCGGCGTCGCGGTTCGACCAGGCGCTCGAGGCGCTGGCGGTCGCGGCCCGGTCGACGCCCGGTGACGAGCGCGTGGCGACGATGCGCAACGAGATCGTCCAGGCGCAGATCAAGCGCGACATCGTCGTGTCGAACTATCCCTTGTACAAGGTCACCGGCGCGTCGCTGCGCCGCGCCTACACGCAGCTCAAGACGCAAAACCAGGCGATCCTCGCGGCGCTCAAGCGCTTCGACTATACGTACGACACCACCGACCTCTCCATCGCCATCCGCCAGAGCTACGCGCTCAACGAAGAGGTCGCGCGGCTCACCAACCGCCTCCAGCAATACCGCCAGCTCGTCGAGTCGGGTGTACCCGAGCACGGCGCGGAGACGCTCGCACCGCCGGCGAGCTTGCTGCCGCTGCCGTAAACCGATCCAGTTCGAGACCACGCCCGCGCTACGAGGAGTCACCGTGCCGACGCAACTGTCACCGCATTTTACGCTCGAAGAGCTCACCACCACCGAAACGGGCCTGAAGAACACGCCTGGTCCGGCGGAGCTCAAGACGCTCAAGTCCGTCGCGGAAAAGATGGAACAGATCCGCACGCTGCTCGGCGGGAAACCGATCACCATCAACAGCGCGTTTCGCAGCCGCGCGGTGAACGAAGCGGTGGGCGGCGTGCCCACGAGCGCGCACGCGCTGGGCTTCGCCGTCGACTTCACCTGCTCGCCGTTCGGCTCGCCGTTCGACATCTGCAAGAAGATCGCCGCGTCGTCGATTCAGTTCGACCAGCTGATCCACGAAAAACGCGCGTGGGTGCACATCTCGTTCGACTCCACGCGCAACCGCCGCCAGCTGCTGACGCTGCCCGTCAGCGGCGGCGCCTATCAGAGCGGGATCCTGCCGTAGGGCCGCGATGCGCGTCGCCGTCTTAGGCGGCGGGCTCCAAGGCGCATGCGTTGCGATGGAGCTCGCGACCGCCGGGATCGGCGTCGATGTGTACGACAAGAACGAGCGCTGCGTCACCCAAGCCTCCGCGCAGAACGAAGGCAAGATCCACCTGGGTTACGTGTACGCCAAGGATCGCACGCTGCGCACCGCGCGCACGATGATCCAGGGCGCGCTCGCGTTCGCACCGCTGATGCGGCGCTGGGTCGGCCCCGCGTTCGACGCGATCCCCGTTTCGACGCCGTTTCACTACGTCGTCCATAAGGACAGCCTGCTGAGCGTGCCCGACGTCGAGGATCATTTCCGGCGCTCGCACGCGCTGGCGGTCGAGCACGGCGGTGCGGCGGAGCCCGATTACTTCGGGAGCGACTATCGCGTGCCGCCGGCTCGCATGACCGAAGCCGAAGTCGAAGCGCGCTTCGACCGGCGCGTGGTTCAGGCCGCGTTCACGTCGCCGGAGATCGCGATCGATCCGGAGGCGCTCGCAGCGCTCGTGCGCGCGCGCCTTGACGCAGAGCCGAAGATCCGGTGCGTGCTGCAGGCTCGCGTCCACGGCGTCGAACCCGGCGCGGACGGAGCGACCGTCGCCTTCGAGACGCGCGCCGGACGCGCGCGCGAGCGGTACGATCACGTCGTCAACACGCTGTGGGACGGCCGCCTCGCCATCGACGAGCTGGCGGGGTTCGAGCCCGAGCAGCCGTGGCTGTTCCGCGTGAAGCATTACGTGCGGCTGCGCGCGCCGGAGCTCGTGTCGCGCATACCGTCCGCGACGATCCTGCTCGGCGCATTCGGTGACGTCGCGGTGTACGGCGACGGAGATTTCTATCTCTCGTGGTATCCGGTCGGCATGCGAGGCGTGTCGTCCGCGATCGCTCCGCCGGCGTGGCCGCTGGTCCTGGACGAGCCGGTTTCGAGCGAGGTGCGCCGCGGCATCGTCGCGGGCCTCACGCGCATCGTTCCGGCGCTCGCCGAGCTCAGCGCCGGCGCTCTTGAATCATGTGACGTCAAAGGCGGCATCATCTTCGCTCGCGGTCGTACCGACATCCACGATCCGGCGAGCGGTTTGCACGAACGGCATGCGATCGGCCCTCGGTCGCGCGGCCGCTACCACACCATCGACACCGGAAAGCTCACGATGGCGCCGTCGTTCGGGAAGGCGGTCGCGGACCGCATCCGGCAGGCGGGCTGACTTTCCATGTCTTCCGAGACGGTCACCGTCGGTCTTCCGGTGTACCGCGGCGAGCGCTTCATCGAAGAGGCGCTCGTCACGCTGCAGCGCCAAACCTATCCGTATTTCGAAGCGATCATCTCGCTCGACGGCCCCGATCCGGTCTGCGAGGAGCTGTGCCGCCCGTTCTTGTCGGATTCGCGCTTCCGGCTGGTCGTGCAGCCGCAGCGCCTGGGCTGGGTTGGCAACATCAACTGGCTGATGGCGCAAACGGCGACGCCGTGGTGGATGTACCACCAGCAGGACGACGCTCTCGATCCGCACTGCCTCAACGTGCTGATCGACAGCGCGCGCAGCGCCCCGGAGGCCGCCGTCATATACGGCGACATCGAAGCGTTCGGCACGTTCACCGGCACGTTCGCGCAGCCGTCCGTGACCGGGACCGCGCCGGCGCGGCAGTTGGCGATGCTGTACGAACACCAGATCGGCGTCGCCTTTCGCGGCTTGACGCGAGCCGGCGCGCTTGCCGGCGGGATCCCGAGGAACGAGGTCGACGACTTCGCCGCGGAGGTCGTGTGGATGGCGTCCGCCGCGCGCTTCGGCGAGCTGCGCCGCGTGCCGCAGACGCTGTCGCGCAAACGCTATCACGACGACAACGTGCACACCAAGTGGGATCTGTGGCCCGTCGAAAAACGGATCGAGGCGTGGACCGCGCACTGCGCCGCGATGCTCGAACAGGCGATGCTCGTGAAGGCCGGCGCGCCGGAGCGCCGGCTGCTGTGGCTGGCGGCGGTCGCGCGTCTGACGTCGCCGCGGACGGCGAGCCGCTACATCCCGATCGGTGCGATGGACGCATCCGAGCGCACCGCGCTGCTGGACGCGTTTTTCGACTACGTGCGCACGACCAAGGGCATCGACGTCCCAGCACTGCTCGACGCGCGCTGGGACGACGTGCGCGGCTGGACGACGGCGTTCGCCGAGCGGCGCGTGCCGTAGCCCGCCGCGGCTACCAGATCTTGCAGCGGCTGGCCGCCGGGCGCACCATCGGATCGTTCATCTTGCAGAAGAACGCCTGCGCGAACTCCGGCAAGTTGGCGACGGTCCCGTTGATGCGGTACATGTCGTTGGGGTGCGGGTCCGTGGTGATGCGGCTGCGCGCCTCTTCGTCGCGGAACGAGCGCGTGAACCACTGCGCGTAACCTAAGAAGAACCGCTGCTCGGGCGTGAAGCCGTCGATGACGCGGCGCGGCTTGCCCGCCTGCGACTTCTGGAACGCCTTGTACGCGATCGTGATGCCGCCGAGATCCGCGATCGCCTCGCCGAGCACGAACTTGCCGTTGATGTTGAGGTCGCCGACCTTGAACGCCGAGAACTGGTCCTCCACGCACTTCGCGCGCGTGTCGTACGCCGCGGCGTCGGCCGCGACCCACCAGTCGCGGTTGTTGCCGCGGGCATCGTACTGGCGGCCGGTGTTGTCGAAGCCGTGCGTCATCTCGTGGCCGATGACCGCGCCCATGCCGCCGTAGTTGATCGCGTCGTCATTCGCGGGGTCGAAGAACGGCGGCTGCAAGACGCCGGCCGGGAACACGATCTCGTTGTTGGACTGGTTGTAGTACGCGTTGACCGTGGGCGGCGTCATACCCCACAGCGAGCGGTCGCGCAGTTTGCCGATGAAGCCGATGCTGCGCACGTCGTTCCAGCGCAGCGCGCTGATCACGTTGGCCGCATAGGGACCGCCGGAGACGTCGAGCTTCGAGTAGTCCGTCCAGACGTCGGGATACCCGACCTTCACGGTGAACGCGTCGAGCTTGCCGATCGCCTCTTTGCGCGTCGGCGCGCTCATCCAGTCGAGGCTCGCGATGTCGTCACGCAGCACCGACTGCAGGTTGGCGATCATCGCCTTGGCGCGCTCTTTGGCAGCGGGCGAGAACTTTTTCTGGACGAACGCGGCGCCGAGCGCTTCGCCCAGCGCGTTGTCGACGGCGGCCGTGCAGCGCCGCTCCAGCGGCTGCTGCTGCTTCGCGCCGCTCAGCACCGAGGAGAACGCGAACGCTTCGTCCTCGAACGGTTGCGAAAGCGTGTCGTCGAACTGGTTGAGCACGTGCCAGCGCAGGTACGCCTTGACGTCGTCGAGCGGCGTCGCGTTCATCAGCGCGACGGTGTTGCGCGCGTACTCCGCGTTGGTCAGGTTGATCGGCGTCGTCGCCGCCGGGATCGTGCGCGCCGCGAAATAGCGGTCCCACGCGAATCCGGGTGCGGCGGCGGTCACGCCGCCGAGATTGGTCTTGTTGTAGTTGAGCTTGGGATCGCGCAGCGCCACGCGGTCGCGCGAGATCTTCGCGAGCGCCGTCTCCAGCGCCATCACGCGCGCCGCGGCGGCCCGGGCGCGGGCGTCGTCCCAGCCCGAGAGCACCAGCTCGTTGCCGACGTGCTTGACGTACGCATCGCGAATTGCTTGGGACTTCGCGTCGTCCTTGAGGTAGAAGTCGCGATCGCCCAGCCCGAGGCCGCCTTGGCCGATGCCGACGATCGTCGCGTCCGCATCGCGCGCATCGACCCGCGCGCCGGCGCTGAAGAAACCGCTGACGAACAGCGCATGGAGCTGCGCGAGCGTCACGGGCAGGTCGGCGGCGGTGGTCGCGTCGACGCGGTCGAGCAGCGGCTTCACGGGCGTCACGCCCGCACTGTTGCGTGCGCCGATGTTCATGCACGAGCCGTAGAAATCGCCGACCTTCTGCGTGTTGCTGCCGGGCGCCGCGTGCGCCGCGGCCGACTCCTCGACGATCCCGCGCACGACGTTCTGGTTGTCCTGCGAAAGCTTCACGAAGCGCGCCCAGTTCGTGCGGTCGGCCGGGATCGGGTTGTTCTTTTTCCATCCGCCCGTGGCGAACTGCGCGAAGTCGTCGCAGGCCTTGCACGTCGGGTCGAGGCTGGAGAGGTCGAACCCATGCGCGGCCGACGCCTTCGCAACTGCCGAGTCCGGTGCAACAGGGCCGCTCAACCCATACAGGGCGTCGGCGCTGACGCCTGGCGCGGCCGAGATCGCGAGGGCGACGGCGGCGACCAGGCCGAGGCCCCGAAGGACCGGGCGGAACAGACGCATGGAAGAGCCTCCGGCTGAGACGGCGGGGTGAACTACGGATTCATACGTAGATCGCGAGCCCCGACTTCACCTGCCGGGCGGCGGGTGTCATGCGCGCATCGCGGCCAGTACCGTTGCGGCCATGCGCGTGAGGCTCGGCTTGGCCGTGTAGGCGAAGAGCTTGCGGCCGACTTCTGCCGCGCGGCGGTGCGTTACGAACCACGGCGGGACCGGCAGCAGCGTGCGTTCGCCGGTCAGCAGCGAGCGCGGGAACGGCGCGAACGGTGCGCGCACGACCGTTTTCTGCGGCTTGTCGAACAAGTACGCGTTGTGCACGATGCCGATCCCGCTGCCGACGTCGGCGATCGTGCCGCCCGGATACGCACCCCATGTCGCGGTCGCGAGCGTGAACGCGACGCCCGGCCACGTGTTCACGGTCACGCAGCCGTAGCGCAATGCCGCGAGCGCGTCGTCGAACGCGCCGCCCAGCTCACGGATCGTGCGCGGGTGGATCAGAATCGCCGCGCCGAGCGTGCCGTGCAGCGAATCGTTCGCGAACGCGACGGCGTTGCGCAAGAACTCCGCCGCATCCGCACCGGGCAGCGACGTCTGCGCCAGCACCGGGCCGAACGCTTCGCTGCGGAACAACGGCTCGTCGCGCGCGTTCGGGTCGAGGTTGGCGACGAACGTGCGGTGGATGCCGTCGATCGGCACGCCGACGCTCTCGGACTCCGGGTGCGCGTGCTCGACCATGCGCACGCGGTCGCGCGAGCCGGGATAGTACGACGGTCGTCGCGGTGCGCCGCCGAGCGCTGCGCGCACTTTGTCCAGGAAGCGCGGCGCGAGATCCCAGGCCGCCGGCGTGATCATCACCTGCGCGGCGATGCAGTTCGCGCCCGCGTTGTGCAGCTTCTGCGTGGCGACGTGCACCGCGTGAAAGTCGAGGTCCGCTTCCTCCCACGGGCCGGGCACCACGATCACCGGCGTGACGTTGCCCAGTTCGCTCGTCACCGGCTTCGTCACCACGGGCCGACCGCCGCGCTTGCGCGCCGCGCCTTCGTCGCCGCCGCCGAACACGATCGCGTCGTGCGTGCGCTCGCCGCCGGTGAGGTGGATTGCGTCGATGCCGGGGTGCGCGCACAGGTACGCACCCACGTCGGCGCCGCCGTCCGCGATGCGCACGAAGCCTTCGCCGATCAGCGAGGAGAAGACGCGCGCGAACACCGGCGCCAAATACGCGTTCACGGGGTTGAGCTTGAGCAGCGCGACGCTGCCGTGCGCGTACAGCGCCGTCAGGACGTCGAGCGGCGCGATGCTGGCGATGTTGCCGGCACCCAGCACGAGCGTGACCGAACCTTCCGGCTCGGCGCGCGCGTAGAAGCTCGCGGTATGCTCGCGCAGCGTCGCGCGCGTGACCTCGGGTTGCATCCAGATCTCCGCGTGCAAGCCGTTGAGGAGGATGCGGTCCGCGTTGTCGACCGGGAACACGTCGACCACGACTTGGCCGTCGGCACGCGTGCGGATCGCGGGCTCCGGGATCGGCGGCGTCCCGTCGCGCGCGATCCCGCCGAGCGTCGCGGCGAGCCGGTCGATGGCCGTCAGCAGCGCGTACGGCCCGGACATCCATTCCTCGCCAGCCAGTTGCGAGCCGGTGATCCCCTTGGCTTGCGAGCCCAGGTCCACCCAGCGCTGCGCGACGGCGACAGTCTGCGTGCGCATCGTGCGAAGATGGCGAATCTTTCCCGCGATCCCGAGCCGCGCCCACGCGTCGGCGTTCGCGCGCAGCGCGTCGACGTCGCGGTCCAGATCGCCGACGGTCTTCAGGTCGCTCGCATCGGGCACGGGTCGGGCGCCGATTTCCATTCTCGTCTCCAGTTCGCGAACGCACCGGCCATCTCGCTGCGGCGGAACGCGCGCCAGCGGTCCTCCGCTCCGGGCAGCACCTTCGCGGGATCGGTCTCGTACACCGGCCACTTCGCCGCCGGGACGAGCACGGGGAACCGCGACAGCCAGCAGTAGAGCTCGAGGTTCGTCTGTTTGAGCCGCGCGTGCTCCACGGAGACGTAGTAGCGCGCGCCCTTGCGGATCGCGCTCTGCTCGTTGAACGGCGTCCAGAGGTGCGGGTCCTCTTCCCAGCCTTTGCGGTTCATCGTGTACAGGATCGACGGGTCGTAGTGCCCCATCACGACGAGCGTGCCCGGCGCGAGCACGGCGTCGAGCTGCTTCGCGCGCACGAAGTTGGCGGCGCTCCAATGATAGTACGGCGCGATCTCACGATAGCCGGCGATGACCGCGACGATCCACACGACGGCCGCAAGCGCGGACAGCGTTGCGCGCCGCTCGCGCGTCTCGGCATAGCCCTCCAGCGCAAAGTCGCCGAGCCGCCCGATGAGCAGCGCGGCTAGCGGGAGGAGCAAGTAGAGGTAGTAGTCGACGCGCTCGACGGTCACGACGACGTAGGTGTACAGCAGGCCGGCGCCCAGCCAGCCCCACACCAGCGCGTCGCTGCGCGAGCGAAACGGCACGACGCACGCCGCGAGCGCGAGCACGAAGCCGACGGGCCCCAGCATCGTCGTTGACAGCATTTTGAACGCGTGCGCGAACGCGCCGAGCTTCGCGACGAATGCCGCCGGCGACGTCAGCGCGGCGACGAGCGACGGGATCACGTGCAGCTTGGTGATGCCGCTCGCCCAGTGCCACTCCGCGTGCGCCGACACGAACGCGTCGTACAGCGCGAGCGGGACGAACGCGGCGGCGAACAGCGCCCACAGCTGCGGCCGCAGCAGCGCGGCGCGCCAGCCGAATCGCGCGATGGCGCATGCCGCGATCGGGATCGCCGCCGTCACCGCCACCGGCTTGGCGAGAAACGCGGTCATCAGCAGCAGCGCGGGCAGCCACCAGCCGCGCCAGCCCGCGTCGCGGTCGACGATCCAGTGCGCGCACGCGAACAGCGCGCACGTCGTGAAGAACACCATCGCGGTGTCGGGCATGAAGGTGTGGCTGTAGTACCACGCGCCGGGCAGCACCGCGAACGTGGCGGCGGCGATGAAGCCTGCGACGTCGGACTTCCACAGCCAGCGCCCGAACGCGGCGATCACCGGGATGGTCGCGACCCCGAACGCCAGCGAGATCAGCCGCCCGATCACCTCGTGCACGCCCACGAGCTTGTACAGCGTCGCCGCGAGGAACGGCACGATCTGCAGCTCCAGCTCGACGTAGTTCGGCGGCGGGCCGTTGTAGTCGACCTGCGGGAAGAAGATGTTGTACTGAAGCTGCGCGAAGTTGCGCGCGATCGCCGCGGTGTCGCCTTGGCGCCAGCCGGGGTGGTCGAAGATCGGGTCGTGGATCCCCTTGAAGCGCAGCAGCGCGCCGATCGCCGTGAACGCGGCGGCGGCGAGCCAGAACAGCCGCGCCGGCGTCACGCGACCGACCGGAACGTCCAGTACTTGTTGACGAAGAAGTTGACGACGATGCCCGACAGCGTGGCGAGGAACCACGTCTTGTGGCCGTGGCCGAAGTACGGCGCGACGAGCGCCGACACGATGAGGCCGACGATCAGCGCTAGCACCGAGACGCTGAGGAACTTCGCCGCTTCGCTGCCGGCGTGCCCGGTGGATTTGAACGTCCAGATGCGGTTGAGGAAGTAGTTCGACACGCCGCCCGTGAGGAACGCCGTCGAGTAGATCGCGTAATACGGGCCCGCCGCCGCATGGTTCGGTACGACGCGCTGCAGCAGCGTGAAGATCGCGAAGTTGAGCACGAAACCGGACGCGCCGACGATCCCGAACTTCACGAACTGCCGTACCCCGCGCCGCTTGCGGACGCGGTGGAACAGGCTCCTCTGCGGGACGCTCTCGGGCGCGCTCACGCGACCCAGTACCAATCGGCGAACAGCACGGTGAACAGCCCCAGCAGCGGTAAGGAGAAAGCGACGTACGCGTTTTGGAACGTCGGCCGCGCACCCCACAGCCCGAACAGCGCGAACATCGGGAACAGCACGAGCGCGAAGCGCGGCATGCTCATCAGGCTCGCGGTGCACATCGGGATGACGATCGAGAGCGCCATGTAGACCACGTACGACAGGCGCAGGCGGCGGAAGCCCACTGCCAGCACGACCACCATCAGCAGCGTGAACGCCAGCTCGAGGCTTTCGTTCGCGACGGTCTGCGTCGAGTGCGCCGTCACGATCTTGTGCACGGTGTTCGAAACCGACACCCAGGGCGGCGCGAAGTACCGGCCCCAGTGCGACTGCACGTGCGAGAAGCGCAGCGGATCGCCGTTGATCACCCACAGGTACGCCATGTACGTGGCGAGGCCGAGCGGCACCAGCGCCATCCCGATCAGCGGCTTCACGACGTCGTCGACCCAGTAGCGGAAGAACTCGCGCCCGCCCTCGCGCGCCGCGATAACCCACTCGATGAACAGCGGCGCGGCGAGCAGCACGCCTTCGGAGCGCGTCAGCGCCGCAAAGAACCCGAACACGCCGGCCATCAGCCAGCGCCGCTCGCGCACGTAGTAGAACGACGCCACGGTCAGGAACAGGAACAGCGACTCACTGTACACGGCCGAGAAGAAGATGGCGGTCGGAAAGATCGACACGAAGAACGTCGCGCGCTGCGCGACGTGGCGGTTGTACTCATGCTCGACGAGCTTGTACAGGTACAGCAGCGCGAGAAAGCTCGCCGCATTCGATACGACCAGCCCGGCGATGAGGTGCGAGCCGGTGAACGCGCCGACGATGCGGATCAGCAGCGGATAGAGCGGAAAGAACGCCGGCTCGGTGCCGAAGTAGCCCTGGCCCGCGACGCGCAGGTAGTGCTCCGCGTCCCAGCGCCCCCACACGGCGAGCAGCGGATTATCCGACGCCGCATAGTGCACGCCCGGCCGCTGCCCGATCACCATCGCCGCGAGCTCGGCGATCGCGATCATCGGCAACCGCGTCATCACGAACGTGAGCGCGACGTCGCGAACCGTGCGGTTGAAGCGCGCCGCGACGACGAGCTTCGCCAGCACGAACACGCCGGCGGCCAGCGCGGCGGCCCGGCCGGCGCCGGTGCCCCCGTTCGAGCCGAGCAGCGCGCCCGACAGCAGCACCAGCGACGACCACGACAGGGCGTCGTACTGCAGCGCCGTGATCTCGTCGACGTGCGCGCGCCGCGCGAAGTAGTGCGCGTACGTGACCCAACCGCCGTAGGTCGTCGCGACGCCCGCGCCGAGCGCGAGCAGGAAGCTGAGCTCCAGGAACACGGCGCCGTGCGGACCGCGCAGCGCGAGCGCGTACCAGAGGAAGAAGCCGAGGCTGAGGCCGGCGATGCCGACCGCGATGACGGCCGGCCGGCCGACGGCGGCCACGAACGCGGCCGGCTTCGACCGGACGGCGTTCCCGACGAGGGCGAGGTCCACGGTCCGGCTCGTTCCGCGCGCACCGCATGGGTCGCCTGCCGGAACCGTCCGCCGCTTTGAACGTGTCCACATCCATGGGCTGGCGTCAGCCGGGCAGCCCGAAGACTGGGCGTGCATCTCAGAGGAGGAGAACGATTCCGAATCGATTCGACGTGATCGTCGTCGGCGCCGGGAGCGGCGGTTACGCCGCCGCCCGCACGGCGCGCGACCTCGGCGCCGCCGTCGCGCTGGTGGACCACGGCCCGCTGGGCGGCTTGTGCATCCTGCGCGGGTGCATGCCGTCGAAGACGCTGCTGGCGACCGGCGACCTGCTCCACGAGATCCGCAGCGCGGGCCGGCTCGCCGTGCAGGCCGGCGAACCGGCGCTGGACTACCGCGCGCTCGCCGAGCGCAAGCGGACCCTCGTCGCGGGCTGGGCCGACTACCGGATCGCGGGGATCGAGACGTTCCCGGTGTTCGCGGGCGCGGCGCGCTTCGAGTCGCCGACCACGCTGCGCGTCGGCGACGAGGTGCTCTACGCGCCGCGCTTCATCATCGCCACCGGCAGCAGCGTGGCTCCGGCCGCGGTGCCGGGCCTGCGCGAAGCCGGCTTCATCGACAGCGACGCGGCGCTCGACCTCGACTCGCCGCCCAAGTCGCTCATCGTGCTGGGCGGCGGCTACGTCGGCAGCGAGCTCGGCCAATTCTTCGCGCGTGCGGGCGTGCCCACGACGATCGTGCTGCGCTCCAAGCACTTGCTCTCCGGCGAGGACCACGACGTGGGCCTGGGCCTGACGGAGTATTTCCGCGAGGAGGGCATCCGCGTCGAGCTGGGCGCGCAGGTGCATCGCGTGAGCGTGCGCGACGACGGCATGAAGGTCGTGCACTTCACCCAAGCCGGCGCCGAGCACGACGTCGCCGCGCACGAAATCTTCTACGCGCTCGGCCGCGTGCCCAACGTCTGCGGCATGGACCTCGACAACGCGGGCGTCGAGCACCACGACATCACGGGCATCCCGGTCGACGACACGCTGCGCACGTCGAACCCGGACATCTACGCCGTCGGCGACGTGACGGGGCAATATCTGCTCGTTCACGTCGCGATCCAGCAAGGCGAGATCGCGGGGCGCAACGCGGCGACGGGCGCGCGCGAGCGCGCGGACTACCGCTTGAGCAAGACGCACACGGTGTTCACCGATCCGCAGGTAGCGGTGGTCGGTCAAACCGAGCGCGAGCTGGAGGCCGCGGGCGTGGAGTTCATCCGCGCGACGTACCCGTTCAACGACCACGGCAAGGCGGTCGCCATCGGCAAGACCAAGGGCTTCGTGAAGATGATGGCGTCGCCGAGCGACGGCCGCATCCTCGGCGCGGCGATCCTAGGCCCCGACGCGTCCGATCTCATCGAGCCGCTGATCGTCGCGATGGCGTACGGCGCGACGGTGCAGGACTACGCGCGCATCCCGCACCTCCACCCGACGCTGGTCGAGATCCTCACCTACCCCGCCGAAGAGCTCGCCGAGCAGGTGCGCGTGCGCACCGCGCCGGCGCTCGCCGTTGCCAAGTAATACCGTGCACGCGGCGCTCGTGCAGTTCAAGCCGCGCAAAGGCGACTTCGCCGCGAACCTCGCCGCGATGCGCGACGTGTTCGAACAACTGCAAGGTGCGCCGCAGCCGCCGGAGCTGATCGTGTTCCCGGAAGCCGCGCTGACCGGCTATTTTCTCGAAGGCGCCGTGTACGAGCTCGCGCTCGATTCCGCGGCGATGGCGCAGCACGTCGACGCGCAGTGGCGCGCAGCGGGGACGAAGTCGCCGTGCGACGTCGTGGTCGGCTTCTACGAAAACGTCGCCGGGACGTTCCACAACAGCGCGCTGTACGTGCGCTGCGGCGAGCCGGGCGGCCCGCGCATCGTGCACGTGCACCGCAAGATGTTCTTGCCGACGTACGGCGTGTTCGACGAGGAGCGCTTCCTCACGCGCGGCCGGCGGCTGTCGGTGTTCGAGACGCCGTTCGCGACGGCCGCGATGCTGATCTGCGAGGACGCGTGGCACGCGATCATGCCGACCGTCGCCGCATTGAAGGGCGCGCGGCTGATCATCATCCCGAGCGCGTCGCCCGGGCGCGGACTGTGCGGCGACGACGAGCTGGAGAGCAGCGTGCGCTGGAAGGCGATCCTGTCGTCGGCGGCCGCGGAGCACGGCGTGTACGTGCTGTATGCCGGGCTGACGGGATTCGAAGGCGGCAAAGGGATGTCGGGCGGCACGTGCGCGTACTCGCCGCGCGGCGAGCTGCTCGAATCCGCCGGACCGCTCGACGCGTGCATCGTGCGCGTGGAGCTCGACCGCCAGGAGGTCGATCTCGCGCGCGCGACGATCCCGCTGCTCGGCGATCTGTCCGCGGTGCTGCCCGATCTGTGGCTCGACGACGAGATCCCGGTGCTGCGCCGGCTGGAGGAACGCACGTGACCGTCCTCCCGGTGGTGGACGCACGACTGGACGAACCGTCGCTGGCGATCAACCCCGAGCTCGCCGCGCGCTGGCTCGAAGCGTTCTTGCGCGACGAGCTCGTGGAGCGGCGCGGGATCGGCAAAGCGATCCTCGGGCTGTCGGGCGGCATCGACAGTGCGCTGGTGGCGTATCTGTGCGCGCGCGCGCTCGGGCCCGAGAACGTGTACGCGATCCGCATGCCGTACAAGACGTCGGCCGCGTCGTCGCTGTCGGACGCGCAGCGCGTCGTCGACGCGCTCGGCATCAACTGCGAGACGATCGAGATCAGCGAAGCCGTCGACGGCTATCTGAAGCACGCGCCCGACGCCGACCCGCGCCGCAAGGGCAATGTCATGGCGCGCATGCGCATGCTGATCCTGTTCGACCAGTCGGCGCGGCGCGGCGCGCTGCCGGTCGGCACCGGCAACAAGACGGAGCGGCTCATGGGCTACTTCACGTGGCACGCCGATGACACGCCGCCGGTCAACCCGATCGGCGACTTGTTCAAGACGCAGGTGTGGGCGCTCGCGCGCCATCTCGGCGTGCCGAAGGACGTCGTGGACAAGCCGCCCAGCGCCGATCTGGAGGCGAACCAAACCGACGAAGGCGACCTCGGCGTCACCTACGCGATGGCCGACCGCATCCTGAACTTGATCCTGTTCGGCTACGACGATGCCGCGATCGTCGCGCGCGGGCTCGCCGGCTCCGACGTGAAGCTCGTGCGGCGGCGCGTCGACTCCACGCACTGGAAGCGCCACCTGCCGACGACCGCGCTCGTGTCGGGCACGGCGATCAACGAGTTCTACCTGCGCCCGGTCGATCTCTGAGATGGCGTCGGAAACGCGCCGCGGCGACCCGCTGCCGCCGCACGGCTTCTATCCGGTCAGCTTGAACCTGGTCGGCCGCGCGTGCGTCGTGATCGGCCCCGCCGACGACCACGAAGCGATCGAGAAAGTCGCCGCGCTGCGCTCCGTCGACGCCGACGTCCGCTGGATCACGGACCCGCGCGCGCTGCTCGACGACGACGTGGCGAACGCGTTCTTCGTGATCTCGACGCCGCAGGACGAATCGCTCTCCGCACGGCTGCGTGCGCTCGCCGACGAACATCGGTTTCTGCTGTGCACGATCGACCAGCCGCGGTACGGCTTCGTCGCGATGCAGGCGATCGTCGCAGCCGGTCCCGTGCGGATCGGCATCTCGACGGGCGGCGTCGCGCCGCGCGTCGGCAAAACGCTGAAAGAAGCGCTGGCGCGCGTGCTCGACGCGAAGTTCGCGCGGTTCATCGACTGCCTCGCGACGCAGAAGCGCCGCAACCGCACGCGCTTGGCTGCCGACGGCGCCGTGCGCCGCGAAGCGATGATCGCGGCGGCCGACGGCTTCGCGCTGGACGCGCGCGTGTCGTACCCGCAGTGGTTCGAGGACGAGCTCGCCGCGCTCGGCCCGAAGGCGCTCGAGTAATGGCTTCCGTCGAGATCGTCACCATCGGCACCGAGATTTTGCTCGGGCACCTCGTCGACACCAACAGCGTGCACATCGCGCGCACGCTCGCCGACCACGGCGTCGACGTGTACGCGAAGCATTCGGTGGGCGACAACGCGGACCGGCTCGCCGCGATGCTCGACGACGTGCTCGCGCGCGCCGGCGGCGCGGTGTGCACCGGCGGTTTGGGGCCCACCGTGGACGACCTGACGAAGGACGCCGTCGCGCGCGCCGTCGGGAAGAAGCTCGTGCTGCACGAGCCGTCGCTGCGCGCGATCGAGGAGCGGTTTCGCCAGTTCAACCGCCCGATGGCGGACAACAACCGGCGCCAAGCATATTTGCCCGAAGGCTGCGTCGTGTTCGACAACCCGCACGGCACGGCGCCCGGCTTCGTCGCGCTGCGCGACGACGGCAAGTTCGTCGCGTGCATGCCGGGCGTGCCGCGCGAGATGAAGCCGATGCTCGCCGACCAGCTCGTGCCGTGGCTCGTGCGGCGGTTCGGCCTGCGCGAAGCGATCTACACGCGCACGCTGCACACTGTCGGGATCGGCGAATCGGAGCTCGACCGCCGCGTCGAAGACCTGTTTCGCACGCTCGAGAATCCGAAGATCGCGATGCTCGCGCACGGCTTCGCCGTCGACGTGAAGATCATGGCGAAGGCCGCCGGCCGCGAGCAAGCCGATGCGATGATCGAGCCGGTCGCCGCGCAGCTGCGCGAGCGGATCGGCAGCGGTTACTACGGCGACGACGACATCACGCTCCCCGGCGCGATCGTGCGCGCGCTCACAGAGCGCGGGCTGACGGTCGGCACGGCGGAGTCGTGCACGGGCGGCGGGATCGCCGATGCGCTCGTCAGCGTCGCCGGCGCTTCGGCGGTGTTTCGCGGCGGGATCGTCGCGTACGCGAACGACGTAAAGGCGGCGCTGCTCGATGTACCAGATCGTACACTTGCGGAGTTCGGGGCGGTGAGCGAGGAAACCGCAGCGGCGATGGCGCGCGGCGCGCGCGTCCGTCTCGCGGTCGACGTCGCGATCGCCACGACCGGCGTGGCCGGGCCCGGCGGCGGCACGCCGGAAAAGCCGGTCGGCTTGGTATGGTACGCGTTAAGCTTGGGAGATGCTGAGATCGAGACGCGCCGCCTCACGTTTCCGGGGTCGCGATCCGACATACGAGAACGCGCGACCGTTGCGGCCCTGGGTATTTTGTGGCGCCGCCTCGAACGTGACGTTCAGCCCCCGGCCCCCGTTCAGTGAAAGCGATGCGCATGTTACACCGCCCGGTCTCTTGTCTTCTCGCCCTCGCTGCGGCGACGACGCTCGCCGCCTGCGGCGGCGGCGGCGGCTCGAAGCCGGTGCCCAAAGCCACCAGCACGCCTACGCTCGCTCCGGGCTGCACGTCGCTCGCAGCGCAGTCCGCGACAGGCAGCAGCAGCTATACGCTGCAGTCGAGCCCGTCCGGGCTGGCCGTGCAGCGGCGCGACGCGGCGAACACGTCGTGCGTGTACTTCGCCGCCGTCACGCAGACGAGCGACACGCCGCAGACCGCGCCGCACCAGTGGCAGTACGTGTTCACGCCCACCGTGACGAGCCCGTACGTCGTCAACGTCGCGCAGACGCTCAACGGCAACCACACGATCTTCTACAACCAAGCCGGTGATTCGAGCGGCCAGGTTCTCCTGAGCTCGCTGCAGTCGATCGGCCGCAGCACGAATTCGTCGGCGCTGCGCGGCACCACCGAGACGAGGCGCGGCATCCAGCGCTTCAGCGGCGGCGGCGTCGTCACGGATCAAGTGCTCGTGCGCTATCGCGGCAGCGCGGCGCAGATGCGCTCGCGCGCGTCGCAGATCGAGCTCGCTGAGGGCGCGACGGCCCGCGCCGAGCTCACGAGCCCGTCCGGCGAGTTCGAGCGCTTCGTCCAGGTCCCGGCCGGCACCGACGCGACGGCCTTCGCCGCCAAGCTGCGCACGCAGAGCGACGTGCTCGCGGTGTTCCCGGTGCACAAGCGCTTCCCGCTGACGAAACCACCGACGGCCGTGAACGACACGCACGCGAACAACGTCGACCAGTGGTATCTTTTCGCCGACGGCTTCCCCAACGGCTGGTCGTACACGAAGGGCGCCAACGCGACGATCGCCGTGATCGATACGGGCATCGACCGCAACAACGTCGACCTTTTTGCCAAGGTCGACGACGAGTTCGGCTACCAGCGCGCGAGCCATGACTCGCAAGACACGAACGGCCACGGCACCAACGTCGCGGGCATCGCCGCGGCCCAGGCGAACAACGCGAACAGCTTCGCGGGCGGCGGCTACAACGTGCGCCTCTTGGCCTACAACATCTTCGCCGACACCACCGCGACGAACCACAACCAGACGGCCACCGTCACCGACGAGGTGACCGCGATCCAGCGCGCGGTGGCGCACAATGCGGACGTCATCAACCTGAGCCTCGGCGCCGCCGAAGAGGTCGGCAACGCCAACGGATTCGACCAGGGCGAGCACGACGCGATCGTCGCCGCGATCGCTTCCGGCGTCACCGTCGTCGCCGCCGCCGGCAACGACGCGGACGGCGGCGAGAGCGGCACGCCGCACACCGTGCTCGATTATCCGGCCGCGTACGACAACGTGATCTCCGTCGGCGCGAGCGCCATCCGCGACACCGGCAACCCGGGCGTTTTCGCCGGCTCGACCGAGTACGTCACCTCGTACTCGCAGTACGGCCCCGGCCTCGGCCTCGTCGCGCCCGGCGGCGACCCGTCGGGCGGCAGCGACAAAAGCGCGCTGCACTGGATCTGGAACTACTCGACGTCGACCGCGAACTTCCCCAGCGACCAGTGCTCGACGCCGACGCCGGCGACGAACTGCTCGTCGTTCTTCGCCGGAACGTCGCAGGCGACGCCGCAGGTAAGCGCCGCCGCGGCGCTGCTGTACGCGGCAGCCGGCGGGCATCACAGCATCACGCCGGCGCGCGTCGCGCAGCTGCTCGACGGCACCGCCGACAACATCAACGACCCGCATCAGGGGCATGGCCGCCTCAACGTGTACAAGGCACTGGCATCGCTGACGCTCGATCCCACGGGCGCCGTGTATAGCGGCCCGAGCGTGCAAAAGGCCGGCGCCACGCAGCTCGTCGCGTTCGCGTACGACAACTCCGGCGGCACGGTACCGCACATCCTCGACGTCACGTATCCCGGCGGAGTCCCCGTCGATGCGACCGGCGCGTTCCGCCTCGGCGACGTGCAGACGAACGCGACGGTCTATCACGTCGGCGTATGGTACGACGCGAACGGCGACGGCATCGTCAACGCGGGCGACCAGTTCGGCAACCTCGCGTCGACGTGCAGCGCCGCGTCACGCTGCACGATCGGCACGATCTCCCTGCACACGGTTGCCGCGGGCTTCACGCTGCCGTAGGCGCGTTACACCCCGTAGCCGATGGCCTCGAGCGACCGCTGGACGACGAGGCCGTCGGCGAACGTGGGCACACCCGGTTTTTCCAAATCGATCGCTTCCGCGAACGCATCGAGCAGCGGCAAGAAGAACGGCAGGTTCCCTTGGATCTGGCCGTGCTTCTCGTACGGTGACGGCGCGATCTCCAGCTCGTCCTGATCGTCCTCGTCCAGCGTGAACACGCGCAGGTCGTTGAAGAACGTGCCGTTGGCGACGGCGCTGCGCCGCTCGCCGTGCACGGCGACCGTCGTCGACTCGATGACGGTCGTCGAGTCGTTGCCGATGCGCGCGATGAGGCCGTCGCCGTAGTCGACGAGCGCGAACGCGCCGTCGGCGGCGTCGCTCTCGAACGTGCCCTGCTCGTCCGTGCGGCGCGGGTTCGCGGTGCGCAGCAAGCCGTGCGTCGCGCGCGGCGCGCGGCCCGCGAACTGGTTGGCGAGGTCGAAGAAGTGCGGCAGCGTGCCGCTCGCCACGCCGCCGCCGCACGCGCGCGAGAACCACCAGCGGCTCGGGAGCTCGGTGCTGCGCTCGAGCAGCTGGCGGCTCAGGCGCGCGACCTCGATCTCGCGCAGCGCGCCGGCGTGCCCGTTGTCGACCAGCTCCTTGAGCGCTATCACGGCGGGGACGTAGCGGAACTCGAACGCGACCGCCGCGACGTTTCCGGAGCGCGCGCTCGCGGCGACCATCTCTTCGGCTTGCGCGACGCTCAGCGCGAGCGGCTTCTCGCACAGCACGTGCTTGCCCGCGCCCAGCGCGGCGAGCACCGAACGGTGGTGATCGAACGGCGGCGACGCGACGGAAACCACGTCGAGCTCGACGCCGGCCAGCATCGATTCGACCGAGTCGAACGCATGCGGTATCTTGCGCTCGCGCGCGACGCGCTCCGCGCTCGCCGGCGAGGCGATCGCGACGACCTCGAAGCGCGGGTGCAGCGCGAACGCCGGCGCGTGCACGCTGCCGCCGAAACCGGATCCGACGATGCCGACGCGCAGCGTGCTCACGCTCGTGCCTCCGTGTCGTCGATCGCGGCGGCGAACACGTCGAGCGCGCGCGCAAGCTGCGCGTCGGGGATGGTGAGCGGCGGCGCGATCGTGATCGACGTCCCGGTCGTACCGGACTGCAGCAGGATCACGCCTTTCGCGAGGCCGCGCACGACGACGCGGTTCGCGAACGCCGCATGCGCGAACTCCACCGCCCACAGAAATCCGATGCCGCGCACGTCGCGCACGCTCGGGCGCGACCCCAGCGCGCGCAGCCGTGCGCCCAGCGCGGCACCGCGCGCCGCAACGCGGCCGATCGCGTCGACCCGTTCGAGCTCGTCGAGGTTCGCGAGCGCCGCCGCGCACGCGAGCGGGTTGCCCAAGAACGTCGACGTGTGGATGGCCTCGCCCGCGCTCACGGGCCATGCGTCCATCGCGCGCGCGGTGCCGATCGTCGCGGCGAGCGGGACGCCGCCCGCGAGCGCTTTGCCGACGCACAGCAGATCGGGCGCGACGCCTTCCGCGTCGCAAGCGAACATCGTTCCGGTGCGCCCGAAGCCGGTGTATATCTCGTCGAGGATCAGCAGCAGACCGCGCTCGTCGCACAGCGCGCGCAGCGCGCGCAGAAACCCGGCCGGCGGAACGATCACGCCGCCGCGGCCTTGGACCGGTTCGACGATCACCGCGCCGATGTCGGGATCGTGCGCGAGCGCGGTGCGCACCGCGGCGAGCGCGCCGTCCACCGTGGCATCCGCGCCGGGATAGGGCAGGAACGTCGCGCGACCGGGGACGAGCGGCGCGAACGGCGCGCGAAACTTGTCGATGCCCGCGACTTCGAGCGCGCCCAGCGACAGGCCGTGGTACGCGCCGTGGTACGCGAGCACGCGCGGCTTGCCGGTGGCGAGCAGCGCCGTCTTGAGCGCGAACTCGACGGCTTCCGCGCCGGACGTCGCGAGGTACGTCTTGCGCAAATCGCCCGGAGCGAGCTGCGCGAGCCGCGCGAGCAGCCGCGTGCGGAGCTCGGTCGGGTGCACGTCGCCCATCCCGTGCAGCAGGCGCTGCGCTTGCGCGGCGACGGCGGTCGCGACGCGCGGGTTGGTGTGCCCGGTCGATGCGACGCCGAACGCGGACGTGAGATCGATGAAGCGGTTGCCGTCGACGTCGGTGACGAGCGCGCCCGACGCGCTCTCCCAGAACACCGGGTAGTCGTCGGCGAGGTACGTCACGCCGGGCGCTTCGTACGCCGCGAGCTCCGCCGCGAGCGCGCGCGACCGGGGTCCGGGCACGGCGGTGACCACCGATTCGAGCTCGTCGTCGTGATGAACGGTCATGCCAGATCGATCCAGCGCACGAAGTCGGCGATACGCGGTGCACCGCCGTGATGCCCGCCGAGCGGCGGTGCCTGCATCGTCCCGAACGGCGCGACGCGGACCGCACCGATCCGCTCCGCGAGCGCCACCGCCGCCGCATCCGCGGCCACGACGCCGACCGCTTGCACCGGCAGCCGCTGCGCGGCGACGTACGCGGCGATCTCGTCGTCGCCCGCGACGGGGATCAGCGGCACGACGCGCGGCAGAAACGGCGGCGCGTCGTCGCGCGGCGGGTCGACGATCAGCGCGGCGTCGCCCGCGGGAAACACCGCGCCGCGACCGCTCGCGGCGCGAAATGCGGCGAGGCTGCGGTACGCGGCCGTCGCCGCCGTGCGCTCGGGCGAGCGCGCGCCGCCGGGGAACTCGACGGCGACCCGCTCGCAGGCGGCGGCGAGCACGGCTGCTGCG
>DASWRD010000010.1:0-31186 GCA_036403315.1 Candidatus Elarobacter sp.
CGCGGTGATCCTGGTGCTGCTGGTCGTACGGCTTCGCGCACACTCGGCGCGGCGCGACGACGACCGCGTGACCGGCGTGTACGACCGCATCGCGCGCATCCGAGAAGAGCGCGGCAAGCGCCGGCGGTAGACGCCCGCGCTCACACCGTGAAGAACGCGAACCAGATCGCGGCCGAATAGAACACGGCGCACAGCGTGCAGAGCGCCCAGTCGGCGAGGCGGCGCGACGCGCCGGAGATGTCGTCGTCGAGCGCGACCGCGAGCGTGGGGCGCGCCGGTGCGCGCTCGATGCGGTCGTAGATCAGGTAGCTGCGGCCGCTGCGGTCGGTGAGCACCCCGCCGGCGCGCATCGCGAAGCGGAAGTCCGTGATCGCGATATCGCGCCGGTATTGCGTGCCGTACGTCATGACGTCGCACCCGCAGGTTTGAGCGGAGCGCTCGCTCGTGCTTTCTCCGCGTCGGGGAGATGCGCCGGCGCGAGCCACATGTACATGACCGGCACGAGCACCAGCGTGAGGAACATCGAGCTCAGGATGCCGCCGATGACCACCACGCCCAGGCTCGATCGCACGCTGGACCCCGGCTCGAGCGCGAGCGCGAGCGGGATGTTTCCGGCGACGACCGAGACGCTCGTCATGACGATCGGCCGGAAGCGCGTGAACGCGCTCTCCTGGATCGCCGCGAGCTTCTCCTGACCGCGCCGGCGCAGCGTGTTCGCGTAGTCGACGAGCAGAATCCCGTTCTTCGTGACGATGCCGACCAGCATGATCGTCCCGATCAGCGAGAACAGGTTGAGCGTCTCGTGCGTGAGCGCGAGTGCGCCCAGCGCGCCGACGGCAGCGACCGGTACCGAGAACATGATGACCAGCGGCGACCGGTAGCTGTTGTAGAGCGCGACCATGAGCAAGAACACCAGCACGACGGACAGGACCAGCGAGCCGCCGAGCCCGAGCAGCGTCTGGTTCATCAAGTCCTGCGCGCCGTTGGGACGCGGGCGCACTTGAATGTTCTTCGGGAAATGCAGCGCGGCGATGCGGGCCATGAACGCGTTCTGCACGTTGGACAGCGACGAGCTGGGCGCGAAGTTGGCGCTGACGTCGATGACGGTGTTGCGGTTCACGCGCGTGATCAGCGGCGGGGTCGGCGACCAGCGAAACGTCGTGAAGTCGCCCAGATGGACGATCTGTCCGTTGCCGGCGCGGACGGGGATCTGCGCGATGGTCGAGAGGTCGTTGCGCTGGTCGCGCGGGTAGATCACCTGCACCTGGACGAGGCCTTGCGGGCTTTCGAACTGGGTGGCGATCGCGCCGCCGAACGCCGCGCGTGCGGCGGTCGTCGCCGTGCCGATGCTCACGTCGAGCGCACGCATCTTGGCGCGCTGGAACAACAGCTCGACCTGGGGCGACAGTGCAACGGCGCTGCTGTTGACGTTCACGGCGCCCGGCGTGTGCAGCATCGCGTCGTAAACCTTTTGCGCGGACGGCGTCGGGTCGCCGCCGGTCACGTCCGTAACGAGCACGTCGAGGGGCTGCGAGTTGCCGCCGCCCTGTCCCGTCGCCGGGATGACGAGAACTTGCACGTTCGGCAGCGTCTTCGCGGCGATCCGGCGGTATTGGTTCACCCAGTACGCGGTCGATTGCGACCGGTTGTCGGTCAGGAAGATCTGGATCTGGCCGACGTTGCTTTCGACGAGCTGGCCGCCGTACGGCGACGCGTAGCCGCCGGCGAGCGCGGTGTCGGACGCGATGTCGGGGAGCGCGCGGAGCTGCTGCTCGAGCTTCAGAACCGCCGCCGTCGTCGTCGTGAGCGGCGTCCCGATCGGATACGTCACCTGCACGAAGATCTGACCGCGGTCGATCGGCGGGATGAACTCTTCGCCGACGACGCCCATGGGGATCAGCGCGACCGCGAGCACCAGTGATGCGAAGCAGCCGGCAACGAACGGGACACGATGGCGCAAGCCCCAGAGCAGGACGCGGTGCGCGTAGAACCATCGCGCGCGGTCGAATCCGTGATGGAATGCGCGAATGATGCCGAACGGCTTCCAGTGGCCGTGGAGCGCCCAGTTCGCGGCGAGCGACGGCGTGATCGTGAACGAGACGAACAGCGACGTCAGCGTCGAGATCACCACGACGAGCGCGAACTCGACGAGGTTCCGGCCGACCTGGCCTTGCAGGAACGCGATCGGCAGGAACACGACGACGTCGACCAGGGTGATCGCGACCGCCGCCATGCCGATCTCGTTGCGGCCGTTGATCGCCGCCTCGGCCGGCGGCTGCCCGAGTTCCCGGTGGCGCTCGATGTTCTCCAGCACCACGGTCGAGTCGTCGACCAGGATCCCCACGACCAGCGTCATCCCCAGCAAGGAGATCGTGTCGAGCGTCATGTTCATCATCTTCATGACGAACAAGGCCACGCAGAGCGATGCCGGGATCGCGATCAGCACGACGATCGCGTTGCGCCACGATCCCAGGAAGAACAGCATCACGATGCCCGTCAGGGCGATCCCCTCGGCCAGCGTGCGGAGGACGCCGTCGAGCTGCTGCTGGGTGAACTTCGACTGCACGTTCACCACGCCGAACGTGATGTCGGGGAACTGCGCCCGGATATGAGGCAGCGTCGCGATCACGTTGTCCGAAGCGGTGACCTCGGACGACGTCGCGGTCTTTTGCACGGACAGGAACACCCCGTTGATGCCGTTGACGAACCCGTTCAACTGGCGCGGCGTGTAGCCGTCGACCACGTTGGCGACGTCCGCGACGCGCAGGATTTGCGGCGACGACGTCCACGGGTTCGTCGTTCCGGTCCGTGCGGAGAGGCTCCCCGACGTCGTGCTTGGCAGGCCCGACGTGGCGGTGCTGCCGGCGGACGCGGGCGCTGCGATCGGCAAGTACGCGATCGACTGCGGTGAGTTGATGTCGCCGCGGATGTCGATCTGTGTCTGGCGGTCGCGGCCGTAGGCGATGCCGCCCGCGGCGCGGGTGTTGCTGGAGCCGACGGTGGTGACGACGTCGTTGAGCGTCAGGCTTGCCGCGGCGAGCTTCTGCGGATCCACGACGACCTCGTACGCCGGCGTCGCGCCGCCGCCGACGGACACGAAAGCGATGTCCGGGATCTGGTTGATGGCGGGGACGACTTGGTTGTTCGCGATCATCGAGAGCTGGCTCTCGGTCAGCTTCGCGGAGGTGAGCGACAGCGTCACCACAGTCGCCTGACTGGGGTCGCGCACGTTTATCGTGGGCGGCTGCAGATCGGTCGGGAGCTGGTGCTGCGCGGTCTGCAGCGATTTCTGCACGTTCACCAGATCGGTGTTCACGTCCGAGGTGATGTAGAACGCGGCGGAGATCGTCGCACGGCCGGCCTGCACGTTCGAGCTGAGGTTTTGCAGGTTGGGCGTGCCGGCGATCGCGTCCTCGATCGGCCGCACGATCGTGTCGCGCATGACGGTCGGCGACGCGCCGCTGTACTGCACCGAGACGCTGATCGTGGGGGTAGCGACGTTGGGGTACTGCTGCTGGACGAGCGTGCGAAAAGCCATCGTCCCCGCCAGCCCGATAAGGGCGAGCAGCACGAATACCAGCGGCGGGCGGTGGACGAAAACCGACGTCAACGACATTGCATCTACCTCTGCGCGACCTGTTGCGGCGCGACGGTCTGCCCGTCGGTGAGCCCGGATTGGCCGTTGATCACGACCGATGCGCCCGGCGCGATGCCGGTGACGATCGCGTTGCTGCCGTCGTCGGCGATCATGGTGACCTTCGCGGTCTGCACCACGCCGGCGCTCACGGTCTGAACCGTGGAGTTCGTCGTGTCGAGAAACGCGGTGTCCGGAACCCGCAGACCGCTCGTGACCGGAAGCCGCGCGTTGCCGGAGACCGCCATGCCGGGACGCAGCATCCCGGCCGGATTCGCGAGCACGACCTTGACGACGAAATTCGTCGAGCCTGGGTTCAGCGCGTTGAGGATGCCCTCGACACGTCCGGCGAACTGCTTCCCGGGCAGGCTCGACGACGTGACGGTCGCCGCGGACCCGGTTTGCATGCCGGCGATCTGCGACGCGGCGCCGTTCAGCACCGCGTAGACGCGATCGGTCTGCTGAATCGTGAACAGCTGGCGGCCTCCCGGAAACTCGCCGGGATTGAGGTTGCGGTTCACCACCACGCCGTCGATCGGCGACACGATCGCGGCTTTGGCGATCTGAACGCGGATTTGGTCCGCCTGCGCTTGCGAGATCTGCGTGGCGGCGCGCGCGGCGGCGACTTGCGAGCCTTGGAGCCCGGTCGACGTAGTGCCGTTCGCGGCGACTTGCTGGATGTCGTTCTGCAGCGTGACCTGCGCCGCGCGCACGGCCTGCTGGTCGTTGCGCACGGTCGACGCTTGCATGTCGTACTGCTGCTGCGCGACGTAACCGTTACGAAGCAGCGCCGCGTAACGGGCCAGGTTTTCCGAGTCGGTTGCGAGCGTCTGTTGCGCCTGCCGCACCGCCGCGCGCGCTTGGTTCACGGTGTTGCTGTTCTGAACGATCGTCAGCCCGGCTTGATCGTACGTCTGCACGGCCTTGGCCTGATCGCTGCTCACCGTGGCTTGGTATTGCGCGAGCTGCGCGCGGAGGTCCGCGGTGTCGAGGAGCGCGAGCTGCTGCCCGCGATGGACGCGATCGCCCTCGTTGACGTAGACGGCGTCGGCGGGTTCCGCGAGCGACGACGTGATGCCGACGTTCTGCAGCGGCGCGATGATGCCGGAAAGCACGGTGCGCGGAGCGACGGTGCCTCGCTGCAGCGCAACGACGGGGACGGCCGCCGCCGCCGCCGGCTTCGGAGCGGGCTGCTGCCGGTTGCCGCACCCGGTCGTCAAAACGCCGAGCGCGAGCGCTACCGCCGCGCCGCGTACGGCGGCGGTACGCGCGATGATGGCCGGCTGCTCGTTCGCGTCTCTCATGATGCCGCTCAGTATGGCGGCGGTATCGGAGTCGAATCAGAGAATGCGCTCGTGTTGCCCGGCAGGCGTGCAGGGGCCGGTGCGCCAAAATTCTCCAGCTGTTCTCCGCATCGCCGCCTACAGTGTGCACATGGCAATCCAGCGAGACGACGGAGGGACCGCGCCGCGGCTCCTCGTCGTCGATGACGAACGCCCCATCCGCGAGATGCTCGAGCTCGGATTGAAAAGCCGCGGTTTCGAGGTGCGCTCGGTCGCTGATGGGCCCGCCGCGATCCCGGTGATCCACGAGTGGAAGCCGGAGCTCATCCTGCTCGACGTGATGCTCCCGAAAGCGGACGGCTTTACCATGCTGCCGCTCTTTCGCCGGCTGACGGAAGCGCCGATCGTCATGCTCAGCGCGAAAGGCGAGGTCGAGGCCCGCGTGCAGGGCCTCGACCGCGGTGCCGACGACTACGTCGCCAAGCCGTTCGAGATGTCGGAGCTCGTGGCGCGGCTGCGGTCCGCGCTGCGCCGGCCGCGCTTGGAGCACGTCGAATCCATCGTCTACGCCGACGTCGAGGTGGAGCTGCCGACGCGCACGGTGCGCCGCGCCGGCCGAACGCTGGATCTCTCGCCGCTCGAGTACGATCTGCTCGTCACGCTCCTGCGCCATCCGCGCCGCGTGTTCTCGCGCGAGCAGCTCCTCGATCTGGTGTGGGGCATCGACGCCGACGTCGGCCCGGGCAACGTCGAGCGCTACATATCATACGTGCGCGCGAAGGTCGACGACGGCGCGGCGACGCGGCTGATCCATACGATCCGCGGCGTGGGGTACTCGCTGCACGATGGATAGGCCGCCGGCGCGCTCGTTTGCGACGAGGCTGATGCTGGCGTACATCGGCGCCGCGCTCGGCCTCATGCTCGTGATCGGAAGCGCGTCGACGATCTTCACCTTCTGGCTCTATGCACGTACGTCCAACGAGGTGATCGCGCGGGTGACGCGGTCCGTCGAGCGGCGCGTCGCGGTCTACCACGCGCGGAAGGCGCCGTTGACGCGGTTCGCGCCGATGCTGACCGCGGATCTTGAGCGGCCGCGGATTCGCGTCGCGGTCTACGATCAGGACCGCCGGCTCCTCAGCGAGAGCGCACCGCCGCGCGAGCCGACCGGCACGGTAGGCGCGGTCGCCTCGCTCATGGATCTCCACCGCGCACAGATCCCGGTGGACGGCGGGGTCATCATCGTAAGCGCCGACTTGAACCAGTTGCGGGACACGCTGCGCGCGTACTGGACGTTGATGCTGCCCACCGCCGTCGCGGCCGTTCTGCTCGCATGGGTAGCGGCGTGGGCGATCACGCGGCGCGCGATGGCGCCGCTCACGCAGGTTTCCGCCGCGATGCGCCGCTTTGCACGGGGCGACTTCCGGCCGGCACCGATCCGCTCGTCGGGCGACGACGAGATCGGCGAGCTCGCGCACTCCTACAACGGCGCGCTGCACCAGGTGCGCTCCGCGTTCGCGGAACGCGATCGCACCGAAGCGGAGATCCGGCAGTTCATCGCTGACGCCGGGCACGAGCTGCGAACGCCGCTCACCGTCATCATGGGATATCTCGACGTGCTCGAGGACGGCGCGGTCGATACGCCCGGTGTCCGCGAGCGCGTCTTCGCGACCCTTCGGCAAGAGAGCCGGCGGATGCGCACGCTGATCGAGAAGCTGATCTATCTCGCGCGGCTGGAGCGCGGCGAGAGCACCGCACGCGAGATCGTCGACGTGTCCGCGGTCGTCGCGCGCGTTGCGGCGTCGCTCGCGCCGGTCGACGCGAATGCGCGGATCGAGGTTTCGACGGTGCCGGGCGCGCGCGTCCTCGCCGACGAGGCGGACCTCGCCGAGGCGGTTCGGAACCTGCTCGACAACGCGCTGAAGTACGCACCGGAATCCAAAGTCGCGGTCAGCACCGACGTTCGCGGAGACGAAGTGGTGCTCGCGGTGCGGGATCGCGGACCCGGGATGTCGGAACGCGATCAGGCGCACGCGTTCGACCGGTTCTATCGCGGGCGCGGTAACGGTGACGTCGACGGCACCGGTCTCGGCCTAGCCATCGTGAAGCGGGCGGTGCAACGCTCCGAGGGTACGATCGCGCTCGAGAGCCGTGAAGGTGAAGGCACGACGTTCACGATTCGGCTGCCGCGCGCCGACGGAGCGCCCTAGACCGCCATCCATTCTCTCCGAAAGTTTTCTGCCGCGGTGCGTACACTCGGCTCATGACACTTCGGCTCATGACACTGAAGAGAGGTACGAACCCATGAACTACTTCACCCCGGTCCTCTTGATGGCCGTGCTCGGGCTGACGCCGCTTGGTGCGATGGCCCAAACGTCGTCGCCGCTCAGCCCCGGCGAACAGCTGACGGGCACGATGGACCAGACGATCTCCTCATCGAGCGCGCACGCCGGCGACCCGTTCAAGATCTCGAACGTCACGTCGGCGGACGGTGACGGGAAGGTGACCGGCGCGACGGTCTACGGCCACGTGGACGCGGTCACGACGGCCGCTCAGGGGCGGAACGCGCGCATACGGCTCGCCTTCGACCGCGTTCAGCTCTACGACGGCAAAAGCTACGCGCTTGCGGCGCGCCCGACGCACGTCAACGTCGTCACGAAGACCAATGCCGCACGCGAAGGCGTGGGCGCGGTCGTCGGCGACCTGCTCGGAAACTTCGTCGGCAAAGTGATCGGTGCAAGCGTACTGGGCCCGCTCGGGCTCATCGGCGGTTACCTGGTCGCGAAGAACGCCCGGCAGAACGTCACGATCCCGCAGAACTCGCTCGTCACGCTCGAGGTCCTCACGTCGCGACGCCAGGCGTAGCCCACGAACGCCGCGCGGCTCATGAAGCAGCCTGCGCGGCGCGTGCGGCGAACAGAAGTCCACGTGAGGGTCGGGATAACGCAGCGGCTGACGCTGCTGTGGAGCGTGCTCTTCCTCGCCGCGCTGGCGCTCTTCGCGGCGTTTGCCGCGGCGCTCGTCGACCGCTCCGCGCAAGTCGCCCTCGATCAGCGGCTCGTCGCGCAAGCCGCGCTCGCCGCGGGCGGGATGGACCAAGGCAGCGCGCGCCTCGAAACCGACCTCCCCAAGCCGCAACTCGCCGACTCCGCGCTCGTGGTGTACGAGCGCGGCGCCGTCGTGCAAGTCGTCGGCGACCGCCCTCCGCGCGACACGCTGCGCGCTGCCGCGACGCTGCCGCCGGACACGCCGGCCACCATCGGCTCGCCGTCGTATCGCGTCGTCGTTCACCCGGTCAGCGACGCACGGTACCTGCGCGTCGCCGCGTTCGCGTCCGAAGAGCCGGTGCGCGAAGAGTCGGACCGGCTCCGCAGCACGTTCGTCATCGTGGGCGTGCCGCTCGTGCTCGCGGCGGTCTTCGCCGGATGGTTTCTCGCGCGGCGCTCGCTCGCGCCCATCGACCGGCTGACGCGGACGGCGTCCGACGTCGCGCGCACGGGCCGCTTCTCCACCCGGTTCGCGGTCCAAACGCAAGACGAGCTCGGCCGGCTCGGCGCGACGTTCAACGCGATGCTCGAAAGCTTGGAAACGACGTACGAACGCGAGCGCTCGTTCATCGGCGACGTGTCGCACGAGCTGCGGCAACCGCTGACCGCGATCACCGGCGAAGCCGAGCTCGCCCTGCGGCGCCCGCGCGAACCCGCGCTCGACCGCGTATCGCTCGAGCGCATCGAAGAGCGCGCCGCTTCCCTGCGCTCGCTGATCGACGACCTTCTTCTTCTCGCGCGCGCCGACGCGCACGCGCTCGGCACCGGGACGGCGGAGATGAGCGAATCACTCGCCGAGGCGTGCAATGCCGTTCGCCCGTTCTATCCGAACATCGGCCTGACGGTTCAGGTGCGCGACGAAACGCTTCCGATCGCACTACCCGCGCCGCTGGTCGTCCGGCTGTTCACCAACCTCGTGCGCAACGCGATGCAAGCCGCCCGCTCGCGAGTCAGCGCAACGCTCGCGCGCGAGGGTCCGGACGCCGTCGTGACCATCGACGACGACGGGCCCGGGATACCGGAAGCGGCGCGCAGCCGGCTGTTTCGCCGCTTCGAGCGCTTACCGCGCGACGCGCACTATCCCGGTACCGGGCTCGGGCTCGCGATCTCCGCCGCGATCGTGGACGTCGCGAACGGTTCGATCGCCGTCGAGACCTCGCCGGCCGGCGGTGCGCGCTTCACCGTGCGTCTGCCGCTGCTCGCCTGAACCGGTACCCGAAACCGCGCACGGTCTCGACCGCGTCGGAGGCCTTCGTGCCGAGCTTGCGCCGCAACCGTCCGATCATGACGTCGAGCACGTTCGAGCTCGCCTCGAAGGCGCCGCCCCAGACGCGCTCCTCGATGTCTTCACGCGACAGCGCGATCCCCGCGTTGCGCACCAAATATTCGAGGAGCTCGTACTCGCGCGTGGTCAGCGTCACCTCGCGCCCGGCGACCGACACCGCTCGCGCGTGCGTGTCGAGCACGAGCGCGCCCTCGACGAAACGCGCCGCGCTCTGCGTCCCCTTACGCCGCACGATCGAGCGCACGCGAGCCAGCAATTCGTCGACGTGGAACGGCTTGACGAGATAATCGTCCGCGCCGGAATCGAGTCCCAGCACGCGGTCGACCACCGCGTCGCGCGCCGTCACCATCAGCACCGGCGTGTCGTCCTTCGCTTCGCGCAACCGCCGGATAACGTCGATGCCGGAGAGATCGGGCAAGTTCCAATCGATCACGGCGAGGTCGAATCCGCCGTCCGACGCCCGCGCGTCACCTTCGGCACCCGAGGCCGCGGCGACCACGTCGTAGCCGCCGCTTTGGAGCGCGCGCGCGATCACGTCGCGGACGTAGGGGTCGTCCTCGACGATCAGGGCGCGCACGTCACGTTCCCGTCAGGTTGGCGCATTATCGTCAAGGCACGCCGATGAGGCGTTCGACACGATTTGGAGGACCATCCCAATGTTCAACCCCCGCACGACCGCATTCGCGGCGCTCGCCGCACTTCTCGCTCTCCCCGCCGGAGCCGGTGCCGTCTACGCGGCGTCGGTCGCCCACAACGGCGCCCAACCGGCCGCCGTCGCCCAAGCGCACGCACCGGCCGCCGGCACCGCCAAGCACGACGCCGAAACGGCCGATGACAACGAGCCCAAGGGCGGGCCCGACACCGACAACGTTCAGGAAGGCCCCGGCAACACGGCCGAAGGCCCGGAGCAGAACGAAAAGCCCGGTCAGGAAACGCCGGACAAGAACGAAGGAGCGGAGTCAGCCCGCCGCTAGCGCGATCGTCGAGTCCAGAAGCGCGCCGACCGCTTCTGGGCTCATCGGCCGGTAGAAGTGAAAACCCTGCGCGAACGCGCAGTCGAGCGACAGCGTGTTCGAGCGGCATTCATGAAACGTTCCCACACGATGATTCCCGACGACTGACTGCGAACGCCCTGCGCAACGTGAAGACGACGATCAAAGGCGGTGTGATCCGCGGCGGCCGCGCGCCATCAGAATGACCATCGCAAACGACGCGCGGCCACAGGCCACGACGTTATTGCTGGCCGCCGCGGTATCGATCGCGCTGTGGTTCATCCCGCTGGCCGAATTTCTCAACTACCCCTTTCGTCTTTTCGTAACGTTCGTTCATGAAGGCGGCCACGCCGTTGCCGCCCTCTTGACCGGAAATTCCGTGCAGAGCTTGAGCGTCGCCATGAACGGCAGCGGCGAGACGTACACGACGCAGGGCGGGCTGTTTTCGCAGATGCTGATCGCCAGCGCGGGCTACGTCGGCTCGATGGCCTTCGGTGCGCTGCTGCTGGTGCTGATTCGCGAGGCCGTCGCGCCGCGCATCGTGTTGGCGGGTTCAGCCCTCTTGGTGTTCGCCCTGACGGTGATCTTTGGTCTGATCAAGCCGATCGTCGCGGGGGGCGTGCTTTCGGGGATTCCGTTCACCTTGATGGTGGGGGTCGCGCTCTCCGTCGGTCTGCTGGCGCTGGCGAGATTTGCCGGCCCGCGCGTGGCGGCATTCTTCGTGAGCCTGCTCGCCGTGCAATGCGTGTTGAATGCGCTGTTGGATCTCAAAACGGTGTTCTTTCTTTCGGCGCCGTTTTCCGCGAGCGCGCAAACCGACGCGCAGAACATGGCGAACGCCACGCACGTCCCGGCCATCTTCTGGACCGTCCTGTGGATCGTGATCGCGTTCGGAATCCTGTGGCTCGCGATGCGGTTGTACGTCGTGAGCAGGCCCCGAATGTCGTCTTGAGCTCCGCTCTGGCGGCTGATGAAGCCGCACGACGACGTGATCTACGATAGCCGAGCAGAGCTCAGTCTTTGCTCGTCCTCCACAGTCCGAGCACCGCGCCGGTCGGATCGGCGATGATGCTGTACGTGCCGCGACCGGGCAGCTCGGTGGCACCTTCCCAAATCGTCGCGCCGAGAGAGCGCGCTTTTTGCGTCGCTGCGGCAACATCATCCACGGCGACGTACGGGATCCACGCCGACGGATCGCCCGCCACGGGATTCTTCACGATCCCGCCGGCGATTTCCCCGCCGGTGCCGATGTCGACGTATGGTTCCGATCCCGTCGCATCGTTCTCGAATCGCCAGTCGAAGAGCCGGCTGTAAAACGCCTGTGCCGCTTCAACGTCGGTGGTATTCAACTCGAACTCAACAAACGGGTTCCCCACGATGCCGGTCTCCTTTGACGAGCGGTATGCCGTCCGTCGTCAGCCAGGCGGTCTCGCGAACCCTGCATCGAATCGACTCGACACGCCTGCACCCCTGCGAGAAACCATGACGGTGCCTGGACGGCCCGCGCGGTTCCGCCACAAGTTACCGCCGTCATCGACGATCAGTTTCGCCGGGTGCCTCTGTTTTCAGTCGCACCAAACGCCGGTTGAACGGCGCAACGTTTAGCCCGCTGCGAGCGCGATCGTCGAGTCCAGAAGCGCGCCGACCGCTTCGGGGCTCATCGGCCGGTAGAAGTGGAAGCCTTGCGCGAACTCGCAGTCCAGCGCGATGAGCTCCTCCGCTTGGCGCGCGGTTTCCACGCCTTCGGCGACGACGTCGATGTCGTACGAGCGTGCGAGCTGGATCAGCATGCGCACGATGGGCGTGCTGCCGACGCCGCCGTGCGTGCTCTCCACGAACGAGCGGTCGATCTTCATCGCGTCGAACGGCAGCTGGTGCAGGTAGCGCAGCGACGAGTAGCCGGTGCCGAAATCGTCGATGCACAGGTGCACGCCCGTCGCGCGTAACCGTGCGAGCGAGCCCAGCGACAGCGTGTTCGAGCGGATCACGGCACCTTCGGTGATCTCCAGCACGATGTCGTCGGACGACAAGCCGAAACGGCGCAGGTTGCGCGCGACGAATGCGTCGAGGTCGGGTTCGAGCACTTCCTGCACCGACAAGTTCACGTGCATGCGCAAGTCGAGCAGCGGCGCGCGGTGGCGCCATTCCGACAGCCGCCGGCATGCGTCGACGAATACGAAGCGGCCGATCGGCACCACGAGCCCCACGTCCTCGGCGAGCGGGATGAATTCGCCCGGCAGGATCTCGCCGGTCACTGCGTTGCGCCAGCGCACGAGCGCCTCGAAGCCGGTCAGGCGGCCGTTGTCGAGCCGCACGATCGGCTGGTAGTCCACGCTGAACTCTTCGTTCTCGATCGCGGCGCGCAGATCGCTCGTCAGCGCGAGGCGGCGTGCAGCTTCATAATGCATGTGATGGTCGAAGAACGCATGCCGGCCGCGGCCGAGCGCCTTCGCATGGTACATCGCGGTGTCGGCATTGCGCAGCACCTCTTCGATGCGTTCCTCGGTCGGCTCGATGATCGCGATGCCAATCGATGCCGTGGTGTACACCGCGCGGCTTTCGACGAGCATCGGCGCGACGAGCGCGGCCTGGATCTCCTCGACGGCGTCTTCGACTTGACCGAGATCGCGGCGGTGCGCCAGCAGCAGCGCGAACTCGTCGCCGCCGATCCGCGCGATCAAGTCATCGCCGCCGACCTTCGCGCGCATCCGCTCGCCGATCGCCATCAGCAGCGCGTCGCCGGCCATGTGGCCGAGCGAGTCGTTGATCGACTTGAACTCATCGAGGTCCACGAAGAGCACCGCGTACACGCTGTCGGGGTTCGAGCGCGCGTGCTCGAGCGTCGCCGCCAGCCGCTCTTGAAAGAACGTCCGGTTCGGCAATCCGGTGAGCGCGTCGTGCGTCGCTTCGTGGCGCAGCCGCGCCTGGTTGGCCTCCAGCAGGCGGCGCCGCTCGACCTCGGCGCGGTGCGCCTGCGCGTTCGCCAGCGCGAGCCCCATCAGGTTGACGAAGAGCTGCAGCCCGCGCAGCGTCTCGCGCGTCGGAATCTTGCCGTCGGCCGGCCCGTCGGGGCTCAAGTAGCCGATCATCTCGCCGTCGGGGTCGCGGAGCACCACGCACAGCGAGTCGCGCTCGTGCCAGGACTCCGGCGTGATACGCGGCGAGTCGCGGTCCGTCTCGCTGGCGAAGATCGCTTGCTCCCAGTGGAATTCGCGCTCCGCCGGGATGTAGTACGCGTTTTCAAAGACTTCGTAGTGAGGCGCCAGCACGGCGAGGATCTCGGCCTTGGAGACGCGCTCGTTCTTGCGCTCGCGGGTGGCGCTCTCGTCGTAGCCGAGCAGCACGCGGCGGGTCATCTCGCCGGTCTGGTTGCCGTCGGCGAGCACGATCGTGACGTACTTGAAGCCGAACAGGTCCGAAACCCCGCGCGCGATCGACTCCAGGGCGAGATCCAGCTCGCGGAGGCGTAAGATGTCCCGCGTGATCTCGAGAACACGCTCGAAACGACGCTCAACCGGCATTCTTACGAGGTATCGGCGCGCCGGCCGCCCGTCCCTAGCGGCCAGGCTGGCGGCTCACAATGCCAACCAGTGGGCACTCAGCGCTCGTACTGTCGGCCCATGGAGACGCGCTACCACTGCCCCGATTGCGGCCACCAGCACGACGAGCCCGGCGTAGCGGCGCTCGGCCTTCGCATCCGCTGCCTCGACTGCCAGATCGAGATCGACCTCGCCGATGAGCTGACGACGGTTATCATTCGCCCGCTCGCCGCCTAGCGGGCGGTCAGTCCAGCAGCGCCAGCGCGCGATCCGGCGTGGCGAGCTGCTCGACGGTGCACTGGCGCGGCGCTTTGTCGATCCGCCAGCGGACCGGCTTCGTGCCGTGGCGGATGCGGCCGGCAGTGACCTGATCGAATGCGACCTCCAGCACGAGGTCGTGCTTCAATTTGACGTAGCTTTTGTCGCGGCCGGGATCGCGGTCCCAGCGGCTCGGCGCCGTGTCGGGTGCGGTGCCGGTAAAGCCCGGCTCGCCGGCGTGCGGGCGCAAGCGCTCGATCAGCGCTTTCTTCTCCTCGGCCCCAAACGCGCTGCAGAAGCCGATGTAGTCCAGCAATCCGGCATCGTCGTAAAGGCCGAGCAGCAGCGAGCCGACCTGCGTGGTCGAGCCCTTCGCGTAGCGGAAGCCGCCGATCACGCAGTCCGCCGTGCGCGCGCGCTTCACTTTCACCGCGGCGTCGCGGCTGCCGCTGGCATACGCGGCGTCAGCACGTTTGGCGATCACGCCGTCGAGCGCGCCGCCCACGCGCGCGAACCAGTCGTCGACCATGCGGCGGTCGCGGGTCGCGGGCGACAGGCGCACCGTCGTGCCGTCGAACGCGCGGGCGAACGTCTCGAGCCGCGCGCGCCGCTCCGAGAGCGGCAGCTCGACGAGATCGTGGCCGGCTTCGGAGAGCAGGTCGAAGACGAGGTACCAGGCCGGCGTGGTCGTCGAGAGCATCGTCACGCGCGACGCAGCGGGGTGGATGCGCTGCTGCAGCGTGTCGAACGAGAACGCGCCCGCGAGCGGCACGACGAGCTCGCCGTCGAGGACGAAGCGCTGCTCCTTCAGGCGCCCGAGCGCCTGGACGATCTCCGGAAAGTAACGCCCCAGCGGCTGGCCCGCCTTCGATTGCAGCGCGACCTCGTCGCCGTCACGGAACGCCAGGCAGCGGAAGCCGTCCCACTTGGGCTCGTACTGCCACGTGCCGCCTTCAGGGATCTCGGAGACGGCGCGCATCTCCATGGGCGGATAGCCGAATGGGATCACGACGAGGTTCGTACGCGCCCACCGCCGCCCGGACCCTCCCGTTCAAGCGCCCCGCCGTTGCGGCCGATGAACTTTGGGGGTGTAGCCTCGAGAGGAAACCGATGGGCGCCTTCAATTGGTGGCACCGTTCGCGGGCCGCGCAGATCCTGGTGGTCACCGCCGCCGTCTTTTTGGCGTTCGCGGCCGTGCTGCTGTACGTCGTGCGGGGGGACATCGCGCAGACCGTCGAGGCCGAGATGCGCGCGCGCGTCGCTACCGCGGCCGATGTGATGCGCGGGTTCGCGTCTGCGAGCGGCGAGATCAGCGTGACGCGCCTCGGCAAGCTCGCGTTCGGCGAGGCGATCGTCAACGGCGACAACTCGCTGGTGGACCACGTGAAGCAGGTGACGGGCGCCGACGCCGCCGTCTACCAGATCGTCCACGGCAAGCCCGTCGCGATCGCATCGACGCTCGCGGAGAACGGCAAGCGCGTCGTCGGCGGCGAGCTCACGGGCGCGCCGCGCGCCGCGTTCGACCAGGGCCGGGAGTTCGATGGGGTCAGCGAGATCCTCGGGCGGCCGCACGTCAACCACTATTCGATCGTGCACGACAACGCCGGCGAAGCGATCGCCGTCCTGTACGACGGCGTCTCACTCGATGCGGTCAACGCCGCAGTGTCGCGCGCGTTCTTCTCCATCCTGTTCTCCGCAGGCGGCGCGATCGTCGCGGTGCTCGTACTGCTGTGGTTCGTCGTGCGGCCGCTCGCGCGCAACGCGAGCGCGCTCGCGCGCGACGCCGAAGCGCTCGCGGAGGGCCGCGTCGACGACGTGGCCACGCGGCCCGGGCGCGACGAGCTCGGCCGCGTCGCCGGCGCCTTCGCGCGCATCGCCGCGTACCAGCGCGCGCTCGCCGATCATGCCGCGGCGATCGCGGACGGCGATTTGTCGCGCGGTGTCGTGCCCGCTAGCGCGGGCGACCGCTTGGGATTGGCGATCGCGCGCATGACCGAAACCCTGCGCGAGGTCGTGCTCGCGCTGCAAGGCGCGTCGTCCGAGCTCGGCGAGCACGCGCAAGCGCTTCATCTAGCGGCGCTGCGCTCAGCGGAAGTCGTCGGAGGCGTGGGCCTAGCCGTGCGCGAGCTCGCGTCCGGTTCGACGGACCTGTCCACCGCGGCGGAGACGTCCAACGTGATCGTGCGCCAGTTCGAGAGCGCGATCGAAGGGATCGCGCGCGGCGCGGTGGACCAAGCGATGCAGGTGCGCACGGCGTCGACCGACGCGCAGCGCATGGCGGGCGACGTCGAACGCGTCGCGGAGATCAGCGCGGGTTTAGCGGCCGACGGCAACGGAACGCGCACGACCGCGCAGAGCGGCGCCAAAGCGGTGACCGAGACGATCGACGACATGCGCGCCATTCAGCGCGGCGTCAACGACGCGGCGGCGAAGATTCGCGAGCTCGGGGTGCTGTCGGCGAAGATCGGCGTCGTCGTGGAGACGATCGATGCGCTGACGGACCAGACCAACTTGCTCGCGCTCAACGCGGCGATCGAAGCCGCGCGCGCCGGCGAGCACGGCCGCGGCTTCGCGGTCGTCGCGGACGAAGTGCGTAAGCTCGCGGAGTCCGCGTCGCACCAGACCAAGGAGATCGGCGGCTTGATCGTCGAGGTGCAGCGCCGCACGCGCGAAGCGGTCGGCGCCGCCGAAGCGGGCGCGGCGATCGCGGACCGCGGCACGGCGAAAGTCGGCGCCGCGAGCGCGGCGCTCGACGACATCATCGCGGCGGTGGACCGCACCGTCGGCCGCGTCGGCGACATCGCCGAAGCGATGCGCGAGATGGCCGAAGGCGCCCGCAACGTGGGCCAGTCGATGGACTCGATCAACGCGGTCGTGGAGCAAAACTCGTCGGCAACCGAAGAGATGGCGTCACAGACCGGCGAGCTGGCACGTGCGATGGGCGCGATCGCGGCAACGGCGGACGAGAACGCACGCAACACGGCCGAAGTCTCCACATCGACGGCGCGCATGGAAGACGACGTCGCTCGCGTCCGCGAGGAAGCGCTCACGCTGGACGCGACGGCCGAGCGCATGCGCGAGCTGGTGACGCGGTTCAGGCTCGAGCGCGAGCCGAGGTTCGCCGACCTTCAAGCAACGACGGCCGCTTCAGCGCCGACTCATCCAGGTGCTCTCCACAACGTTCCGTCCGTGTAGGCCACTTCGTCGATTGCCGCGTTCAGGCTGACGTGCTCATACCGGCCACCGGAGGCGTAGTCCACATAATGCACGTTCTCGACGCCCCAGTTGAAGCCCCAGACCTGGCGGCACGGTTGTCCGCGCATGACCGGCCTATCCGGTGGGACCTGGCCGATCGTCACTCCAGTCAAAAACGAGCCGTCCACGTCCAGAATGTCCGAGCGCAGCTCCTTCCCGTCTCGCGTTCGGTACGAGAACCGCACGCGGACATGCTTCGCGATCCGAGCGTCGCGATTGACGAATTGGACGCATTCGACATCGACCTCTTGCCAGCTATCGGGGTCATTGCCGTCGAACTGCCGCGGTAAAAAGCGGAGGAGAACGATGCTCGTCAGTTCGATGCGCGATCCTGCGTCGGCGGCCGGCGTACCCTGTACCAGTTGAATCGGCCGATAGTCCGTCGCGTTTGCAACGACCGGCACGGCGAACGCGCACGCTGCACCGACGACGGCGGCTGCAACGTTCGCTCCTTGCAATCGCAACATTATCGCCAGCTTCCGCCGCACGGCTGAGATGTCGCTGAGATGGGTGCTACGATGCGCCCGCAACAGAGCCCGCATGCAACGCGAAGAACGTCGTCCTCCGCCGAAGCGGCGTCAGTCGGCTTCCGCGGCCGCCGCGCGCTTTGCGCCGCGCGGCTTCTTCGCGGGCTTTTCCGGGATGAAGCGCGTCATGTCGAGGCGGCCGGGTTTCTTTTGCATCGGGGCCCACAGATCGCCGACCTTCACGAAACGCTCGCGCACGTTGTCGAGCCGGAAGTCTTCGATCTCGATCCCCGCTTGGATCTCGTCGAACGTCACCGGCGTCGACACCGTCGCGCGCGGCGTCGCGCGTACCGAGTACACAGACGCCAGCGTCTTGCCCCACGCGTTCTGGTTGTAGTCCACCAGCACGCGGCCCGCCGGGCGCTTCGCGATGCGGTACTCCGCGGTGATCTGCTCGGGGTGCAGCCGCTCCATCGTCTGCGCGAACGCTTTGGCGAACGTCCATACTTCTTTCTGCAGCGGGCCGCGCTCGATCGGCACGTAGATGTGGATCCCCGCCGAGCCCGACGTCTTCGCGTACGGCGTGATGCCGAGGTCGACCAGCGCATCGCGCACGTGCAGCGCCACCGCGCGCACCGTCGCGAACGACGTCCCGCCGCCTTTCACCGGATCGAGGTCGAAGTGCAGGTAATCCGGCCGGTCGGTGTCGTCGCAGCGCGAGTACCACTCGTTGAGGTCGATGCAGCCGAGGTTCACCAGCCACAGCAGCGACGCCAGGTCGTCGACCATCGGGAACGCGATGACGCTGCCCGAGCCGTGCTCGATCGCGCAGGTGCGCAGCCACGGCGGGGCGTTGGGCGGCGTGCGCTTCATGTAGAAGAACTCGCCGGTCTGGCCGTTGGGCCAGCGCTTCATCACCTGGGCGCGGTCCTGCATGCACGGGATCAGGAACGGCGACACGTCGGCGTAGTACTGGAGCAGGTCGCCCTTCGTCCCTCCCGTCGCCGGAAAGAAGACCTTGTGCAGGTTGGTGAGCGCGACGGTGCGGTCGCCGATCCGCAACGTCGCGTCGCGCTCGCGGGGGATCGGGAAGCTTCCGGGCTCAATCTTCGGCATCGTGTTCCGAGTCATCACTTGCAACTTAAACGGCATCAGGGCCGCGGCCCGCAAGGGCTTCTTCGTGTGGCTGGACGCTCAGGACCCCGACGTGCTGTGTCTCCAGGAGACCAAGGCGCAGGAGCACCAGCTCCCGCCCGAGGCGCTGGACCTCACGCGCTACAACTACGCGTTCGTCGACGCGCAGAAGAAAGGCTACTCCGGGGTCGCGATCTACGCCAAGCAGCAGCCTACCCGGATCGTGCGCGGGCTCGGCATGGACGACATGGACGCGGAAGGCCGCTTCGTGCGCATGGATTTCGAGAACGGGCTCTCGGTGGGTTCACTCTACGTGCCGTCCGGGACGACGGGGCCCGCGCGCCAAGCCGTCAAGGAGAATTTCCTCGACCGCTTCATCGCCAACCTCGCGCAGATGAAGGCCGAAGGACATCCGTTCATCGTGTGCGGCGACTACAACATCGCGCACCGCGACATCGACGTGTTCAGCGTGAAGTCGTGCACCGGCGTCACGGGATTTCTGCCGCAAGAGCGCGCGTGGATGGACGACGTGATCGATCGCGTCGGCTGGACCGACGCATTCCGCGTCGTGAAGCCCGACGAGAAGAAACAATTCACGTGGTGGTCGGGCTGGAAAGGCGCGTGGGAGAACAACCTCGGCTGGCGCATCGACTACCAGCTCGTCACGCCGGATCTCGCGCCGCGCGTCCGAACGGCGTCGATCTACCGTGACGAGCGCTTCTCCGATCACGCGCCCGTCACGATAGATTACGACTTCTAGGAGCTCTTCTTGCGCCGCGGAACCTTCTTGCCCGACGCGCGCGCCTTGGAAAGGCCGATCGCGATCGCCTGTTTGCGGCTCTTGACCTTACCGCCCTTGCCGCCGGGACCGCTGCGCGCCTTGCCGCTCTTGTAGCGCTTCATCTCGCTTTCGACGGTCTTGGACGCGCCGCGGCTGTACTTGCGCTTCGATGCGCTCTTCTTGCGGCCGCCGGCCTTCTTGCGACCGTTCGTAGACTTCTTGCGGCCGCCGGCCTTCTTGCGGCCGTTCGTCGACTTCTTGCGGGTGCCGGTGCTCTTCTTGCGCCCGCCGGTTTTCTTGCGGCCGTTCGCCGACTTCTTGCGTGTCGTCGTCTTCTTGCGGCCCGCGGTCTTCTTGCGGCCGCCTGCGGCCTTCTTGCGGCCGGAGGTCTTCTTGCGGCCGGAGGTTTTCTTCCGGCGCGTCGTGGATGAACGGGTTGCCATCGGCAGTCCCTCCTTTTGCCGACGGCTTACCCGCTTCGCGGCCGATTGGAACGTTTTACGGCGGGATCGGTGCGCACGGCTCGCGTAACACGCCGCATGCCGGACGATGCGACAACCCGCCGCGCGCGGGACCCGTTCGGATCTCCGCGCGCGTGACGCAGCCATGACGAAGCGTGCTTCGGGGGAGATCCGCGTCGACACCGTCGTCGAGAAATCACCGGAAAGCGTCGCCTGCGGGATTCGCATCGAGACGGCCGACGTGATCCGGTGGTTCGGCCGCAAGAGCCGCGTGCCCGTCGTCGCGACCATGAACGGGTACTCGTATCGCAGCTCGCTCTCACCGATGGGCGGCTGCCATATGCTTCCGGTCAGCGGCGTCGTGCGCGCCGGCGCCCGCGTCGGCGGCGGCGACCGCGTGACGCTGACGCTGCGCGAAGACACCGAGGTGCGCACGGTCGACGTGCCGGACGATCTCGCCCGCGCGCTGGATGGCGCGGACGTTCGCGCGGTGTTCGACGCGATGGCGTTCACGCACCGCAAGGAGTGGGTGCGCGCGGCGCAAGACGCCAAGCGCCCGGAGACACGCACGAAGCGCATCGCGGACTGCGTGACCGCGATGCGCGCGCGTGATGCGGGTACGCGGAAGTCATGAGCGAGCAGGAGCAGCACAAGAATCCGATCGACGCGCACCGCGAAGGTCTCGAGCAGCTAGAACGCGCGCCGCACCACCCCACGACCGAGCACGACAAAGGCCCGCACGCCGGCGCCCCGGAGCCTACCGAACCGCCGGGCGAGGCGCACCGCGGCGGCCCGCTGCCGAACCAGAAGCGCTGACGCGCCTCAGACCGATCGGCTGACCGCGGCCGGCGAGGCCGTCGTGCGGACGGCGTCGACGACGAACTCCACCGCCGCGGCCACACTTGCGGCGACGTCGTCGTGCTCGGTGTCCAGCACGAGATCCGGCGACTCCGGGACGTCGTACGCGGCGTCGACGCCAGTGAAGCCGCGAATCTCACCGGCGCGCGCGCGGCGGTACAGGTGCTTGGGATCGCGCGCCTCGCACGTGGCGAGCGACGCGGAGACGAACGCCTCGCGGAACGCGTCGCCGACGATCGCCTTCGCGCGCGCGCGGTCCGCCGCGGACGGCGACACGAGCGAGATCAGCGCGACCGCGCCGCCGTCGGCGAGCAGCTTGCCGACCTCCGCGACGCGGCGGATATTCTCGCGCCGGCCTTCGTCGGAAAAGTCGAGATCGCTGGTGAGCCCGGTGCGCAGCGTGTCGCCGTCGAGCGCGTAGACGCGGTAGCCGCGCCGGAACAGCTCGCGCTCGACGTGCATCGCGATGGTCGTCTTGCCGGCGCCCGGCAAGCCGGTGAGCCAAAGCACCATACCGCGGTGCCCGTTGCGCTCCGCGCGCTCCATCGCGGTGACGAGGTGCGACGACGCGAACACGTTCGCGCCTTGCGGATGCAGCTCCACGGCGTGGGCGGCGGCGACGGGGATTCCGTGGCGCGCGATCGCGCAGCGTTCTTCCTCGTCGAGCGCGATCGGGATCGCCGTGCGCAGCGCCAGCGCGAACACCGTTCCGCGCGACACGAGGCCGTGCTCCACGGGCTGCAGCGTCCGCGGATCGACCGCATCGAGCACCGCGACGACGCGGGCGGCGACGTCGGTGCTCCCCGCGCGAAAGCGGACCGTCTCGTCGACGTGCGGCGGCTCGCGGTCGAACCAGCACGCGCGCACGTGCAACGAGCGCACGATCGACGGGGCATCCGTGTCGTGCGAGATCACGTCGCCGCGGTCGACGAACACCGGCGCGTCGAACACGACGCCGACGGGTGTGCCCGCTCCCGCGGACGTGAGGTCGTTCGGCCATGCGCGCAGGGCCGCGACGCGAACGGTAGTGCGCGCGGGCGACACCCGCACCAGGTCACCGACGGTGATGCGGCCGCGGCGCACGGTGCCGGCGACGATGCGCTCGTCGCCGCGGCGGTACACGTCCTGCACCCAGATGCGCAGCGGCTCGCGCTCCGCGCGGTCGGCGCGGGGCTCGATCGCTTCGAGCAGCTCGGCCAGCGCGGGGCCGCCGTACCACGGCGTGCGCTCGGAACGGGTCGCGACGTTGTCGCCGTCGCGCGCGGACACGGGCACGATCGCGCTGGCCGTCACGCCGACCGCTTCGAGCGCCTCCCGCGCCGCATAACCGGCCTCGACGATCGGCTCGAACTCGCCGACGGCGTCGATCTTGTTGACCGCGATGATGACGTGCGCGACGTCGAGTAATCCGAGCAGATAGATGTGGCGGCGCGTCTGGTCCTCGACGCCGCGCTCGGCGTCCACCACCAGGATCGCCGCGTCGGCGTCGCTCGCACCGGTCATCGCGTTGGCGAGAAATTCTTCGTGACCCGGCGCGTCGATGAGCGCGAAGCGCCGCTCGCCCAGCCGGAACCACACGCGCGTGGTGTCGATCGTGACCGCTTGATCGCGCTCGTCCTGCAGCGCGTCGAGCGCGAACGACCATTCCGTCGCCAAACCGCGGCGCCGGCTGCTCGCGACGATCTCCGCGATGCGCGCCTCCGGCAGCGAGCCGGTGTCGTGCAGCAAACGGCCGATCAGCGTCGACTTCCCGTGGTCGACGTGGCCCAGAACGACGACGCGCGCGTCGGCCATCACATGTACCCGCCGGTGCGCAGCCGCTCGAACGACGCTTCGCTCTCATAGTCCATCGTGCGCCCGGCGCGCTCCGGCTCGCGCGTCGCGGCGAGCTCGGCGATGATCTCGTCGAGCGTCGCGGCGTCGCTTGCGACCGGCGTCGTGATGTTCTTCTCGCCGAGCGAACGGTACCGCAAGCCCTCGCGCGCCAGGTACAGCGACACGAACGGGATGTTTTCTTGCGCGTGGTAGCGCCAAACGTCGAGCTCCGTCCACGCGAGCAGCGGGTGCACGCGCACGTGCCCGCCGTGCGGGATCTCCGCGACCGTATAGCCCCAGAACTCGGGCGGCTGCTCGCGCACGTTCCAACCGCCGTCCAGCGAACGCGGGCTCACCACGCGTTCCTTCGCGCGCGTCGCCTGCTCGTCGCGGCGGATGCCGACGAACACGGCGCGATAGCCTTCGCGCGCGATCAGCGCCCGCAGCCCTTCGGTCTTTCGTGCGGCGGCGCGCGACTGCGGCGGCAGCGCCGGATCGCACGACTCCTCGGGCGGGCACCGCTCCACGCGCAGGTTGAGCTTCCACTCGCGCGCGATGCGGTCGCGAAATGCGTAGACCTCGGGCAGCTCCATACCTGTATCGAGCTGCACGACCGGCATCGGGACGGAGCCCAGAAACGCCTTGCGCATCAGCCACAGCAGCGCGGTGCTGTCCTTGCCCATGGACCACAACATGCAGCACGGCGCGAACAAGCGGTAGGCGTCGCGAACGATCGCCACCGCACCGCCTTCCAACTCGTCGAGGTCCTGCGCCACCCGCTCCCGTCTCGGCATCCGTATTTTCTTCTCCGCCGGCACAACGAAGCAATTCGATCCCCGGTTACAGCTCCATTAGAGCCGGCGCTCCCGTACCGAGGCGGGACAAGAGTACGCCCCGGCCGATAAGGCCGGGGCGTGGGACAGTGGGCATGGGTCCCACCAAGGGGTGTGCCCCGCCGACGCCGCTTACACGCCTACCGGGACGGAAGGTTGCTCGAGGCGGCTGCCCGCCGGAGCACGGTGTCGCGTCGCGAACCACGCCTCGAGCGCGCATGCCTGCAGAAAGCCGGCAATGGAGGTCCCTCCGCCGGCGCGCGCCCGGCTGACCGCTTCGCGCCAGCGGGCCGGATCGGCGTAGCCGCGTTCGACCAGCGCGCTTCGGGTGGTGAGCAGCTCCACCCACGCACGGCTCCCCTCGAGGCCGCCGAAGATCGCCTCGACGGGGCCGCGCTTGCCGCGCCGGAGCCGCGTGCGCTCGGGCAAGATGCCGTGGAGCGCCCGGCGCTGCAGCTCGCGGTCCGCGCCGGGATCCATCTTCTCGGGCCACGGCAGCGCGCCCATGAACTGCACCAGCGGCAAGGACAGCAGCGGGTTGCGATGCGCGTAGCCGGCGCTCGCGCGGTACTGCCCCGTGCTCGTGATGAGCGCGCCTTCCGCGATGCGGTTCCAGTAGTACTCGTCGCCGATGCGCAAGCCCGCGATGCGGCGGCGGTCGCGCCGGCGTTCGAGCTGCATGTGCTGGACGTACTCGGGACGGAGCCAGCTCGGAAGCGCCGTGCCGCGCACGACGCTCTTGCCGGCGAGCCGGCGCAGGCGCGGCGCTCCGACGAAGCGCGAGAACCAGTAGGCGAACGAACGGCGTTGCGGCGAGCCCGCTGCCCAGCGCCGCAGCGCGGCGGCGATTGCGAACGGGCTCGCGCCGTCCGCGACAAAATACGGCTGCGGAGAATCACCGAAGAATACCGCGTCGCCGCACGCACCGGTCAGGACCACGTCGACGCCGTGCGCGGCGAGCAGCGCGTCGCGCGCATCGTTGAGCGCGCCGACGATCGGCGCGCCGGTCGGTTCGGGATGATACCGCTCCGGCGGCGACGAGAACGGCGGCACCGTGTCGGCGTCGATGCGGTGCGACGGGATCGGATACGCCGCCAGCACCGCATCGATCCAATCGGTTTCGTCCGCGCTGTGCGAGCGGCCGAACACGAACGAGACCGCCTCGAGCGGCACACCCAACGTGCCTGCCGCGATGCTCACCACCGTAGACGAATCGAGTCCGCCCGAGAGATCGCTCCAGACGGTGCCGGTCGCCGGCAGCGCGGATGCGACCGCATCGATGACGAGCTCGCGCAAGCGCTCGGCGTACTCCGCGGTCGTCGCAGGTGCGAGCGGCTCAAGCCGTGCGGGATCGAACGTGGTGACGCCCGTGACCGCCCCGTTGCGCACGACGGCGCCGCTGCCGGGCAACAGGCGGCGGATGTGGCGGTAGGGCGTGCGGCCGTCGCGCCCGCGGACGCCGGCAAAGCAATCCGCAAGATAGTCTTCGTCCAGCTCGGCGGCGCCGGTCGCGCCGACGACTTCCGCGAGATCCGTGCCGAAGGTCAGCGCGCCGTCGCGCTCGCCGACGAACAGCGGGACGAGCCCGAGCGCGTCGTGTCCGAGCAGCAGCGTGCCGCGTTGCGCGTCGAAGAGCGCGAACGCGTATTCGCCGAGCAGGTGCGCTTGAGCGCGTTCGCCCCAGCGCCGGTACGCGAGCGCAACGAGCTCGGCATCGGGCGCGGCGGCGCCGCGCGCCGGACGGAGCGCCTCGACGAGGGCGCCGCGGCCGGCGACGTAGCCCGCGAACGCGACGCGGCAACCCTCCGCGGCCGCGCACGGCACGCTCGCGAAGCGCAGCGCGCCGCGCTGCTCGAGCCGCCCGATGAGCGCGCTCATCCCGCGATGCGCGCCAGGGTCGTCAGCTCCGCGCGATGATCCGCGTCCAGCACGACGCGCTCGTTGCATTCCACCCACGCGTGCGCGTAGAACGGCGCGCGCCGCACGCCGATGACGTGCACGGCGGGGAGACCCATCGCGCGGAGAAAGCGGAACAGCGCCAGCGACCGCGGCAGACAGTCGTCGGGAGCACGGCGCGCGACGAAAAAGTTCTCCGCGCGCGCGAAGGCCCTGCAGGCGCGGTCGAGCACGGCTTCGTCAAAATGCGCTCGCGACGTGCCGCCGAACGCGGCCGCCGCCCGGTACGCGGCGGCAAAGCCGCGGCGCCGCAGCAGCAGCGCCGTTCCCGCAAGATGATGCCAGGCAGCAAGCGCCGGAAAGACGATGCGGCGCGAGCGCGCGCGAGGCGCAGCGCGTTGCGTGGACTCGCCGGCATCCGAAGTAACGAGCAGCCCGTCGGCGATGCACGTCGCTCGAAACGCCGCGACGTCGCGACGCAGGCGGTTCGGTTCGACGGCGAACCGTTCGAGCAGCGTCTGCACCGCCGCATCCGCGTCCGTCGCAGCGTGGCCGATCAACGCCGACCACATCGCCGATGCGACGCGGTCGAGCAGGCGATACGTACCGCGGCGCAGATCGAGGATGACCACAAAACCGTCGACGGCCGCGTGACGGATCGACGCCGCCGGCATGATGCCGGATGGAGCGCCGATCCCCGCCGCGCCGCCGTCGAGACGAGCGTTAACCGGTATGCTCGCGGAGCCTAGCCGTAGTGCGTGCTGGTGTCGCCGAGATAATCCACGAACGTGGAACCGTTCCCGGTGGTGAGCTCGGCCGCGTCGCCGAGCTCGAGGATCTCCGGGCTTTCGTAGCCGGCTTTGGGTTGGTCGTCGCGTTGCATCAGCCCGACGTTCTCCGATCGCACCGAGGTGCGAGATTGTGAGTAGGGTAGGCCCGGTACGGCGCCCCCGGCTCGCCCACCTCCTCGGCTCAGCCGGGCGGTTGGAGAACGCGAAAAGCGTCGATGCTGCCGCTCAGCTCGCGCAACCGGTCGAAATGGGCCTCGGTCGCCGCCGCTTGGAACAGCGTGTCGAGCGCGAAGAACGGGTGCGTCGCCCCCTGCACCGTTAGCGCGATCTCGGCCAGCCAAACGCCGGTGGGCCCGCTCGTGTCGATGGCGTGGCGCGCGATGTCCGCGGCGAAGATCTCGCGCAAGAACGCGGGCTCGAAGCGGCGATAGCGTTTGAGGATCTCAAAGAACTCGAACACGCTGCGCAGCGTCGAGTCGCGCCGCGCCGCGCTCATGTTGCGGTTGCCATCGCGCACGCGAAAGGCCGTCAGCTCGCCGGGGAGCACGCGGATCTCGTGATGCTCCAAGAGCTGGACCCAGCGGTCGAGGTCCTGCAAGTTCGTGAGCCGCGGATCGTACCGCCCGCTCTGCAGCGCGGACCACCGGATCATCGCGGTCGGCGCGCACAGACAGTTCCCGTGAAAAAAGAATTGCCGCAGCCACGCCTGGCGCGGCGTGGTCGCGCCGTCGAACGGGATCGCGAACACGTCGTATCCGCCGGCGGGCTCGCCGCGCTCGCCGACGAGGCGCGGGCGCCCGAACACCGCCGCGACCTCCGGATGCGCGCGTAGAAACGCGACCTGCGTCTCGAGGCGCCCGGGCAGCGCGAAGTCGTCGGAGTTCAGGATCGCGACGAACACGCCGCGCGCGCGTGCTGTGGTCGCGTTCATCGTGGTGGAGATACCGCGGTTGCGCTCGAAGCGCTCGAACCGGATGCGGGGATCCGTGAATCGCGCGATGACGTCCGCGGTGCCGTCGGTGGAGCCGTCGTCGGTGACGACGATCTCGAAGTCTTGAAACGACTGCTCCAGCACGCTCGAGATCGATTGGTGGACGTACTCGGCGTGGTTGTAGGATTTGATCGCGACCGAAACGACGGGCGTCACGGCGCCGTGACGACGACGCGTCCCGGGTTGCCGAACAGCGGCGACCCGATACCGAACAAAACGACGTCCGTCACGTGGCGCGCACGCGGTGCAGCGGCGGCTCAGCGTCCCCCGTCACGGCGCCGCCCGATCATCTTCGCGACGAGCTTCATGATCGACACCACGGTTACGATGCGCAACAAGATTCTGAACACGTCATTCCCCTCGACCGGCTTCGGAGGCGAAAACCCCGCCGGCACGTCGCTTAGCGGGGTTTTCGTTTGTTCGTGGTGCCCAGAGCGTGAATCGAACACGCGACACCAGGTTTTTCAGACCTGTGCTCTACCAACTGAGCTATCTGGGCGGCGTCGCGAGCGCGACCTACCCCGGTTCGGCGGGTCGGTCGGCCACCCTTCCGCGGCCGCGAGCACCGTCGTGCATGCGGCCGCGGGCAGCGGCCGGCAGAGCAGGAATCCTTGCACGACGTCGCAGTCGAGCGCGCGCAGGCGGTCGAGCTGGGCCTGCGCCTCGACTCCTTCGGCGACCGTGCGCACGCCGAGGCCGCGCGCGAGCGTCGTGACGGCGCGAACCACGGCGCCGCCGAACGCGCCGCTGGCGACGTCGGCGACGAAGGTGCGATCGATCTTGAGCGCATCGACCGGCAGGCGCTTGAGGAAAGCGAGCGACGTGTAGCCCGTGCCGAAATCATCGATCGAAACGAGCACGCCGAGCTCGCGGAGCGCGCGCAGCAGCCGCACCGCCGCGGCAACGTCACGCATGATCGACGACTCGGTGATCTCGATCTCCAGGCACGATGCAGCGACGCCGTGCTTTGCGAGCAATTGCGACACCAGCGCGGGGAGAAGGCCGCCGTCGAGCTGGCGCGCCGACACGTTCACGCTGACGCGAATCGCGGGGATGCCGATGTCGGCCCACGCGCGCACTTGCGCGAGCGCGCGGTCGAGCACCCACGCGCCGATGTCTTCGATCAGCCCGAACTCTTCGGCGACGGGGATGAAGCGGTCGGGCAGCACGAGCCCTTGAACCGGATGGCGCCAGCGCAGCAGCGCCTCCACGCCGTGAATCGCGCGCGTGCCGACGTCGTACATCGGCTGGTAGTAGAGCTCGAACTCGCCGCGCTCGATCGCTCCGTGCAGATCGCGCCGCGTCAGCACGCGTTCCAGCGATGACGTCTTGCCCGGCGAGCGATACCACCGCACCATGTTGCGGCCGAGCCGTTTCGCCTCGAATACGGCCGCCTCCGCGGTGCCGATCAGCGCCAGCTCGTCGGACGCGTCGTCCGGTGCGGTCGCCACACCGATGCTGGCGGTGAGATACACCGGTTTGCCCGCGACCCAGAACGGTGCCGCGAACGCCGCGGCCGCCGCGGCGGCGGTCGCGCGCGCGTTTCCCGCGACGTCCTCGCAGCGCAGCAGCACGAACTCGTCGCCGCCGAACCGGGCGACGTACGTTTCGGGGAGCGCGTCGCGCAGCCGCGCCGCGATCTCGCGCAGCACGGTGTCGCCGGCGTTGTGATCGCCCAGCTCGTTGACGACGCGGAAGCGGTCGACGTCGAGGAACAGCACCGCGAGCGCGTTGCCGTTGCGCGCGCAGTCGGCGAGCGCGGTCTGCGCGTGCCGCTCGAACGCGGGGCGCTGCGGCAGGCCGGTCACGGGATCGCGCTCGTCGAGCTCGAGCCGGCCGCTGCGTTCGAGCGTGATCGCGACGTAGCGGCGGTCGGAGTGCGGCGCGACGAGCGGCTCAACCGCGAGCGTCCCGTCGGCGAACGTCAATCGCGCCGGTTTCAAAGCGGTGACCGCGTCGGCCAGCGCCAGCGCTTCGGCGGCGTCGCGCACGAACGGCAGGTGCGTCAGCGGCCGGCCGACGAGGTCGTGGCGAGTCGCGTACACCGTCACCGCCTGGTCGCCCTCGCCGTCGCCGTCGCCTGCGACCGCGACGACCGCAAGATCGTCGCGCGTGCGGCGCAGCGCCTCGTCGATCAGCGTCGCCGACGCGCGCGTGCGGCGTAGCGACGCTGCGAGCACCGCATCGCGGAGCGCACGCGCGATCGCCGGGCCGAGCCGCACGAGATCGTCAGGCGCGACGACGTCGATCGCGCCCAGCGCGCACGCGTCGCGTATCGCGTCGCGTTCGAGCGTTCCGACGACGATCGCGGGGAGGTCTTCGCTGACCACGTGCAGCGCGCGCAGGAGATCGCGATACGAGCCGTCCGGTAAGCTCGTCGCCACCACCGCGACATCGGGTTCGTTCTTTTGAACCTCGCGCAGCGCGCCGGCGATGTCGGCGGCGTAACGGACGTCGAGGGAGACGTCTTCAAGCGCCGCATCCACCCAGCGCGGCACCTCGGCGGCCTCGCCGCCGATCAGGAGGGCCCGTACGTGCTTGCGCGCACTCGTTGCGCCGTCGGCGTCCACGGCTGCCTCGTTCCCATGCAAATGGTGCCGCGCCTCGACTACCCCCTCAAAATTGGGGGATGGTGCCGTGCGTCACATGCGCTGTGTTTTTGAAATTCACGTGCGCGAGCGCGCGCGCCAGGGTATAGCAACTGCTTCGACCACATCCACGAGCGTTGCAAGCCCGAAGCCGAGCAGCGAAACCGCGACCAGTGCGGCGTACAAGCGCTCGACGTCGAGCAGCTGCTGCGCGTTGAAGATCGCGAACCCCAGCCCGGTGCGCGTGAGCTGGTACTCGGCCGCGACCGCCAGCACGATTCCGATGCCGATGCTGAGCTTCATGCCGGCGTAGATGTTCGGCAGCGCGCCGGGCAGCAGCACGCGGAAGAAAAACGTCGCGGGGCGGATGCGGTACGCGCGCGCGACGTCGAGGTAGATGGTCTCGATCTGCCGCACGCCGGCCTCCGTGTTGATCGCCATCAAAAAGAACACGCCGACCGCCACGGCCGCCCACTTCGCGGCTTCGCCCGTGCCGAAGATGAAATAGAACAGCGGGAGGATCGCGATCTTGGGGATCGGGTAGAGCAGCGCGATCACCGGGCCGAAGTACGCGCGCACCCACCGGTTCATCCCCATCGCCAAACCGATCAGCGTGCCGGGGATCCCGCCGATCAGCAAACCGGTGATCAGCCGGGATAGCGTCGCGAGCGCGTTCGTCGCGAGCTCGCCGCTCGCCGCGTACGCCACGAAGTTCGCCGCGATCGCGCTCGGCGGCGGGAAAAGCCCCGGGTTCAAGAACTTCGTCGATACCGCGATCTGCCACAGCAGGATCAGCGACAGCGGGGCCGCGATCTTCATCCAGCGCACGCCGGTCACCGCAGCAGCTCCCAGATGCGCACGACGTGCTCGCCGAATTTCGGTTCGCCGCGAATCGTCACGGCGTCGCGCGGGCGCGCGAAGTCGATCGGGATGATCTCTTTGATGCGGCCCGGTTGCGCGGAGAGCACCACGACGCGGTCGGCGAGCGTGACCGCTTCCTCGATGCCGTGCGTCACGAACACGATCGTCTTGGGCGAACGCTCCCACAGCCGCATCAGCTCGTTCACCAGGCCCACGCGCGTCTGCTCGTCGAGCGCGCCGAACGGCTCGTCCATGAAGAGCACGGGCGGATCGGTCACGAACGCGCGCGCCACCGCGGCGCGCTGCTTCATCCCGCCCGAGAGCTCGTGCGGCCACGCCCGCTCGCGGTCACCCAAGCCGACCAGACCGAGCACGTCCCGCACGCGGCGGCGCACGTCGTCGCGCGCAACGGCGAGCGAG
>DASWRD010000011.1:0-25987 GCA_036403315.1 Candidatus Elarobacter sp.
CTCCGCGACATTACCTCCTCTCGCTTCGACGATTGATTCATGAATCTTGGATGCGGCATAAGGAAGAGCGCCTTCAAACGGATCCACGGCGTGATGGTGAGTCAAGCGCGTAAAGAACAGTGCCTTCCGGGACAGCAGATCGTAGAAGTACTCCGTCGGCATATAACGCCAAAGCATCGTTTCAGGTGCAGTCGCCCGATCCTTATCCGCGCCCGGACGAACTACGAAGTCGGGTCCGTCGCCGACCCTCACGTGGAGGACCGCGTCGGTGACTGCCATTAAGTTCTCGAATTCCGATTCAGGCGCTTTCGCGGACACACCTTCGTCGCGCACTCGAGGCGGCATCACGTTCGCGACAGCTGACGAGTCTTGAAGTGACTCGCCGTTGCAGTGAATATCGCGAGTCTGCGCTCACCTCGGGAGCCGCCGAGACGGAGCCGGATCGGCGTCGCAGTCAGTCGCGGTATCACGAATCCAAAGCCGTAGCTGAGACTTGTCCCCGTGCCACGGACGGCCTGGCGAAAGCACCCGAGGCGGAAACGGCGACTCGAACATGTGCGCGGAACGCTTGCGACCGGGAAGCTCAGGACGTTGACATTACGATTTGAATAATAGCCCGAGCGGGCGGCGAGCCCGCTGAAACAATTCACGGTCGGAAGCCACATGGACGGCTCAATCAGTCGACGCCGAAGCCACATGTAGTCCTATTCCTTGCCTCCCGGAAGCGTTAACTGTTTGTATTCGATGCCGAGCTTCGCACATATACGTTGCCGCACTGCGCGGGGAACCTCAATCTGAGCAAAGTGTTCCAACACAAGAAATTTAAGAATGACCAAAGGCAATTGACGACCCTCGACATCGTCCGCAACACGTGTCAAGAGTCCGCTTGGGAACTTACTCGACACATCAAGACGCAGTGCCACATCAATAAGCTTCGTTGCCGTTCCACTACTCGAGGCGAGCGCCTTGACGTATGTCGGCTCCAACTCCGGAGCGGCAACCGAGGTTGATATCGTCTTGATAAGGCCGTACGATGTAAGAATTGTAACGAACCATAGAAATTGTTCGGCGCGAGCCTTCATAGTACGCTCCGGAAGGTCAGGATACGCTTCTCGGAGGCTTTTAATTATCGCATCTATAGCTTCACGCTTATTTCCGGCAACATGCTCGAGCGCGACCGCAAGGCTTCGAAGCCCAACGCCGTAACACGCCTCGGTGAGAGCGAGCTTCGCGCTGGCCTCAAGCGTGCCGGGAAAGTTCTTCAGTATCTGGCCGAGAATTCGAATTGACTGCAGGGCAGCCGAAAACGCGGTGCCTGCGCGTCGAGCATCCGAATCACCTCGAACATCACCATCGCCGGTTAACGGAGACTGCTCGTCTCTTGCGTCGGCTCGCTCTTGACGCGATTCAATCGCCTTTTGTTCAACATAGCTGAGCTTCATATCCGACGGCGTATCCATAGAAAATGAGTCCAAATCGGCTGGCACGACGTCCGCGTAACAACCATTCGCCGCCTCGAGCAATTTATCGATGATGAATGGGTCATTCGACAGATGTGCGAGGAACAGCAATATGTCAGCCGCCTCCTCATCGTCCATTGATTTCGCAAGACGTTCGATATGGTCGCGCGCGTGTTGCTTCGAGATATCACGATTAAGATAACTCGCCACGAAGTAATAGTAGAGGTACGGATACTGAAAGCGCACCGAGTCCCCGCTTTCTACCAACATGCCGCGGTTAATGAGCGCGTCTATCAAGGACCTGTACTCCAATCCGCCTACATCATAGCGTTCCTGGTAACGATCGAATGAAGCCTTCAACTCCTCTTCAAGAAGGTACGTCTTCCGAGCCTCAAACATCTCCGCCGCGACGTGAATCAGAAAAGCGAGGCGAATATTGAAATCCGCGTTTGCCGCTCCAGCCGTTCCACCCGCAAGAGCAAGGCGTATTAGAATCTCATAGAAGTAGCCGTGCGTGCTCGCGTGCATATCTACGCTCGAGCCGCGTTCGAAGGCCTGAAGGACGGCCAGAATATATATCGGGAAAGCCGGGACGTAGTTGCGTCCGATTATCGTGTCGAGCGTTCGCTTTATGCGTTCCAGAAATTGCGTCTCCTCCTGTTCGCCGAGAGACGCGCCGCCGTCAGCCTCTAGCCACCGCCGAGCAAGGCGTTCGCGCAGCCCCGAACTGAGTGGCTGCAACTCGAACGCCTTTCTGTCATCGTTCTGAGCGCCAACGATCGGGGCAATTTCGCTTACGCGGCCAGCAGTATCGTCACCGATCACGATCACGTGTGACGCAAATGACGACAAACTCGAGATCAAACTTAGTATCGACTCGGTCCGTAATTTCGACTTGTCTATGTTGTCTATGATAAGAACACGGTGCACGGGCTCCAGCTGTCGAAAGCGCTCGATGGCTTCGACGCCATATTGGCTTCTGATCTGTCGAATAACCGCGGGCGGGAGTCCGTCGCTGTCTCGTAAGCCGCCTTCGCCAGCATCGATGTAGAGCGGGACGCTTTCAACATTGGAATACTCCACATACAACTGTTTTGCGAAGGAAGTGCGCCCACTCTTGGGTGGCGCGGATATAAATACAACGGAGTACTGCTGCAACGCACGAAAGACGTCTCCGCTCTTTATCGTTTGACGTTTCCTGTGAAGCGTTGCTTCTTGGAACGCTTCCACGAGATGAGGGAACACGAAAATATCTCCAAAAGTTCGCCTCTTTCCCGCCTTATTTATGCTCGGAATTCCGGAGTCATCAAGCCAAGCGCGGAATTCCGGCTGTATTTCAAACGTTCCTCGCGCCTTCTTTGCTGGAAGCTCGATTGGCTCCCAGTTGTCGCTCTTCGAAAGCGGGCTGTATGAATTTGCTTTCCAGACAAAATGGTGAAACTGCTGCTTGCATTCCTTCGTATCGATGAGGATCACGTTGAAAGCGCTCACGTCGGGGTCGTCGGAGTCTTGAAGCGCACTGCCTTCAATGTACGACGTGCGCTTTGCGATTTCATGACGATACGCACTATACCGTTCGTGGTCGTGTTCGTGTCCGGTCAGGACGAGGTCACTGCGCGCCTCGACAGCGCGCCGAAAAGCCCTTCCCGACGTCGGCGTCAACCAATTATAGGGATGATGAAAGGCGGAGATGGCGAAGTCGGCGCGGCACGCGGCCGGCAACGCCGAAAGTGGGAAAATCAAGGACCCCGGCGTTTCGTTTAACTGCGATACCCAAGCCGTATTGTAGCAACGAATGCCGACGATTTCGTTGCCAACCGGGATACTGTATTCATAATATAGGTGACCGGAATTGTGTTCGAGGTAATGGCTGGCCATATTGTCTCGAAACCGAAAAAAAGATTGCTGCACAGCGACGCATTGCGCAACGACCGACGGTTCTACGGGATCGTCCGGCTTTTCCTGAAGGGCATCGATGCCGTCGTTTCTAGCGCCGAGGTCGATGCCGAAATCACAGTCATGGTTTCCCGGAACAACAACAAGAACAGGTGGTGTATTCAGGAGTTCCGAAACTGACCGGATAAAAGCGGTGGCGACGTCATACTGAGCATCCTGCCCTGAGAATGCAACGTCTCCGGTGAAAATCAGAATGGCGCGATCAGCGCCAAAATCCCTACTGTTTGCAGCCTGCGCGACCGATGTCGCACGCGAAAGCACCGTGTCGGCCGATCCCTTGATGTGCATGTCGCTGAGATGAAGCAGCAATACCCGCAATATGTTACCCTCACAGCCCTGTTGCAATTCAGTCGTTTTTTGCGCAGGCTTGATAATGAAGACGTTACGGTGTATTGTTCCGCGGGCCGCGCGGGGCCACCTTGCCTATTGGAGACGGACCGAGAAACTCACCAACCCATGGCAAGTTATTCGCACGCTATTGGATCTTGCGCGGACCGCCTATGGTAAAAACCGGGTATAAAAGAAGAAGGGGCACCCGCATTGCGGGGCTCCTTCGTCTGTTACTAGGCTATTTGCGCGGACGTCGATCCGATGCGCGCGGTGGAGTTTGCGAAGTTAAGCTATTGAAGCTCCAAAGCTGCTAGAAGGCCAAATCGTCAGAAATTAAAACGCTAAAACGGAATCTCTTCCTCGTCCAAGCTCTCATCGAAACTGCCCCCAGCACCGCCGCCGGAAGCTGGCGCAGCAGCACGCGGTGCGCGCTCGTACGAGCCGCCGTCATCGCCGCCGGCGCCGCGGTTCGCGCGGTCCAGCATCTGCATCGTGTTCACCACCACCTCGGTGGCTTTGCGCTTCTCGCCCTCTTTGGTCTCGTAGCTGCGAATCGACAGCCGGCCGTCGACCAGGCACGACATCCCCTTTTTGAGGTACGTGTTGCAAGTCTCCGCGAGCTTGTCCCACGCGACGCAGTCGATGTAGTCCGTTTCCTCTTGCTGTTTCGAACGCCGGTTCACCGCCAGCGTGAACTTCGTCACCGCGGCGCCTGAGCCGACGTACCGGATCTCCGGGTCGCGCGTCAGGTTGCCCACGAGCGTTATGCGATTGAAAGAACCCGCCATCTCGTCATCCTTCTGCTAATGTTGCGCTGTATGCCGCAATGGTGCGCGGCTTGCGTGCCACATGCCAGGCACTCTGGCTCACCCTTCGACAAGCTCAGGGTGACAATGGGGGGTCAGTCGCCTTTGCGGATCACCAGCGCGCGCAGGACCGACTCGTTGAGCCGGAGCTGGCGCTCGAGTTCTTTCTGCTCGTCGGGGCCGCTGCGAATGTTCATCACGACGTAATAGCCCTCGCGGACGTCGTCGATCTCGTACGCCAGGCGGCGCTTGCCCATCTTCTCGAGCTCGCCCACGACCTCGCCGCCGCGGGTCTTGACCCCCTCGGCGATCGCGTTGGCGCGCTCGTCCACCTCGGTCTCTTCGAGGTTCGGGCGCAGAATGTAGGTGACTTCGTAGTCGGTGATCGTGGTGGCCATGATGCCCTCTCTGGACGCCGGCGGGGCCGGCGGCCCGGCGCAAGCGGCCGGGCAGCGGGAAGTCTCGCGGTGCTCGGAGGCACCAGGAGAACCCCCGGATGGTATCACGCGCCGGTGACGGACGGCAAGGCCGGGTACGCTCCCCCGAGGGCCATCCCAGAGAAAACCTGGAGACTGATCCGAGCCCTGCCCGCCGGAGAACCACGTGTCGATCGCCGATTTTGCCGTAACCCGCCGCGTGACGGTCGCGATGCTCGCCACCGCGATCGTCGTGCTCGGCCTGTTCGCCCTGCCGCGCCTCCCGATCGCGCTGCTGCCGAGCTTCCAACCGCCCGTCGTCTCGGTCACGGTGAACTACGGCAACACCTCGCCGGAGACCATGGAGTCCACGGTCACCCGGCCGCTTGAGAACGCGGTCAGCCGCGTCTCCGGGATCGACTACCTGCAGTCGAACTCCGTCACCGGCCAGTCGACCATCCGCGCCACGTTCAAGTTCGGCACGAACATCAACGTCGCCGCAACCGACATCCAGCAGCAGGTCGCGCGCGCCGCGACGTCCCTGCCGAACGACCCCAACCTCAGCCAGCCGCAGATTCAAAAGGCCGACCCCAACTCGATCCCCGTGGTTCGCCTGTCCGTCACCGACCCGAACCGGCCGCTGCGCGATCTGTTCGACATCTTCAACAACCAGCTCGCCGACGAGTTCGCCGGCGTCGCCGGCGTCGGCTCGGTGAGCGTGTTCGGCGGCGCGCAGCGCGCGATCATGGTCGAGCCCGACGCCAACGTGCTCGCGGGCTACGGCCTCGACACCAACGCGATCGTCAACAAGATCAAGGCCGAGAACGTCGACGCGCCCGCCGGCCTGATCGCGATCGGCCCCAAAGAGTTTGTCATTCGCGCGAACGCGCTGTTCAAGAGCGCCGACCAGATCGCGAACACGGTGGTCACGGTCAAGAACGGCGCGCCGGTGTACATTCGCGACGTCGCCAAGGTGTCCGACAGCATCACCGAAGTGCGCACGTTCTCCCGCCTGGACGGCGTGCCATCAATCTCGATGGCCGTGACGGCGCAGCCCGACGCCAACGTGCTCGCCGTCTCGCAGGGCGTGTACGCGAAGATCGCCGACTTCCAGAAGCGCTATCCAACGATGCACTTCGGCGTCGTGTTCGACCAGCAGGGCTTCATCAGCGCCGCGGTCGTCGCGCTCGAGCACACCGCCGTCTACGGCGCGATCCTCGCCGTGCTCATCATCCTGCTGTTCCTGCACTCGCTGCGCTCGACGCTGATCGTCGCCGTGTCGCTGCCCATCTCGGTGATGGGCACGTTCTTCGCGGCGTACATGCTCGGCCAGTCGCTCAACATCATGACGCTGGGCGGCCTCGCGCTCGCGGTGGGCCTGATCGTCGACGACGCCGTCGTCGTGATCGAGAACATCTACCGCCATCTCGCGATGGGCGAGCCTCCGCGAGAAGCGGCGCGCAACGCGACGGCCCAAATCTTCACCGCGGTGCTCGCGTCGACGATCACCGTCATCACCGTCTTCGTGCCGCTGCTGCTGATACCGGGTCTGCAAGGTCTGATCTTCGGACCGTTCGCGCTCGTCATCATCGTGGGTGTGGGCATCTCCCTGCTCGTCGCCACCACCACCGTGCCGATGCTGTCGAGCTTCATGCTCGACGAGCGCACCGTGCACGCGGCCGAAGCGCGCGAAGGCCACAAGCTCGGACCGTACCAGCGCTTCAGCGCGGGCTTCGACCACCTCTACGGCCGCTTCGAAGGCGGCTACCGGCGGCTGCTGGGCGCCGCGATCGACCGGCCCGTCATCGTGCTGGCGACCGGCGTCGTGCTGCTGGGGCTCGCGATCGTCGCGGTCAAAGCGGGCGTCGTGAAGACCGAGACGTTCCCTGCATCGTCGTCGCGCTTCGTGCAGGTCAACGTGCGCACGCCCAACGGTACGTCGGTCGCCGTCACCAACGGCGTCGCACAGCAAGTCGAAGCCGCGCTGATGCGCGATCCGCGCGTCGACCACGTCTCCGTCTCGGTCGGCTCGTCGTTCGGCGGCGGCAGCAGCCGCGTCGTGACGAACCAGTCGTCGATGTCCGTCGCGCTCAAGCCGGGCATCGCCGGCTCCGCGGCCGACGACTTCGTGTCCGAATGGAGCCGCCGCCTGGGCGGCACGCAGCGCCGCGGCGCCGCCGGCGGCTCCGCGGCCAACCCGAACGCGCCGCAGCCCACGCCGGAACAGCGCGCTCAGTTCCGGGCGCTGCGACGCGCGCTGATCGGCACGACGGCGTTCGTCAGCGGCATCGACATCGTGCAGCGCGTCGTCAGCCAAGGCTCCGACGCCGTCGAGATCCAGCTCTACGGCCCCGACATCACGCAGCTCTACACCATGGCGCAGCGCGACCTCATCCCGAAGATCAAGGAGATCCCCGGCATCGGCCGGCCGGACACGAACATCACGCCGTCGCAGCCCGAAGTCGACATCAACGTGAACCGCCGCGTCGCGGCGCAGCTCGGGCTGACGACCACCGACGTGTCGAACATCATCTCGACCGCGACGAGCGGCACGATCGCGTCCTACTGGCAGACCAACGGCACGCAGTACCCGATCATGGTGCAGCTCCCGCCGGCGCAGCGGCGCTCGCTCGACGCGCTCAACTCGCTCTCCATCATCCCGGGCGCGCTGGCGACCGGCGCGTCGACGCCGGGCGGCACCGCGAACGCCGGCACGACGAGCGGGAGCTCGACGGCCAACCAGCCGTCGTCGCAGTCGTACAACGCCGTGCCGCTCTCGGGCGTCGCGACGATCTCGCTCGGGCAAGGCCCGTCGCAGATCCCGCGCCAGAACAAAGCGCGCCGGGTCGACATCGATGCGCCGCTCTCCGGCGGCGCCGTGCTCGGCGACGTGCTGGGCCAAGTCACCGACGTGATGAACAGCTACACGTTCCCGCAAGGCTACCGCTGGCAATACGGACCGGCGGTGACGCAGAACAACGACACGTTCGGCGCACTCACGCTCGTCGTCATCCTCGCGATCGCGCTGATCTACATGCTGCTCGCGTCGCAGTTCGAGTCGTTCCTCGACCCGCTCGTTATCATGATGGCGGTGCCGTTCGCGCTGATCGGCATCATCGCGTCGCTGTGGATCACGCACCGCGCGTTCGGTCTCACCGCGTTCATCGGCTCGCTGATGCTCGTCGGCATCGCGGTGAAGAACGCGATCCTCGTGGTGGAGTTCACCAAGCAATTACGCCGCGACGAAGGGCTCGATCCGCGCACGGCACTCATGCAGGCAGGGCCGATGCGCTTGCGCCCGATCCTCATGACGACGCTCGCGACGCTGGGCGGGATGCTGCCGATCGCGATCGGGCTCGAACAAGGCGCGCAGACGCAGGCGCCGCTCGGCACGGTCGTCATCGGCGGCCTGATCACGTCGACGATGCTGTCGCTGATCGTCGTCCCGACGATCTACCTGCTCGTCGCACGGCACGTCGAGCCGCGCTTCGCACCGAAACCGCCGTCGTTCCGCCGCCCGCGCGGCCCCGTCAAGGGCGAACGCGCTCCCGAGCCCACGACCGCCTGACGATCAGGATCGTCGCGGTGAGGCAGAGGTAGCCGATCGCGACGCCGGCGACGACGTCGCTGGGCCAATGCACACCAAGATACAACCGGCTGAACGCGATCGCGGCGACGACGAGCGCCGCGATCGCGCCGATCAGCGTGGCGTTTCCGGGCCGGGTGCGCGCGACGGTGTATGCGACGAGCCCGTAGATCACCGTCGACGCGAGCGCATGGCCGCTCGGGAAACTTTCACCGGACACCGCGGCGCGCAGCCACAGATCCGGCCGCACGCGATCGAACAGCTCTTTGAGCACGAGGTCGAGCACCTCGGCGACGACCATCCCGGCGGCCATGATCGCCGCATCACGCCGCGCGACGCGCACGAACACGTACACGAGGAGCGCGAGCGCGACCACCACGACGCCGGGCCCGCCCATGAACGAGGCAAACGCGAAGACGCCGTCGAGCAGCGGCGAGGCGTGACGATGGATCGCCTCGAGAATCACGCCGTCGACATGCCGCGTCTCGCCTTCGGCAACCTCGCGCCCAAGAGTCACCGCAACCGCAGCGCACGCGGCCACGGAAGCCGTAACGGCGGAAGCGCGAGAAAGGCGATATGTCATCGAGACATCCTACGTTCCCGCGATGACAGGTTCGTGAACCCGCTCAGCCGAGGTAGAGCCCGTCGAACATCGCGTCGATCGCATAGGCGAACCCCGACATCGCAGGGCGCCGAACTGTATCGCCCGGTCCGAAGCGCTCGACGCCGTCACGTGAATGCGCGATCACGGTACGCTTCGGCGCATCGACGACGAACACGACGCGTGTGCCTGCCGCAAGATACGCGCCGATCTTCCACGTCAGATGCCGTTCAGACTCGCCGGCCGAAAGGATCTCGACGGCGACGTCCGGCGCGCGCGGCGGCTTTTCCGATGCCGCGGGACCGAGCGCCTCGAGCGAATCGCGCGAAAGATACGCGACGTCGGGCACGAGCGATGCGAACGAATGCCCAGGCGCGCGAAACTCGTGACGCCACTCATGGAGCGCCTCACCGACCTGACCAGACCACGCGCGTAGCACGAGGGTCCATCGAAGCTCGAGCGTTTGGTGGCGCAGCTCGCCGCCCGTCTTCTGCACCAGGCGGCCGTCGATGAGCTCGGTCGGTGGCGTGGTCTCTGGGATCTCAACCGGCAACACTCTGTCAGTCCTCGGCAGCTTGCTTTACTGGAAAAACCGCGCTGCTACGCCGCCTTGGGCCGTTGCTCCGCCAGGCGTCGCTTGCCAATATTGACATACGAACGGCCGGCGGGTAAAATAACGCAGGAGAGGCGTTATTTAGATGACAGAGGCCCAGCACATACCAACGGCGATCCCGCTTTCGGCGCAAGCCGACCTCACCATCGCGCACGCCGCGCGAGTGCTCGGACGCGACCGAAAGGTACTCGACAATCTGATCCGCCGCGAACACGTCATTCCGGTCGAGGGTAAGCGTGGCAAGGGCGGTGAGTACCGCGTGCTCGTCAAGGACCTGCCGGCTTTGTCCGCAGCAGTGCGGCTGCTCGAGTTGAAAGTGCCGAAGGGTGCTTTGAAGCGTCTCGTTTCTTTATTGCGCCGGCATGTGCTTCCCGATGGCGGGGATGTGGCGATCGTTTACACTCCGGAGCGCGAAGAGGTCGTCACGCTCAAGGACCGCAGCGAACTCTACGACATCGTGGGTCAGGGCGCAACCGTCGACGTGATCAACGTAGCCCAGCTAAGAACCAACATCCAGCAACGGCTGCATTCTGAGGAAATGCCGCGCAGGCGCGGTCGTCCAGCTATGGATCGTGCGTGGATGCAAAAGAAACTGAGCGAGTCTCGCGATCTCGGCGACGACGAAACGCCGGTCGATGAACTCGCGCGATGGACCGGAGAGCGCGGCGAGCTGCCGTGGACGCGTGCCAAGTAACAGAACGGTCGCGATACTCGACACCGACGTCCTTTTCGGAACAAAGTCGCGCATCGCGCTCGTGGAGGCGGTCCGGCAGCGTCGCTTCGACGGTGTCTGGTCGCCGCACATCATCGGTGAGCTGTATCGTAATCTCACGATACGATGGCTCCGCAAACACGGATTCGACAGCGAGTCTCTTTCGAAGCTCAGCCGGGCTTCAAAAGCGATGATGGACGTGCTGCTCCGCGCGCTATCGCTAGTTGATACGGGACCCACCGAGAACGAGCCGTTGATCTCGCTCCGAGACATCGACGATTTCCATCTGGTTCGCGCGGCTCGGCTATCCGGCGCGCGCTTTGTCGTGTCGAACAATACGCGCGACTTCCCGCCGCTCGACGCTGCCGGAAAGCACACGTTCGAAGGCGTCGAATTCATCACCTACGCCGGGTTCCTCGAGGAACTCGGCACGACCGAAACGCAGTTACTTTCCGAAGCAGGGATTACGGGCTAGGTTCGTCCGAACTAGCCGCTGACTCTTGCTTCGCGTTTCGTTACGCGCCACACGTTTCGGACGTCTTTGATCGATCCGAGCTTGCGCAGCAGGGTGTGGAGGTGCTCGATGTTGCTGATCTGCACCGTCAGCGAGATCAGCGCCATGTCGCGCTTCGTGCCCGCTTTGACCGAGCTGATCGCCGTCTTCAGGCCGGCCGCTACGCCGAGCACGTCTTGCAGCAGGCCGCTGCGGTCCGTCGCTTCGATCTCGATGTCGACCGCGTGCGTCAGCGACGACTGGTCGAGCCATTCCGCTTCGAGGATGCGTTCGGGCGCCGCGTTCATGTACGCGGTGTTCGGGCAGTCGGCGCGGTGCACCGACACACCGCGGCCGATCGTCACGAAGCCCATGATCGGGTCGCCCGGAACCGGGCTGCAGCACTTCGACAGCCGCACCAGCACGTCGTCGACGCCGGCGATGCGGATGCCGCTGGCGTTGCGCGCGACACGGCGCGCGGTCGACGGGCGCGGCAGCGGGATCGCGACGACGTTGTCGGTCTTCGATTCCTCGCGCAGGCGCTGCACCACGTTGCCCGGCGTCACGTCGCCGAACCCGACCGCTGCGAAGAGATCCGTAGGGTTGACGTAGTTCAGCTTGTGCGCGACCTTCTCGATCGCGTCGCCGCGCGCGACGTCCAGGCGCAGCCCTGCGCGCGCCAGCTCGCCCTCCACGGCCTCCTGGCCGCGCAGAGTGTTCTCTTCCTTCTTCTCTTTGCGGAACCACTGCTTGATCTTGTGCTTCGCACCGCTCGTCTTGACGATGGTGAGCCAGTCGAGCGACGGCCGCGACGACTTGTTCGTGAGCACCTCGACGATGTCGCCGTTTTTGATGTGCGAGTCCAGCGGAACGATCTTGCCGTTCACCTTCGCGCCCACGCAGTGGTGGCCCACGTCGGTGTGCACCTGGTACGCGAAGTCCAGCGGCGTCGCCGTCGCGGGCATCGAGAACACGTCGCCCTTCGGTGAGAAGATAAACACCTGCGTGTCGAACAGGTCGACCTTGAGGTTCTCCATGAACGTGCGCGAGTCGCGCATGTCGTTCTGCCACTCCAGCAGCGAGCGCAGCCAGGTGAGCTTCTCCTCTTTTTTCGGGCCTTCTTTGTAGCGCCAGTGCGCCGCGATGCCGTACTCCGACGTGCGGTGCATCTCCCACGTCCGAATCTGCACTTCGAGCGGATCGCCGCCCGGTCCGACGACCGTGGTGTGCAGCGACTGGTACATGTTGGGCTTGGGCATCGCGATGTAGTCTTTGAAGCGGCCCGGCAGCGGCTTCCACATCGCGTGCACCACGCCCAGCGCTCCGTAGCAATCTTTCACCGACTCCACGATGACACGCACCGCGGTGAGATCGTAGATCGTCGAGAAGTCGCGGCCCTTTTGCATCTTCTTGTGGATGGAGTAGAAGTGCTTGGGGCGGCCGGTGGTGTCGGCGAGGACGCCGACCTTCTCGAACTCCGACTTCAGGTCGGTGATCACGTGCGCGACCGCGTCTTCGCGCTCGACGCGCTTCTTCGCGACGCGCTCGGCGATGTCGCGGTACGCTTCGGGATCGAGGTAGCGCAGCGCGAGGTCTTCCAGATCCCACTTCACGCGCCAGATGCCCAGGCGGTGCGCGATCGGCGCGTAGATCTCGATCGTCTCGCGCGCGATCGACTGCTGCTTGGGCGCCGGCAGGCTCGACAGCGTGCGCATGTTGTGCAGGCGGTCGGCGAGCTTGATGATGATGACGCGGATGTCCTTGGCCATCGCCAGGAACATCTTGCGGAGGTTCTCGACCTGCGCGTCTTCTTTCGATTGGTAGGGGATGCGCGTCAGCTTGGTGACGCCGTCGACGAGCGCCGCGATCTCGTCGCCGAAATCGGCCGCGACCTGCTCGTTGGAGATCGCGGTGTCCTCGACCACGTCGTGCAGCAGCGCCGCGGCGATGGTGGCCTTGTCCATCTCGAGGTCGGCCAGGACGTCGGCCACGGCCAGAGGATGCGCGATGTACGACTCGCCCGACGCCCGGTGCTGGCCCTCGTGCGCCCGGTCGGCGACCTCGTAGACATGCTCCAGCGATCCCTCCTCCAGCGAGGGGTCGTACTGGCGGACTTTGGCTACGAGATCGGTGATGGTCATCGGATGTGAAGCCTTATCCTATCCTGACCCACCCCCGAATGCAAAGGCTGCGCCCGCTCGCCTCAATACTTGATAAAGCTCGTCAGCTCCACGTCGGCGAGGGCGGCGCGGCCGTTCAGCGCTTCCAGCTCGATCAGGACGGCGGTGCCCACCACGTTCGCGCCGAGTTTCTTCAGCAGGCGCAAGGTTGCGGCGATCGTGCCGCCGGTCGCCAGCAAATCGTCGACGACGAGCACGCGATGGCCGTCGCCCACGGCGTCCGCGTGGATCTCCAGGGTGTTGGTGCCGTACTCGAGCGCGTACTCTTCGCTGAACTTTTCGCCCGGCAGCTTGCCGGGCTTACGGACCGGCACGAAGCCCGCACCGAGCGCGTACGCGACCGGCGCGCCGAGCATGTAACCGCGCGCTTCGATGCCGACGACCGCCTCCACGCGCGCATCGCGGAAGCGCTCGACGAAGAGATCGATCGTCGCCTTGAAGCCCTTCGCGTCGGCCAGCAGCGGCGTGATGTCCCGGAAAAGGATGCCCGGGATCGGAAAGTCGGGGATGGCCCGGATCAGCGATTCGATTGGCTCCGTCACGGCTCGCCCGCTTCGCGCTCGCCCCTGCGAGGCCTGCGGTGCGACTGCGCTCACAATCGCCGGGAACCACGCGGACGCCGCATCTCGTTGTCCTTGAGTAATGATTCCCCGCCTGGGGAAAACAGGAGTCGCTATGAACTCGAAATGGCTGACGGCGAGCGCACTCGCTGCGACGATGACCTTCGGGGCGGTGGCGCCGGCACTCGCCGACGGCGCGGCAAGCACGCGCAACATCATCATCGGAGGCGCCGCGGCGGCGGTCCTCATCACGAACTACAACCACAAGGTCCGCCAAAAGCGCGAAGAGCAGCGCGAACAGTCGCGGCGCCAGTCGTCGTACCGCTCGTACTTCTACCACCGCTACGGCTACTACCCGAGCGAGACGCAGTACCGCGACTGGTACTACCGCACCTACGGCCGGTACCCGTCGTAAGCGAAGCTGCGGACGGGAACGACGAGCGAGCCATCCCGCCCGGGGTGGCTTTTTTCTTCGCCGAAGCTAACAGCCAGTGATCGACTTCCAGCGGAACCGCGATCGCATGATCGTCGCGATCGCACTCGCCATCGCGCTGCACGAGATTTTCCTCGGGCTGCTGCACACCCAGCGCAACGCGAACGACACCGAGCGTGACGCGGTGGCGACGCGCATCGTCTTCGAGACGCCGCGCCCCACGCCGACGCCGCGCCGCACGCCGAAGCCCACGCCCACGCCGCGCCCCACGCAGCAGCCGACGCCCGAGCCGCGCGTCACGCCGCCGCCGCGCAGCACGCCGGCGCCGGTGCAGCAGGTCGCCGGCCGTGCGAAGGGCACGCCCGCGAAACGGCGCGGCGGCGGCGCGCACAAGGCGATCGCCAAAGCGTCCAAAGGAACCTACGCCGACCCGCACGCGGCCGGCTCCGGCACCGGCACGTCGACCGGTCAGGGCAGCGGCAACGCGCCGGGCGCGGGCGGCGGGCTCGGCGGCAACGGCACGGGGACCAGCGGCAACGGCAACGGCGCCGTCAACGCGAACACGCCGTGCGGCTACGTGTCGTTCGTCCCGCACGGCGCGCCGCGCTACTCCAACGGCACCGCGACCGAGACGGTGCGCGCGACCGTCACCTTCCCCGACGGCCACACCGAGACGGCGGAATTTCCCTACAAGTGGGTCTATCCCAACGGCGAGCAAAACGACCCGTGGTCGACCACCAACTTGAAGCGCAATCCGAACGGGGACACCGAGATGCAGCCGCCGCCGCCGGGAGCCGATATCGCCAGCTATCCGCCGCTGATCCGGTACATCATCAGCCACACGAACTCCGCAGGTTTAACCTTACTGGAACCGTGCCCGCGGGCGTGAGCGCGGTCCACGTCGCGGTCGACGCGCACAACCTCGCGCGCGACGACCGCGGGATCGGGCGCTACGCGCGTGCCGTGCTCTCGCGCGCGGTGCGCGACGACCGCTTTCGCTGGACGTTCGTGGTGCGCGATCTCTTTCCGAAGCGCGCGGCCGTCGCGCACGCGGTCGGCGCGGACGCGGTCGACGTCGCGCGCCGCATCCCGCCCGACGCCGACGTCGTATGGTTTCCGTGGAACGGCACGTTCTTGCGCACCGACGTGCCGTCCGTCGCGACCGTGCACGACGCCGCGCCGTTCGCGTTTCCGTCCGCCGATCCGCGCAAGCGCGCGATCGAGCAGAACCCGTTCATCGCGACGGCGAACACCGCGCGCCGCATCCTCGTGCAGTCGCGCTTCACCGCCGACGAGGTGGAACGCTGGCTCGGTGTCGACGCCGAGCGCATCGTGGTCACGCCGCTCGCCGTGGATTCCGTGTTCACGCCCGGCGCGCGGCGCGCTGCGGATGGCGCGGACGCGTTGCCGGCCGAGCTGCGCGGCCGGCGCTACGTGCTGCACGTCGGCGCGCACGACGAGCGCAAGAACACGGCGACGCTGATCGCCGGGTTCACCCGCGCGTTCGGGGCGAACGACGTCGCGCGCGCGTCTGATGCAAGCGACGTTGCTCTGGCGTTCACGCGGACGCCGCCGTCGCTGCCGCCGGGCGGTGTCGTCATCGACGCGCCGGATGATGCGACGCTCGCCGCGCTGTATCGCGGCGCCGCGGTCGTGGCGCTGCCGTCGACGTACGAAGGCTTCGGCTTTCCGCTGCTCGAGGCGATGGCGTGCGGCGCACCGGTGCTCGCGGCGCGCGCGGGATCGCTGCCCGAAGTCGGCGGCGACGCGGCGGCGTGGGTCGACGACGCGCACGATCCGGACGCGTGGGCGAACGCGCTGCGCGCTCTGCTCGCCGACGACGCTTCGCGCACGGCGCTCGCGGTGCGCGGGCCCGCGCGCGCGGCCGAGTTCTCGTGGGAGCGCTGCACCGCGCAGACGCTGGCGGTGCTCGGCGAGGTCGCGGCGCTCTGATGCGCGCGCTGCTGGTGGTGCGGCCCGATGCGCACGCCAAACCGGGCGGCGATCTCGTGCACGCGGAGCGCACCGCGACGGCGCTGCGCGCGCTCGGTGCCGATGCCGACGTCGTCGCGGCACTCGCGCCGGACCCGCGCGGCTACGACGTCGCGCACGTGTTCGGCGTGTTCGAGCCGGCGACGGCGCGCGCGCAGATCGACGCGATAAAAGCGCACGGCGCGCCGCTCGCGCTGTCGCCGATCTGGCTCGACCTGCGGGCGTTCTTCGCGACGGCGCCGCACGTCCAGCGCGCGCTCGAATCGCGCACCGCAGCCGAAGCCGAACGGCGGCTGGCGAAGCTGCACCGCGTCGAGCCGCAGCTGCCGTGGCGCGGGAGCATCGCGCGCAACGCGGACCTCCGGCTCGCCGCGCAGCGCGCGCTCGTGCTCGCGGCCGACGTGCTGCTGCCCGCCAGCGAGGTGGAGGCGTATCTATACGGCGAGCGGCTGCGCGTCGCGCGCGTGCCGTTCGTCGTCGCGCCGCTGGGCGTCGACGACGACGCGTTCGCCGTCGAACGGCCGCGCGCGCGCGCCGGTATTTTGTGCGCCGGGCGCATCGAGCCCAAGAAAAACCAAGCCGCGCTGCTGTACGCGCTGCGCGACGCCGATGTCGACGTCACGCTCGTCGGCGGCGCGCACGACGCGCGCTACCTCGCCCTATGCCGGCGCTGGGCGACGCCGCGCACGCGCTTCGTGGAGCACGCCCCGCACGCCGACGTCGTGCGCATGATGGCGTCCGCCGCAGTGCACGCGCACCCGTCGTGGCTCGAGAGCCCGGGTCTCTCGTCGCTCGAAGCGGCCGCGACCGGCGCGCGCATCGTCGCCGGCGACCGCGGCTGCGAGCGCGAGTACTTCGGGCCCGACGTGGACTACGCCGATCCCGCCGATCCCGCGACGATCCGCGCCGCCGTGCTGCGCGCGCTCGCGCGCGGATCGCGCGACCGCGGCGACGCGCTCGAGCGCCGGCTCGGCGCGTATACCTGGCGGCGCACCGCCGAGGCGACGCTCGAAGCGTACGCGCGCGCGATCGCCGCGCGCCGCTGATGCGCATCCTCGTCGCGGCGGAACGCCTCGGCCACGCCGGCGGGATGGAACGCTATCTCGACGTCGTGCTCCCGGCGCTCGTCGCGCGCGGCGCGATCGTGCACGTCCTCGCGCGCGAAGCGGCCGCGGCGCCGGACGGCGTAACCGTGGAGCACGTCGACTGGGCCGAGGAGCACGACGCGCCCGACGCGGACGCGCGCGCGCAAACGGTGCGCGCGATGAACGATTTCGCGCCCGACGCCGCCGTCGCGCACAACGTCATGGACGCGGGCGTCGTCGAAGCGCTGCGCGCCGCGCCGCGTTTCGCCTACCACGTGCACGACCACCGGCCGTTCTGCCCGAACGGCGACCGCGTATTTCCGCGCAGCGGGCGCATCTGCACGCGGCCGCTCGGGTTTCCGTGCGCCGTGCACGCGCTGCTCGACGGCTGCGCGTACGGTGCGCGCCCGCGCACGCTCGTGCTGATCCGCCGCCGCGAGCGCTTGCGCGACGCGATCGCCGCCGCCGACGCCGTCGTCGTCGCTTCGGCGTACATGGGCGCACGCGCGTACGCGAGTGGCGTCCCGGCCGAGCGGCTCGTGACCGTTCCGCTGCCGCTGCCCGACGACGCGTACGCCGCGACGGTCGCGCCGTCGCAGCCGGGCACCGTCGTGTTCGCGGGACGCGTCGTGCCGCAGAAAGGGCTCGCGTCGCTGGTGAGCGCGGTCGCGCTGCTCGTGCCCGAACGCCGGCCCGTGGTGCACGCGCTCGGCGACGGTCCCGCGCTGGCGGGCGCGCGCGCCGATGCCGCGCGCCTCGGCGTTGCGGTCGATGCACCGGGCGCCGTCGCCGCGCCGGACGTGCGCGCCGCGATCGACGGCGCCGCGCTCGTGGTGCTGCCGTCGCAGTGGGCGGAACCGTTCGGCTACGTCGGGATCGAAGCGTTCGCGCGCGGGCGCACCGTGGTCGCGTTCGATACCGGCGGCGTCCGCGCGTGGCTCGCCGACCGCAAGAACGGCCTCGCGGTACCGGCCGGCGACACCGCGGCGCTCTCCGCGGCGATCGACGCGCTGCTCACCGACGACGAGCGCCGCGACCAATTCGGCCGCCGCGCGCGCGAGGACGCCGAACGCTATCGCGTCGAGCGGGTCGCGGATGCGCTGCTCAGCGCGTACCGGCCGGTTTGACGTCGCGGCGCGCGATGCCGTCGATGCGCCAGTCCTCGCCGTCCCACACGAGCGTCGTTCGCTCCTCGAAGTGCTGCGCGGGTGCCGTCTTGCCGCGCTCTTTCGCCGCGATCGTCGCGACGACGGTGCGGTCGCCGAACCGGCGCAGCGACACGTCGAGATCCGCGAAGCGGCCGTAGCGCGCGACGAAGCGGTCTTGGCCGAGCGTCGCACGGTAGCGCGGCGACAGCATCGCGTACGCGAACGGCCAGTGCGCGCCTTCGATCTGCTGGTAGAAGCGCTCCATCACCGTCTCGAGATCGGGGTTCGCCGGCGCGGGCGCGTGGCCGTGCGCCGCCGGCCCGGCGCTGACTTCGATCGTGCTGATGTGAAGCCGGTCCCGCGACGCGCAGCCGCCGGTGACGACGACGGCGGCGGCGAGCGCGGCAACGACCACGACCCGGTTCGCGCGCATGCCGCATACTTGCGCCGTCCGCCGCACGGGCCCTGGGCGCGCAGCGTCGAAGCCGCGCCCATGCGAATCATGCTCGCCGCCGTGCTCGGCGCGGCGCTCGTCACGCCCGGCGCCTTCGCGGCCGCCGCGCCCAACGTCCCCGTGCCGGCGCACTGCGACGCCGCCGTCAACGCACAGCTCGCGCGGCTCGTCGCGCAGCATCATGCCGGCGCGGTCGACAACGTGATGGTGTGCGGTACGACGTTCGCCCCGTCGCGACCGCAGCGGCCCGGGCCCCACGGCGGGCACCAGCTCATCCCACTGCGCGCCCCGACCGGTCCCGGTCAATCCATCCTGGTCGAAGTGGTGACCAACGACGATCTCGACGGCGCCCGCGTCACGGCGCCGCGCGGCGCGCGCGTCATCGCGTTCGGCCAGTATTTCAAGACGACGGGGGGACAGCGCCCCTTCGTCGCGGGCGTGCACGAGGTTCACTGCGCGACCCACCGCGGCGCGGACAACGGCTGGGTCGTCGTCAACGGGACGAAGTTCCCCGATATCCGCTGCTGATCGCAGCGCGCCGCGACAGCGCGTACGCGCACGCTGATGCGAGGGACGCGCCGAACACGACGATCCCGACGCCCGCGCTCGGCGCGAACGGCAATGCGGCGGCGAGCGCGCTGCACGCCGCGCCGCCGATCATCTGCACCGAACCGAGGATCGCGGACGTCGTACCCGCATCCGCACCGGCGCCCGCAAGGCCCGCGGCATATGCGCTCGGGTTCGCGATGCCGAACGCGAACGCAAAGAGCATGAACGCCGCGACGAACCCGGCCGGCGTCGGCACGAACACGTCGACCGCGCACGCGACGGCGCCCGCGATCAGCAACAGCACGATACCGAAGGCGAACAGCCGCTCCGCGCCGATGCGTTTCACGAGCCGCCCGGTGGCGAACGCTCCCGCCAGCAGCGCGCACGCGTTGAGCGCGAACGCAACGGCGTACGGTCCGCTGGCGACGTGCATCTGCGCGACGAGCGCGAACGGCGACCCGCTGATCAGCGTGAAGTACGCGCCGAAGCCGAATCCGACGACGAGCGCGAGCGGCACCGTGCGCGGCCGCCGCAGCACGCGCGCGTACGCGGTGAAGCCGTTCTCCGCGCTTCCGGGCGCCGTCTCCGGCAGCCGCACGAGCACCGCGGCGATGAGCAGCGCGCCGGCCACGGCGAGCACGCCGTAGAGCGAGCGCCACCCGAGCGTCACGAGGATCGCCGCGCCGAGCAGCGGCGCGACGATCGGCGCGACCGACGTGACGGCGCTGACGAACGCTTGGAGCGACGCCGCGCGCTCGCGGTCCGGCGCGATGTCCTGAACGATCGCGCGCGCGCTCAGCGTCCCCGCGCACGCCCCGAAGCCTTGCACGAAGCGCGCGAGCAGCAGCATCGGCGCGCCGTTCGCGAACGTGCACGCTACGCCGGCGAGCGTAAATACCACGAGCCCTGCCAGCAGCACCGGCCGCCGGCCATAGCGGTCGGAGAGCGGCCCGACGATGAGCTGCCCCGCGCCGAACGCGAGCACGAACACCGCGAGGCTCTGCTGCATCGCCGCGCTCGACGCGTGCAGGGCCCGCGCGATCACCGGCAGGCCCGGCAACGCGACGTCGATGGACAGCGGCGGAAGCGTCGTGAGCGCGCCCAGCAGCACCACGAACGTGACGTCGTTCGCGAGCGGGCGGCGCGCGGCGGTCGGCGGCACGCGGCTCAGGACCGGCGCGCGGCGGCAGCGGTTGCGCGCGAGCCGGCATGCGCGCGGCCTTGCCGAAGTCGTCGCGCGGCGCAGTCCGGACGGTGCGATGCACGCCACGACGCTGCAGCTCGGGATCTACCGCGACGGCGACAACGACCTCGACCGCGCCGAAGCGCCCGCGCTCGACGCGGCGTTCGAGCTGGGCATGCGCGATCCGCGGATCGCGTTCACGGTCGAGGACTTCACCGCGCGCCCCACGTTCGCGACGCGGCTCCGCGTTCGGCGCACCGAGCAGTACCGCATCGAAGGCGGCCGCGCCGCCGGACGCGTGCGCGTGACGCCGCCGCGCGACCCGGCCTCGCGCGCGGAGCTCGCGCGCTTCGTCGCGCGCACGCTCGACCCTACGGTGCACCTTCCGGCCCGCGCCGCCGAACGCGATCCGTGGGCGCCGCAGGTATGCGAAAACGACCCCGCATTCTACCGCCGCTCCGGCGGCGACCGTGTCGAGCGCGTCCTCGCCGCGGCGGAACGGAATTCAGCCGCGGAGCAAGAAGGCTACGCACGCCATCGCGTCTCGGGGGTACGGCGGACCGGCGCCTGAATGACTTCGCCGCAAGCGAAAGGGAACACGATGACGACTCTGCTGGAACCACCGACCATCCTCGCGGCGGGCAAACCGCCGCGCCCGTTCGAAGAGATCCCCGGCTCGCCGGCGCAGCCCGGCGAACACGACGCGGCGCAGGACGAGGAAGAGGAAGAGGTCTAGACGCCGGAGGCTGCGCGAGCGCGCAGCTCGCGCAGCGCTTCGTTCTCGCGCCGCATCTCTTCGAGCGCGCGCTGCAGCTCGTCGGCGAGGACCCGCTGCTCGACCGCTTCGAGGTGGTCGTAGGTCATCGCCGCCGCTTCGACGAGCGCTTGCAGCGAAGCGCGCTCGAGCGCGTCGAATCGCTCGCCGTCGCGCTTCGCGCCGAGCAGTAGCACGCCCACCGGTTCCTGGCGGACGAGGATCGGAAAGGCCAGCGCGAGCTGCAGCGCCGCGACCGCCTCGTCCGGTTCCCAGCCGAGCTTGTGAAAATCCAGCGGCGCGCGCGTCGCGGCGAGCTCGAGCGCGAGATCGTCGTTGGGGTCGATGACGGGAAACACGTCGTCCGGCCAGCCGCGCTGCGCGACGCGCGCGTACGTCCCGTCGACGAGGTGGAACAGCGCGCTCGACGTGAGCCCGAGCGTGCGAAACGGCTCGTGCACGAGCGTCTCGTCGAGCGGGGCGCGCTCCGTGACGTGCGCGATCCGCCGCGCAACGCCGCGCAGGCGCTCCTCGGCGACCCGCCGCGCGTGGAAGAACAGCGTCTCGATCAGGTTGTCGATGCGGCGCTGCGACGAATTGACCCAAAAGCCGAACGCGATCGACACGCAGATCTCGACGAGCACCGCGAAGCGCGTCTGCGCTAACTGGTTGCTCAGCGCCCAGTCGATGACGCTGAACACTGCGACCGGTACGGCCGAGAGCAGCGCGTACGCGATCGCGCGGCCGCCCGCGAGGCGCACGTCGATCACGCGGTGGCGCACGACGGCGTAGAGCACCGTCAGCGGCAGCACGTTCACGAACTGCGCCCACGTGCTCAGCTCGTCCGGTGCGCTCGGGACGTTCTGCGAGATCCAGTACAGCGCATAGCTCACCAGGAAGCTGCCCAGGCCGATCGCGACCCAGCGCAGCCGGTCGCGGTCCTCGCCCGACGCGCTGCGGTAGCGCGCGAAAAACGAGACGGCCGCGACGACGTAGCTCAGCCACGTCGCGACGCTGAAGATGCGGTACAGCGCGCTTCCGATCGGCGTGTACGTCGCGCCGGTGACGAGCGCGAAGAAATAGTCGAGCACCGTGAACGCGCCGACCGCGATCATGACCTTCTCGACGGGGCGCCACGACGGCAGCGGCTCGCCGGTGGGGAACCGCATGCAGAAGATCGCGGCGACGGCCGGACCGCCGCCGGTGACCAGACACGTCAGCGCGAGGAACAGCGGCTTCCAGAAAAACGGCACGCCCACGACCAGCTCGAGGTTGCCCGTCGGGTGCGCGAGCTCGCCGAACTGCAGGCACAGCACGAAGAACGCGGCGGTCAAGATGCTCGGCCGCAGCAGCACCAGCAGCGCGCCCATCAGCACGATCGCGAAGCCGCGCACGAGCTGCGCAATTACCAGCGCGTTGTCGCGCGCCGACCCCTGCACCCGGTCCGGCGTGACCGACACGATCCGGCGCCGTCCGTCGTGGGTCACGGCGTACGGCGTCGGGCGCCCCGCGGCGACGCGGTCGAAGAGCTGCTGCACCGGCATCGCGTGCTCCGCGGCGACCGGTACGACGACGTCGCCGGCGACGATCCCCGCGCGCGCCGACGGCCCGCCCGCAACGACCTCGGCGACGGTGTTCACGTCGGGCGCGAAGACGCCGGCCGCGCCCGCGCGCACGACGCCGATCGAGCCGTAGTGCCCGTTGAGCTCGAGCACCGTCGGTATGCCGTACGCGAGGGCGTACAGGACGCTCAGCACGACCGCGAAGACTCGCACGGCTCCTCCGTCGTCGGCCAGGTGGTTATCGCGACAATATGCACGCCGCGCACCGCCGCTCCTGCGCGGTCAGCGCAGCAGCGGCACCGCGCTGGGATAGATCGGGCGGTCGATCAGCGCTTCGAGCACCTCGGGCGCGGCCGTCAGCACCACGTCGCAGAAGCGCGCGAACGCATCCCGCTCCGCTTCGCCTTCGGCGAACCGCTCCGTCGCGGTGAGGTCCACCTTCGCGCTCACGGGCAGAAAGCGCACGTACCGGCCGTCATCGTCCTCGCCCAGCTCCACGATCCCCGCGTCGCTGAAGATGCGCATCGCGGCGGCGACCGTCGTGCCGTCGACGCGGTCGAAGTCCAGCGCCGAGGCGACGTCGGCGTACGTCATGTGCAGCTTGCCGTCCGGCGCGAGCCGCTTCGTCGCGGCGTACAGCCGGCGCAGTGTCTCGAGCGTCGGCGCGGCGCGGTCGATGATGAAGTCGTTGATCGCGCGGTCCTTGTCGCCGAACAGCAAGTGGATCGACGCGTCCGCGCCGTCGCGCCCCGCGCGTCCCGCCTGCTGGTTGAACTCGGTGAAGTCGAAGTTGAGATGGTACAGAAACACGTGGCGCAAATCGGGCAGGTCGATCCCTTCGCCGAACGCGGACGTCGCGACGACGACGCGGATCGCGCCGTCGCGAAAGTACTGCTCCACCCGCGCGCGCTCGCCGGTGCCGACGCCCGCGTGATAGAACGCGATCGTGTCGCCGACCTGCGCGCGCAGCTTCTCCGCGACGCGCGTCGTCTCGGTGCGCGAGTTGCAGTACACGATCGCTTTGTCGCCGTCGCGCACGAAGCGCTCGATGTACGCGAGCTTGTTCGTGGTGCCGCGCGCGTCGACCACGTGCAGGTTGTCGCGCACGGTCGGATCGATCACCCACGCCTCGATGCCGAGCGCCTCGCGGATCTTCGCGAACGCTTCGTCGCCCGCCGTCGCCGTCAGCGCGAGGACTTGCGGGCTGCCCAGCGCCGCGAGCGATGTCCCGATGCGCTGGTAGGCGGGGCGGTGCGTCGACTCCGAGAGATGGTGCGCCTCGTCGACCACGATCAGCGACGGGTGCGAGACCTCGCCGCGGAAACGGTCGAGATGAAACGCCACGAACTCCGGCGTCGCGCAGATCAGGTCCCACTCGCCGCTGTCGAGCGCGTCGTTGAGCGCCGCACGCTCGCCCGCGTCGATGGCACCGTTCGCGCGGTGCACGCGGATGCCGAGCGGCGCGAGCCGCCGCATCAGGGCATCGTACTGGTCGTTGGCCAGCGCGCGCAGCGGATACAGCACGACGGTCTTCTCGCCGCGCTCCAGCGCGCGCACGGCGGCCGGGTACTGAAAGCACAGCGATTTGCCGCGTCCGGTGCCGAGCACTGCGAGCGTGTTGCGCCCGGCGTCGACGCGCTCGAGCACGTCGCGCTGCGCGCCGCGCAGCGGCTGCTCGCCGATCAGCGCGCGCAGCACGTCCTCGCGCGTGACCGCCGTGCGGCTCGCACCGGCGCGCGCCGGCGCCTCGCGTTCGCGCGTGACGTACACGTTGATGCCCCACGACCGCGCGCCGCCGCCCGTGACGGCGGTGACGTGCGCGGTGTAGCGCTCGCCGGCGTCGACGTTGGGCGCCACGCGGGCCGCGATCTCACGCTTGAGAAACCCGAGCTGCAGCGCACCGTACCAGACGCCGATCGCGTTGGGATCGTACGGGTTGTCGGGCTGCCGCCGCAGTTCGAGCGACGCCCCGGGCGCCAGCCCCGCGACGACGTCCTGCCGCCCTTCGAAGCTGACCCCGACGACCTTCGTATTGAACCCGGACGCCTCACCGATCGTCGCATACGGATCGCGCGCGAGATACTCACGCGCATGCGAGAAGAGCTCATCGAGAAAAACATGCGCGACCGAAGCGACCGAAGCGAGTGAAGTGGCGGACCCTTTGGATTCGACCGGGGTGGCGCACCCTTCGACAGGCTCAGGGTGACTTGTGGCACCGTCATCGATCTCTGTCACCCTGAGCTTGTCGAAGGGTGCGCCACGATCGTGCTCGGCCGTCGGGAAATTCGCCACAAGCCGCTCGAAGGCGGCTTCCGACGGGGTCGGCGGCGGAAGCTTCTTCTCCCGCGCCATGCGCGTTACGAAATCGTCTTGTGTTCGGGCGCGGGCGGCGCGACCGGTTTGTCGAGGTCGATCGTGATCTCGCCCGGCGCGCGCGGTTCGTCGTCGCCGAGGTTCAGCGTGATCTCTTCGTGGCCCAGATCCGCGGCTTCGTCGTGCAGGCCCAGCGCTTGCGCGTCGAGCGGGTCGATCTGCTCGAGGTGGTCCATCGGATCGACCTCGCCGTCTTCCACTTGCGCGGGCTTCTGCGGGAGCTGCGCGCCGAAGTTGCGGTTCTCCAGTTTCTCGAAATCGATCTGCTCCTGGCGCGAGCGCTTGTAGCGGGGCGGCGCGACGGTGCGGCGCGAGGCGCCTTGGCGCTCCAAGTCGCGGCGCGCGCGGCGCGCGGCGGCGACCGCCTCGCGGTCGCGCTGCACCGAGGCCGCGCTCGCGCCGCCGCGGGCGGCGGCGACGGACTTCGGCTGGCCGGCGAGCGACGAGCGGCGGAAGATCCCGCCGCCGGTGCGCTTGGAAACGCGCTTCTGCATCACGGCGACGAGCGGCGCGGAGAAGAAGATCGAGTGGTAGCCGCCCGAGCAGATGCCCACGAGCAGCGCGAACGCGAAGTTCTGCAGCGACGCCCCGCCGAACGCGAGCAGCGCGACGAGCGTGATGACGACGGTCGCGAGCGTGTTGACCGAGCGCGTCATCGTCTGCAGGATCGACGTGTTGACGATCTCGTCGAACGGCTTGCCGTCCATCAGCTTGACGTTCTCGCGGATCCGGTCGAGGATG
>DASWRD010000012.1:0-18625 GCA_036403315.1 Candidatus Elarobacter sp.
CTTGCCCGAGCAGCCGATGCCGGACACGAACGCGACGTCTTTCGGCTGCTTGCCGAGCTCCGCCATCGCTTGTTTCAGCGCGGAGAGCACGCCGTAGTCGCCGCAGCCGGGGCACCACCACGACGGCGTCGCCGTCGCGAAGTCTTTGGGGGTCAGCGTCGCCGTCACGTTCAGAACACCTCCGCGGGAACGCCGACGTCCGCGATCCGCAGAACCGGCTCGATGATCTCGATCGGGCGGAACGGCCGCCCGTCGTACTTGCGCACGCCGTGCAGCACGTCGAGCGGTCCGACGACGGCGCGAATCAGCTGCATCAATTGCCCCGTGTAGTTGTTCTCGACCACGAACACGTGCTGCGCGCCGCGCACGAACTCTTTGATGTCGTCGTCGGGGAACGGCCACAGCGTCCGCAGCTGCAAAAAGCGCGTCAGCACGTTACCGGCCGCGAGCCGGTCGACCGCTTCGGCGATCGGGCCGGTGTTCGCGCCGTAGCCCAGGATTGCGATGTCGGCGTCGGCGATGCCGTGCAGCACCGCTTTGGGAAGCAGGTCGCGCATCGACTCGAGCTTGCCCATCCGCTTCTCCATCATGCGGGCGCGGTTGCGCGAGTTCTCGGTGATGACGCCGGCGTCGTTGTGCTCGGAGCCCGGCGCGAGGTGCATGCCGCCGGGGATGCCGGGGATCACGCGCGGCGACACGCCGTCTTCGGTGAACGCGAACCGCTTGTACTCGCCGAACACGACCTCGCCCGAGTCGATGAGCTTGCCGCGCTCGACGTGCACCTTGCTGAGATCGAACGGCGGCAGCGTCGCCTTGCTCTGGCACAGCGCCTGCTCCGTCAGCACGAACACCGGCAGCTGGTACTGCTCGGCCAGGTTGAACGCGTCGACCGTCAGCTCGAACGACTCCGACACCGTGCCCGGCGCGAGGATGACGCGCGGGATCTCACCGTGGCCAGAGTAGATGAGATGGTTGAGATTGCTCTGCTCGGTCTTCGTCGGCATCCCGGTCGACGGCCCGGTGCGCGCGCACTCCACGACGACCACGGGGATCTCCAGCACGCCGGCGAGCCCGATCGCTTCCGTCATCAGCGCCTGGCCCGGACCCGACGTCGCGGTCATCGCGCGCACGCCGGTGTACGCGGCGCCGAGCGTCATCGTGATCGCCGCGAGCTCGTCCTCCGCCTGCACGACGACGCCGCCGAACTTCGGCAGCTGCACGGACATCCACTCGAGCACGTCGGTGGCGGGCGTGATCGGATAGCCGGCCATGAAGCGGCAGCCCGCGACGAGCGCGCCGTACGCGATGGCGTCGTTCCCCATCATGATCAGCCGGTCGCCGTCGTTCGCCGCGACGAGGCCGTAGCCGCTGGGCTTGGCGGCGAAGTTGTCGCGCACGAAGCTCTCACCGGCCTCGATCGCGCGCATGTTGAGGTCGACGACCTTCTCGCCTTTGCGCTGGTACAGGCGGCGCACGTCGTTGCGGATGATCTCCGGATCCATGCCGATCAGCGCGCCGAGCACGCCGAGCGAGATCGTGTTGCGGATCAGCTCCAAGCCGAGCTCTTTCGCGAGCTTGGCGAGCGGGATCTCGTACCACGTCACGTCGTGGCGGCGCATCTCGTCGGAGATCACTTCGGACGTATTGTCGAACACGACGAAGCCGCCGGGCCGCATCTCGTCGATGTGCGCCTCGACGGCTTCCAGATCGAACGCGACGAGCGCGTCGACCGCGTCCGCCATCCCGTAATCTTTGCGCTCGCTCGCGCGGATGACGTAGTTGGTGTGCCCGCCGCGGATGCGTGAGGGGAAGTCTTTATAGGTGTACACTTCCAGGCCCATCCGCTTGAACACACCGGCGATCAAATCGCCCGTCGTCAAGCTGCCGTCGCCGGCCTGCCCTCCGAACATCACTTCGACGCTGTTGAGGATCACTCTGGACCACCTCGCGCTTCGCGGACACCGCACAAAGGCGGCCGTTGGCCCGTAAGGTTCCGAACCGCGACGAGGCTGCCCTGTCGCGCGGTGAAACCGGCCTGGAGGGGGTTGGCCGTGAACGCTTGCTTCGCCCGGCCTGCATGCCTCGCCGCCACGGGTCCGCGCCACCCGCGATGGGTTGCACGGCGGCGTGCTTTCACGCGGGGCATTTTTGCTGCGCCGAAAATGTTTGCATGCGTTGTGCTCGTGCACGTGCGTCACCGCATGTCAACGCTACTTCACGATGTTAACGGCCGCAATCAGATAACGCTCGGCGAAGTCGTTCGTCTGCTGCGCACTATCTTTCCATGCTGGCTTGTAACGCGGCGCCGAACGATGTATTCTAACGCCCCACCATACGTTTTGCTCTAGGGGTGTAGCAAATGGCCGATCCCAATCCTTGCCGGAAAGTTCCGGCCGAATATTCGCCGATCTCCGCGCGCGTCACGGCGGCGCAAAACCTTCGCATCAACCGCGCGAACGCGCAAGCCGTAACGCCGGCGGCACAGCCGTGCAACGGCGACGAAACCGATTTTCCAACGTATATCGCAAACTTCTCGAAGTCGCTCCATCACAACTCCGACGGCGAGCCGGTGACGGCCGCGTACAACGCGTTCCTCGCCGCGCTCGGTGAAAAAACCGTCTGCGCGTGGGACCGCCATCTCGAAGACCCGCCCGTCAGTCCCACGGTCGAGCAGCTCGGCACCGTCCCGGTCACGCCGTCGCCGCCCGGCAGCATCCTGCGGTTCCAGCAGCGCAACAGCTCAGGCACGGGCGTCGGCGTCACCGGCGCGCGGCTGGTGTTCGACAACCCGCTCGCACCGGAACAGTTCGCGCTCGAAGGTGCCGACCCGCAGACCGTCGGTCTCTACGATCTGCGCCCGCCCAGCCCGGGCGCGACGGGCTACACGCCGGCGATCATCTCGCTGCCGGCGCCGCCGAAATTCAACAGCAAGACCGAGCTCGCCGAGATCGTCGAGAACTACTGGATGGCACTGCTGCGGGACGTTCCGTTCAAGTACTACACGGCGGCCGGCCGCGCCGACGACGTCAGCCGCGGGATCCTCAGCTCCGCGCTCGCGAGCCAGATCGCGTCGCTCGTCGGCGCCGCGGTGTCCGACCTCGGCGGCAGCAACCTCGTGTACTACTTCGGGCAGAACCCGCAGGGCGGGAACAACGGTGCGGTCAGCGAGCAGACGCTGTTCCGCGGCTTCACCGAAGGCGACCGCGTCGGTCCGTACGTGTCGCAGCTCTTCGTGCGGCCCGTCCCGGTCGGACGGCTCACGCTGAACCCCAAGCAGCGGACCGCCGCGATGCGCACCGACTACGGCGGGAAGCCGTCGTCGGAATCCGGCAAGAGCGGTCGCGACTACCTGACGACGCACACGGAATGGATCACGCGCCAGCGCGGCTTCATCTACCGTCCGGCCATCGGCAACGTTGCCGACCCGAACTTCGACACCGAGTCGCGCCTCATCCGCGCCGGCCGCGACGCGGGCGAGTACGTCCACAACGACATCGTGTTCCAAGAGTACTTCAACGCGTGCCTCATCCTGCTGACGCCGCCGTCACCGCGCACCGCGCTCCCGCGCGACCAGGTGTACACGGACCTCGATCCGAGCGGCACCGCGCTGCCGACCGAGGGCGGGCTGTTCGACCCCGCGCAGACGCTCGCGCCGGAGATCCCGTACCAGTTCTCCCAAGTCGAGAAGGGCTTCATCACGCTGGGCAACCACGACCTCAAGGGCATGATCGGCGAGGTCGCCCGCCGCGCGCTGGCCACCGTCTGGTACTACAAGTGGAACATCCACCGCCGCTTGCGCCCGGAAGAGTTCGCGGGCCGCATCAACCAGCAGCTGCAGTACGAGGCGGGGCCGTACCCGTTCTACGCGCTGCCGTCGACGTCGGTCACCGCGACCGTGCTGCCGCGCATCTACGACTTGAACTCGACGAATCCGCAGGACGCGCAGGGTGACGGCATCGTGCCGCCGCCGGAGCCGGGTTATCTGCTGCCGCAGCAGTTCCCGGAAGGCTGCCCGATCCACCCGTCGTACGGCGCGGGCCATGCGACGGCATCGGCCGCGTGCGTCACGCTGATGAAGGCGTTCTTCAACGACGACCTGCCGCTGTCCAGCCTGAAGAAGATCGACCCGATGACCGGCGTGCAGTCGACGTACTTCCAGCCCGTTCAGCCGAGCGCCGACGGCCGCACGCTCGAGGTCTACACCGGCTCCGACGCGGGCCAGATGACGATCGGCGGCGAGCTCAACAAGCTCGCGTCGAACGAGTCGCTGTTTCGCAACATCGCCGGCGTGCACTGGCGCTCCGACCACACGTACTCGCAGCTGCTCGGGCAAGCGGTCGCGATCTACTACCTGCTCGACATCGTGAACACGTACTCCGAGGAGGGTTCGGGCACCGACAGCTACGCCAACGCGCCCACCGCGTGCGATAGCCGCCCGTCGCTCTCGTTCGTGCTGCGCACGTTCGAAGGCTACCGCATCCGCATCGCCAAGTCGTCGAGCGCGGTTCCGGCCGGCGTGACCGTGATCGAGCAGCCGCCCGCGGGCTCACACGACGTGAGCGGCATCTACAACCCCAGCTACCCGTAGCGCTACAGGCGCTGCTCCAGCGCACGGATGGCTTCCGGCGGTCCGGCGGCGACGAGCTCGTCGCCGGACCGCAGCTCCGTGTCCGCGGTTGGGCGAAAGCGCATCTCGCCCTCGCGCTTGAGCGCGAGCACGAACGCTTCGTCGCTGCTGGGGAACAGCTCCACGAGCGCGCGGCCGATCCACGCCGACCCCGGCCGGATCGTCAGATCTTCCAGCAGCAGCTGCCCATTGTTCGCGGACAGCACCGTGTCGACGAACTCGACCGCCGTCGGCCGCATCGCGAGGCTCGCCATGCGGCGTCCGCCGATCGTGTACGGCGAGATGACGCGGTTCGCGCCGGCCAGGCGAATCTTGCGTTCGGCGTCCTCGGCGTTCGCGCGCGCGACGATGAACAGGTCGGGCTTGAGGATGCGCGCCGACAGCGTGACGTAGATGTTGTCGGCGTCGTCGTCCACCGCGGTGACCAGACCGCGCGCGCGCTCGATTCCGGCGGCTTGCAGCGTCCCGACATCCGCCGCGTTGCCGTTCATCACCGTGAAGCCTTGCGCGGCGGCGCGCTGCAGCGAGTCGGGGTTGATGTCCACCACCACGAACGCGATCTTCTCGGCGGTGAAGTCGCGCGCGATCTCGCGGCCGACCCGGCCGAAGCCGCACAAGATGAAATGGTCATGCATCTTAGCGACCCGCCGCCGCATCCGGCGCGCGCCGACCTCTTCGCCGAGATGACCCTCGAGGACGTACGCCATCAGCGCCAGCAGCGTGTAGGTCAGCACGCCGAACCCGAACGCGACGACGCCGATCGTCCACCACTTGCCGGCGACGGTCAGGTGACCCGGCTGCGGTTCGCCGCCGCCGACGGTCGTGATCGTCGTAACGGTCATGTAGAACGCGTCGAACCAGCCCCAGCCTTCCAGCGCGACGTATCCCGCCGTGCCGAGCACCACCACGCTGACGAGCAGCGTGCCCGCGACCAGCAGCGTGCGCGGAAGGATCGAGCGCTCTTTCATACACGGTCGCTCCGTCCTTCGGTGCTCGCGCACGCCGTTCCGGCGAACGCCGCTTCCACGGCGGATCGCAGCGGGTTCGCGGCGTCGTTCCACGCCTCGACGAACGAGCGCAGGATGTTGCCGGTGAGACCCCACACGCGGCGGCTCTCGTAGTCGAGCAAGTACGTCTCGATGCTGTGCTCGCCCACGACGTGCGTGCCGGGCTGCAGGTGCTCGACGACGACGTCGAGCGGGATCGTGAACACCGCCGCCGTCTCCGTGCCGTCGATCGTGAGCGGCCCCGGCGCAACGGCCGCGACGAACGGCGTCACGTCGAAGTTGTTCGCGCGCGTTTGGCGGACCATCGGCAGCTGCGCGACGATGGAGACCCGTTCAGCGACGACGCCGACCTCTTCGCGCAGCTCGCGCAGCGCGGTCAGCCGCAGGTCGCCGCCGTCCTGCGCGTCCACGGAGCCGCCCGGGAGCGCGATCTGGCCGGGGTGATCGCGCAGGTGCGCCGCCCGCTCGATGAAGACGACGCCATGGGGCGGCTTGGTGAGGATCGCGATGACCACCGCCGCGGTACGCCGTACTGGCTCCATCCCCGGCGGCGTTCGACAGCGGTTCAGCGCCCCCCGGGGTCGAAGAGGGCCGCCGTGATCGAGTTCTTTCTGCACCGGCCGGTGTTCGCGTCGGTCTGCGCGCTGTTCATCATCCTGGCCGGGCTGATCTCGATACCGACGCTCCCAGTAGCGCAGTTTCCGCAGGTCGCGCCGCCCGTCGTCACCGTGACGGCAAACTACATCGGCGCGAACGCGCAAGCCGCGGAGTCGTCGGTGACGACGCCGCTCGAAGAGGCGATCAACGGCGTCGACGGCCTGCGCTACATCACCTCGACCACCACCAGCGACGGCACGAGCTCGGTAGTCTGCACGTTCCAGCTCGACCGCAACATCGATCTGGCCGCCAACGACGTCCAGAACCAGGTGAACAACACCATTGGCCGGCTCCCGGCGGAAGTGCGCGCGACGGGCGTGACGGTGACGAAGAACAGCGGCACGTTCGTCATCGCGATGGGGCTGACATCGAGCGACGTGCGCTACGACCGCGTGTTCATCAGCAACTACGCCGCCAACAACATCGTGGACGTGATCAAACGCATCCGCGGCGTCAACGACGTGCGCATCTTCGGCGAGCGCCGCTACGCGATGCGCCTGTGGCTCGACCCGACGCGCCTCAACGTCAACCATCTCAACGCGTCGGACATCGTCTCGGCGCTGCAGACGCAAAACGTCCAGATCGCCGCGGGATCCATCGGCGCGGCGCCGATCCGGGCCGACCAGCCCTACCAGATCTCGGTGCGCGCGCTGGGCCGGCTCCGAACGTCCGAACAGTTCGGCAACCTGATCCTGCGCTCCAACCCGAACGCAGGCTACGTGCGGCTGCGCGACGTCGGCCGCGTGGAGCTCGGCGCCGAGAGCTACGCGCAGGACCTGCGCCTGAGCGGCAAGGACGCGATCGGGATCGCGGTCCTCACCTTGCCGAGCGCCAACGCGCTGCAGGTCGCGAGCGACGTGCGCGCGACGATGGACAAGCTCCAAGGGCGCTTCCCGCACGGCATCTCCTACGCGTTCGGGTTCGACGCGACGCCGTTCGTGAGCGAGTCGATCCGCGAAGTGCTCAAGACGCTCGCCATCTCCATCGTGCTCGTGATCGCGGTCGTGTTCTTGTTCCTTCAGTCGTGGCGCACGACCCTGATCCCCGCGATCACGATCCCCGTCTCGCTGATCGGGACGTTCGCGCTGATGAAGATGCTCGGCTTCTCCATCAACACGCTCACCCTGTTCGGGCTGACGCTCGCGACGGGGCTGGTCGTCGACGACGCGATCGTCGTGATCGAGAACATCGCACGCTTCGTCAACGAGAAGGGCATGGAGTCGTACGCCGGCGCATCGGCCGCGATGAAAGAGATCACCAGCGCGGTGGTGGCGAGCTCCCTGGTGCTGCTCGCGGTGTTCATCCCGGTCGCGTTCTTCGCGGGCACCACGGGCCAGCTCTACAAACAGTTCGCGCTGACGATCGCGTGCGCGATCACCATCTCGCTGTTCAACGCGCTCACGCTCACGCCGACGCTCTCCGCGCTGCTGCTGGGCGAGCACAAGGTCCATCGCACCGGCTTCTACGGCGCGATCAACCGCGCGATCGACGCCGGGCGCAACGGCTATCACGCGGTGCTCCCGGCGCTGATGCGTTATCGCGCCGTCGTCCTGGGGCTGTTCGCGGTGGGTCTCGTCGCGACGTTTTTCGCGTACCAGAAAATCCCGACCGGCTTCCTGCCCGACGAAGACCTCGGCTACTTCTACGTGACGGTGCAGCTGCCCGAAGGTTCGTCGCTCGCGGACACCGAGCGCGTCACGCGGCGCATCGAGGGCATGCTCGGGGACTTCCCCGAGATCCGGGTCGTGTTCGAGCCGAACGGCACGCAGTTCGGCATCAACGCGCCGAACCGCGCGATCATGTTCGTATCCCTCAAAGGTTGGGACGAACGCACGTCCGCGGAGTCGTCCGCAGCCGGCGTGATGCGCCGCCTGCGGCCACGGTTGGCGCAGATCGCGAACGCGACCGTACTGGCGTTCAACCCGCCCGCGATCCGCGGCATCGGCAACCTCGCCGGATTTCAGTTCGAGCTGCAGGACCAGGCCGCCGTCGGCATCCCCGCGCTCGCCCGGGCGGCGCGCGGCTTGGTCGCGGAGGCGCGTCACGACCGCACGCTCGGCAACGTCTCGACCACGTTCCGCGACGACGCGCCGCAGCTCGTGGTGGAGCTGGACCGCGAGAAGATCGCGTCGCTCGGCGTTCCGCTCACCGACGTGTTCTCCGCGATGCAGGTCTACCTCGGCTCGCAGTACGTCAACGACTTCGACTACCTCAACCGCTCGTACCGCGTGTACGTGCAGGCCGACACGCCGTTCCGCAACCGGCTGCAAGCCCTCGACCGCATCTACGTGCGTGCCGGCGGGCCCGGGCCGCAGCTCGCGGCGACGATCCCGCTGTCGTCGCTCGTGCACACGCACCTCGACCGCATCGCGCCGATCATCACGCACTACAACCTCATGCGCTCGATCGAGATCAACGGCGTCCCCGCGGCCGGGTTCGGCTCGGGCCAAGCGCTGGCGTCCATGACCAGCGCGGCGCAGAGCTTGCCGAGCGGCACGGGCTTCGAGTGGACGGGCATCTCGCTCGAGCAGATCGAGTTCGGCAGCCAGGCGCTGGTGATCTTCGGGCTCGGGCTGCTATGCGTGTTTCTCGTGCTCGCGGCGAACTACGAGAACTACAGCGACCCGATCATCATCCTGGTCTCGGTCCCGCTCGCGATCCTCGGCGCGATCCTCGCGCTCGACCTGCGCGCGCTGCCGAGCGACCTGTACGCGCAGGTCGGTTATTTGATGCTGATCGCGCTCGCCAGCAAGAACGCGATCCTCATCGTCGAGTTCGCCAACCAGCGCCGCAGACAAGGCCTGGACGCGGCGGCGGCCGTGCGCGACGCCGCGCAGACGCGGCTGCGGCCGATCCTCATGACGTCGCTCGCGTTCATCCTCGCGACGGTGCCGCTGGTGTTCGCCTCAGGCGCGGGCGCCGCGAGCCGCCGTTCGCTGGGCACCGCGGTGTTCGGCGGGATGATCCTCTCGACGGTGCTGAACCTGTTCGTCGTCCCGGTCGTGTACGTGGCGCTCGCCGGCCTGCGCGAGCGCGTCGCGCGCCGCAAGCGCACGGCGCCGAGCACGAACGGCCATGCGCCGGCCGGCGCCGTACCGCTGTCCGTCGTGCACGACGCGGACGGCGAGATCGTGGTGCCGCGCTGAGGTTCTAGCTCGCGCCGTGCTCGGCGATCTCGTAGAGATCGTCGTCCTCGGCGGTCATGCGCCGTTCGAGCGCCGTGCGAACGTCGTCCCACGCCCGCGCGAACGCGTGCGGCTCCGCTTCCAGCGCACCGTCGGCGGTCCACCGCTCGAGGAACGCGACGACGCGCGCGCTCAGATCGCCCATCTCCTCGCGGAACCGGCGCGCCTTTTCCGCGATCGGCGGCGCCGCGGCTTCGAGCACCGGATAAAGGCGCGCGTCTTCGAACGCGAGATGCCGCACCAGCACGGTCTCTAGGGTGCGCAGCGCGGTGCGAACGTTCGGGGCGCCGGCAGCGCCGGGCGCGGGGAAGCGTTCGATCAGATCGCGCAGCACGGCGTGATGGCCGCGGCACGTTTGAATATCGCGCACGAAACCGTACGGCATCGCTAGTGCTGCTCCCGGCGTGCGAACGGCAGCACCACGCACACGTCGGTGCCGCCTTCGAGCCGCGTCTCGGACGTGACGCTCCTCGCGAACGCGGAGATGAGGAAGAGCCCGCGCCCGCTTTCGGAGAACACGTCGTCCGGTAACCGCGCGCGCGGTGCGAAGCCGCGACCGTTGTCGCGCACGGTGAGGAGCGGTTCGTCGCCGCGCCACGCGAGCTCGACGTGCACCGGGCCGGGTGCGTGCTCGACCGCGTTCGCGAGGAGCTCGCCCAGGATGAGCTCCGCGGGGAACAGATCGGCATCCGTAGCGACGAACCGGCTCAGGAATGCGGTGAACTGCGTGCGCACCGCCGCAGCGGAGCTCGGATCCGAAGCATCGACGTCCCACGACACGGCATCGCTGCGCGTTTGCGTCGAGCTGATCGCAAAGCGCGCGCCGGGCTCGGCGAAGCGAATCACGAGCAGCGCGAGATCGTCGTCGGTACCGCCGCCGCCGAGCACGCGCTCCACGATGCGCAGCGCGTGGTCGCGCGTGGGATCTTCTTGCGCGGCGAGCTCGACCGCGCCGCGTAGCGCTTCCTGACCCGCGGCGACGTCGCGCGCGTACTCGATCAAGCCGTCGGTGTAGAGCACGAGGAGGGTCTCGCCGCTCATGTCGAGCTTCGTCTGCGTGACCAGCGGATCGTCCAGGATACCGAGCGGGATGCCGCCGGGCTCGAGGAAGCGCGTGCCGCCGTGGCCTGCGACCAGCGGCGGGGGATGTCCCGCGGACGCGTACGTGACGGCGCGCGTGCGCGGGTCGAGAAAACCGACGATTGCCGTCGCCATGCCCGTCTGCTGCAGGAGCAGCACGCGGTTGACGGTGCGCAGCACCACCGCGGGATCGGGCGAGTCGAGCGACGCGATGTAGATCGCTTGGCGGATCGCGCCCATCGTCACGGCGGCGTGCAAACCGTGGCCGGAGACGTCACCCACGGAGAACGCGAGCCGGCCGTCGGGCAGGCGGAACACATCGTACCAGTCGCCGCCGACGCGCGCATCGTCTTCGGCGGGCACGTACACCGCGTCGAAGCTGATCCCCGGCACGGTCGGAAACGCGCGCGGGATGTAGATCCGCTGGAGCGTCTCGACGATCTGCTCCTTGCGCCGCAGCTGCTCGCGCAGCCGGTGCTCCGACTCTTCGAGCGCGTCGAGCGTCTCGCGCAGCCGCGTCACCGCGCGCAGCTCGCGCAGGCGCGCGCCGACCTGCGCGCCGAGGATCTCCGCGAGCCCGCGGTCCTGCGCGGTGAAGCGCGTGCCGGCCGCCCGGCCCACGCCTAGCATGCCGGCGCACGTACCTTCGATGATGATCGGCACGACCAGCGCGACCTTCACGCCGAGCGCGCGCGCGATCGCGTGCTCTTCCGGCGACGCGCGCTCGATGCGATCGTACGCGATCGTCTCGCCGCTCAGCAGCGCGGCGACGCCGGGGATGTCCGCGTCGCGCAGCGTCAGCGCCGCAACGCCGGCATCGAGCCCGCGCTGCGTCGACATCGACCACACGCCGTCATCGCGCCGCGCGAACCACGCGGCGTCGACCGCAAGAAGCCGGCGCGCTGCATCAACGGCCACGCGCTCGATCTCCGGCAGCGAGCGCGTCGTGCTCAAGCGGCGCACGGTGAGGCCGGCGAACTCGTAGTCCAGCGCGGTGTCGGCGCCGTACAAGCGGCCGATGTAGCCGGTGAGGAACCAGGCGATCTGCCGCGTCGCGAGCGTGCGCAGCGGCGCCGGGAGCCGATCCGGTATCTCGATCAGGAACAGGTCGACGCGCGCCCGGTGGAGCCGGTCGACGACGTCGGGGAGCCGGTCGCCGCGCCCGCGCAGCCAGCGGGCGGTCTCGTACCCAAGCTCCGCACCGCACGCGTAGAAATCGTCGGCATCGCCGGCAAAGGCCGAGACGACGGCGTCGAGCATCACGCCGGCACGGTCGCCGTACGCGGCCGGCAGACCGCGCGCCGCGTAGAGACGGCGCCCGGCGGCGCGAAGCTCGGCGTCCTGAGCCTGAAGCAGCGCGGCGATCGCCGCGAGGTCCGCCGCCTCGCTCGGAATGTGCACCACTCGGCCCGTTACCACGGAGAGCGCGCGGATTCCACCTGACGGTTTCGCTCAGTGACGAGGCCCGCGTCGATGAAGGGCGCGGTGACGAAGCCCGGTTGCGTTAGGCTCCGACCGCGCTCTCGACCTCCGCGGCTTCGATGAACGCCTCGCACGCAGCGGGATCGGCGAGCCACGGAAACAGGCTGGGCGGATGGTCGAACCCGTTGACGAACGCGCGCCGCAGCGCGGGGCGCCAGGACGCTTCGAGCAAGAAGCGCTGCACGTGCGGGGGCGGCGGCTGAAGCAGCGCGTTGGTGAACCCCGTCGACCACGCGGCGTACGCGCCCCAGTGCGCGTCGAACGTCGCCTGCATCCACGCCGCGTCGAACGGCTGCGCCCCGCGCGCGACGATCGCCGCGAGATACGCCGCGGCGGCTTTCGTTGCGTTGTTCGAACCTTGGCCCGTGATCGGATCGTTCAGCACGACGGTATCGGCGAGACCGAACGCGAGCGCGCCCGACGGCAACTGCGCGACCGGTTTGCGTACCTCGGGCGCGAAGCGCCCGGCGAGCGTCGCGCCGGCATCGGTGAGCTCGACGTCCGCGCAGCGTTCGTACTCGCCGGGCACGAACTCCGCGAGCAGCTCGAGCGTGAGCGCCAGTCGCGCTGCGGGTGCGGTGACGCCGTCGAAGCGGTCGAGCGGTCCACCCGGGATCGCTTCGAAGAAGAGATAATCGCAAGCGCCGCCCGCACCCCAGCCGGGGATGCAGAAAAACTCGCCGGCGCCGGGCACGACGCTGAACGACACACGCACCGGATCGTACGGCCGCAGGTTGCGCACGCAGCACACCGCAAGCGCGCGCTGCGGCGCGTAGAACGGCGACTTCTCCGCGTCGCGCGCGAACAGCGTCCGTACGTCGCCCTTGCCGGCGGCGACGACGAGCAGCTCGCACTCACGCGCAAGCTCGTCGAGATCGGCGACGTCGACCGCCCGTACGTCGAGCTGCCCGCCTCGGCGCTCGAAGATCTCCATCCAGGCCGGAAACTTGAGCCGCTGATCGACCGACGACGCGGGCGCATCGAGCTCACCGCGCCATGCGATCGCGGGCGCGCCGTCAGGCCCGATCATCGCAAACTGCAACGCCTGAATCCGCGGCGCGACGTCGTCCCACAAATCGAGCCCGAGCGCACGCTCGATCTGCAGCGCATCGTGAAACATGCCTTGCGTCGAACGAATCGGCCCGCCCGCGATCTGCCCGGCGGACTCGCCGGTGACGAGCGTTACGGAATACCCCTTCTCGAGCAACCCGATCCCGAGCACCAACCCGGCCTGCCCGGCTCCAACGATCGTAATCCGCCTCATCGCCGCTCCCCAATTCAGCTCAACGCGCCAAAGCCAATGTCACCCTGAGCTTGTCGAAGGGTGCGCCACCATCGCACCCGTTCGTTCTCCACCTCGCCGAAGCTTCGCGGTGCAGGCGAGAAAAGTGCCGTGATCCTGCCTTACGCGGCGGCGACAGGCTCGGGCGCGTTGCGCATCACGATTTTCTCCATCTTCACCAGCAAGGGCAATCGCTTGCGCGCATGCCGGATCGCGCGCATCGCGGCGTGCGGGTCGACGAGGTGCGTGCGCGGCAGCTTCGCGCCCATCTTCTTCAGCACGGCGCCGACCGGATGGTGCATGCGCGCTTGCGCGAGGATCACCTCGGCGAGTAAGTCGGCACCAGGCGACACGATCGGCCCGAACCCGTACCGCGCCTGCGACCAGCCGAACACGTACATGTTGCGAAACCGGTCGCTCATCATCGAGCCGTACAATTTCACGATCGGCCCTTCGACGGGCACGAGATCGGGCGCGAGGAACGGGATCGTCTGATGGAATCCCGTCGCGGCGACGATCAGATCGAAACGCTCGCGCACGCTGTCGGCGAACTCGACGAAGTCGCCGTCATAACGCGCGACGTCGGGATGCGGCGTGATGCGCCCGTGCTTGACGTAGTGCAGCAGCTCGCTGTTGATGGTCGGGTGGTGCTCGAAGATCTCGTGATCCGGCTGCTGCAAACCGTAGCGCCCGTAATCTCCGACGGCGACGGCGAGCGCCGCACGCAGCCCGAGCCGCTGCAGCCACAGCGGCGCCCACGGCGGGATCAGCTCGACGAGCGGCACGCCGAACAGCGTCTTGGGCAAGAACCAATACCCGCGCCGCGTGCTCAAGTGCGCCGAGGCCGCGACGCGCGCGGCCTCCGACGCGATGTCGCACGCGGAGTTGCCCCCGCCGATGACGAGCACGCGCTTTCCGCGCAGCTGCTCGGGCGTCTTGTAGTCCTTCGAATGGATCAGCTCGCCGCTGAACGTCCCCGGATACGCCGGCCAGCGGCGGTCCCAATGGTGCCCGACGCACGCGATCACGCCCTTGTAGACGCGCCGCGCGCCGTCGCCGAACGTCAGCTCCCACCGCTCCACGCCGCCCTCCAACATGGGGCGCGCGTCGCGCACCGTTGTGCCGAACGCGATGTTCTTCTCCAGATCGTAATGGCGCGCGTAGTCCTGCACGTAGGCCAGCATCTGCGCGCCGCTCGGAAAATCGGGGTAGCTCGCGGGCATCGGGTAGTCGGTGAACTCGGTCGTCTTGCGCGACGAGATGATGTGGGCGGTCTCGTAGACGCCGTCGCGCCAGTTGCCGCCCACGGCATTCGCCGATTCGAACTGCGCGTACGGAATCTCGTGCTGCGCGAGCGCGCGCGCCACGCATAATCCGATCGGCCCCGCACCGACGAGCGCGAACTGCTGTTCCGTCGCTTCGTTCGCCATGCGCGACGTGGCGGCCGGTTCGGCGGTCGTCGGCGACATATGGCCCGACCTACGCCGGGCGCGCGCGGACCTCCTAGACGCAGCCCAGTAGTTCGACCAGATCGAGCGCGTTGGCGGTCGCAGCGTCGAGCGCCGTATTGTCGAAGACGCACCAGGCCGGAACCGTCGCGGTGCGGAGCCGCTCGGCGACCGAGTCCAATGCCGGCTCGTCGTACGCGGAATAGTACGTGCGCGGCGCGCCGTGCAGCCGGTAGTACACGAACCCGCGCCATCCGCCCGGCACCGCCGCCTCCGGCACCACGGCGGGATCCGCCGCGACGCGCGCGACCAGCGCGTTCGTCAGCGTCGCGTCGGCCTCCGCGGTAAACCACGTCGGGTGGCGCGGCTCGCATGCGAGCAGCCCGGCGTACCGCGCGCGAACCGCGGCAAAGAACGCGTCGACCACCGCCCCATCGTATGCGAAGCTCGGCGGCAGCTGCACGAGCAGCACACCGCGCTTCTCGCCGAGCTCCGCGCTCTCCGCGAGAAATCGTTCGAGCACCTCGACGACGTCGACGAAGCGCCGGGTGTGCGTGATCTCCTTGGGCACCTTGAGCGCGAACCGGAAATCCTCCGGCACGCTCGCCGCCCAGCGCGCGTACGTCGACGGGCGGTGGGGCCGGTAGAACGACGAGTTGATCTCGACGCAGCGAAAGCGCCTCGCGTAGCGCTCCAGCCGCGAGCCGCCGGCGTCGAAGCGCTCGCGCACGTCCCGCGGTATCGCCCACGCCGCAGTCCCTACGCGCACGTCCGCATCGAGCATCGCAGTCCGCATCTGCCCAGCATCGCACCTTTCAAGACGCGGCGGCCGCTCGTGCTCGACCGTGAAAATCGCCATCATCCGCGGTGAGGAAGTCTTGCGGTCGAAGAAACTTTGTGATACAAAGTCATCGTGGTCACGGTTGCGTGGTGGATGCTAGAGCACCTCTTCGTGCTCCAACTATGCTTTCAGGTCGGCGTCGGAGCGATCGCGCTCGCGGTGGTCATGCGGAGTACTAGGCGTGGTACTCGGGCCTGGTTTATCCCCGTGTGCGCTCTTGCCGGCGCGCTGCCCTTGCTCAATTGGCTGGTGACGCGAACGGGACTGGAAACGTCGTCGCCGCTGCTGAACCTTCTCTTCCCGGCCGCCGCGCTCGTTGCGTCGTTCGTTGCGTATTGTATCCTCGCAACAGCTGCGTGGTCGATCCGTCCGCGTATCGTGGGTATCGCGGCCGGTATGGTCGCATGGGCACCGCTCATCGTTCTCATCCGATGGTTTCCGATAGTCTGGTTACTCGGTGGCCTACTGATAATCGATGATCTTCGGGCGCCGCTCTTCACAGCGCAAATCCGGCCTGGGGTTTCGTGCGAAGTTCGCGAATGGGGTTACTTCACGACAGGTTTCCACGATGTTGCACTGTACCGCTACGTGCCCGGATTTCCGTTCGTTCGCCTCGAGGTCGCACGACGTTCAGAGCAAGAGACCGGCACAGACTATTGGCCGCCCAATAGTACCGGGTGTGCGAAGCTCGCGGCGGAGGTTCACCCGTAAAGCGGATCATAAAGCTAACCATGAAGCGTGGTCCGCCGAGCGGCGACTCATCGAGACCGACGCGCCCTCCGGAAGGAGCCACGCTCCACAAGCTTAGCTATCATCACGGTGTTACGCGCGCGGCACCGCTAAGATGAAACGCGCTCCGCCGAGCGGGGATGTCTCCAGGTCGATGCGGCCGCCGGCGCGCTCGATCATGAGCCGCACGAGGGCGAGGCCGATGCCGTTGCCGGTCGCATCGGTCACGCCGCGGGCGCCGAAGACGAAGACGCGCTCGCGGTCGCCGGGCGCGATCCCGGGCCCGTCGTCGTCGACGGTGACGCGAACGAGCCGGTCGTCATCGAGGTGGATGCCCACGAAGACGCCCCCGCCCGGGCGCCCATGTTTGATCGCGTTCTCGATCAGGTTGACGAGCACGAGCGTCAGCCGGTCGGCGTCGATCGCGACCCGTAATGCCGGAACCTCGTCGAATGCGACCGAGACGCCGCGCGCGGCCGCACTGCCGCTGCACGCGTCGCGCGCGGCGTCGACCGCGTGCACGAAGGAACCGTTCGCCGGCGCGGGCAGCGCGGCGCGCATGTCCAACAGCGAGATCTCGAACATCCCTTCCACGAGCCGGCTGAGCCGCAGCGATTCATTGTATGCGACGCGCACGAACCGCGCCCGCGTGCCGGGGTCGACTTCGTCGTCCAGCAGCGTCTCCAGATAGCCGCGGATCGACGAGAGCGGCGTGCGCAGCTCGTGCCCGAGCGACGAGAAGAACGCATACCGCTCGCGTTCTTGCGCACCACGGTCCAGCGCGCGCTCGACCACCGCGTCCATGACACCGGTGTCGGCGGCGGGGTCGTACGTCGTCCAGCCGGTCCGTACCTCGAGCCGGATCGTCGCCTCCACCGCCGCGGCGATGCGCGCCAGCGCGGAGCGGACGTCGACCGGCGCCGGAACGGCGGCACCGTCGCGCGTCGGGCCGACCAGCGCCGCCACGAAGACGTCGCTGCCGCCGTCGTGCGCGACGAGGTCGTCTGCGCGCAGCACGCGCGACACCGCGGTAGAGAACGCCGCGCCGGCCGCACGCTCCAGCGACCGCGCCGCGCGCAAGCCGCGGCGCCAGGCGACGCGCTCCAATTCCGGCAATCGCACTGCGAGGAGCGGGCGGAGTTCGCGGCCGAGCTGCGCCAACTGCCGTTCCAGCGCGTCCAGCCGCGGCAGCAGCCCGCGAACGTCAGGCGCGTGCAAACCGGTACCCGAAGCCCTGGACCGTATGCAGCAGCGTCGGCAGGCGCGCCTGTTCTTCGAGCTTGATCCGCAAGCGCCGCACGTGCACGTCCACGGTGCGCTCGTCGCCTTCGAAGTCGTAGCCCCACACGCGCTGCAGCAGCGCCTCGCGCGACAGCGCGACGCCGGGATTCACCGCGAGCTCCAGCAGCAGCGCGAACTCGCGCGGCTTCAGGTTGATGTTGACACCGTCGATGCGCGCTTCGCGCGCGGCCTGGTCGATCTCGAGCCGGTCGTACGTCAGTATCAGCGGCGCGTTCGTCGACGTCAGGCCGGCACGGCGCGCGATCGCCCTGACGCGCGCGACGATCTCGCGCGGCGAGAACGGCTTCGAAACGTAATCGTCGGCGCCGATCTCCAGCCCGACGACGCGGTCGATCTCGTCGGAACGCGCCGTGAGGACGAGGATCGGCAGCTCGCGCCCTTCGCGGCGCAGCGTCCGCACGATCTCGAACCCGTCGATCACCGGCAACCCGAGGTCGAGGATCAGCACGTCGGCACCGGTACGCGCAAGCCGCAGCGCGGCAGGCCCGTCGGGCGCTTCGTCGCAGCGAAAGCCGTCGCGCCGGAGATGGTGCACGAGAAGCTCGCGGATGGGCGCGTCGTCCTCCGCGACCACGATGCGCGTGACCGCCATACCGGGATCGGTGCCCGGACGACGCCGGAACATTCTGGTCGTCACTGCGACAAAATTGCCGGCGGAGAGTACGCCTATCGCATCATGGACATCGATGCGGTCGCCCGTGCCGTGGTGGACGGCTACGTGCGGAACGATTTTGCCGGGCCTCCTTTTCCCCCGTACTTCGCGCACTGGGCCGACCGGACGCGAGCGCAGGGCGCGCGCGACGCTGCGGACCTCCCCGAATCCAACCCGGCTGAGGACGCATGGCCGGCCTTCGAGTCGTTCGCGCAGGTGGAACGCCGGCCCATCGGCGACCTCGACGTCTACCTCTACCGCATCGAGCCGACCGCGTCGGCACTGCTGCTCGTGCTGCGCGGCGACTCGCTCGCGTACACATCGTTCGCCGGC
>DASWRD010000013.1:0-25765 GCA_036403315.1 Candidatus Elarobacter sp.
TCCGCGACGGCGTCGCGACGTTCGCGATCCCGGAGCGAATCGAGGCGCTGCACGTGTTCGCGAGCGGGCAGCAGCGGACCGCGAACCGTCTCGACGCGACGGTCACCGCGCACTGGCGCTTCGCGCCCGGCGGGCGCGGCAGCGGCGACTTCGCGCGCGCGTCGATCACCGAGATCAGCCGCACGGGCGCGTCGCTGATCGTCGACCGCGAGATCAGGCGCGGAACGTATCTCGAAACGTGCTTCGCCGTCAGCCCCGCGGCCCCGCCGCTCGTGCTGCTGGGTGAGGTCATGCGAAGTTCCGGCATCGAATCGTCGAAGAAGATATCGTTGGGACTTCGCTTCAACGGGGTGAAGCCCGCGGACGACCGGGCGATCACGGAGTTCATCAACAAGCGGCACGCCGAACGGCGCAGCCGCGGCTTGGCTTAGGGAGCACACGGAACGGCATGGCAACGAAGCGAGTACTCATCGTCGACGACGCGGTCGTCATGCGGATGATGATCAAAGGGATCTTGAGCAAGAACGGTTACGAGATCGTCGGCGAGGCGCAGAACGGCGTCGAGGCGGTCGAGAAGTACCGCTCGCTGATCCCCGATCTGGTCACCATGGACATGGTGATGCCGGAGATGGACGGGATCACGGCGGTCAAAGAGATCGTCGCGGGCCATCCCGACGCGCGCATCATCATGTGCACGTCGATGGGCCAGCAGGCACTGGTCGTCGAGGCGATCCAGGCCGGCGCGAAATCGTTCATCACCAAGCCGTTCCAGCCGCCGAAGATCCTCGAGACGATCCAGAAGGTGCTGGCCTGACGTGCCGACGCTGACGCTCAGCGACCTCCAGCGCGACGCGCTCAAGGAAGTCGGCAACATCGGCGCCGGCCACGCGGCCACCGCGCTGTCGCAACTGCTGAACACGACGGTCAAGCTGTCCGAGCCCAGCATCGACGTGCTGAAGTTTCGCGACCTCTCGGCGCGGCTCGGCGCGGTCGACCGCCAGATCGCGGCGCTGCACATGTACGTGCGCGGCGACGCGCCGGGTCAGATGGTCGTGCTGTTCGACCGCGAGCAGGCGCTGGAGTTCACCAACGTCTTCATCAAGCGCATCATCGGCGACATCCAGATCTTCGACTCGATCGTGGACTCCACGCTCAAGGAGCTCGGCAACATCATCGCCGGCTCGTACCTCACCGCGCTGATCTCGCTGACCGGGATCAACCTGCTGCCGTCGGTGCCGACGCTGTCCTACGGCACCATCCAGGCGGCGTTTCGCACGCTGATGTCGATCCTGCCCGATCAGGACGTGTTCCTGATCGAATCGCAGTTCCTCGACAAGGACAAAGGCGTGTCCGGCCAGTTCATCCTGATCCCCGAGACCGGATCGCTGGAGCCGCTCCTCTCCGTCTTCGGCGTCGAGTAGGTGGCTTCGCTTCGCGAAGCCTCGCGTTCGGGCTGCGCCCGATCCGCCCTCAATAGGTAGACGAGAATCGTGCAAGACGAGTTCTTCGACCGCTCGGAGTTCATCCAGTACTTTCGCGACGAGACGGAGGAGCTGCTCCAGTCCATCGACGCCGATCTGCTGCGCCTCGAGCAGTTCGCCGACAGCGGCACGATCGACGCCGAGATCGTCGCGTCGCTGTTCCGCGCGCTGCACACGATCAAGGGCAGCGCCGGGATGCTCGAGTTCGCGGCGATCCAGCAGATCGCGCACAAGCTCGAGAACGTGTACGACCTGCTGCGCAAGGACCGCATGCCGCTCACCGAGAGCGGCGTCAACCTGCTGTTCGAAGGGCGCGACGTGCTCACCGCGCTGGTGCGCGCCGCCGTCGCGGGCGGCGCGCCGCCGCACGGCGTCGACGAGTACGTCGAGCGCCTCGACGCGTTCGCCGGCATCTACGACTCCACCGCGCAGGCGATCGAAGGGCCGCGCGCCGAGGCGGACGGCGAAGAAGATCTGACCCCGCTCGACGACGCGCAGGTCGCCGCGTTCCAAGCCGAGGTCGAGCGGCTACTGGCGGCCTCGGCCCCCGCCGCTGCGGGGGCCGTCGCGCCGCCGCTAAACGCGGCAGGCGCAACCGCTGGCGCTACACCGCAAATCGTCACGCCGGTCGGCTCGACGGGCGCTGTGGCTGATGTGCCCGATACGAAGCGGGCGGCGAAGAATCAGACCATTCGGGTGGATATCGACAGGCTCGACTTGCTGCTCAATCTCGTTGGCGAGCTCGTCATCAACCGGACTCGCATCTCCGACATCGCGGCGACGCTCGGGCGGCGGCTTGCGACGGGCGCGAGCGCCGGTGACGGGCTCGGCGACCTCGCGAAAGATTTGACGGAGTCGTCCGCGCTGCTCGCGCGCACGACCAACGAGATCCAAGAGAGCATCATGAAGGTCCGCATGGTGCCGATCGGCCGGGTCTTCGACCGCTTCCCGCGGATGGTGCGCGATCTCGCGAAGGCGCGCGGCAAGGACATCCACCTCGAGATCGCCGGCGCGGAGACGGACCTCGACAAGACGATCGTCGACGAGGTCGGCGAGCCGCTGATGCACCTCGTGCGCAACTGCATCGATCACGGCATCGAGCCGCCGGACGTCCGCGAAGCGGCCGGCAAGCCGCGCCACGGTACGATCAAGCTCAATGCCTACCACGAAGGCAATCAGGTGATCATCGAGATCTCCGACGACGGCGGCGGCATCGATCTGCAGCGCGTGCGCGACAAGGCGATTCGCATGGGCGTGATCACCGAAGCCGACCGGCTCACCGACCGCGAGACCGTCGAGCTGATCTTCACGCCCGGGTTCTCGACCGCGGATGCGGTGACGGACGTGTCCGGCCGCGGCGTCGGGATGGACGTGGTCAAGAAAAACATCCTGCACCTCAAGGGCGTGTTCGACGTCGACTCCGTGCCGGGCGAAGGCACGACGTTCACGATGAAGCTGCCGCTGACGCTCGCGATCATCCAAGCGCTGCTGGTCAACGTCGCCGACGAGCTGTACTCCATCCCGCTCGACGCGGTCATCGAGTCGCAGCGCATCGACGCCACCGACGTGCGCACCGTGCACGGCGGCGAAGTGATCATGCTGCGCGGCCAAGTCGTGCCGCTGGTCCGCATCGCGGAGTTCTTCCGGCTCGGCGCGCGCCGCGACACCGACAAGGTCATGATCGTGATCGTCGGCCTGCAAGGGCGCCAGGTCGGGCTGGTCGTGGACGCGTTCCAGGGCGAACAGGAGATCGTCATCAAGCCGCTCTCCGACGTGATCGGCCGCATCGCCGGGATCTCCGGCGCGACCATTCTGGGCAACGGCTCCATCTCGCTCATCATCGACGTCCACTCGCTGGTCGCCGCGGCCCGCGGCACGGGCAAAGTCACCAGAGCTGAATTCTCCGGAGTATAACCATGGCAGAAACAATTCAGGTCGTCTCGTTCAAGCTCGGGTCCGAAGAATACGGCGTCGATATCGCGCAGGTTCAGGAGATCAATCGCATGGTCGCGGTCACGCACGTGCCGCGCGCGCCGCAGTTCATGGAAGGCGTGATCAACCTGCGCGGCCAGCTCATCCCGATCATCGACTTGCGCGCGCGCTTCGGGATGCCGCGCGCCGAGCACACGAAGAACACGCGCATCGTCGTCACCGAGATCGGCAGCAAGCGCGTCGGCATGGTGGTCGACTCGGTGTCCGAAGTGCTGCGGCTGCCTACCGATCAGGTGGAGCCCGCGCCCGACATGATCACCGGCGTCGACACCGAGTACATCCGCGGCGTCGGCAAGATCGAGGACCGTTTGATCATCCTGCTGGACCTGGGCCGCATCATCTCGGGCGCCGAGAAGCGCGAGCTCGAAGCGAACGACGCCGCCGAAGCCGTCGTCGCCGCCTGAGCCGGAAAACACCGCGCCCCGCCGAAACGTCCCCGGCGTGACCGACTCCACGACCGCCCCGAGCGCCGAGACGAACGGCAAGCCCGCCCGCGCCGGACTGCCGGTCGGCCGCACCCTCATGTGGGTGGGGATCGGCCTCGGTCTGGCCGGCGTCTCCGTCGCGGTGGGCGTCGTCGCACTGCGCATCGCGCTGAGGCGTGAAGCGCCGTCGGACGAGACGGCCGACCGCATCCAGGCGCTCATCGACGAGGCCAACCACCTCATCAAGACGCTCGACGAGAAGAAGCAGAGCTAAGTGTCCACCGCCCCCGGCCGGCGCGCGACGCCCGGCCTGGTGCCCGGCGTCGTCGCATCGGTTCGGTTCACCGATCTGCTCGCAAACGGTCAAGCGGTCGGCCGCGTGAACGGTCAAGTCGTCTTCGTCACCGGCCCGCTGCCGGGCGAGCGCGCGCGCGTTCGGGTCACGCAGGTCAAGCCGAAGTACGCGGTCGGCGACGTCGTCGCGTACGAGTCGGAATCGCCGATGCGCGCGAAGCCGTTCTGCCCGGTGTTCGGCGTGTGCGGCGGCTGTCAGGTGCAGCACCTCGCGTACCCCGCGCAGCTCGCGTGGAAAGAGCAGATCGTGCGCAGCGCGCTGCGCCGGATCGGCGGCTTCACGAACGCCGACGTGCGGCGCCCGGTCGGCATGACGAACCCGCGCAACTACCGCAACAAGATGGCGCTCGTCGTCGACCGCGCGCCGTCGGGTGAAACGTCGTTCGGGTTTTACCAAGCGCGCTCGCACGCGCTCGTGCGCATCGAGTCGTGCCCCGTCGTGCTGCCGCAGCTCGACGCCGCGATCGGCGGGCTCTACGACGCCGCGCGCTCGACCGACGCACGCGACGCGTTCGCGGGCGCGAAGCACGCGATCGTGCGTGCGGGCGCGGCGTCGGGCCAGACGGTGCTGTCGATCACGACGGAGCGCCAGTCGCCCGCGATCAAGGAGCGCGCGGCGGCGCTCGCGCGGCGCGTGCGCGGCGTCGTGGGCGTCTCGAACTCGTTCGAGCCGCGCACGGCGAACGCGGTGCTCGGCCGCAAGATGCTCTACGTCTGGGGCCAGCGCGAGATGGAGGAGACGATCGAAGGCGTGCGCTACCGCGTGTCGCCCGCGTCGTTCTTTCAAGTCAACAGCGAGATGGTCGGGCGCATCTTCCGCTTCCTCGCGCCGGGTCTGGCGGCGAACCGCAACGTGGTGGACCTGTACTGCGGCGCGGGGACGTTCGCGATCTTCTTCGCGTCGCGCGGCGCGCACGTCGTGGGCATCGAGGAGAACCCCGCCGCGGTTCGCGAGGCGCGCGAGAACGCCGCGCTCAACGACGTCGAAGGCCGCGTGCGCTTCGTCGAAGGCCGCGTCGAAGGCGCCGTCGCGAACAAGGACGGCAAACGAGCATTGCAAGAAGCCGACATCGTGTTCCTCGACCCGCCGCGCAAGGGCAGCGACGACGCGACGCTCGACGCGATCGCGGCGGCGGGCGTCGCGAACGTGTGGTACCTGTCGTGCAACCCCGCGACGCTTGCGCGCGACCTGGCGTACCTCGCCAAGCGCGGGTACGCGCTGGGCGTCGTGCAGCCGTTCGACATGTTCCCGCAGACCGGCCACGTCGAGACGCTGGTGACGCTGCACAAATCCGGCGTGGAGCCCGACAAAGAAGTGACGCTGCCCGAACGCGAGGCGACGCCGTGGGACGACCGCATCCCCGCGTGGCCGTCGGACGACCCGTACGCGAAGACGGAATATCCCGACTTCGTCGAGCAGTAGGGACACGGCCGCGATGTCCCGGGAGGGATTGGAAGCGCTGCGCGCGTGCGTCTATGCCGATCCTGAGCTCGCGCGAGGTTTGAACGGTCTCGCGGACGCGCGCTTTGGCGCCGAGGTCGTGCGCGCCGCGGCGGAACTGCGTTGCGACGTCACGGACGACGACGTCCGTACGGCAATCGCGCAAGCGCGCGAGGCTTGGATGCTGCGCTGGATTCTTTAGGGCAGGCGAATCTCGCCGACTGGACACCGGTTCGTGCCGGTTTGCAGAGCGGGGGGCATATCGTGTGGGCGCGGCTCGACGAGCCGTTCACGGAGCCGTTCTTCGAGCAGACCGCCGACCGGGCGATGCGCCGTCCGTTCAACCAAATTTTCGCGCGCCGCACATCGCTCGCCGCGCTGGATGACGCGGCCACTCGCGCGCCGGCGATCCCGCCGAGCGGGTTCATCTTTCATATGTCACGCTGTGGCTCGACGCTGATCGCGCAGATGCTCGCCGGGCTGCCGTCGGCCGTCGTGCTCTCCGAACCGCAACCGCTCGACGCGCTGATCCGCTTGCGCCGCGGCGCGCCGAACCTTCCCGAGGAAACGCTGCTGCGCTGGTTTCGCGGCATGGTGAGCGCGCTCGGCCGGCCGCGCCGCGGCGAGCAGCGGCTGTTCGTCAAGTTCCACGCCTGGCACGTGCTGGAGCTGCCCTTCATCGCACGCGCGTTTCCCGGCGTACCGTGGCTGTTCGTGTTTCGCGAGCCGCGTGCGGTGCTGCGATCGCAAGCGCGCAATGCGGGGCCCGAGCTGCTGGCCGGGATGATCGACCCGGCGTACCTCGGCATTCAGGATCCGGCCGAGCTCGCGTCGCCTGATTACGGGGCGCGCGTGGTCGCGTCGTTCTGCGACGCGGCGCTGCGCCATCGTGCCGTCGGGCGCGGGATGTTCGTCGATTACGCCGCGCTGCCCGGTGCCGTCACGTCGCACGTGTCGGAGTTCTTCGCATTGCCGCGTTCGGCCGCCGACACGCAGCGCATGCACGAAGCAGCGCTGCGCGACACGAAGGCGGCCCTCACCGCGCCACGGCTCCACGCGCCTCAGGACGGCGCAGCCACGGTCGAGCACATGGCGGCTACCTGGCTCGATGCGCCGTATGCCGCCCTGCGTGCGCTCGCGACGACGCCGCAGAGCTAACCGAGCGGGGAATTACCGAGCCCCAGCAGCTCGCGCAGGGTGAGCGCGTTGCGCGGCGCGTACGCCTTCTCGTCGTTGTTGAAGTAGACGAACGTGCCGCCGACCTGCGGCGCGAGCGCGCGAATGGTCGCGGCCCAGCGCTCCAGCTTCGCGCGGCTGTACGACCCTGCATACGCGCGCACGGGACCGTGTAGGCGTACGTACAGCACGGGCCCCGTGAGGACCAGGGGCGTGATGCTGCCGCGCAGGTCGTGCACGCACAGCGAGATGCCGCGCGCGCGCAGCAGCGCGTACACCGCCTCGTCGTACCACGACGGCTCGCGGAACTCCACGACATAGCGATGGTGCGCGGGCAGCGCGTCGAGGAAGCTGCGCAGCGCGTCGTCGTCGCGCGCGAACCACGGCGGGAACTGCGCGAGCACGTTCGCGATGCGCGGCTCCAGCGGCGCGATGGCCCGCATGTAGTTGTCGACGAACGCGCGGGGCTCCCCGGGCCGCTTGCGGTGCGTGATCAGCCGGCTCAGCTTCACGGCGTACGTGAAGCCGGCCGGGACGGCGGCCCAGCGCGCCAGGTCGTTCTGCTTGGGGAGCCGGTACGTCGTGACGTTGAGCTCGACCGTCGGGAAGCGCTCCGCGTAGGACGCGAGCCACTCCCGCTGGGCGAGCTTCTGGGGGTAGAAGCGCCCGCGCCAGTCGCGGTAGGTCCAGCCGCTCGTGCCGATCAGGATCGGTCCCACGCGGGCCCGTCTACCCGGTTTTGCGTATGGGACCGTTGACCGCGGCGCTCTATCCTGGCATCGAGGAGGAATGCCTTGACGAAGCAGCTTGCGGTTCTGGCAGCGGTGATGGGCGTGGTCGGCGCGTCGTGCTCGGGCGGGCACGGGGCCGGGAGCTTTCTGCCGGGCGGATCGGTCGCGCCTCGCGGCGCCCACGCCTCGGACGTCATCACGGCCCCGCCCGGCTGGGCGGCAACCGCGACTCGCGGGGCCACCATCCCCGGCGGTACGGACCGCGGCGCGCTGGCACCGGCGACGCCGCTGACGGTCCGGGTCGGGCTGAACCTCCACAACGTGGATCGACTGGAGAGCGCGATCGCGACGCCGGCGAAGCGGGCGCCGATGTCGCCCGCGCAATTCGCCTCGCAGTACGGGCCGACGGCGGGGGAAGTCCAGTCCGTCGTTTCGTACCTGCAGGGCCAAGGCTTCGTCAACGTACACGCCGACACGCAGCTCGTCAGCGCCGACGGCACGGCGGCGCAAGTCGCGAAGGCGTTCAACACGTCGCTCGAAGCGTTCTCGCTCGGCGGTGCTGCCGTGTACGTCAACACGCAGCCCGCGTTCGTGCCGGCGTCGCTCGGCGGTGTCGTGAGCGCGGTGCTGGGACTGTCGAACGCCGCGAAGATGTCGGTGCGCCCAAACCTCAGCCGCGTGCACGCGTCGTGTCTCATCACGGCCGCCCCGACGGGTCAGTGCGCGCCGGCCTTCGACGCCGCCGACGTGCGAAAGTTCTACGACGTGTCGTACGTTCCCGACGGTTCGGCGACCACGGTTGCCGTCATCGCGGCGGGCGACGTTTCGGGAAGCGTGGCCGACCTCCGGTACGCCGAGAGCAAACAAGGCTTGCCGCAAGTCCCCGTCAACGTCGTGACGGTCGGCCTGCCGAGCTCCGACACGTCGGGCGCCGCCGAGTGGGACCTCGACTCGCAGAGTTCCACCGGGATGGCTCAGAACGTGCAGGCGCTGTACTTCTACGCCACCACGTCACTCAGCGATTCCGACATCGCGAACGCGTACAGCAAGTGGGTCACGCAGGACGTGGCGCGGCTCGGAAACTCGTCGTTCGGAGAATGCGAGTACTCCGCGTGGCTCGACGGCGCGATGAAGGTCGACGACAACCTCTTCATGCAGGCCGCCGCGCAGGGACAGACGATGTTCGCGTCCAGCGGCGACACGGGCTCGTCGTGCGCGCTTGCACCAACCAACGGTGCGCCGGCCTCGGGACCCCCGTTCGTGTCGTATCCCGCGGCGTCGCCGTACGTCGTCGCGGTCGGCGGCACGACCGTCGTCGCGAACGGCGCCGATGCGAGCTACGCCGGCGAGGCGGCCTGGAACGCGGGCGGCGGCGGCCTCAGCCAGTTCGAGAACTCGCCCAAATGGCAGCGCGCCGTGATCCCGACCAGCACCGGCCTCGCAGCCACGAACCTGCGCGGCGTTCCGGACATCGCCATGGCCGCGGATGCCTTCTCCGGCGCGTACAACGTCTACGGCGCCAACGTGCCGGGCGTGGGCGACTGCAGCACGGGTTGCGCGATCGGCGGCACGAGCGAATCCTCACCGCTGGCGATGGGCGCGTATGCGCGCATGATGTCGTGGACCGTCAACATGCTCGGCTACGCGCCGCCGTGGTTCTACCGGAACTACCTCCAGAACCAGAACAGCGCGACGACCGTCAACGGCCCGCCGCCCACGCAGGCCCTCGGCGGATTCCACGACATCATCACCGGCGGAAACGGCGCCTACACCGCCCTCCCCGGATACGACTACACGACTGGGCTCGGGACGCTCGACGTGCGGGTCATGGCCGACGAGATCGGCGGGTGATCGCCGCTTTCGTGCTCAGGCGCGCTGCAACAGGGCGATGATGTTCCCTTCGGAGTCGACCGCGTAGCCGAAGCGTCCCAGCCCGGGGATGTCCTGCACGCGCGCCTGTTGGCCGCCCTTCATCGCGACGTCCACCATCGCTTGATCGATGTCGTCGACCTGGATGGTCGGCACGGGCGCCTTCACCATCTCCTGGCGGCTGGTGATCGCCGCCGGGATCCCGGCGCCGCCCGGGCCGTCGCCCGCACCGTTCACGAGGTACGGTACGGGCGAGTCGGGGAACGGCGCGAACTCCCAGCCGAACACGTCCCGGTAGAACGCAGCCGCTCGGTCGACGTCGTCCGCCGGCAGATGGAAGTTGACGATCTTCGGCATCTACCGTTCCGCGCCGCGCGTGATGCGGTAGATCGTCTGGGCCTGCTCGCGCGTGATCGCGACCGAGATGAGGAAATGCGCCGCGTCGATCTGCGGATTTTGCGATACGGTGCGGACGGCGCGGTCGTTGAACGGCTGTATCATCGCGTCGTTGATTCGCAGCAGCGCCTCGGATTCCGTGCTCGTCAGCGATGAGATCATCTCCGCCACGGCACCGTACACGCTGACCCGCCCCGCGACGGCCGCATCCACGGCGGCATCCAGCCGAGCGCGGCTGCTCGCGCCGAGCTGTCCGAGCGCGGCGGTTCGCGCGTCCGAGTAGGCTTGCCGGAAACGGGTTGCAAGCTCCGGCGCGACGGGGACGGGTGACGGGCGCCCGACGCGGGCCGACGACGACAGCAGCCGCCGCGACGCGAGGACCTGCGGCGACGCCGGCTTGGGCACAGGGAACGGAGCGCGTATCGCACCGGGCCCGAGCGAATCCTGCGGCGTCATGTGGCGGCCGCTCTGCGCGAGCATCGACGGGCTCGTGACCGACGACCCGCCGACGGCGACGATGATCGTGACGCGCGTGCTCGGCAACTTGAACGAGGTCTTTCCGTCACCGCCACCGCTGGTGCCGAGGACGGAAAAAAGCGGCCGGTTTCCCGCGACCGGCAGCGTCTGACCTTGGGCGAGCATCCATCCCGCTGGTGCCGCGGCCCCGTCGAATCGGCGCGCTTCGCCGATGATCGGGTTTTTGAGCACGTTGTCCGGGATCGGCTCCGCGGCTTCGGGGACGAGCCGGCCGGAATACGAGCCGAGTTTGGGTGAGGACGAAGTCGAGGAAGTCGCTACACCCGGGAGCGCCTTCATCACGTGGTGACCACCGCAGCCGGCTAAGAGCACGGCACCGGTGGCCCCGAGAAATGGGGCGCGTTTCAATTTTTGATCCTTCGAGTACTTTGGTGAAAGCCACCCCGCGAGTCGTACGGCCGAACCCTAGTTTTGGCTCGGGAAAACCCCTTGCAGCGCGATGCAGAAGTTCAGCGCCAAGTACGGTTGCCGGTTCTCATGCGGCTGGCTGCCGCCGATGCTGGACACCATCTGCGGAAACATCGGTACCATGTTGTTGCTGCCGGACGAATAGATCTTCGTCCCACCGGTGTCGGCCGGATACGCCCCGTTCATGTTGCCGACTTGGTTGTTGCCGACTTTCGCGTCGGCCGTGGCCGGATGGATGTGGGCCGGCGTCTCGCCCTGGTTCACCGTGTGCGCCTCTTCGCCGCCGCGCTGGCCGAGCGTAAAACTTTGGCCCATGTGCATCGCGGTGCGGCCCTGCAGGTTGGGCAGCGCGAAGTTGACCCGTCCGTCGCCGCCGTACGTGGTGCCCAGCAGTGCGAAGATGGGCTGGTTTTGGTTGATCGGTAAGAGCTGGCCGTTGCACATCGCCCACCCTTTGGGGGCGAAATTGAACGACATGATCCGAATCTCGGACAAGAACGGTGTTCCCATGCCTACTTCCTCATTTCCTTATCGTGATCGATCCGGTCGCGCTACGTGCGCGGCGGATAGACCCCTTGGAGCGCGATGCAATAGTTGAGCACGAGATACGGCATGAGATTGTTGTGCGGAAGACTCCCTCCGAACACGCCGATCATCGAGGGGTTCATTATCGCCAGTTGGGGCGAAGAGCTGTTCGAGTACAGGAGCGTGGGCGACGCGTTCACCGGCACGGCCCCGTTCGGTGAAATCGCCAACGCGTTGTTCACGTCCGCGTCACCCTGCATCGTGTGCGTGTGCGCCGGCATCTCGGAGGTGAGCAGCGTGACGAATTGCTCTCCGCCCGTTTGGCCGATGGAGAAATCGCCGAATGGGCCGCCGCCCGAGTACTGCGTCGTGTGCATGGCCGACGAGCCTTGCAGATTCGGAAGCGCGAACGTCACCTTCCCGTCGCCGCCATAGAACGTGCCCAGCAGCGAGAAGACCGCGGTGTTTTGGGAGATCGACAGCAACTGACCGTCGCAGAACGCCCAGCCCTTGGGCGCGAAGTTGAACGGAAAGATGCGGATCTCGCAGACGAATGGGCTCGACATTACGTCGGACTCGGGAACTGGCCGAACAGTGAGATGATGAACGTGACCGCAAGATAGGGTTGCATGTTGTCGTGCGGTTGACTCCCGCCCTGAACGGGCAGCACACCAGCGTTGAAGTTGCGGAAGATCGGCGCATCCGGATTCGACGGCGAGTTCGGGACCGTGAACGCCTTGATCGGGGCGGCGTTCGCATAGTAGGCATTCGTCGGACCGCCCGTGTTGCCCGCATTGTTGTCCGCAATGACCGGATGCGAGTGCGACGGGATTTGGTTGGTGGTCAGCGTCACGCTCGTGACGCCCCCGTTTTCGGCCAAGGTGTACGTGCTCGTCCCGTTGTTCCCGATATGGATCGGTAATCGCGCAGCGAGGTTGGGCAGTGCGAACGTGGTCTGCCCGTCACCGCCGTACGTCGTTCCGATCAGGTTGAATAATATGTCGTACTCCGAGATCGGCAATAGCTGACCGTCGCACGTCATCCACCCGGCTGGCGCAAAACTTCCGCCGAACATTCGGATCTCACCGACGTAGGGCTGGCTCATGAGTCCTCTCTTTCACCGTAGTGCGATGATTGCTGCTTATGGCTTGAACGCTGCGCTGAGCGGCTTGTTGTTGACGTGGACGAAGCCCGTGTTGACCGGCGCCGCCGCGAACGCGGAGCAGGTGATGTCGTCGAACCCGGCCGGGACGGCCGAATTCGTGATGTCGTAGACGTAGAAGCCGTTGAGCGCGGTGGGCGTTCCGGCGTTGTTCGACTGAACCGCCACGAGCAGCTTCGTGTTCGAGAGCCAGCGCAGCGCGTTGACGATCGTCGTTCCGTTGCCGTAGATGTAGGTCGAGCCGCACGACGTCGTGGTGCCGTTGTACGGAATCGGGCCGAAGACCGGGGTCGGGGCCGTCGCGCCCGGGTGGTTCGCGTAGATCTGGACCTGCATGTAGCCGAACTGCTTGACCCACGCCACCGCGACGTGCCCGTCGGGGGACGCCGCCGTGAGCGTGTTCTTGAACGTCGTGTTGACGGTCTTTTGCAGCGCCGGCGTGCCGCTGACGCTGTAGAAGCTCAGCAGCTTGTGGAACACCGAGTTGTTCGCGATGACGAGCTGGCTGTCGGCATTGTCCCAGGCGATGCCCCACGGTGCGTCGATCGAGAACGAGGTGTCGTCGCTGATGTCGGTCTCGACGCCCGTCGGGCTGAAGATCGCGACCTTGTTGGTCCCGGTCGTGCCGGCGTGCGCGGGGTCCTCTTCGGCGCCGGTGGTGAGCGTGATCGCGAAGGTGCCCGCGGCGAGCGACGGCATCTCGGTGACGCCGCCGAGCGAGCCGAAGCCGGGGGCCGTCAGATTATTGGTCGACGCCGTGTAGTTTCCGGACAGGACGTACTCGGCCAATTGCTTCGGTGCGCTCACCGGCTGGTTCGCGACCGCGAGCGTGCCGTTGCGGCTGTCGTAGCCGAGCGAGATCGGATCGAACGCGTTCGTCGAGACGGTGGTGGCCGAGTTCGCGCCGGTCGCGATCGCGCCGAGCGGGACGCACGCGACGTTACCGTTGTCGCCCGGGGCGCCGCCGCCGTTCGCGATGAGCAGATCGCCCGTCGTGTCCCAGCGCAGATCCTGCGGGTTGTCGACGTCGTTGACGCCGGCCTCGTTGGTCGAGGCCGTCACGGCGAGCGTCGCGGGCGAGAACGCCGAGAACGTGTCGGAGCCGGGTGTGTTTCCGCCGAGGCTGACGTTGTAGAGGTCCACCTGGCCGCTGGCGAGGGTGAGCTGTTCGACGGCGGCGAGGAAGTTGTGCGCGGGCGGCGCGGGGCCGGTCGAGAACGCAAACGTCTTCGTCTTGGCGAACGCGAGCCCGTCCGCGGGACCGCCCGAGCCGACGTTCGAGTCCGCTTGTACGGCCTTGACGTTCACGCTCGCGTTGGTGGTGCTGCTGTTGCTCGGCGTCAGCGTGAACGACTGGGTCGCCTGGTTGATCGTGAACCCCACGGTGCCGCCGGTGCCGTTGATCGTGCCGGAATCCGGGTGATACGCCGCATCGTTGCCCTGGATCTGAAGCTTCGGAAGACCCGGCGCGACGATCGTCTTGTTCTGCGCGTCGGTGTACGCGACGGTGAACGAGATCGGTGAGGTCCCGACGGAACCGAACGCGGCGCCGACCGGCCCGGTCTGACAGCTTCCGTTGCCGTTGACCGTCATCGAGCCGCTCGGCGTCGTGATGTTCGCGTCGAGGACCATGCTGAAGCTGTTCGCGGCTGCGACGACGACGGTGAGGTTTTGCGTCTGCTGCGAGAGGATGTTCCCCGTGCCGCCGGTGTTGTCGTAGGCGGTCACGACCGTTTGGTCGGTGCCGGGCGGCAACTGCAGCTTGAACGTGCAGATGAAGTCGCCGGGGTTGACGCCGCTGACCGGGCACGTCGCGTTGGGGAGCGTGCCGGTGTCGAAGTGGTTCTGCGGCCGCGCATTGTACGCGGTAAGCGTCGCGCCGCTGATCAGCGTGCTGCTGTTGATGAAAAACTTGATGGACTTCGTCGCCGACGACACGTACGACGGCCGCCGCAGCTTCGCGCTGCCGGTCTTGGGGCCGGGGATCGTGATCGTGAACGTCGCGTCGGCGAGCGGTCCGGTGTAGGGCGCCGGCGCGGTCGTAGCGATCGGCGCAGCCGGTGGAAGCGACGCGCTGCCGTGCGAGCCGCCGCCGCACGATGCAAGGGAAACGGCCGCGACGCTCGCGAGCACGGAGAAGACAGACTTGTGACGGAGCAGCCGGTTCATGGGCACCATTCCTCAGCCGCAGGTGGGCTGAACGAGACATCCGGGGTTCGAAGAAAATCGCCGCCGTCGTACCCGGGCCGAACGGCGATGAGCCGCCGCAACCCGCACCAGGCGGATTGCGGCGGCAAGTGGGTCGGAATCAGTTCTTGCGGTGCTTCGAGCTAGCGCTGACCGACGACGTGGTGTACGTGACGACCGTCGTGGCCGTCGAGGTGTGACCGCCCTGGGTCAGGTTGTCGTTGATCACGAGGTCGCAGCTGCCGGCAGCCGGCGGGGTCGCCGCGGTCGGAGCCGTCGCCGTGAACACGCCGACGTTCGCGCCGGTACCCTGGGTGATCGTCGCGATCTGGTTGCACGGGGTCGAGTAACCGCTGGTCGGCGTGAACGTGAAGCTGAAGCTCTGCGCGTACGTCGCGCCGGTGAAGCCGGCTTCCGTGAACGTCTGGGTGCCGGACGAACCGGTGCCGCCCGTGGTGCTGTCGACGTAGAGGTCGATCTGCGTTCCGCTGGCCGGCGTGATGGCCTGCAGCGTCGGCTGGAAGGTCGTGGTGCCGTTCGTGGAGCCCGTCGCCGCAGCCGTGATCGTCTTCACGTTCTCAGCGAGCCCGGCGTAGTGCAGCTTGACCGTGTCGGTGGGGTTGTGCAGCGTCACGCTGGTCGTCGAGTTCTGTGTCGCGCCCGGCGTGGAGCCGCCGGCGACGAGCGTCGCGCCGTTGGCGTTCGCCTCGTTGACCGTGACCGTTACCGGCGTCCCGTTGAGCCCGCCGCCGCTGATGTAGCCGGCCGCGGTGCTGGCATCGCCGTACGTGTTGCTGGTGATCGTTCCGCCGGACGCGTCCTGCGCGGTCACGGTCAGGGTCACGTCGCTCGGCGTCGTGCCCGCGTTCGGGACCGGCGTCGGGGCGGCGACCACGAGCGACTTGACGATACCGAAGAGCACGATCGCCAACCCGGTGTTGGGCGAGCCGGCGACGATCGTGAAGTCCTTCGTCGCGGTCGAGAGCGCGGCGCCGCCGCCGGCGGTCGCGTTATACGTCGTAACCGTGTACCGGTCGGTTCCGGGCGGTGACGGCGGGCCCGGGATCGTGCACGACGGATTACACGGCGTCGGGCTCGCGCCGTTGACGTCGGTGGTGACCGTCGGGTTGGTCACGGTCGTCGGCGTGCCGTTGTTGCTGACGAGCGTGATCTTCACCGACAGCGTGTTCGCGCCGTCGATGAACTTCGGGTCGCGCGACGTGCTCGAACCTGTCTTCGGGAAGGTCAGCGTGAACGTCGGCGTGACGAGATTGCCTTGTGGCGCGGTCGTCGGGACGACGGGCGGTTGAACCGGGTTCGGCGCGGTATTGGCGCCGCCGCCGCCACCGCAACCCGCGAGCGCCATCATGGCGAGTAGGGCTAAGAACTTACGCATTGGGATAGTGCTCCTACGAGGGTTGGTGGTTGAGGCTGTCATTGGCGCTTGTGGCCGCTGATCGTGAAGCCGCTGGTGGTCACGACGATGTGAAGCGTGGTGCTCTGAGCGGGGACGTGATTATCGGTGAATGTCGCGTCGCACGTGACGGCGGAGATGCCGGTCACCGTGTACGTTGCGTCAGGTCCGCCGGCCGCCGAGCTGCTCACCGTGGCTTTGCCGGCGCACGTGTCGGACTCGAAGAACGGACCGGTGTACCCGGCTTCGAGGACGTGCACGTCCTGCGCACCGCCGGATTGGTTGATCGCGACCGAGTTCGGCACCACGGACATCGCGCCGGGGACCGGGGTCGGTGAGGCGGTCGGGGTCGGGGTCGGGGTCGGCGTGGCCGTCGGTGTGGCGGTGGGCGTCGGGGTTGGCGTCGGCGTGAACGTCGGCACGGGGGTCGGCGTCGGGCTGTTGCCGACTTGCACGTTGCCGCCGACCGTGCTCTGCCCGTTGATGGTGACGGTGATCTGGAACGACGGGATGTTCGTGCCGTCGTAGTTGAGGATCACGACGTCGTTGGGGCCGCCGTCGGTGACCGTCTTGCCGGTCTGCGAGCCGTCGGTCAGGCTCGTGTGGCTCGACCCGTCCGTGTCCGTCAGCGTGAACGAGTGCGAGTACGGGGCGGGTCCCACGATCGGCGCGCCGCTGGCGTCGAACGCCTGGACCGTGATCGGTCCGCTGAACGCCGTGCCGGGCTGAAGGTGCGGGCCGGTGACGGTGACCGTCGCCACGACGCCGTCGAGCTGCGCCGCCAAGTTCGGGTTGGTCGAACCGGGCAGGATCTGGAACGTCACGGTGTTCGTGGCGAGCACGTGGCCGGCGGTGTCGAGCAGGTCGAACTGATAGACCACCGTCCCGGTCGGCGCGGGGATCGTGACCGTGCAGACTTCGCCGCTCGGCGCGACGACGCAGTTGCCGCCGGCACCGGTCGAAAGCGCGACGGTCGTGGGGTTGACGGGCACCTGCGCCGTGGTCGGCGGTTGGCCGTTGACGCTGATCACCGTGGTGCGCAGGGACGCCGAGTTCGGCGAAACGAACCGCGGCGCGCGCTGCGCCGAGGACGTTTGGCGCGGGATCGTCAGCGTCAGCGTCCCGGTGAGGCCCGACAGCGGCGTGGTCGTCGCGACGCTCGGCGGCGCGACGCTCGAGCCCGCACCACCACCGCTGCAAGCTGCGATGCCGCTCGCGACGAGGAGGAGGACGGAGCCGAACGCTACGGCGCGCGTGTTCATCGTGATGACGCCTTTGTGGGCAGTGGTGAATGCGCGAATACCGCGAGCGGTATGCGGGTGCAGACTCTCGTCAAAAAATTGACCCCTAGCTGGGGAGAAGCCGTCTGCAAGATAGCTCGCTTCGGCTGGGCAAACCTTCCCGCAGGACGCGGGCACGGTAAAGAAAGTGCGGCGCGTTCGACGGCATACCTCGTCATCTTCGGCGAACGGACCTCCGAGCGTGAGACGCGAATCGGGGCGGGCCATGCCAACGGACCGGATCGACATCCGCCACGTCGCGCGCCTCGCGCGGCTGGCGCTCACTGACGAAGAGATCGCCACCTTCGGGCCGCAGCTCGGCGACTTGATGACGCACGTCGACGATCTCACCAAGCTCGACACGCAAGACGTGGCGGCGACCGCTCAGGTCGTTCCTTCGCGCAACGTGCAGCGCGCCGACGCGCTGCGGCCGGAGACGATTCTGTCCCACGACGCCGCGCTCCAGAACGCGCCCCAGCGGCAAGGTCCGTACTTCCGAGTGCCCCGCATCATCGCCGAGGAAGGCTAGCGTGGACCCGGTCAAGGACTCCGCCCGCGCGATCGCGCGGGACGTCAACGCGCGTGCCGTCTCGGCGGCCGAGGTCGCCGAGCGCCTGATCCCGCACGCAGCAAGCGCCGATGCGCAACTGCGGGCATACCTCCAGCTTACGCCGGACCTCATGCGAGCGCACGCTCGCCGGGTCGACGAGCGCGTCGCGGCGGGCGAGCGGCTGCCGCTGGCCGGCGTCCCGGTCGCCATCAAGGACAACATGTGCCTGACCGGCACGCGCACGACCGCCGGCTCGAAGATCCTGAAGAACTTCGTCGCGCCGTACACCGCGACGGCCGTGCAGCGGCTGCTCGACGCCGGCGCGCTGCCGGTCGGCAAGACGAACCTCGACGAGTTCGCGATGGGCTCGTCGGGCGAGAACTCGGCCTATCCCGCGACCCGCAACCCGTACGACCTCGACCGCGTCCCCGGCGGGTCGTCGGCCGGCAGCGCCGCATCGGTCGGCGGGTTCGCGGCGACGCTCTCGCTCGGCAGCGACACCGGCGGCTCGATCCGCGAGCCCGCCGCGTTCTGCAACGTCGTCGGCTTCAAGCCGACCTACGGGCGGGTGTCGCGCTACGGGCTGATCGCGTTCGCGTCGTCGCTCGACCAGATCGGCCCGTTCGCGCGCACCGTGGAAGATGCGGCGCTCGCGTACGACGTGATCGCCGGCAAGGACCCGCTCGACGCAACGAGCGTCGACCGCGAGGTCGAGCCGGCTGCGGACCACCTGCGCGAGGACTTGCGCGGCGTGCGCGTCGGCATCGTCAAGGAGTTCGGGCTCGACAAGCTCGACGCGGCCAGCCGCGCGGTCTACGAAGCGGCCTACGCCGATCTCGCGCGCCTCGGCGCGGAGCTGGTGGACGTGGCGCTGCCGACCGCGGAGTACGGCCTGGCGACGTACTATTTGATCGCGCCCGCGGAGTGCTCGTCCAACCTCGCGCGCTTCGACGGCGTGCGCTACGGCTTGCGCGTCGACGGCGCGGACGTCGGCGACATGTACGAACGCACGCGCGCGGCGGGCTTTGGCCCGGAGGTGAAGCGGCGCATCCTCATCGGGACGTACGCATTGTCGTCGGGGTATTACGACGCCTATTATCTGAAGGCGCAGAAAGCGCGCACGCGCATCGCCGAAGATTTCGCGCGCGCGTTCGAGCGCTGCGACGTCATCGCGGCGCCCGCCGCGTCATCGCCGGCGTTCCGGTTCAACGCGAAGAGCGATCCGGTGACGATGTACTTGATGGACTACTACACGATCCCCGGATCGCTGGCCGGCCTGCCGTCGCTGTCGGTCCCGTGCGGCGCGGCGATCCCCGAAGACGGCACGCGCCCGATGCCGATGGGCCTGCAGCTCACGTCGCCGCTTTTCACCGAACGCGCGCTGCTCGGCTATGCGCATGCGTTCGAGCAGGCCACGCGCTACGCGCAGAAGTTAACCATCGAAAACGATTGACTCGCTGCTCCGCCCGTAGTAGCGTTGTCCTAATTCGATCAAGGGTGAGGGTGAGGGGTATGCGTCTTCGGAATCGTGCAGCGCACGCTGCGTTGTCGTGCGCGGCTGCTTTGGTCCTGTGTGTTTTCGTCGCCGCGTGCGGCGGCCGCCACGCGGCGATCTCGGCGTTGCCGGGCGGCGTGTCGGGCAGCGCGCACAACAAGGTTGCGCTGTCGACGACGGACTCGTACGGAACGACCGTCATGTCGGATGCGCCTGTCGCGTACTACCGCTTGGCCGACGCCGCGGGATCGGCGCTCACGGACGAGACTGCGAACCATCTGAACGGAACGTACGGCAGCGGCGTGACGCACCACGCCGCGTCCCTGATCGGCCTCGCGGGCGATTACGCGGCGTCGTTCCCCGGCACGACGGCGAGCTCCAGCGTCATCGCGCTGCTGCCGCCGAACGCGCTGCTGCAGCCGTCGACGGTGACCGTCGAGGCGTGGATTCGCATGTCGGGCGCGCAGACCACCACGGTCGACCTCGTGTCGTACGGGAACCAGTACAACGGTCAGGGCTATACGCTTCAGGTCATCGGCTCCAACCAGCACGCCGCGCTCTTCCTGAGCACGCTGAGCACACCGGGCTATGCGTACGTCGAGGGCACGACGGCGCTCGCGTCGTCGACGACGTACCACCTCGTGGGCACCTACGACGGCACCACCGCGAAGATCTACGTCAACGGCGTTCTCGACGCGAGCGCGGCGGGCGCCGGCGCTCCGGACTACAGCCGCATCGGCGGGTACGGCCTTTCGATCGGCGGCGGGCAGAACTCGACGCGCCATTCGTTCCTGGGGAGCATCGACGAGGCCGCGGTCTACCCGAGCGTGCTGTCGGCGTCGCGCATCGCGGCGCACGCGCAAGCCGGCGGGCTCACGAACGTCGTGACGAACGGCGTGATCACGGTGACGCAAAGCGCGTCCGGGACCACTCCGTCGGGCGGCGGCAGCTCGGTTTCGGTCACGCTCCCGCGCGCGCCCGCGATGGGCAACGTCCTCGTCGCGGCCGTGATGTGGACGGGCGACCCCGTGTCGACGAACCCGGGCGACCCGGTGACGTTCCCGCCGGGGTTTCGCAAGGTCGACGCGGTCGCCGACGGCTCGTACGCGGGCATCGCGATCGCGATCAAAGCGGTGCAGAGCGGCGATGCGGCCGGTCCGTTCACGTTCGGCATGAATGCTGCCCGCTATATCGTCGCGACCGTCGACGAGGCGAGCGGCGTCGACGTCGTGCGCACCGCGAACACGTGGGGGAACGCGACGGGTTCCGGCCGCTCGCTGTCGGTCTCGACGAGCGCGAACCCGACCATCTCGAACGGCATGCCGATCGCGTACTTCGCGCAGTACAACGGCGGCGCGACGCCGACCGGCTTCACGGCGGGCGGCGGCTACGTGTACCGGCAGCAGCTGTTCGACACGAACCGCGCCGTCGCGGCGCAGGAGCTCATCGGCACGACGCGCACGACGGCCGGTACCGGCGTCTCGGCGTCCCAGTCGTACTCGAACGGCGAGAACAGCGATCAGGTGGGCGAGATCGTCATCCTCGCGCCGAACCCCGGCACGGTGGCGTCAGGCGGCCCGACGTATCAAGGGTGTCCGATGTTCTCGCCCAGCCATCCGTTCAACACGGACATCTCCGGGTATTCGGTGAGCTCGAACAGCAGCGCGTACATCCAGGAGATGCTCACGCAGATCCCCGGGCAGTCCGGTTCGCGCATCACGTTTCCCTGGATCGACGCCGGTCCGCAGAGCGGCATGCCGATCAACGTCGTCAACCTGACGCCGACGCAGTACACGAACTTCGTCTTCAACATCACGGATTCGGGACCGGGGACGAACGGCTACAAGACGCGCAGCGACCAGGGACCGTTCCCGTTCGGCAGCTCGCCGCTGATCGAGGAGCAGTACCGCTACGCCACGGGTGCCTACTCGGACCACCACATGATCCTGATGAACACGGCCAACTGCGGCCTCTACGAGATGGAGGCCGTGAACAGCCCGACCACGCCGTATTCCGTCGACGGCACCGCCGTGTACACGCTGAACTCCGATGCGCAGCGGCCCGAAGGCTGGGGCACCGTCGAAGCCGCGGGGATGGCGATCACGCCGCTGCTGCTGAAGTCGTCGGAGCTGCAAGCCGGCGTGATCAAGCACGCGCTGCGCTTTCACGTCGACTACTCGACCGACGGCTACATCCATCCGGCGACGCACTCCGCGCCGTCCCCGCAGAGCGGAACAATCCCGCGCTGCCGTCCGCCGATGGGCGCCCGGCTGCGCCTCAAGGCGAACTTCAACTACGCGCGCCTGAACGGCTACCCCGAGATGGTGACGATAGCGCACGCGATGCAGAAGTACGGCATGTACGTCTCGGACAACGGCGCGAACGGCGGCGTCAGCACGGACTACAACCCGTCGTACTGGGGCCAGACCTCGATCGTCAACGAGATCGACAACGCCCCGTCGCTGCTGTCCTGGAACGACTTCGAGTTCGTCAACACCGGCTCGATCATCGGCACGAACGACTGCCCCTAGGGGCCGGTCGTTCCGTGCCGGCCGGGGCTGGGCCGGGCGGCATTGCCCAGCCCGGCGTCGTATACCGTGCAAGGTATCATGACGACTTCCGCGATCGCGCCCGACATCACGTCCGAACTGCTCGATAAGTACGAGGCCGTCATCGGCATCGAGTGCCACGTCGAGCTGAAGACCGTGAGCAAGATGTTCTGCGGGTGCCCGAACGCGTTCGGCGGCGAACCGAACACGAAGGTGTGCCCGGTGTGCTTAGCACTGCCGGGCGCGCTGCCGGTGCCCAACGCGAAGGCGCTCGAGCACATGATCCGCGCGGGGCTCGCGTTCGGCGCGGAGATCCCCGCGCACTCGAAGTTCGACCGCAAGAACTACTTCTATCCGGACATGCCCAAGAATTATCAGATCTCGCAGTACGACATGCCGCTCACGCAGGGCGGCGTGGTGCGCTTCTGGCACGACGACGGCACGCGCGGCGAGTGCCGGCTCACGCGCATCCACATCGAAGAGGACACCGGCAAATCCACGCACGCGAGCGCGGACGGCCGGCTCGCGAGCTCGACATCGTCGCTGATCGACTTCAACCGCGCGGGCGTGCCGCTGATGGAGTGCGTCGGCGAGCCCGACTTGCGCAGCGCCGAGGAAGCCGTCGCGTTCGTCGAGGCGCTCGCGCGCACGTTCCGCGAGCTCGGCGTGAGCGACGTCAAGATGGAAGAAGGCTCGCTGCGCTGCGACGCCAACGTGTCGATCCGTTTGCGCGGCGCGAGCGAGTACGGCACCAAGGCCGAGATCAAGAACATCAACTCGTTCCGCAGCCTGCGGCGCGCGACCGAATCGGAGATCGCGCGACAGATCGGCGTCGTCGAGAGCGGCGGGCGCGTGATCCAGGAGACGCGCGGCTGGGACGAAGCCGCGGGCGTGACGCACAGCCAGCGCTCCAAAGAAGAAGCGCACGACTACCGCTACTTCCCCGATCCCGATCTCGTCCCGCTCGACGTCACGCCCGACGTCGTGGAGCGCGTGCGCGCGACGCTGGTGGAGACCCCGTTCGAACGCTACGTCCGGTACGTCGACGGGTCCGGGCTCGACACGAAGCGCGCGACGCAGCTCGTCGACGACCACGCGCTCGCGGTGTGGTTCGACCGCGCCGTCGATGCAGCCGGCGGGAACGCGCAGGCCGTCGTGGCCTTCGTGCTCGGCGATCTGTCGCGGCTGGCGAACGAGAGCGGCACGCACATTGCGAACGGCAAGGTGACGCCGGAGGCGCTGGGCGAGCTGGTGGCGCTCACGCAGTCGAACGCGATCAACTCGAAGGCGGCGAAGCAGGTGCTGGAGGCGCTGTGGAACGACGGCGGTTCGGCGAAAGCGATCGTGGAGCGCGAAGGCCTGGCGCAGGTGAGTGACCGCGGCGCGGTCGAGGCGATCGTCGACGAGGTGCTCGCCGCGAACCCGAAGGTCGTCGCCGACTACAAAGCCGGTAAGACCAACGTGTTCGGTTTTCTCACCGGCGCGGTGATGAAAGCCTCGCGCGGCAAAGCGAACCCGACCCTCGCCCAAGAGCTGCTCAAGGACAAGCTTCAGGCGCCATGACGATCGCCGGCGCTCCGCCCGCCGGCGACCTCGTCGGCGTGCCGCACCTGCGCAGCGTGTGGGAGCGCGCGCAGCGAGCCCGCGCCGGGCGCGCGTTGCCTGAGGATGCCGCGGCGTGGGCGACCGACAGCATCGTGCTGCGCGGTCTCGAGGTCGGGCTCGCGGATGCAATAGCGCAGCTGTTCGACGAGCACGCGACGTTCGCCGATTTCGAACGCTGGGTTCTTGCCAGCAACGGCGGATCGATCGCACCGGAACGCGTCGCGCGGATCAACGCGGCGGTGACCGGCGATCCGGTGCCGAGCATCGACGCCGGCGACGACGCTGGTGAGCCTGTGCTCGCTGCGGACGAACTGGCGTTTTGGGACGAGCACGGATACGTGGTGCTCCACGACGCCGTCTCGCCGCAAGGATGCGCGGACGCGGCCGCGGCCGTCTGCGAGTTTCTCGGGGCCGATCTGCGCGATCCGCAGACGTGGTACGGCCGGCGCATCGGACACAGCATCCGGGTGCCGCTGATCCATCATCCGGCGCTGTGGGCGAACCGGCGCGCGCCGCGCATCCGGCGCGCGTTCGCGCAGCTTTGGGGTCGCGCCGACCTGTGGGTGACTGCGGATCACGCCGGCTTCAACCCGCCGGAACGCCGGGATTGGCGCTATCCGGGACCGCATCTGCACTGGGACGCCGAGCTGGTTCCGCCGGTGCGCTTCGACGTGCACGGCATTCTGTACCTGACCGACACCGCAGCCGACCAAGGCGCGTTCACGTGCGTGCCGGGTTTCCATCGGCGGCTCGACGCGTGGTTGCGCGCGCTGCCGGACGGCGGGGATCCCCAGAAGCAAGATCTCGCCGCCCTCGGCGCCGTCCCGATCGCGGGCCGCGCCGGCGATCTCGTCATCTGGCACGGTGCGCTGCCGCACGCGGCGAGCCCGAACCGTGCCGATCGGCCGCGCATCGTTCAGTACATCACGATGCACCCCAGCCCGACGTCTCGGGACGACGCGAATGCGGTCGTCCCGCAACAGGTTCCGTCGCCGGACACGGTGCAGTTGGAAGCATGAATCCGTTCGACCGGATGCTGCAGCGGCTGGGACTCTTGCGGGTGCGATCGCGCGGCCGTCGCGACTGGCTCCAGCCGTCGGTCGACGACGGCGACGGCGACGCGGCAGCGGGCGGCGTGACCGCGCGCTTACCGAAAGTGCCGCCGCGTTTCAGCCCCGGTTACGCGCAAACGGTCCCGCGCGAAGAGCCGCTCGCGGACGTCGTGATGAGTGGTAATCACGTCGCGTAGTCCGCGATCTGTGATGTGCTTGAATCGAAATGCCAGGTTGGTGGCACCAGCGCCGGTAGACTCGTTATTGCCTTCGGACCCCTTGCCACGGGTGGTGACGACGTGTATACTTTTGGATACACAATGACTGAAACCAGGATCGCGCGTTATGGAAACAGCCTGACCGTCCGACTACCTGCGGCAGTGGCCCGCGAACTCGATCTTCATGAAGGTGACCGCGTGACGCTCCGGCGGATCGATCATGGCGTCGCCGTTGAGCGAAAGCACGGCACGCGGCTTGCTGCATTGTTGGCAACTGTTCGCGAGCCTGAACCGGAGATCGCCAGTGGTCCGCCGGTCGGGAACGAGGTGTTCGATTGATGCCCGATCGCGGGGACTTGATCGTCGTCGACTTCGAACCGCAAGCGGGGCGTGAACAAATGAAGCGCCGTCCTGCGCTCGTCTTGTCGCCGGCCGCTTTCAATCGTGCTTTCGGGCTTGCGTTCATTGCACCGATCACCACCAAGCCGAGAGGCAACGGGTTCGAGATCGCCCTCCCCGCGGGGCTGCGTGTCAAGGGCTCCGTCATGGTGCATCAGTTGAAGTCCTTCGATTGGCGAGCTCGACGAGCAACCTCCGCCGGCAAGGCCCCGGACGATATCGTCGACCGTGCGTCGGATATCGTGAAACTTATCGTCGGTTAAGTCGTCCGCATCGTGCGTCTCCGCTTCAACCGCACTGGGGATAGCCACGCGCGATCGAAGTCGCGAGCGCGCAGTGCGCGCCTCGTTCGCGTCAGATGCCGCCGTAGCCGGGCGTCTGCTGGAGCAGCACCATCACGCCCGCGATCGTCACCATCAGCAGCAGCATCGCGAACATGGGCCACGCCGTCTCGCCGGGCGCGGAACGGCGGCGCCGGCTTGCATCCGGCGTCGCGGTGCGCGCCAGCACGCGGTCGAG
>DASWRD010000014.1:0-48278 GCA_036403315.1 Candidatus Elarobacter sp.
CATGGCGTCGCGCACGATGAAGAGATGGAAATGTGCGGTAGCGTTCGTAGGGTCCGCGAGAAACGTGCGCACGAACTCGGGCGGCGAGCCCGTGTAGCCGGTTTCTTCCGCGAGCTCGCGCGACGCGCACGCCGCGGGCGACTCGTCCGCGTCGATCATTCCGGCCGGCAGTTCCGTGACGATTTGCGCCGCACCATGCTTGTATTGCCGAACGAGTAAAACGTCGTCGTCGGCCGTGAGAGCGAATATCACGCAGAAGCCGAGCGACTCGCGAACGTAGTATTCGTCCACGATCGTGCCGCTCGGGAGCTCCACGCGGTCGGCGCGCAAACGTAAAAACTTCGTGTCGATGCGATATTCGCTCGACACGATGCGCCACGGACGCAAACGCTCTTCATTTTGTGCGAGGGTTTCCGAGGCGGCAGCGCGGAAGGTGGGCCGCATCACACGACGTCCTTTCAGGGGAGACGGGACGATCGAAAAATTAGAGATCGGCCTACACTACGACACGACGTACGGGACACTCTGGAAGGACGGTACGTATCTTCCACGGGGTACGCGCGTGCTTATCACCGGCCTTCACATCGAGCAAGGTTTCTGCGTCCGCTTCCCGGCCGAGGCGGGCGGCGACCCGCTCGAGACGTGGGAAGACTGGGACGAGATCGACTTCCTCGCCGAGGAAGGCTCGGTCGAGTCCGGCGGCGCGCCGCCGACCAGCGTGCTCATCGAAGCGCGTGAAGTGCTCGACGACGCCGAGGACGGCTGTCACCTGCACCTGCACGAGGACGGGTGACCGCGCGACCCGCGTGACGCCGGCGCGATGACCGTTCCGCCGATGCGTCCCTGGCAGAATGCGATCGCACTCGCCGCGACGGTGCTCGCATGCGGGGCGCTCTTGCCGCTCGCCCCCCACGTGCGCGTGGCGTGCGCGGGGCTGGCGTTCGCGGTCATCGTCGGGTTGCTGGCGTATCGGCTGCGCATGCACGCGGTGCGGCGCAACGACGCGCGCGCAAGCGGCGTCTACAACCGCATCGAGCGGATCCGCGCGGAGCGCGGCGAGCGGCGCAGGCGCTAGCGACCTTTTCACCGAGGAGTACGGATGATGCGCCGTACTGCCGATCGCGTTTGGTCTGCCGCCGTCCTCGCTGCCGTTGTCGCCGCGGGGGCGGCGCAACGCGCGGATGCCGGCGAGTCCGGCCGGGCGTTTACGCTTCACGTCCACGCCACACGGTCCGCGCGTGCGGCGTTTCGCGAAGCCGTCGGGACTCTGCGGGGATACCGGCTTGCGGGACTGGTGGTGCGCTCCGCGCTGGCCGATCGCAACGACCGCTTCGTTCAGGGCTTCATCGGCGCATCGGTTGACGGCGCGCCGGTCGAGGGCGTGCTGTTCGTGGGCACGAGCGGCGTCGCCGGCGCGGTGTTCGACACGCCGGATCGCCTCCCGCGCAGCTTTGCGTCGCTGGTGCAGCGTTTGCAGCACATGCTGCCGGCGCGATCGCCCGGCGCCGGCAGCGCCGCGGTCCGGCCGCTGCGCACCGTGTCGTTCGGCAGCGGCACCATCGGTTTGCCGGACGGCTGGCGGGTGCTGAACTCGTATCAAGGTTGCGTCGAAGCGGGTTCGACGGCCGATCACGGCTATATCGCGCTGGGCTGTCCGCAGCACGCCGTCGTTCCACCGGGATTACCCGGCACCAATCCGCGCACGCAGCTCGTCGCGCCGTTCGGCAACCCCGTGCAGATTCTCGGGACCGTCATGACGCAGCCGCCCCCGGTCGGCCTGGGAGTGCAGTCGTTTCGCGCCGCGGAAGTTCAACCCGTCGCGGCGGGTCTTCCGAACGGACGAGCCGCGTACGTGCTCTTCGACTACCGTGTCAACGGCGCGCCGTTCCGCGGCCTTGCCCTCATCAGCATCGCGCCGTTCGACTCGATGAGCTTCATGGTGTACAAGTCGATGTTCATGCTGCCCGCGGACCAGTTTCCGCGGCTAGCGCCGACGATGTGGCGCTCGTGGCAGTCGTGGGGCGTGAGCAGCGGCGTGCTGACCGGCCGCCTCACCGCGGCGGCACAGTCGATGCGCGAGACCGGCGACATCATCACGGGCGCATACTGGGAACGGCAGCACGCGACGAGCAGTGCGGCTGCCGGATTCGACCAGTACATTCGCGATGCCGCGACGGTCGAGCACATCGAGACCGGCGCGCGCGCCGAAGGACGGTGGATGGACGCGCAAGCGATCGTCGACCGCGATCCGACGCGCTGGCGCATCGTGCCGACGTCGGAGCTCGTTCCACGCTGATCTGATGCCGGCTGCGTTCAGCCGTCGGCGGGCACTCCTTCGCGGGCCAGCATCTCCGCGTAGATCTCGGCGACGCGCTCCAGCGTATCGGCGTCTTCGGGACGTTTGTCGGGGCGCAGGCGCACGATGCGCGGGAAGCGCAGCGCGTAGCCGCTCGCGTGCAGCTCGCTGCGCTGGATGATGTCGAAGGCGATCTCGGCGACGATGCTCGGCTCGACGAGGATCTCGTGCCGCTTGAGATCGAGCCGTTCGTACGCCGCGCGCGCCTGCTTTGGTGGGAGACGGTGTTCCTCGAACCACGCGGTCATCTCCGCGATCTCGACGTCGGTGAGCCCGCTGTACGCCTTGCCGATCACCGCGAGCCCGTTATCACCCTGAACGCCGGTGTCACCCTGAGCTTGTCGAAGCGTGTCGCGCACGGCGAACGTGTAATCCGACAGCACGTTGACACGACGGCCGTGGCCGCGCTCCACGGCGACCACGACGCAGTCCAAGGTCGCGAGCTCGCGCTTGAGCTTCAGCCATGATTTACCGCGGCGGCCGGGCGTGTACGCCGAGTCGGTGCGCTTGAAGACGAGGCCTTCGTGACCGTGCGCGCGTGAGAGCTCGAAGCGTTCGTGCACCGCTTCCTTGCCCGCGCCGGCTTCCAGCGCGGTCCACGGCGCGAGCATCAGCGCGTCTCCCGCGTTCGCGAGCAGCTCCGCGAGCCGCGTGCGCCGGTCGGCGAGCGCTGCGTCGAGCAAGAATTCTTCGTCGCGCGCGAGCGCATCGAACACCGCGTAGCGGACCGGCACCTCGCGCAGCAGCTCGGGCGCGACCTCCTTGCGCTGTAAACGCGCTTGCAAGAACCGAAACGGGAGCACGCGGCCGTCGCGTACGGCGATCAGCTCGCCGTCGAGCGCGAACGAGCCGGGCAGCGCGCGCAGCGCTTCGACGACCTCGGGGTACGACGCCGCGACGTCGTTGAGCGTGCGTGAGAACAGCGAGACGCGCTGCGGCGTGACGTGCGCCTGAGCGCGGATGCCGTCGTACTTGTCCTCCACGAGCCACGTCGCGGCGGCGAGGTCCTTGTACTCCGAACCGTACGCAATCGGCGACGCGAGCATGAACGCGACCGGCGCGTGATAGGCGATCGTGACCTGGTCGAGTGTGTCGTGCTTCGCCGCGAGCGCGACCGCGCCGATGTCGCCGGCCGCGCTCGCCGCGCGCCGCACCGCGCGCGGGTCGCGCGCGAACGCTTGCGCGACCGCGTCGACGACGAGGCCTTCGCGGAGCCCGATGCGCAGCTCGCCCGTCATGATCTTGATGACGTACGTCGCTTCGAGCGGGTCGGTGCACGCCGAGAAGATTCGCTCGCACAGGATCCGGCGCCGCTTCTGCGCGTTCTTGCCCGACGCGCCGGCGATCTCGTCGAGCAGCGCGTAGAGCCGCGCAGGTGTCAGCGTCTCCCGAAAGAGACCCAGATCGTGTGACGGGCGCACGAACGGGCCGAGCGCCGCGCCGAGGTCGCCCGTCGCGCGGTACGCGACGCCGAGCGCGGCGTCGTCGACGCCCCAGACGCTCGCGGCCGCGTCCACGATCGTGCGGCCGCCCACCGCGAGGCTGCGCTCCTGCGCCTGCGGGAACGGGTTGCCGGTGAAGTAGCGCGCGGCCGGTGCGAGATCGGCATCGTCGCGTTCGCGCAGGTACTCCGCGACGAGCGCGATCTTCTCGAGCTTGCTCGCGGTCGCCGCGATCGCGGCGCACGTTTGGGCGAAAGCGATCATCGTCGCGCACCCTTCACCTGAGCACGTCGAAGGGTCAGGGTGACAAAACGCCAGCTCACGGCGTCGGAAGGGTGGGTCACGCGGGGCCTTTCGCGCCGGGACCGCAGGGGACCGCCGCGTCGCCGCGGTAGGCGGTTTCCGTGATCACTGCGATCGTCTTGTTGACCGTCGAACCCGGGCGGGTGCGCACGCTGGCCGAGGAGCTGCTCGAGGTCGACGGCGTGACGGAGTGCTACAGCGTCGCCGGGCCGTACGATCTCGTCGCGATCGTGCGCGTGCGCGAGCATGAGGAGCTCAGCGACCTCGTCACGGAGCGCATCGCGTCGCACGCCGGGATCACCGCGACGGAGACGCTCATCGCGTTCCGCTCGTTCGCGAAGCGCGACCTCGGCCTCGTGTGGGACATCGGGTCGGAATAGCCGTCGTTAGCGCGATGTCGTCGGTTTGGCCGGGGACATCGGTTGCGGATAGCCTCGCCTAGGGCAGTCGCCGCGACGGCGCAATCACGCGCGCCACGCAGTCTTTCGAACGGCAAGACATACGCACCACGGTATCATCCACACCAGCGCCAGCACGATCATCGCACCGATGTAGACTGCATCGGAGACGGCCGTGACGTTGCTCGGGCGTTGCAGCGAGATGCCGACGGCGAAGGTCGTCGCGATGATGCCGGCGCCGCCGGCGAGCCACACGCCCAACTTTCCGCCCGGTACGCGAAACGGGCGCGGCACGTCGGGCTGCGTGTAGCGCAGCTTGATGACCGCGGCGAAGATCGGCAGGTAATAAAATCCGAGCAGCGCCGTGGTGGTCGCGGTGAGGATCCAGTACGCCTGGTTTACCGACGGCACCAATGCGAACGCGACGCTGACGATCGAGATCAGCACCGCCTGCCAGATCATCACCGCGGCGGGAACTTGCCGCGCGCTGAGCGCCCGGAACACCGGTGGCAGCAGGCCATTGCGCGCGACCTCGGTGAGGCTCAGCAAGGGTCCGACGAGCCACGCGCACATCAGCGCGATCGCGCCGACGGCAGTGAGCATGGCCAATACCGATGCGATCGAGCGGAGGCCGAATGCGCCGAAGATCACCGTGAACGTCTGCACCACGCCGCCGCTCAAGCTGATCTTGTCGGCCGGAACCGCGAGCGCGATGGCGAGCGTCGCGAAGATGCTCAAGCCGGAGATCGCGACGAGCGCCAGCGCCGTCGCCTTGGGATAGTTGCGCTGCGGATCGCGCACGACGAGCGCGTAGTAGCCCGACACTTCCAACCCCGTGAACGCGAGCAGCAGCGACGACACGAACGGCAGCCGGCCGAGGTCCCAGCTCGGCAACAGCCGGGCGGCGCTGAACGGCGGCAGCGCGACGTGCTTGCCCGCGGCGATCCACGCGATGCCCGCGCCGATCAGCACCGCCGCCGGAACGATCGTCCCGAGCACGGTGCCGAACGTCGTCAGCTTCGCGGCGGCGACCGGCCCGGCAAGACATGCCAGCGTGAGCGCCCAGAAGATCCCGATCATCACGCACGCGACGAAGACGCGATTGTCTTGCCACGCCGGCTCGAAACCGTACGCGAGCGAGACCGCGACGAACGCGAGCACCGTCGGATACCACGGCAGGTTTTGCACGACGATCGACCACACGGCCATGAAGCCCGTCGGCTCGCCGAACGCCTCGCGCACCCACGCGTACACGCCGCCGGCCTTCGGCCACGTCGAGGCGAGCTCGGCGGCCGTCAGCGCGAGCGGCAGCAAGAACAGCAGCGTGCCCAGCACGTACCAGAAGATCAGCGACCAGCCTTCGACCGCCATGCTGGGCAGGTTGCGCACCGAGAAGCCGGCCGCCGTGCTCACCATCGCGACGTAGAAGATGCCGAGCCCGGGCGTGACGGCGCGCGCACGTTCGGCTATGATCGAAGCTCCATGTTCGAAGACTTCGATTTAACGTTCGTCGATACCGGCGAAGCCGTCATCCGCGTGCGCCGCGGCGGCAGCGGTCCGCCGCTGCTGCTGCTGCACGGCCACCCGCAGACGCACGTCATGTGGCACCTCGTGGCGCCGCGGCTCGCGCGGGACTTCACCGTGGTCGCGATGGACTTGCGCGGCTACGGCGACAGCTCGAAGCCGCCGACGACCGACGACCACGAGCCATACTCCAAGCGCGCGATGGCGCGCGACGCGATCGCCGTGATGGCGCACTTCGGGTTCGACCGGTTCGACGTCGCGGGACACGACCGCGGCGGACGCGTCGCGTACCGCCTCGCGCTCGACCGCCCGGAGTGCGTTCGAAAGCTCGTGACGCTCGATATCCTTCCGACGAGCGAGCACTTCCGCCGCGCCGACATGAAGTTCGGCCTCGGGTACTGGCATTGGTTCTTTCTCGCGCAGCCGTACCCGTTCCCCGAGAACGTCATCGGCGCGAATCCCGACGCATTCTTCAGCGGGCGGCCGAACCGTGCGAACGTGCACGCGCCGGAAGCGCTCGACGACTACCTGCGCTGCTACCGAAACCCGGAGACCATCCATGCGGCGTGCGAGGATTACCGCGCCGCAGCGACCTACGACTTCGCGCTCGACGAAGCGGATCGCGGCAAGAAGAAGATCTCAGCGCCGCTGCTGGTCCTATGGGCAGGCCGCGGCCAAGTGGCACAATGGTACGACGTGCTCGCCGTCTGGCGCGACTGGGCGGACGACGTGCGCGGCCACGCGATCGACGGCGGACACTTCATCCCGGAGGAAGCACCGGACGCGACGTACGACGCGCTGCACGCGTTCTTCGCGGACTGACCGTCGCACGCTGAGTCGCTCGAAAGGCTGCGTTCGCGGCGATCGCTGAAAGAAACATGAGCTCGCTTAGAACAGCGCGAGCTGTTCGTTCGCTTCCAGGTATGTCGCGTCGATGCCGAGGCGTTTTAGGCGCCAGGCGAAGTCTTTCCAGCCGTGGTTCAGCAGCACTTTGCTCGGCTGCGCGAGCTCGATGTACCTGATCAGCGAGGGATAGTCGGCATGGTCGCTCAGCGGGATCGCGGTGTCGGCGCCGTAGCGGAACTCCGCGCCTTTGTTGAGCGCCCAGCCCGTCAGGACGGCAGTTCGCGTGGGCTTGTTCCGTAGCGCCTTCGGGAGATTTTTGCCCGACGGCGGCCAGATCAGCGCGCGCGTGCCGTCGTACGTCACAGCGTCGTAGCGCTCGTAGGGCGGCATGCGCACGCCGGCGCCTTCGTACACGCGCGAGATCGCGTATACCGCGCCGTGCACCGTGATGGGCACGTTCGCTTTACCGAGGATCGCCATCGCTTCTTGCGCCTTGCCCAGCGAGTAGGCGTAGAATACCGGTGCGCAGCCGTCTTCGAGCGCTTTGGTCGCGAAGGAGACGATCGTGTCCTCGACCTCGTCGCGTGACGGGAACGCGTACTGCGGGCGGCCGTACGTGCACTCCATCAGCAGCACGTCGCAGCGCTTGACCTCGGTCGGCTCGCACGTGTACGAGCGCGCGAGCTTGAAGTCACCGGTGTACACGAAGCGCCCGCGCTCGCCCTCGATCATCAGCTGCGCGCTGCCGAGCACGTGACCCGCGGGGAACAGCGTCAGCTCGTGCTCGCCGTCGGACCACGGTTCGTTGAAGCGGTGCTCCTCGAAGTCGCACGCGGGCCGCGGGCGCTCCGGGAGGAACGACGTCTGCTTCGCGCGCGCCGCGCTGCGGGCAAAGCGCGACGTGCAGATCTTCGCGTTGGCGGGCGTGGTGACGATGGTGTCGTGCTCGCGCGCGTGGTCGCTGTGGCCGTGCGAGACGTAGCAGCGGCTGCGCGGGCGCATCGAGTCGATCCAGAGGTCGAGGTCGGCGACGTAGAGCGACCTCTCGGCTAGGGAAAACACGTTGGGATCCTGGGTGGCGCACCCTTCGACAAGCTCAGGGTGACATTGTGGAAGGCCACGGCGACATCGGGAATGCCGCGGTGACAGGAGTTAACCGAACACTCGTTCGCGTGGGTTCGGGGGCGCACCCTTTCGAGGCGAGCGCGTGGGTTTGGGGGCGCACCCTTTGAGGCGAGCGCTGTCGGTTTGGGGGGCGCACCCTTTTTAGGCGAGCGGGGGTTTAGCGGTCCACTATGCGCGTCTACGACAACATCGCCGATACGTTCGGGAACACGCCGCTCGTCCGCATCCCGCGGGTGGGCAAGGGACTCGGCGCCGAGATCCTCGTCAAATTGGAGTCGAAGAATCCCGCCGGCTCCGTCAAGGACCGCATCGGGGTCGCGATGATCGAAGCGGCGGAGCGCGACGGCAAGCTGCGGCCCGATTCGGTGATCGTCGAGCCGACCAGCGGCAACACCGGGATCGCGCTCGCGTTCGTCTGTGCGGCCAAGGGCTATCCGCTGATCCTCACGATGCCCGAGACGATGACCGTCGAGCGCCGCAACCTGCTCAAGGCGTACGGCGCGCAGCTCGTCCTGACACCGGGCGCTGAGGGCATGAAAGGCGCGATCGCCAAAGCCAAGGAGATCGTCGCGTCCAACCCCGCGAAGTATTTTCAGCCCGGTCAGTTCGACAACCCGGCGAACGTCGACGTCCATTACCGCACGACGGGCGAGGAGATCTGGCGCGACAGCGACGGCAAGGTCGACATCCTCGTCGCAGGCGTCGGCACCGGCGGCACGATCACCGGCGCGGGCCATCTGCTCAAGGAGCGCAAGCCCGGCGTCGAGTGCATCACCGTCGAGCCCGACACGTCGACCGTGCTTTCCGGCGGATCGCCGGGGCCCCACAAGCTGCAGGGCTTCGCGCCCGGCTTCGTGCCGTCGATCCTCGACACGAAAGTCTACAGCGAAGTGATCAAAGCGACGTTCGACGACTCGATCGCGACGGCGCGCCGTCTCGCGCGCGAAGAAGGCATCCTCGCGGGCATCTCATCGGGCGCGAACGTGTGGGCCGCGCTGCAAGTCGCGGCACGCCCGGAGAACGCCGGCAAACTGATCGTGACCATCGTGTGCGACACGGGCGAACGCTATCTGTCGAGCCCGCTGTTCGCAGAACAAGAGGCCAACGTATTCGAACCGGCACTCGCGTAAGGAGCGCACCGCGCACCTGAGCCCGTCCGGCGGCTCAGGTGCGTTCGAACACCGCCGCTGCCAGGCCGAGTGCGATGATGCACGCGAACGTCGCTGCGACGACGCTGCTCGGTACCGAGCTGCGTAATAGCACGATTGCGATGAGCACGGCGAGAGCGACCGCGACCGGCGCGCGGCGGGAGTCGCCCGCGATGAACTCCCAGATCGCGTAGAGTTTCACGCGCGTGCCGTTCGCGGTGCGCGTGCGGCGATGACGAGCACGCCCGCGACGGCCAGATAGAACGCCGCGAGCAGCAGCAGCGAAAGATCGGCGCCCCACCAGGCGATGCCCAAGCCTTCGCCGGTCCAGAACGTGCCGAACGACGTGAGCATGATGCCGACGACGAACTTCATCGTGTTCTCCGGCACGCGCGACGCCGGATGGCGCAGCGCCAAGCCGATCAGCACGACGAGCAGCACGGCACCGGCCGCACCCGCGGCCGCCCATTCGAGCGCGGTCGTCGACGCCGCGCCGAACGTGACGACGATGATCGCGACTTCCAAGCCTTCGATCAGCACGGCTTTGAACGCGGTGATCAAACCAATGCGGTCAGCCTGCGTGTCCTCCGCCGCGCGCAAGGCGCTCACCTCGCGCGCGAACGCGGCATCCTCGTCGCGGAGCGCTTTGCGGCCGGCGTACCGCAGGATCGCTTTGCGCAGCCATGCGAGGCCGAACAGCGTGAGCACGATCCCGACGACGAGCTTGAGCTGCTCGATCGGGACGAGGTGCAGCAGCGGGCCGAACAGCGCGACGATCAGCGCGAGTACAGCCAAGGCCCCGATCGCGCCGCGAAGCGCGACCGGCCACGAGCGCGTGATCCCGACCGCGAGCACGATCGTCATCGCTTCCACCGCCTCGACGCCCGAGGCGAGAAAGCTGGTTCCGGCGAGCGTCCATCCGTTCACGCAGCACCTGAACCGTTCAGCGCCCGAACCGATGCACTGTCAGTATTGTGCCGGGTCGGCATCGATCGCGGCGCGGTAGAGCCGGTACGGCGGCGTGCGCAGGTCCCGGCCGTCGTGGAAGTTCGGCATGCGGTTCACCTGGCTGTCGCTGACGTAGACGATCCGGTCGGGTCCCAGCTTCACGGCGTCGGGCCAGATGAAGTGGTGCTCGCCGCGCAGCAGCGTCTCGTAGCGGTTCTCCGCCGGGACGAGCCGCTGCAGCGTGCCGTGCGTGACGTCGGTGAAATAGACCCGGCCTTCGCGGTCGCAGTCGAGTCCGTCGCTCGCGAAATCGCGCGCGTCGTGCTGCACCACGTGGCGCGCGACGAGCTCGGGATCGCCGTGCGGCTCGGCGAGCACGTCCGTTTCGATGCTGTACAGATCGTACGACGACAGCGGCGTCCACCACAGCGTGCGGCCGTCCGGCGAGAGCGCGATGCCGTCGACGCCGACGGTCGGGTGGATGGGGCCGGACTCCGTCGCGATGCCGAAGCCGGGCCGCTGCGCCGCGCGCACGCTCGGGTGCCCCGTGAGGTGGCGCCACGAGTTTCCGCTGTCGAGGTCGACGACGACGATCCCGTTGGGGCCTTGCGCGCCGGAGTCGCTGATGTACGCGTAACCGGCTTTGCCGCGCGCGTAGTCCACCACCAGATCGTTGAGGTACGTCGTGGTCAGGCACACGTCGTGCCGGAAACCGATGCCGTGCACGATCGCGTTGCGGTCGAGGTCGATCACGTACAATTTCGCAGCGTCCGGGTCGCAGCGCTCCAGCGATGTCGCGCCGGTGTCGAGCGCCAGCAAACGGCCTCCGGGCGCGAGCGCGATGCCGTGCACGTTGACGAAGCGGTGTGTGGTGTCGCTCGCGTCGATCGCGTTCACCAGCTCGTCCGGGTAGGGTACGAGCTTGCCGTCGATCAGCTCGCCCACGTTGATCGGTGCGGGCGTGGGATCCAGCCGCGGAAAGCTCAGGAAGAGGCGGCCGTCGCGCGCGGGCGCGATGCCGGAGGGCCAGTGCGCGTCGAACTCCGCGACGAGCTCGGGGCGGATCGAAACGGCGGCGTCGGCGGGAGCGTCCATTTCACGGTGATACCCACGCCGCGCAGAGTCACGGCGAGGAGGCGGGACCTCGCACGCGAACGCGCCGTCCCCGTCATGTTCTGGGAGTTGGCCGGGGTACCGGCGGTCGCCGTGCGGCGCGGTGCGCGCGTCGAGTCGGTCCACCACGTCGCGGCCTGCGTCGCCGACGTCGACGGCGACGTCGTGCTCCGCGTCGGCACGATCGAAGAGCCCGTCTTCCTGCGCTCGTCGGCCAAACCGTTCGTCGCCGCGGCGTCCGTTCGGGCCGGCGTGCTCGAAGAATTCGGGTTCGGAGAACGCGAGCTCGCCGTGATGTGCGCTTCGCACAACGGCGAGCCGGCGCACGTGGAGCTCGTGGCGTCGATGCTCGAGCGGATCGGCGCGACCGCCGATGACCTGGGCTGCGGCGTCCACCCGCCGTCCTACGAGCCGGCCGCGGCGGCGCTCGCGGCGCGCGGCGAGCGGCCGACGCAGCTCCACAACAACTGCAGCGGCAAGCACGCCGGGATCCTGGCGCTCGCGAAATTCCTCGGCGCGCCGTTCGCGGGCTACCTCGAAGCGTCGCATCCCGCGCAGCGCGCGATCCTCGCGCTGTGCGAGCGGGTGAGCGACGACGTGTTCGACGGCGACAAGCTCGCCGTGGACGGCTGCGGCATCCCGGTGTACGCGACGACGCTGCGCAAAGCCGCGGTGTCGTTCGCGCGGTTCGCGACGCTGCGCGGGGTCGGCGACGCCGACGCGACGGCGCTCGCGCGCGTCGCCGCGGCGATGGCAGCCGAGCCGTGGTACGTCGGCGGCACCGGCCGCTTCGACACGGATCTGATGCGCGCGACCGGCGGGCGGATCGTCGCCAAGGCGGGCGCGGAAGGCGTCCACTGCGACGCGCTGCTCGACCTGGGCGTGGGGCTCGCGCTCAAAGTGGTCGACGGTTCGCGCCGGGCCGCCCCGCCTGCGACGTTGGCCGTCCTCGACGCGCTGCGCGCGCTGGAGCCTGCTGCGCGGGAGGCGATGCGCCCGCACGCCGTCGTCGCCGTGAAGAACGTCGCCGGCCGGGTGGTGGGCGAGGTGGCCGCGCTCGACGGCTGGCTGCCGACGGAACTGCCATCCTGAACCGGTGATGGCAACCACGCCGCTTTTCGCGCTGTCGAAGGCACCGTGGTCGATTTCTTCCTGAAGCGCCCGATCTTCGCGTCGGTGTTCTCGCTCGTCATCCTGCTCCTGGGCATCATCTCGATTCCGACGCTGCCGATCGCGCAGTTTCCGAACATCGCGCCGCCCACCGTGAGCGTCACCGCGATCTATCAGGGCGCGAGCGCCGAGGCGGTCGAGTCGTCGGTGACGACGCCGCTGGAAGAAGCGATCAACGGCGTGCAGGGCCTGCGCTACATCCAGTCGTCGTCGGGCAGCGACGGGTCGGCGCAGATCACCGCAACGTTCAACCTGGACCGCAACCTCGACCAAGCCGCGAACGACGTGCAGAACGCCGTCAACCTCGCTCAGGGCCGGTTGCCCAACGAGGTCAAGCAGATCGGCGTGTCCGTGTCCAAGAACGCCGGCACGTTCGTCGCGGCGCTCGGCGTGACGTCGACCGACGCGCGCTGGGACGCGCCGTACCTCACCAACTTCCTCGAGACGAACGTCGTCAACGACATCAAGCGCATCAACGGCGTGTCCGACGTGCGCGTGTTCGGCGAGCGCAAGTACGCGATGCGCCTTTGGGTCGATCCGAAGCGGCTCGCGGACTACGGCTTGACGGCCGGCGACGTGGTCACGGCGCTGCAGTCGCAGAACGTCCAGGTCGCGGCGGGCGCGATCGGCGCGCCGCCGACCAACGGCCACCAGCCGTATGAATACTCCGTGCTCGCGACGGGGCGGCTGCACGACAGCACGCAGTTCGCGAACATCGTGCTGAAGACCAACTCCGACGGCGGCTTCGTCAAAGTGCGCGACATCGGCCGCGTCGTGCTCGGCGCGGAGAACTACGCGGGGTCGCTGTGGTTCAACGGGCGCGAGGGCGTCGGCCTCGGCATCCTTCAGCTCCAGACCGGCAACGCGCTGGCGGTGTCGCAGCAAGTGCGCACGACGATGGACAAGCTCGCGCAGAAGTTTCCGGCGGGCGTCAGCTACAAGGTTGCCTTCGATACGAGCGAGTTCGTCCGCGAGTCGATTCGCGAGGTCGTGATCACGCTGCTGATCGCGATCGGGCTGGTCGTGCTCGTGATCTTCCTGTTCTTGCAAGACTGGCGCACCACGCTGATTCCGGCGCTCACGATCCCCGTCTCGCTGATCGGCACGTTCTTCTTGATGAAGGTGCTCGGGTTCTCGATCAACACCCTCACGCTGTTCGGGCTCACGCTGGCGACGGGGCTCGTGGTCGACGACGCGATCGTCGTCATCGAGAACATCGCGCGCTTCATCCAGGAGAAGGGCATGGCGCCGCTCGAGGGCGCGCGCGAGGCGATGCGCGAGATCACCGGCGCTGTGCTCGCGTCGTCGCTCGTGCTGCTCGCCGTGTTCGTGCCGGTCGCGTTCTTCCCGGGCACGACGGGCCAGCTCTACAAGCAGTTCGCGCTCACGATCGCGTGCTCGATCACGATCTCGCTGTTCTGCGCGCTCACGCTCACGCCGGTGCTCTCGTCGCTGCTGCTCGGTCGCGTCGGGCACAAGGAACGCGGCATCTTCAAGCCCGTGAACCGGGCCATCGACGCGACGCGCGCCGGGTACCATCGCGCGCTGCCGTTCGTGATGCGCCGCCGGTGGCTCACGCTCGGCGTGTTCGCGATCCTCCTCGCGACGACGGGCTGGATCTACACGACGACGCCGACCGCGTTCATCCCCGACGAAGACCAAGGCTTCGCGATCGTCAGCTTGCAGCTACCCGAAGGCGGTTCGATCGACTACACGCACCGCATCCAGCGCCAGGTCGAGGCGCTGCTGCGCGAGCAGCCGGAGATCTCCGACGTGTTCGACGCGGCAGGCTTCAGCTTCACCGGCTCCGGCTCGAACAAGGCGACGATGTTCATCCGCCTCAAACCGTGGGGTGAACGGCCCGGCAAGGCGCACGTACTCAGCGCGCTCGTCGCGCGCGTCAACGGGCATTTCTTCGGCGACTTCAAGTTCAAGCACCCGGACTTGCTGGCGTTCATGGTGCAGCCGCCGTCCGTGCCGGGGCTCGGGTTCCAGAGCGGCTTCTCGCTGGAGCTCGAGGACCGCGCGAACCACGGCATCATGGAACTCGCCGCCGCCTCGGGCTCGCTCATCGGGCCGGCGTACGCGCCGGACTCGCCGCTGACCGGCGTCTACACGACGTTCCGCACCGACAAGCCGACGATCCTCACCGACGTCGACCGCGCGAAAGCATCGCAGCTCGGCGTGTCGCTACCGTCGCTGTTCAACACGATGCAGGTGTATCTCGGCTCGGTCTACGTCAACGACTTCGACCTCAACGGCAAAGGCTATCGCGTCTACGTCGAGGCCGACACGCCGTACCGCTCGCGCGTCTCCGATCTGCAAAACATCTACGTGCGCAGCGGCAATCCGTTCATCGTGAACGGACAGCTCGGCACCGCGCCCGCCATCCCGATCACCGCGCTGGTGACGATCAAAGAGATCAAGGCGCCGCCCGTCATCAACCACTTCAACCTCTACCGCTCGATCGAGATCAGCGGCGGACCCAAACCGGGCCACGGTTCGGGCGAGGCGCTCGCGGCGATGGACCGCTTCGCGACGTACCTGCCGCCGGGGTTCGCGACCGAGTGGAGCGGGATCTCGCGCGAGCAGATCGAGGGCGGCGCGACCGCCGCGATCATCTTCGCGCTCGGCATCGTGTTCGTGTTCCTGGTGCTCGCGGCGCAGTACGAGTCGTTCGGCGATCCGCTCGTCATCTTGTTCGCCGTTCCGCTGGCGCTGCTCGGGGCGCTGGGCGCGCTGAAGTTCCGCGGCACGTTCTCCGACGTGTTCGCGCAAGTCGGCTACGTCATGCTGATCGGGCTGGCGTCCAAGAACGCTATTTTGATCGTCGAGTTCGCGAATCAGCAGCGCGAGCAAGGCATCGATGCGGTGACCGCCGTCATGCGGGCTGCCGAGACGCGGCTGCGGCCGATTCTCATGACGTCCATCGCGTTCGTCCTCGGCGTGACGCCGCTCGTGTTCGCCACCGGCGCCGGCAGCGGCGCGCGCAACTCGCTCGGCACCGCCGTCTTCGGTGGCATGATTCTTTCGACGATTCTGAATTTGTTCATCACGCCGGTGTTGTACGTGTTCATCTCCGGGTTCGAGGACCGGCTTGGGTTCGGACGCGGGAAGCATGCGCGGCCCGGTGGCGGCAATGGTGCCAGCGAGGGTGTCTCCGGCGTGTCTCCGGCTCCGAAGCCAATTCGGTTGTAACGTTGTGGCGCGGCGTCGGAGCGACGACGCTGCGCCGGGGACGCTCCCTGCGGCCCGTCCGGGGCCTCCGGTCGCTCGGCGCTCCGGCGCTCTCGCCCATCCTGGGCTTCGCGCCTCCGCGACGCCCCGTCGCAGCGTCATCGCTCCGACGCCTTCGGCATCGTTGCTGCGCCGCATAGGTAATTGGGGATGAGCGTATCGTGACAGGCGCGCCGCTCGCTGGGATTCGGGTTGTCGATCTTTCGTCCGTTGTGATGGGGCCTTGGGCGACGTACATTCTTGCCGGGTATGGCGCGGACGTGGTCAAGGTCGAGTCGCCGGATGGCGACGTCATGCGGTATGCCGGCGCTTCGCGGCATCATGGGATGGGCTCGCTGTTCATGTTTATGAATCGCGGGAAGCGCAGCATCGCGCTTGATCTGAAGCGGCCTGAAGCGCGGGATGCGCTGCTGCGCGTGTGCGCGCGTGCCGATGTGTTCGTGACCAACGTTCGGCCTGCTGCGATGCGGCGGCTCGGGTTGGGTTATGAGGACGTCGCGGCCGTCAACGCGCGGATGGTGTACGTCGATCTCGTCGGGTACGGGCAGGCTGGGCCGTATGCGGTGAAGCCGGCGTATGACGATCTCATTCAGGGGATCTCCGGGCTTGCTGCCACGTTTCGGCGGGTTGGTGATGGCGAGCCGCGGTTCGTGCCGGCGCTCATCGCGGATCGCATCACCGGCATGAATGCGGTGCATGCCGTGATCGCGGCGTTGTTTTTACGCGAGCGGACCGGGGTTGGGCAGCACGTCGAGGTGCCGATGTTCGAGACCATGGCCGAGCTCGTGCTCTCCGATCACATGGGCGGGCATCTGTTCGATCCGCCGGCTGGGGATTTCGGGTACAATCGGGCGCTCACGCCGAACCGCCGTCCGCTGCGCACGCTCGACGGTTATGTCTGCGTCCTGCTGTACACGGAGAAGCACTGGGAGCGGTTTTTTGAAATCGTCGGGCAGCAGGATCGATATGCCGGCGATCCGCGGTTGTCCGATCCTGACGTTCGGCGGCGGGAGTACGACGCGGCGTACGGCGTTGTCGCGGAGATCGTTGCGACGCGCTCGTCGGCGGAGTGGCTAGCGGCGCTCGCTGCGGCGGACATCCCCGTCGTTCCGCTCGAGGACGTTGCGGATTTGCTCGAGGACGAGCATTTGCGTGCGACCGGGTTTTTTACCGCGGAAGCGCATCCGAGCGAAGGCACGTTGCGCTCGGTGCGGCGGCCGTTGCGGTTCGGCGGTGCGCCGGCGACCGAGTTACGGCATGCACCGCGGCTCGGCGAGCATGGTGACGAGGTGCTGCGCGAGGCAGGCTTGGACGACGCTGCCGTTCGGGCCGCCCTGGGGGTGGCCGCGTCGTAGCGGGCGTGCCCTGCTCGCGTTAGTTGAGGCGGTCCATCGCTAGCGGCGTATCGGCGTTTTTCCACGCGGCGTCGAATTCGGTTCGGGCCCGTGCCGCCTCGGCGTCTCGGCCCATTTTGCGAAGTGACTCGGCGAGTCCGAACAGCGAGCGCGGATTGCGCGGATTGTGACGGAGGTCGTCGCGGAAGACGTTCGCGCCCGCGGCGTAGTCGCCGCCGGCGAAGAGCGTTGCACCGAGCGATTCACGGATTGGCGCATACCAGTCCGGCGGTTCGATGTAGAGCAGCCTGTCCTGGACGGCGACCGCGTCGCGCAGCAGCGCGATCTGCGCGGCACGGTGGTTTTGCGCGCCGGCGATTTTTGCAGCCAAGACATCCGATGCGAGGTGGAAGATGTCCGCCGAGCTGTTGTAGGAGCCGGGCGCCGCCGGTACCTTTAGGGTTGTATTCGCCGCGCGTACGGCGGCGAGCTCGAGTCGCGCGTCGCCCAGCCGTCCGGAGGCTGCGGACGCCATCCCTCGCGTGAAGTGCCACATCCCGAGGCGGATCGGTTCGTTGGGATCGTGGCGCGGCGATTTCATCGCGAGGATGTCGTTCCAGCGGTTGAACCGCAAATAGACGAACATCGCGGGGACCAGCGCTCCGTCGGCGGTGAGGGCGGCCGCGGTCCGCTTTGCCGCGGGCCAGCGACCCTCATTTCCGTATGCGGCGGCTAGCATCGTGAGGTTGTGATCGTGGTAGATCGATGCTTCAGGGTCCGCCTCATGCGCGTCGTGCCGGTACGCGAGATCGTGGGTGCTCGCATGCTCGTTCACGTCGGCCGCCGCGGTGAAGTCGCCGGTTCGCATGTACACGTGCGCCGGCATGTGCACCAGATGTGCCGCGCCTGGCTCGAACTGCATGTTCCGCAGCCGTGCTGCGCTCGGTAGCGCGCGCTCGGGATGACGCGACGCCTCGGTCACGTGGATGAAGAAGTGGTTTGCGCCGATGTGCATCGGGTCGCGTGCCAGCACGCCGGTCAGCGTCGCCAGGATGTCGTTGGTGCCGGCGACCGGGAGCCCGGCCGGCGTATACCACTGCCACGGCCGCAGCTCCATCGCGCTTTCCGCGGCGATGGTCGACGCATCGAGATCCTCGGGGTACCGTTCGGCCATTGTTCGCATCGCGGCCGCATATGACGCTGCGAGGGCGCGGAGGTCGGGTTTGTGCCGGTCCGAGTACCGCGTGGCGAGCGCCGCGATATATGCGCGCTCGGCGGCCGGCGCGCCGCCTTGCAGCGCGACCGCGCGTTGAATCGCCGAGAAGGCGGCCTTTTCACCGGCCGGGTCGACTTCGACGTTGATGTTCGTGCCGTGCGCGAGGGCGATGCCCCAGTACGCCATCGCGAACGTGGGATCGGCTTTCGCCGCGCACTCGAAGGCGCGCTGTGATGCGAGGCGGTTGTAGGCATAGAAGAGCGTCAAGCCGCGGTCGAAGCACGCCTGCGCGGCGGGGCTCTTCGTCGACGTGGGATGATGCGCCAGGGCGTCGCCGGCCGCCGAACTCGCGCGCGCCGGCGGCACGAGAAGGAGCGCGAAGAGTGCGAGAATGGCCGCTTTCTTCATGGGGACCCTTTCACGCTGCCGCGTATCTGGTCCGGCGTTTAGCCCGCGCGAAGCTCCTTCGCCTGCTCGCGCGGCGCGACGGGGTTTGCCGGAACGGCGTAGGCGTCGATCGCGTACTGGGCCAGCATGCGCTGGGCGTTGAAGTGGCTGGCGTTGAATGCGATCGCGCCGCGCATCACGGCCAGGTAGCGGTCGCGGTCGCGGGTGTAGGCCGGTAGGATCGTGTGTTCTAGGAGGGTGTAGAGCGCGTTGGCCGTTGCGTCGTCGTTTTCGGCGGTGTTCGCGTCGATCGACCAGCCGCTGATGCCGTCGAGCGCGCCTTCGATCCACCAGCCGTCCATCACCGACAGGCTCGGGACGCCGTTCATCGCCGCTTTCATGCCGCTCGTGCCGGACGCTTCGTTCGGCGGGCGTGGGGTGTTCAGCCACACGTCGGTGCCTGACGTGAGCGCCGCGCCCCAGCTCATGTCGTAGTTTTCGACGTAGACGATGTCGACGTTGCCCGCAAGCGCGGGCGCGCTGCCGACGATGTGCTGGATCATCGCTTTGCCGTCCCAATCGCGCGGGTGCGCTTTGCCGCCGAACACGAGCTGGATGCCGCCGGCGTTCTGCGCGATCCACGCGAGACGGCCCACGTCGCGCAGGATCAGGTCGTTGCGCTTGTAGCCGGTTGCGCGGCGTGCGATGCCGATCGTGAAACGGTTCGGGTCGAGCAGTTTGCCCGTCGCGTGCGCGACGCGTTCGATCAGCGCGTGCTTCGCCGCCGCGTGTGCGCCGGCGATCTCGTCGAGCGGGATGCCGACGGCTTGGCGCAGTTGCCAGTTGTCGCGGCGCCAGCCCGGGAGGCGGCGGTCGAACAGGTCGGCAAACGGCGCTGACGTCCACGTGCCCGCGTGCACGCCGTTGGTGATCGCGCGGACGTTCGCGTTGGGGAACATCGCACGCGACACCTCGCCGTGCTTCATCGCGACCGCGTTGGTGAAGCGCGACGCGCGCAGCGCGAGGTGCGTCATGTTGAGCACGTCGTTTTCCACGAGGTTCAGCGCGCGCAGCGTCGCGACGTACTCGCCCCCGAGCACCTCGTGCGCGAGGTCCAGGCCGAAGCAGTCGTGGCCGGCCGGCACGGGCGTGTGCGTCGTGAAGACGCAGCGCTCGCGCGCGCGCGCGAGGTCGTCGTCGTTCGGCAGCCCGTGAGGATTCGTGCGCGACTCTTGCAGCAGCGCGAGGATCAGCAGCGCCGAGTGGCCTTCGTTCATGTGGTACGTCCCGACGCGGTCGTGGCCGAGCGCGTGCAGCACGGCCACGGCGCCCAGGCCGAGGAGCGTCTCCTGCTCGAGCCGGTAGCGCGCGTCGCCGCCGTAGAGCGCGCGCGTCAGGCCGCGCGCGGCCTCGTCGTTGTCGGCGCGGTCCGTGTCCAGGAAGTACACCGGCACGTCGTGCCCGTCCACGCCGGTCACCGTGTAGCGCCACACGGCCGCGTGAACCGCGCGGCCGGAGATCGCGATCGTCACGACGGGCTCGAGCTGCTCGAGCGCCGCGTCCGGCCGCCAGCTCTGCGGCTCTTCGTGCTGCGCACCCGACGCGTCGAGGCGCTGGCGGAAATAGCCGTCGCGATAGAGCAGCGTGACGCCCGCCATCGGATAGCCCGCGTCGGCGGCGGCGCGGATCACGTCGCCGGCGAGAACGCCGAGGCCGCCGCTGTACGTCGATACCGCGGTTGCGACCGCGATCTCCATCGAGACGTACGCGACGATCGGTTCGTGCATGGGTTCCTTTGCTGTCGGCGCTTACGCGGACTCGGCTGAGGGCTGCGCCGCGTATGCGGCGACCCACGGTGCGGTGGTGAAGAGCCGGCCGTCGCGGCGCACGACGCGCAGCCGGCCGCGCTGCGCTGCTTTGTAGAGGCGGTCGGGACGGCCATTCGTTGCGAACGCGGCGAGGGGGCGCAGCTCGTCGACCGGTTCGACGACGTCGCGCAGGCGCTCGAGCCCGCGCGCCAGCGCATTCCCCATAACGCGGGCGAGGGGCGTCGCGTCGCCGGCGAGCGCGGCGCGGAGCGCGGCGGAATAGGCGCGCCGGCCGCGCGCGTCGAGCACGATCGGAGGCAGGCCGCGGCGGTACGCCAGCAGGTTCGCGACGAGGCGTGCGACGCGGCCGTTGCCGTTCGCGAACGGCTGAAGGCGCACGAGCCGCGCGGCGGCGCGCGCGAGCGCGAGCGGGGCGGGGTCGTCCGCGCCCAGCGCGAGCCGCCCGACGTAGGTCTCCGTCTCGAAGGGGACGAGCCAGTGCGGCGGCGGGACCGTGCCGTCCGCCAGCGGCGCGACGGTCCGCGTGCGCCACGCCCCCGCGTCGTCGGCGATCCCGCGCAGCGCGAGCCGGTGGAGCGCGCGCAAGTCCTCGGTCGTCACCGGGCCGCGGCGCGTGCCGTGCTGCGCCGCCCAGCCGGCGGCGTCGGCATAGCTGCGGACGATGAGATACTCCTCGAACCGGTGGCCGCCCAGCGCGCGCCCGCGGTCGAGCAGCGCGCGGACCTCGGTGGCGTCGAGGCGCGCGCCGGCAAGGCGGGTCGAACCGACGATCTCGTCGAGCCGCAGCGCGGCGAATGCGTCGCGGAGCGTCGCCGAGGGCGGGGCCGCGCGCACGACCGCGGCCAGCATCTCCAACCGGCTCGCGATCTGTCCAATCGCCTCCATTTAGCCTTTCTTGGACAGTGAGGCGGAGACTCCGGCGCCTCTAGCCGTTACGATGCCCGTCATGGCGGATTTTCTGGCGGCCTTGCGCGACCGCGTGCTGTTGTTCGACGGCGCGATGGGGACGCAGCTGATGGCGCAGCACCTCACCGACGCCGATTTCGGCGGCGCGTCGTACCACGGCTGCAACGAGGCGCTCGTCCTCACGCGTCCCGACCTGATCGAGCTGATCCACCGCGACTACTTCGCGGCCGGCGCGGACGTGGTGGAAACCGACTCGTTCACCGCCTCGCGGCTCAAGCTCGACGAGTACGGCCTGGGCGCGAAGACGCGCGAGGTCAACCTCGCGTCCGCGCAGATCGCGCGCCGTGCCGCAGATGCGTTCTCCACGCCGGAGCGGCCGAAGTTCGTCGCGGGCTCGCTCGGGCCGACGGGGATGCTGATCTCGTCGTCCGATCCCGCGCTGTCGAAGATCACGTTCGATGAGCTCGCCGACTTGTACGAAGAACAGTCGACTGCGCTTATCGAAGGCGGCGTCGACCTGCTGCTGCTCGAGACGAGCCAGGATCTGCTCGAGATGAAGGCCGCGATCGCCGGCATCACGCGCGCGTTCGGCAAAGGCGTGCGGCGCGTGCCGATCCAGGCGCAGGCGACGCTCGACGTCACGGGCCGCATGCTGCTCGGCACCGATATCAGCGCGGTGTGCGCGACGCTCGACGCGCTGCCGATCGACGTGATCGGATTGAACTGCTCGACCGGGCCGTCGCACATGCGCGACCCGATTCGTTTTCTGGTCGAGAACTCGCGCTGCTTCGTGAGCGTCATTCCGAACGCCGGCTTGCCGCACATGGGACCCAAGGGCGAGACGATCTATCCGGAGACGCCGGCCGAGATGGCGGCGGAGCTGCTCGCGTTCGTCAAAGACTTCGGCGTGAACGCGATCGGCGGCTGCTGCGGCACGACGCCCGCGCACATCACGGCGTTTCGCGCCGGGCTCGATGCGCTCGCCGCGTCGGGTTACACGCCGCGCATCCCGGAGCCCAAGCCGCTGCAGTTCGCGGCGTCGGCGATGACGGCCGTCGCGCTGAAGCAGGACGGCACGGTGCTGCTGATCGGCGAGCGTGTCAACAGCCAGGGCTCGCGCAAGATCAAGCGCCTGCTGCTCGCGAACGACTACGACGAGATCACGCTGGTGGCGCGCGGGCAAGTCGAAGGCGGCGCGCACCTGCTCGATATCTGCACCGCGCTCACCGAGCGCACCGACGAAGACGTCCAGATGTCGACGATCGTCAAGCGCCTCGCGCAGTCCGTCGAAGCGCCGCTCGTCATCGACTCCACCGAGGCGAAGGTGATCGAGGCCGCGCTGAAGATCTACGCCGGCCGGCCGGTGGTCAACTCGATCAACCTCGAGAACGGCCGCGTGAAGATCGACTCCGTGATGCCCTTGGTGAAAGAAGCGGGGGCCGCCGTCGTCGCGCTGACGATCGACGAAGCCGGGATGGCGAAGACCGCGCAGCGCAAGCTGGAGATCGCGACGCGCATCCGCGACATCGTCGTCCACGAGTACGGTTTGCCCGCCGGCGCGCTGATCTTCGACGACCTCACGTTCACGCTCGCGACGGGCGACGCGGAGTACATCGACTCCGCCGTCGAGACCATCGAAGGGATCCGGCTCATCAAGCGCGAGCTGCCGGGCGTGCTGACGTCGCTCGGCGTCTCCAACGTGTCGTTCGGGCTCAAGCCCGCGGCGCGGCACGTGCTCAACTCCGTGATGCTGCACCACTGCGTCGAAGCCGGGCTCGACATGGCGATCGTCAATCCCGCGGAGATCACGCCGTACGCGGAGATCGGCGCGGTCGAGCGCGAGCTGTGCGACGACCTCGTGCTCAATCGCCGTCCCGACGCCCTGCAGCGCGTGATCGAGCACTTCGAGTCGGCGACCGTCTCGGCCAATGGCGCGGCCGCGCAGGTCGATGACGACGTTGATGCGCCGGTGGAAGTTCGCATCCACAACGCGATCCTGCGCCGCCGCAAAGACGGGATCGAGGCGAAGATCGACGAGGCGCTGGAAAAACGCGACCCGGTCGACGTGCTCAACAACGTGCTGCTGCCGGCGATGAAGGAAGTCGGCGACAAGTTCGGCTCGGGCGAGCTCATCCTGCCGTTCGTGCTGCAGTCGGCCGAAGTGATGAAGAAGGCCGTCGCGCACCTCGAGCAGTTCCTCGAGCGCAAGGAAGGCGTCAGCAAAGGCATCGTCGTGCTCGCGACGGTGTTCGGCGACGTGCACGACATCGGCAAGAACCTGGTCGGCACGATCCTTTCGAACAACGGCTACACCGTGCACGACATCGGCAAGCAGGTTCCGGTGAACACGATCCTCGACAAGGCCGTCGAGGTGAACGCCGACGCGATCGGGCTGTCGGCGCTGCTGGTGTCGACGTCGAAGCAGATGCCGGCGCTGATCAGAGAACAGGCGTCGCGCGGGCTGACGTATCCCGTCGTCATCGGCGGCGCGGCGATCAACCGCGACTTCGGCCGGCGCATCGCGTACGCCGCGGACGAGCGCTTCTTCGAACCGGGAGTGTTCTACGCGAAGGACGCGTTCGAAGGGCTCGACCTCATGGACGGTCTCACGAGCGACGACGCACGTCCGCGGCTCGTCGAGCGCGCGCGCACCGAAGCGGCGAATCTGCGCGTGAAAGATGCGGCGGCGCTCGCGGCGCCGGTTGCCGACGGCCGAACCGCGCGCGGCGACGTCGGTAAGGCGGACGTTCCGCCCGCGCCCTTCCTGGGCGCGCGCACCCTGGCGCACGTCGACCCGCGTGAGCTGTGGGACTGCTTCGACCTCAAGAGCTTGTACCGGCTGTCGTGGGGCGGCGCGAGCACGAAGGGCGCGGACTGGGAGCGGCTCGTCGCGACGGAGTTCGAACCCCGGCTGAAGCGCTACCAGAAGCTCGCCGAGCACGAGCCGCTGCTCGAGCCGCGCGTCGTGTACGGGTACTTTCCGGCCGCGGGAAGCGGCGACGACGTGATCGTGTTCGACCCGAACGACCGCACGCGCGAGCTCGCGCGCTTCACGTTCGCTCGGCAGCTCGGCGGCGAGCATCTGTGCCTGGCGGATTACATCGCGGAGCCCAAGGACGGCGGCGCGAGCGACGTGATCGCACTGCAAGTCGTGACGATCGGCGGCACCGCAACGCAGCGGACCGACGCGCTGCAAGCGCGCGGCGATTACAGTGAAGCGTACTTTCTGCACGGCTTCTCGGTGCAATCCGCCGAGGCGCTCGCGGAGCGCACGCACCGCCGCATCCGCGAGGAGCTCGGCCTACCCGACGCGCGCGGCAAGCGCTATTCCTGGGGCTACGGCGCGTGCCCGGATCTCACGCAGCACGAGATCGTGTGGAAGCTGCTCGACGTCGAGAACGCGATCGGCGCGTCGCTGACGAGCGCGCACCAGATCATGCCCGAGCAGTCAACGGCGGCGATCGTGATCCACCACCCCCGCGCAGCATACTTCAACGCCGCCGCCGTCCGGGAGCTGGCCGCCGTCTAATCGTTGAATTCGTAGCTGCGGTTCTTGCGTCCAAACTTCACGGTGGATGCTTTGCCGTTACCGCGCCACCGCGCGATGTGGCTTCGCGCCGTTCGCTCCGTGACGCCTAGCTTTTGCGCGAGGCGCTTCACCGTGAACTCACGGGTTGCGAAGTGCCCAAACGCCGCTTCGTACGCGGCGTCTCGTACGATGCCGGCACCGAATGACGCGCTCCTGAGCACCTCGGCCTTTGCGGCCTGAAAAACGACCGACATATGCTTCAAGAAGAACTCGAGCCACGGTGTCAAGTCCGGGTCGTTGCGGCCAAAGTAGTAGTTGTGGTGCAGGTTCATTTGAAGCGCGTCGTAATAGCCGGCGAGGTCGCGGTCGAACTGCTCTTCGATGGAGAAGAAGCCTTTGAGATCGTAGCCGTTCTTCCGCAGGACGAATGTTCCGAGTGCACGCGAGGTTCGGCCGTTGCCGTCCATCCACGGATGGATCGTGACGAGCTGATACTGGGCGATTGCCGCGACGACCGGGATGGGTAACGACCTCGCCGCACCGTTGAGCCACGTCGCGAGCTCGGCTGCCAGACTTGCGACGTCTTTTGGCTCCGGTGGCATGTAGGCGATCGCGCCCGTGCGATCGTCCCGTACCGTGTTTTGGGCTTTGCGGTACGGCGACTGCTTTGGTCGTCGGCCTTGGGTGCGGACTTCGATCATTGCGTGGAGCTCTTGGAACAACTGGCTCGTGATGCGCTTGCGCGTCGCGTGATCGTGAATCCATTGCAGCGCGCGAAGGTAATTGCGGACCTCTTGAGTGCTCGCGTCACGAGACCGGTTGACGTTCGACTCGACCGCTTCCACTTGCGTGTAGGTCAGTGGGTTCTGCTCGATCTTCGTCGAGAAATGCGCGGCGCTGATCTTCGCGCGGCGACGCAGCGTCGCTTCGATGCCCGCCGGCAGGGGCACGGCATCGACCACCTCCCGCGCTCCTTCGATCTCCATGAGATACCGCACGATCGACGGCGTCCACGTAAATCTCGGCCGAAGATCGTTAACTGACATAAACGGCATATTCGGCACAAACGGAAGGCCGGCCTGTCGATAACTGCGTTAACTCTGCGGCGCGAGGCGAACATGGCGCCGGCGCACGGCCGCGCCCCGCGCGGGCGGACGTACCGCGGCTCCCGCGGCCGCTGAAGCGCAGGGCGGCCCGTGACGGCGGGCGTACACAGGCCCGATTCGCTCCCGGTCCAGGAGTCGTGTATGCGTCAGTTATCCGTCTCGCGCGCCGTCGCCGCGTTCGCCCTGGCGGCCCTTCTCGCCGCCTGCAGCTCCGGCTCGACCGGCTCGTCGGGCGCGTCCGGGGGCACGATCAAGATCGGCGTCGACCTGCCGGTGAGCGGCGCCGATGCTTCGATCGGGATCCCGACCCAGAACGGTGCCGTGCTGGCGGTGGAAGAGGCGAACAAGAACGGCTTCGCGGGCGGCAAGTTCAAGCTCGAAGCGTCCTTGCTCGACGACGCGGTTCAAGGTAAGCACGACCCGAACGCGGGAGCGCAGAACGTGAAGACGTTCATCGCCGACGACGCGGTGCTCGCGATGGTCGGACCGTTCAACTCCAACGTCGCGAAGGCCGAGATCCCGCTCACCAACGACGCCGGCCTCCCGCAGATCTCGCCGTCGAACACCAACGACGGTTTGACCGTGGGCGACGACGCGAAGAAGCTGCGCACCGCGCACCCGGACACCAACACGTACTTCCGCGTGTGTACCCGCGACCAGAAGCAGGGCCAGACGCTCGCGCAAGTCGCCTTCCAGCGGCTCGGCTTCAAGAAAGCGTTCATCATCGACGACAACGAGACGTACGGCAAGGGCCTCGCCGACGTCTTCGACGCGCAGTACCGCCAGCTCGGCGGAACGGTGCTGGGCCACGAGCACATCACCGCGAACCAAGTCGACTTCAAAGCGCTGCTGACCAAGATCAAGTCGCTGAACCCCGACATCGTGTTCTTCGGCGGCAACACGTCCACGGGCGGGGGGCTGATCCGGCGCCAGATGGCCGACGTCGGGATGGCCAAGACGCCGTACCTCGGCGGCGACGGCATCTCCGACCCGGAGTTCGAGACGCAGGCCGGCACGATGGCGAACGGTGCGTACTTCACGACGGCCGCGCCGGACGCGGCGAAGCTGCCGTCGGCCAAGACGTTCGTGGCCGCATACAAGGCGCGGTTCAAGAGCGACGTCGGACCGTACTCGGCGAACGCGTACACGGCGGCGAAGATCGAGATCGCCGCGATCGAGAAGGCCATCGCCGACAACGGCGGCAAGATGCCGACCCGCGCCGACGTGCTCAAGAACATCGCCGCGACGTCGAACTTCGACTCACCGATCGGCAAACTGGGCTTCGACGCGAACGGCGACACGACGGCGCCGATCCTCTCGCTGTTCAAGGTCGTGAACGGCAAGCCCATCACGATCGATCAGATCACCGTCAAGATCTAACCGGTTTTGGAGCTCTTCCTTCAGCAGCTCATCAACGGGCTGTCGCTCGGCGGGATCTATGCGCTGATCGCGCTGGGCTACACGATGGTCTACGGGATCATCGAGCTGATCAACTTCGCGCACGGCGACGTGTACACGCTCGGCACGTTCTTCTCGCTGGCGATCCTCGCGCTGCTGGGCGTGACGGGGATCGTCACGGGGCCGATGCTGATCGTCGTTGTCGCCGTGACGATCCTCGGCGCGATGCTGCTGTGCGGGCTCACCGGCGTCATCATCGAGCGGCTGGCGTACCGGCGGCTGCGCAACGCGCCCAAGCTGGCGCCGCTGATCACGGCGATCGGGATGTCGTTCATCCTCGAGAACATCATGCAGTACTGGCGCGGGCCGTCGCCCGTGCCGTTCCCGCAGGTGATCCCGAACCCGAGCTTCGCGATCGGCGCGATCTCGATCCAGACCAAGCAGATCATGGTGATCCTGCTGGCCGTCGTGCTGATGTTCGCGCTGCAGGCGTTCGTCTATAACACGCGGCTGGGCAAGGCGATGCGCGCGACGGCGCAGGACAAGGACGCCGCGCAATTGATGGGGATCGACATCAACACGACGATCGCGCTGACGTTCCTGATCGGGTCGGCGCTCGCCGGCGCGGCGGGCTTCGTGTCCGGCGTGTACTACGGCTCGACGTGGTTCTTCAACGGTTTTGCGGCCGGCCTCAAAGCGTTCACCGCCGCGGTGCTCGGCGGGATCGGTAACCTCGCGGGCGCCATGCTCGGCGGCTTCTTGATCGGGCTGATCGAGGCGATGACGACGCAGTTCATCGGCGACCAGTGGTCCAACGTGATGGTGTTCTCGATCCTGGTGCTGGTGCTCATCTTCCGGCCGTCGGGGCTGCTCGGCGAGTCGCTGCCGAACAAAGTCTGATGAAGCTCAAAGGCGGCGCGCGCAGCGCAGCGATCTGGTTCGCCGTCGCGATCGTGCTGCCGTTCGTCCCCGCGCTGTTCCACCGCAACGCCGGGGGCTTCACGAACTTCCTGGCCGACGCGGGCGCGTTCGTGCTGCTCGCGCTCGGGCTGAACATCGTCGTCGGCTTCGCGGGATTGCTCGACCTGGGCTACGCGGCGTTCTTCGCGATCGGGTCGTACTCGTTTGCGATGCTCGCATCGCCGCAGTTCGGGATCCACATGCCGTTCTGGGTGATGCTGTTCGTCGCGTCGGGGATCGCGGCGATCTTCGGCATCCTGCTGGGCGCGCCGACGCTGCGGCTGCGCGGCGACTACCTCGCGATCGTGACGCTGGGCTTCGGCGAGATCGTCCCGCAGACGTTCCAGAACCTCGCGCAGTTCACCGGCGGCCCGAACGGCATCAGCTCGCTCGACCAGCCGTCGATCGGCGCGTATCATTTCGGGCACAACGGCGTGGGCTGGCTCAACGGGTTCGACTACTATTTCATGGTGCTGGCGCTCATCGCGCTCGCCGTCTGGCTTGCCAACAACATGCGCAACAGCCGCCTGGGCCGCGCGTGGATGGCGATCCGCGAGGACGAGCTCGCGGCCGCGCACATGGGGATCAACACCACGACGACCAAGCTCGCCGCGTTCGCGATGGGCGCGTCGTTCAGCGGTCTGGCGGGCTGCGCGGTCGCGGCGAAGCTCCAGCTCGTGTCGCCCGACGAGTTCGGGTTCAACGTGAGCGTGTTCATACTGGCGATGCTGGTGCTGGGCGGGATGGGCAACATCCCCGGCGTCATCGCCGGGAGCCTGATCCTGTCCGCGCTGGAACGCTTCATCTTGCCGCAGGGCACGAACTTCTTACACGGTATCGGCCTCAACGTCGACCTTACCGGCTCGCGGTTTCTGATCTACGGCGTCATCCTGGTGATGATGATGCTGTTCCGCCCGGAAGGGTTGATTCCGAGCGGCCAGCGCAAGGCCGAGCTGCATGCCGCCGACGCCGACGCGAGCGTGGCGGCGCAGGAGCAGTCGCTCTACACCAAGGCCGTGCACTGACGTGGCGCTGCTCGCGTTGGAACAGGTCACGCAGCGGTTCGGCGGGCTCGTCGCGGTGAACGAGCTGACGTTCGCGGTTGAGCAGGGTTCGATCGTCGCGATGATCGGTCCGAACGGCGCCGGCAAATCGACGGTGTTCAACCTCGTCACCGGCATCTACAAGCCGTCAGCGGGACTCGTCGTGTTCGACGGAACGGACATCACCGGCAGGGCGACGAGCGCGATCACCGCGCTCGGCGTCGCGCGCACGTTCCAGAACATCCGGCTGTTCGCGTTCATGTCGGCGCTGGAGAACGTGATGACGGGCGAGCACGCGCGGCTGCGCGCGAACTTGGCCGAGTCGCTGCTGCACACCGGGCGCCAGCGCCGCGAGGAAGTCGCGGCGCGCGCGAAGGCGATGGAACTGCTGCGGTTCGTCGGACTCGAGAAGAGCGCGGATACGTACGCGCGCAACCTGCCCTACGGCTCGCAGCGGCGCCTCGAGATCGCGCGCGCTCTCGCCACCGCGCCGAAGATCTTACTTCTCGACGAACCCGCTGCGGGCATGAACCCGAGCGAGAAGCAGGACCTCGTCACGCTGATCCGCCGCATTCGCGACACGGGCGTCACCGTGTTCCTCATCGAGCACGACATGGGGCTGGTGATGGAGATCAGCGAGCGCATCACGGTGCTCGACCACGGCGAGAAGATCGCGGAGGGGCTGCCGGCCGACGTCCGCAACGACCCGCGCGTGATCGAAGCGTATTTGGGGGCGCCGGCGTAGCGTGGTCCTGCTCGAAGTGGCGAACCTCGTCGCGCGGTACGGCCGCATCACCGCGCTGCAGGACGTGTCGCTGACCGTCGATGAGGGTGAGATCGTCACCCTGATCGGCGCGAACGGCGCGGGCAAGACGACGACCCTGCGCGCGATCAGCGGTCTGATCCGGCCCGCTGCGGGGACGATCCAGTTCGCCGGGCGCGACATCACGCGGCTTGCGCCGAACGAGATCGTGCGCGCCGGGATCAGCCACTCGCCGGAGGGCCGCCACGTGTTCCCGCGCATGACGGTGCGCGAGAACCTCGAGCTGGGCGCGTACACGCGCCGCGAGAAGTCCGAGATCGCCGCGGACACCGAGAACGTGCTCGGGATCTTCCCGCGGCTCAAGGAGCGCTACGAGCAGAAGGCCGGCACGATGTCGGGCGGCGAGCAGCAGATGCTCGCGATCGCGCGCGCGCTGATGTCGCGCCCGCGCCTGCTGCTGCTCGACGAGCCGTCGCTCGGGCTTTCGCCGAAGCTCGTGCAGACGATCTTCGCGGTCATCCGCGACATCAGCGCGCGCGGCACGACGATCCTGCTGATCGAGCAGAACGCACGCCAGGCGCTCGCGATCGCCGCGCGCGGCTACGTCCTGGAGGTCGGCGCGATCGCGCACGCCGGCGCTGCAGCGGAGCTGGCGGCGAGCGAAGCGGTGCGCGCGGCGTATCTGGGCGGCGCGGCCTAGCGCACGTTCGAGGTGCGCTCGTGCGTCAGCTTGCCGTCGTGCCGTCGATGAACGGGCGCATCTCGCCGACGAACTTGTCGGTGTTCTTGATGCTGCGCAGGATGACGACGATCGCATCCGCCGGGAAGCCCGATTCCAGCGTGACGGTGTAGCCGCAGAAGACGTCGGCGGTGTCGTCGGCGCCCCAGAACAAGAAGTTCTGATCGCTGTAGTACAGCAGCTTGCGCATCAGCCCGTTGTTATCGCGCGCCTTGCCGAGGTTGATGTAGCCGCCCTTGTAGTGGGGGTAGATGCGGAAACCGATCGTCTCGCTCTTGGTGACGCTGACCACGATCTCCAAGTTGTCCGCGTTCCGCAGCCCGGTCATCGTACCGACGAAGTTGTACGGGTTCTTGGTGCTCTGCCGGAAGGTGACGTTGACGTCGGAGCGCTGGCCCCCCGTCGTCAGGATCTGACGCAGTTTCTCGCGAGTGGCATCCCGGTCGGACTGGGCGCTGGCAGGCGGGCCGCCGAGGAGCAGCGCGACGAAAAGGACGGCGACGAATCGAAGCAGGCGCATGGCGGAGTATGCACTCCGCCGAGCGCCTAGTCCTCCACGAGCCGGGCGGCGCCTTCCGTGCCGCCCGGCTCTGTGTCATGCGCCGCGCGCGAAGTCCGCGATCAGCGCCGGCGCCGCGGCGTCGAAGCCGACCACGTCGAGCATGCCGCCGTCGTTCGGGTCCGCGAGCGTGAACCCGTTCGACGTCATGCCGACCACGACGAGCTTCGCCGCGATCCCCATCCGAGCGCGGTAGAGGCGCAGCGCCTCGTCCGGGTGGATGGTGCCGGCCCACGTCTCGCTGTCCGTGTAGATCACGAACAGATCGACCGCGAGTCGGTGCTCCAGCGCGTACAGCATCGGCAGCGAGCAATCCGTCGCCATGAACGGAAGGTTGTCCGTCCGCTCCACGACCGACGCGACGCTCTCGTCCTTGCCGATCGCGAACGGCACGAAGCCGTCAGCGAACGCCATGACGTGCACGGCGCTCTCCGTGCGCACGTGCGTGAGCGCCATCGCGGCCGCGCCGACGCGCGGCGAAATGCCGGGGATCCCGGCGATCTCACCACAGCTCATCGAGCCCGACACGTCGAGACCGATCAGCATGCGCGCGAACGTGGGCTCGACGTTCTCGAACGCCAGCGTGAATGCCGCGTCGAGCGCGTCGACCACCGCCGGCACCGGGTTCCACGTCGTCGAGCCGCGCGCGCTGCGACCACTCTTGTACGTGGTCAGCGCCGCGAGCAGCGCGATCGGGTGGATACGTGCCTTGCGAAGGGCCGTGCGATCCGCGATGCGCGCGATCACGCCGGCCGTCGCCTCGCCCTTGGGCGTGAGGACGCCTACGCGCGTGAGCGTCGCGAGGTTACGAATCAGCGCCGTCATCGGCAGCGTCGGAAGCAGCGCCTCCCACACGCGCGGCTCCTTGAGCCACGCGCTCGGAAGGGCCTCGCGCGGGAGCCCGCTCGCGCGCACCAGCTCCGCGCACGACGCGGCACCGGCGTCTTCCGACGCCTTCGCCGTTGCGTGCGCGCGCAGGAGCGCCAGCGCTTGGAACTCGTCGCCCGGGACGTCGCCCTTCACGATCCACGCATACAGCGCCGCGCGCTCCGCGTCCGCCGCGAGCGGGTGCGCGAGGCGGAACACGTCGCGGTGCGTGAAGCCTTCACGGTTCTGGTACTTGAGCGCCTGGAACGCGAGATCGCGCACCGGCTTGGACTCGTACCAGCCGCGGAGACCCTTGCGCAGGCCGCGGCCCCAGCCGCGGAACTGCTCGATGTACGAGCAGAACGTGAGCAGGTGCGCGCCCGTGCGGCACACGCGCCGCAGCCCGTCGCCGAGCGCGAGCGCGCGCGTCGCGTCGTCGCCGAAGCCGGCGCACGCCGCGAGCGCGAAGATCGCAGGCTGCACCTTGGGTGCGCGGCCGCTCTCCGAGAGCGCGATGACGCGCGCGACCACGCGGGCGCCGTCCTCGCGAATCGCGTCGACGAGGTTGACCGCGTTCTCCTTGGTGAGCCGCTGCTCCGTCGCGTAAAACGTTCCGCCTTCGGATCCGAGGATCAGGAAGCGGTCGACGCGCGCCCAGCGGTCGAGCGGGTAGACGTAGCCGCCGTTGTCGGCTTGCACTTGCGTGCGGCCGGCCTGCGGCAGCGTTTGCAGCGTTCCAGCGGCGCGGCCGCGGAAGATGCGTGCGAGCATGTTCATGGTGGTGTTCCCTCCCTTCGCTTGCGAGATGAACGACGTGGATGATTCGTGCGAGCGGCGATGCTCGCGGGCAAATAGTGTCCGAGGACAGGGCTTGCGCCCCAGCGCTCTACCACTGAGCTACGCGTGCGTACACGCGGCGGGATTCGAACCCGCGACCTCTTCGTTAGCAGCGATAACCTCGGGCATCCGGCCCGCGAGCCGAACCGTTGGACGAGCGATGTGCGAGGACGCCCGAAGGCGAGCGCATCGGTTGGGATACGAGAACCTCGCACGTCCGGCCCAACGGCGGCCGCGTTTGTGTTCGTGGAGATGACGGGACCCGCGGACGAGGTGTTGGAGCGGTATCTCCTCCGGCTCACCGCTGACGGCGAGCCGTTACGGGATCGAACCGGCGGAACCAAATAACCGCTGCCGTTCGGCCCGCGAGCCGTGGGCGTTTCCGCCCACGGCCGCTGCGTCAGCCCTTGATGCAGACCACTTGGCGAAGCGTGTGCACGATCCGGACGAGATCGTGTTGCGCCCGCATGACCGCGTCGACGTCCTTGTACGCGGAGGGTGCTTCGTCCAGCACCCCCGCGTCCTTGCGGCATTCGACGCCGTGCGTTTCGCGCTTGAGATCGGCGAGCGTGAGACGGCTGCGCGCCTCACCCCGGCTCATCCGGCGGCCCGCGCCGTGCGAGCACGACTCGAACGAGTCCGGGTTGCCGAGGCCGCGCACGACGAACGAGCGCGCACCCATCGAGCCCGGGATGAAACCGAGCTCGCCGAGGCCCGCGCGAACCGCACCCTTGCGCGTCACGTAGACGTCGGCACCGAAGTGCCGCTCCTTCGCGACGTAGTTGTGGTGGCAGTTCACCGCGGTTTCGGCGCGGGCGAAGCGCGGGAGCTTGACCTTGCGGTCGCGCAGCGCTTCGAGCGCGTTCTCCATCATGATCTCGCGGTTGAGGCGAGCGTAGTCCTGCGCGAAGCCGACGGCTTCGACGTAGGCGTCGAACGACGGCGTGTGCTCCGTGAGGTGGGCGAGATCGCGGTCGGCGATCGTCACACCGGCGCGCGCGAGCTCTTCGTGCGCGCGTTCGATGTAGTACGAGCCGATGCGGTTACCCACGCCGCGCGAGCCGGAGTGCAGCACGAGCCAGACGCTGCCGGACTCGTCGAGACACACCTCGCAGAAGTGGTTGCCGCCGCCCATCGTGCCGAGCTGCTCGCGCACGTTTCGGGTCGAGATCTGCGGCGCGCGTTCCTTCACCCGCGCGTAGCGTTCGCCCAGACCGTCTGCCCACGCGCGGTCCGCGGACGCCGTAGCGTCGCGGTGCTGCCCGCGGCCGACCGGAACCACCCGTTCGATCGCGCTGCGCACGCCGCGCAGATCGCTCGGGAGATCCTCCGCGCGGAGCGTGAGCTTCTGCGCCACCATGCCGCAGCCGATGTCCACGCCGACTGCCGCCGGAACGATCGCGCCCAGCGTCGGAATAACGCTGCCGACCGTTGCGCCGCGGCCGAGGTGCACGTCCGGCATCACCGCGACGTGCGAGTGCACGAACGGAAGCGACGCCATGTTGGCGACCTGCTTGCGCGCGTTCTCGTCGAACTCGACGCCCTTGACCCAAGCCTTGACCGGCACGCCGGCCGTCTCGAACACTTCCACGGTGAAACCTCCTTTCGCTGAAAATAGAAGCGGGGTGAGCGCATCGCTCACCCCGCTGCAATCAGCGTTCAGGAAGCGTGCTCTTGATTTACGCCGGATTCGTCCCGGCGAGGCAAAACAGCGCCGGCAGACTGCCCATCGAGGAGTCTGTACTTGGATCGGTTCGTACGGCGTGTTTGCGTAAGGTCATATTCCGGATACGAGCCTACGCGACTCGTGCGACGTTTGTCAATAAGAATTACGAACATTTTTGGTCAGACTGCTTGACAAGCGGCGCAGCGAGGCTTTAGGATCGGCAAATCATGATGCAGCGAATCGCATCCGCCCTACCACGACTCCAAGGCTGCAGTCCGCAGTCCTCGGACTCGAATCATCTGAACGTCACCGCGTTCGGCGGGTTCGTCGTGCGAGCGAAAGGTACGATCGCCGCGTCATAACGTTGCACCGAAGCTCTTGTGAATCCACGAGGGGATCGGCGCAAGCCGGTCCCCTCGGTGTTTTTACGGGTTCGTGTCACGGCGACGAGCGCGATTCCAAACCGCGCAAAGGCGGTTCGACTCCGTCCGGGCCTGCCATGGTGATCGAGGCCGAAGCGGTTCGAGGCGCCGGCTTGTGGAGCCGGTCGAAGTCAGTTCAAGTCTGATCGGTCACCCCAATTTTCATTGCGTGCACGCTGGTGTACGTCTAGTTCGGTGCGTCCTTTGAAAACTGAATATTTTCATATGAAGTCTTTGCGTGAGAATTCTTGCGCGGCGTGCTGGCACGCGCCGTCGCTCGTTGAGCCACCTCACGCGCTCCAGCGATCGGAGCAACGCCGCGGTATCCTGAGCGAGACGGGCCGCGACGAGATCGCATACGGAGTGGTGGCCGAACGGTAAGGCGTCGATCCGCTACATCGATGAGTCGCGAAGGCGACGAGCGCGTTCGACTCGCGCCCACTCCGCCAAGGGAATGCAGCTGACACGGTTCTAGCGTCTCGTTGAAGCCGAGAAGAAGGCGGTTCGACTCCGTCCGTTCCCACCACGGGCTGCCATGTTCCAAGGCCGGCGAGCCTCACTTGCAATGAGGCTGCGTAGAGTTCGATTCTCTAGCGGTCCACAATCGATGCGGTGTCGCCCAGCGGCAGGGCAGCGGCCTCATAAGCCGTACAGGCGGCGGTTCGAGTCCGCCCACCGCACCATAGAGACGTAGCGTAGTGATAACGCGCTCCCCTCGGGCGGGAGAGTCGCCGGTTCGATTCCGGCCGTTTCTACCATGCGCGCCGAGCCCGAGCGGCAGGGCGTCCGACTCTTGATCGGTTGTGTCCGGGTTCGAGCCCCGGGGCGCGCACCAATTCATCAATACATCGTCACCCAGGATCGTGCGTTCACGGCGAGCCGTACGATCCGAAGGCGCCGTCGTGGGGCGACGCGCGCAAACGCTCCGTTGTCGCGATGGTCCGCGACCGGAGCAGCTCGCCGTGTTCACGCCCCTGTAGCTAAGCGGAAAAGCGACGGCCTACGAAGCCGTCAATGCGGGAGTTCGAATCTCCCCGGGGGCTCCACATTCCCTGGTCGTCTAATCGGTAAGACAGCAGATTGTTAATCTGCGAAACGGCGTTCGAATCGCTGCCGGGGAGCATTCATCGGCGACTGGGGGAATTGGCAGACCCGGCGGGCTCAGACCCCGCCGTCCTAACGGACGTGAGCGTTCAAGTCGCTCGTCGCCGACCAAACACAGTACGAGCGCACCATGCCGGGTTGCACGGAGCGGCAATCGGGGCGCATTGTAAATGCGCTGCGCGCAAGCGCTACGGGAGTTCGAGTCTCTCACCCGGCACCATCTCCCCGTAGCTCAGCGGAAGAGCGTGCGTTTCCGAGGCGCATGTGCGCGAGTTCGACTCTCGCCGGGGAGTCCATCGATCGGGAGGAGCCAGCCGGGACGGCGACGGGTTTTGGCCCCGTCATGACGTGGTTCGACTCCACGCTCCCGAACCAAACACGCGCGCGAAGCAAACGAGGAATTGCACCGGACTTTTAATTCGGACACGGTCGGTTCGAATCCGACCGCGCGCACCAAACACGTCCACGTGGTGAAGCGGTCAACACCGCAGTCTGCAAAACTGCTATGCGCCCGTTCGAATCGGGCCGTGGACTCCATGCCTTCGTAGCTCAATGGCAGAGCAGCGGTTTCGTAAACCGTCGACGCGAGTTCGATTCTCGCTGAAGGCTCCAATCTGGAAGGTGCCGCCCGTGGCCGGGCAAGCAGTCCTGAAAACTGCCGAGGACGCGGCTCAGACCCGCGTGGGATCGATACCTACACCTTCCGCCATGCTCTCGTGGTGTAGTGGTCTGCACGGCGGATTGTCGATCCGCGAGTACGAGTTCAATCCTCGTCGGGAGCGCCAGTCCGGTTCGTCTATCGGTAGGACCACTGTTTTTCACGCAGTAGAGGCGGGTTCGACTCCCGCACCGGGTACCAAACATCCCGCCGCAGCTTGTTGGCGAAGCACCGCCCCGATAAGGCGGAGACAGCGTGTTCGATTCACGCGGGCGGGACCAATTTTATTTTCCGGTCATGATGTAGTGGAAGCCTGGGGCCGTGCCATGGCTCGAGCGCGGGTTCGATTCCCGCTGACCGGACCACGCCGGCGTTGCATAGTGGCAGTGCCGCTGCCTTCCAAGCAGAAGTCGCGGGTTCGATTCCCGCCGCCGGCCCCATCTCTCACCGCCGATCCGCACCAGCACGAAAGGAGATCCGATGTCCGACGTTCTCGTCCTGAATTTCACGTACGAGCCGCTCGGCATCGTCGATCTCGCGCGGGCCGTACGGCTGCTGTTCGCGCGCAAGGTGGAAATGGTCCACCGCGGCGACCGCGACATCCGCACGACGTCGATCGCGTTCCCGCTGCCGTCGGTGGTGCGCATGCTCTACTACGTTCGCCGGGCGCGCAAGCGGGTCGCGCTGACAAAGAAGAACGTGCTGCTGCGCGACGACTACACGTGCGCCTACTGCGCTGGGAACGGCGGCCGCGACATGACGGTCGACCACGTCGTGCCGCGCAGCCGCGGGGGCAGCTCGGCATGGGAGAACCTCGTCGCGTGCTGCTCAGCGTGCAACGCGCGCAAGCGCGACCGCACGCCGGCCGAGGCGCGCATGCCGCTGCGGCGAGCCGCGCGCGAGCCGCGCTTCATCCCGTGGTTGGTCGTCCGCCGCAACACCGCGCCCGACGAGTGGGGCAAGTATCTCGCGCTCTACAACATCGGGATCGAGGAGCGTCCGCCGGACGACCGCCGGTGAACGAGCCGCCCCGGCCCGGGCCCGCAGAGGGTCCGGCGCTCGGGGCGGCATAAACGCGGCGCAAGGAGGGAACGGAACGGCGTGAGGGCAGGCAGTTGAGGATCCGGACCCAAGCGGTACTGCTGAGCGTCGTGCCGCTGACGTTCCTCATCGTGCTGTTCGTCATCGCGACGGTGCTTCAAAACGAGACCGATCAGACGGCGACTTGGTCGCAGCGCTCGACGAACGCGCTCAAGCTGTCCGAGCAGATCGCGAAGTCCGTCGGCGACGCGAACAGCAGCGTCGTCCTCTACACCACGAAGCGGCCGGTCCCGGCGAGCTTGGCGAAATATCACGCCGCTTCGCGCGACATCCCCGTGCAAATCGACGAGCTGCACCGAATGGTAAGCGACGAACCCGGCCAAGGCGCACGCGTCGTTCGTTACGATGCGGCGGCGCGCGGTCTCATGGACGTACTGGCGCGCTACGTCGCGTTGTGGCAGGCCGGAAAGAAGGGCCAGGCGCAGGCGAAAGCGATGGTCGCGTCCGCGAAGACGCAGAAGCGGGTCGACGAGTGGACCGCGGCACGCCACGACTTCGAGGAGAACGAGCGCGCGCGCGCGCTGAGCCGGTACGACGCGCTGCACCGTGACTTCGGCTGGCTCGGGACGGTGCTGCTCGTGGCGTCGATCGCGGGCATCGTCTTGACGCTTTTCGTTACGGCGCGGTTCGGCTGGCGGATCGCGCGCCGGCTGCGGCAGCTCGCGGAGAACGCGCGCCGGCTCGGACGCGGCGAGGACGCCTTGCTGATCCGCGGCAGTGACGAGATCGCGGACCTCGACCGGACGTACCACGAGATGACGCGCCGCCTGCAGGAGACGCTTCGCGAAAAAGAAGCCGCGCTCGACGCGTTCGACCGCGCGCACCACGTCGCGTCCACGCTGCAGCGCGCGCTGCTGCCGCAAGGCTTGCCGGAGATCGCGGGGATCGCCTTCGACGGCGTGTACGAACCGGGCAAGAGCGAGGCGCAGGTCGGCGGCGACTGGTACGACGCCGTGCGCCTCGCGGACGGACGCGTGCTCGTGTCCATCGGCGACGTCGCCGGCAGCGGCTTGCAGTCCGCCGTCATCATGGCGGCGATGCGCGAGGTCATTCGCGGCGTCGCTCAGGTGTACGCCGACCCCGCGACGATGATCGACGCCGCGGACCGCACGCTCAAGTCGGAGCATCCCGAGACGATCGTGACGGCGTTCGTCGCGGTGTTCGACCCGATCGCGCGGTCGCTGTCGTATTGTTCGGCCGGCCACCCGCCGCCGCTGCTTCGGCTGCTCGACGGAACGGTGCTCGATCTGCCGTCTCAGGGCCTGCCGCTGGGAATTCGCGCGCGCGACGACGTCGACGCGCGCACCGCGCAGATCCCCGACGGCGCGACGGTGCTGTTCTACACGGACGGTCTCACGGAGTCGACGCGCGACATCGTCGCCGGCGAGCAGCGGCTGCGCGAAACGCTGGCCGATCCCGCGATCGCGTCGCAGCCGAACCTCGCGCAAGCGCTGTACGACGAGGTCTTGCGCGACGGCACGCACGACGACGTCGCGATCCTCGCGATGCGCCTCGACGGCAGCCGAACCGGTGCGTCGACGGAGGTCGTGGGCGGCCACCTGCGCCGTTGGATGTTCGATACCGAAGACCACGCCACCGCGCAGCGTTCGCGCGCGGTGTTCGCGTCGGTGCTCGCCGCCGGCGGCCTGCTCGACGAGGACGTGTTCACCTCCGAGCTGATCTTCGGCGAGCTGCTGAGCAACACGGTACGGTACGCGCCCGGCCCGATCGAGGTGGTGCTGGACTGGACCGAAGCGTCGACCGCGATCCTGCACTTCATCGATTCCGGCCCGGGCTTCGTGCTGATGCCGCGGCTGCCGTCCGACTTGCTGAGCGAACGCGGCCGCGGGCTGTTCCTGATCTGGTCGCTGTCGGAAGACTTCAACGTCACCAAGCGCGCCGACGGCGGCGCTCACGCGCGCGTGGTGCTGTCGCCGCGGCGCAAGCGCGGTCGTGACGCCGTAGCTCGTTCGAACGCGGTGCGCGCGGTCGACATCGTCAAGTGAACGTGCGGGACCGGTTCGAGCGCGACGGTTTCGCCATCGTCCCAGGATTCAAGCCGCCCGCCGCGGTCGCGGAGCTGCGCGCGCGGGCCGCGGAGATCGTCGGCGCGTTCGACCCAGCGGAGTCCACCGCGATCTTCACGACGCGCGACGAATCGGCCAAGTCGGACGCCTACTTCCTGACGTCGGGCGACAAAGTCCGCTGCTTCTTCGAAGAGGAGGCGTTCGACGAAGCGGGCGCGCTTCGGCAGCCCAAAGAGCTGTCGATCAACAAGATCGGCCACGCGATGCACGACGTCGATCCGGTCTTCGAGCGCTTCTCGCGCGATCCGCGCCTTCACGACCTCGCCGTCGAGCTGGGGCTCACGGAGCCGCGCGTGTACCAAAGCATGTACATCTTCAAGCAGCCGCGCATCGGCGGCGAGGTGCGCTGGCACCAGGACGCGACCTACTTCGACACCGATCCGATCAGCGTGACGACGTTCTGGTTCGCGCTCGAACGCGCCGACCGCACCAACGGCTGCCTTTGGGTGCAACGCGGCGGTCACCGCACGCCGCTGCGGGAGCGCTTCGTCGTCGACGGCGGCGGCGCGCGGCTCGAACGGATCGATGCGACGCCGTGGCCGTCGCACGACGTCGCCGAATCCGTCGCGGTCGACGCGGGAACGCTCGTCGTGATGCACGGCCGGCTGCCGCATTACAGCGCGCCGAACCGGTCGGCAGCGTCACGGCACGCCTACACGCTGCACGCCGTCGACGCGCGCACGCGCTATTCGCCGGCCAACTGGCTGCAGCGCGGCGCGGCGTTTCCAGCGCGCGATTTCATCTAGGCGGCGGCCCGGTGCACGATACGAGCGCGTCCACGTTCACGTTCACGAACGACGGCCTCGAGATCGCCGGCGAACAGCGGCTCCCGGGCGCGCCCCCGAAGGGCGTGGTGATCGTCGCGCACGGCATGGCGGAGCACGCCGCGCGCTACCGCCGCTTCGGCGACGAGCTCGCTGCACGCGGCTATGCCGTGTACGTCCCGGATCATCGCGGCCACGGCCGCACCGCAGGCGGTGATGACCGGCTAGGCTGGGCCGGCGCCGGCGGCTGGAGCGGGATGCTGCGCGATCTCGACCGGCTGGCGGGGCTCGCGCGCGAACGGCATCCCGGCGTGCCGCTGATCCTGTTCGGGCACAGCATGGGCTCGGTGCTGGCTCAGCGTTTCGCGCAGCTCCACGGCGACCAGCTCGCCGGACTGATCCTGTCCGGAACCTTCGGCGCCGCACGGAACATCGGCGCCGGCATCGCAGTCGCGAGCGTGCTGCGGCTGCTGTGCGGCGACCGCGCGCCGTCGCCTCTGCAGCGCACGATGTTCGCGGGATTCAACAAAGGCTTCGCGCCGCAGCGCACCGGGTTCGAATGGCTCAGCCGCGACGACGCCGAGGTCCGCACGTACGCGGACGACCCGCGCTGCGGCTTCACGTTCTCGAACCGCTTGCTGGTCGACATGCTGCGCGGTTACGCCGAGACGTGGAAGCCGGCGAACGAGCGCCGCGTCCCCGCGGCACTGCCGGTGCTGTTCTTCTCGGGCGCACGCGACCCGGTCGGCGGCAACACGCGCGCCGTGACCGCGCTTGCGGAGCGCTACCGCGCGCTCGGCCTGCGCGACGTGCAGGTCACGTTCTACCCGGACGGGCGCCACGAGATGCTCAATGAAACGAACCGCGACGAGGTCGTGCGCGACGTCCTCGCCTGGCTCGACGCGCGCGTCTAGTCCAAGAAGATGTCGTCGGCGAGGGGTGTGCCGGGCACCATCGCATAGCCCGCGAAGTCGGTGACGCCGTGCGCGCGCAGCACGTCTTCGTCGACGTACGTGTTGCCGCTGGTGCTGCGCGCGTCGCTGTCCAGGATCAGGTACGCGGCGTCGGCGACGATCTCGGGCTTGCGCGACGCGCGGATCACCGCGTCGCCGCCGAGCAGGTTCTGCACCGCCGCCGTCGCGATCACCGTCTTCGGCCACAGCGCGTTCGCCGCGATGCCGCGCTCGCGAAACTCCGCCGCGAAGCCGAGCGTCAGCAGCGTCATGCCGTACTTTTTGAAGGTGTAGGCCGGTGAGCCGCCCACCCACTTCGACGCAAGCGCGATCGGCGGCGAGAGCGTGAGCACGTGCGCGTTCGACGACTTCTCGAGGTACGGCAGCGCGGCGCGCGTGACGAGGTACGTCGCGCGCGGACCGATCGACGTCATGAGATCGAACGCCTTGGCGTCGACCTGCGCCGTGCCGCCCAGCCGGATCGCGCTCGCGTTGTTCACGACGACGTCGATCCCGCCGAAGCGCTCGACCGCCGCGGCGACGGCCTGCGCGATCTGCGCCTCGTCGCGCACGTCGCACTGCACCGCGAGCGCCTTGCCGCCCGCGCCTTCGATCTCCGCCGCCGCGGTGTGGATGGTGCCGGGGAGCTTGGGGTGCGGTTCGACGGTCTTCGCGACGACGACGACGTTGGCGCCGTCGCGCGCCGCGCGCAGGCCGATCGCCAGGCCGATGCCGCGGCTCGCGCCCGTGATGAACAGCGTTTTGCCGGCGAGGCTCATCCGCGCGCGCCGCGCGTGAAGAACGCGCTCATCGCCGCGCGCGCTTCGCCGGACGCAAGCCGCTCGCGAAACGCGACGCCTTCGCGCTGGATCGCGGCGACGATCGTGTCGCGGTCATGCGTGACGAGCCGTTTCGTCGCGCGCACCGCCGCGCGCGGCTTCGCGGCGATCGCTCGCGCGGCCGCGTCCGCCTCCGCGTCGAGCGCGTCGTCGGCGACGATCTTCGTGACGATGCCGTCGGCATACGCCTGTTCGGCGGACATCGAATCGCCCAGATACAGCGCGGCGCCGGCGTGCGCGCGCCCGATGCGCCGCGGCAGCAGCACGCTGCTCCCCGCTTCGGGTACGAGCCCCAGATCCACGAACGGCACCTTGAACTTCGCGGTGGGCGATGCGTAGACGAGATCGCAGTGCAGCAGCAGCGTGGTGCCGACCCCGACCGCCGCGCCGCGCACCGCGGCGATCACCGGCACGTCCGTCATCGCCAAGCCGATCAGGAACCGGATCACGGGCGCGTCGTCGCCGTGCGGAGGCTGATCCAGGAAGTCGCGCAGGTCGTTGCCGGCGGTGAACGTATCGCCGCGCGCGCCGATCAGCAGCGCGCCGACGTCGTCGCCGGCGGCCGACGTTACCGCATCGGCGAGCACCGCGTACATCGCCGTCGTCAGCGCGTTCTTCTTGTCGGGGCGGTCGAGGACCACGTGACGAACGCCGTCGCGGTCCTCAACGGAGATGCCGAGGGAGATCATATCGCGCAGTCCGCTCGGTATCGTACTGTTCCCTCTTGCCGCCGAGGAGAACGAGAGAACCAAGCGAACCAAGCCCTTATGCTTGGCCGTCGTTTCTGCTCCGGAACTGCACTCGCCGTCGCGTTGATCGCACCGGCGGCGTTCGCGAGCGCGCAGACCCGTCCGGCCGCTCCGACGCCGGTGCCGGCCTCGCGTGCCGCCGAGGAAAACGCGGCGATCGTGAAGCCGCTGTCCGAGATCGGCCGGGTTCGGTCGCGCACGCCGTACTGCGGCGCGCTCGCGCGCGCACGCGCCGGCATCGACGCCGCGATCACGTTCGAGTACACCACGCCGATCCTGGCGCACGATCTGCAGAGTTTCCGGCTCGACTCGCATTTGACGAGAGCGCAGTCGATGAAGAAGACCGAACGCGACCTCACGGGGATGTGGAACCTCGCGGTCGCCGGCCGTGACGACGTGCGCGCGCTGCGCGCCGCGGCGACGGCGGAGCCCGATGCGCAGAAGCGCCAGGAGATGATCGACTTCGCCGACGCGCTCGACGGTGCGAAAGCGCGCCAGATGCTGCTCGCCAAGTCGATGGCGCGCATCTACGCCGCGCTCGCCGAAGCGCCGGTGCGCGACATCGCGAACGCGCCCAGCGACGACCACGGTGCTGCCGCGCTGCCGTGGAAGATTGCCGCGCAGCACCCGACGTCGCCGTTAGAAGCTGCGCCGCCGCCCAAGGTGTACACCTCCACGACGGCCGACGCGATGGCGGACGCGCAGCAGATGCAGGAGCTGTTCAGCACGTTCACCGCGGAGCGTTACATCCGCGAGGATCTCAAAAAAGCGGCGCTGCACGGCAACAACGCGATGCAGCTCGGGAGCTGCAACACGATCTAGGGCCTAACGCGCCAGCAGCGCCGCCGCGATCAGCGCGAGCGGTGCTGCTGCGACGCCGACCGACGCGAACCGCAGCGCGCCGACGGCAATGCCTTCGCGCCGCAAGATCGCGAGCCACAACAGCGTCGCCAGCGAGCCGTTCGCGGTCAAATTCGGACCCACGTTGACGCCGACGAGCGCCGCAGCGCTGAGCGCGGCCGGCGGGTGCGCTGCGCCCACGTACTTGCCGAGGTCGAGCCCCACCGGCAAGTTGTTGACGACATTCGAAGCGAGCGCGGCCGCGAGCGCGACGCCCACCTGCGGGACCGGCGCGGCCTGGTGCGCGGCCCACGCGAAGAGAGCGCGCGGGAACGACGCCGCGCCGGCCGCGTCGAGCGCTTCCACGAGCACGAACAACGCCGCCGTCAGCGCCACGACGGGCCACGCGATCCCGCGGACGATGCGCAGCGGTTCGCTTCGGTTGCGCGTCGCCGAGAGCAGCGCGGCGACCAGCCCGCAGCCGAACGTCACGTGCCCGAGCGGCCCGTCGAGCGAGGACGTCACCACGAGCGCGATCGAGCAGGCCGCGAGCACGACGACCGCGAGCGCGCGCGGCGCCGGCGCGTCTCCGTCGTGCACCGCCAGCGGCGCTGCGATATCGCGGCGAAACAGCAGGACCAGCACGGCGTACGTCAGCGCCACCGACGCGACCGACGCAAGCCCGAACGACGAGAGCCACGCGCCCAGCGGCGGCATCTTGTCGGCGAAGAACAGCAAATTCGACGGGTTCGCGATCGGCAGCACGAAGCTCGCGGCGTTCGCGACCAGCGCGCACGCGAACACGTACGCGTGCGGGCGCACGTCGGTGCGCCTGATCGCGTCGAGCACCGCCGGCGTCAGCACGACGATCGTCGCGTCGTTCGACAGGAACGCCGTCGTCGCGACGCCGGTACCGTACACGAGCAGCAGCAGCCGCGCGCGCGAGCCGCGGGCGGCGCGCACCGCGCGCGTCGCGATCCAGTCGAACACGCCTTCGGCGCGCGCGAACTCTCCCAGCGCCATCATGCCGATCAGAAACAGGTAGACGTGAAGCCCGCGCCCGAGCGCGGCTTGCGCGTCGTGCGGCGAGACGGCGCGCGTGACGACGAGCGCAAGCGCGCCGCCCGCCGCCCACCACGCCTCGTTCACGCGCCACGGACGAAACAGAACGCCGAGCAGCGCGAGCCCGGCGATGAGCGCGCCTAGGATCGGACGATCAGCTCAGGCGCTGGCCGTGCGTGAAGGCCGGTAGAGGTGCGCGGAGCCGAACACCGGCAAGCCGCCGACGATGGTCGTCAGCACGTGGTGGTCGTCGCTCCACACCGACAGGTCGGCGCGCTTGCCCGGTTCGATCGTGCCGAGCTCGCGGTCGAGGTTGAGGAGCCTCGCCGGACTCCGCGTCGCGTTGACGACCGCGGTCTCGAACGGGATCTCGGCGTACACCATCAGGTTGCGCACCGCTTGGTCCATCAGCAGCGCGCTGCCGGCGATCGTGCCGTCCTCCGCGCGCACGACGCCGCCTTCGATGCGATAGCCGCTGCCCGCGGGCGGCATGTTGTCGGTCGTGAGCACGAGCCGGTCGTGGAGCGTGCGGTACAGCAGGTCGACCATCGGCGGCGACACGTGGTAGCCGTCGCAGATCAGCTGCACCGTCGTGCGCGACTCCTGGATGAATGCCGCGAGGATCGATGGATCGCGATGATCGAGCGGCGGCATCGCGTTGAACGCGTGCGTCACGGTGCGAAAGCCGAGACCGATCGCGAGCATGCCCTCGCGGTACTTGGCGGCGGTGTGTCCGGCGGAGCACACGATGCCTTGATCGTGGAACAAGCGCGCGAGCTCGTCGACGCCGTCCACCTCGGGGGCCATCGTCACCATGACGAGTGCGCCGCGGCACGCTTCGACCATCTCCTGCGCGCGTTCCAGTGTCGCGGGAACGATCCACTCCGCGCGGTGCACGCGGCGAAACTTCGGGTTGAGGAACGGGCCTTCGAAGTGGATGCCCAGACAGCGCGCGCCGATCGGGTCGCCGGCTTCGACCAACTGGTTTGCCGCTTCCGACACTTCCGCGGCCGCGTGCATCATCGACTCCCACGGCGCCGTCATGATGCCCGCGAGATACCCCGTCGCGCCTTGCCGCGCGTATGCGCGCGACGCCACCTCCACCGCGTTGCCTTGATCGCGGTTGAACAGCAACTCGTCGGCGCCGTTGGTGTGCACGTCGATCAGGCCGGGTGCGATGATCGCACCGTCCGGCGGGCGCATGTCGCTCGGGCCTTCCTCTGGGAGGAGCCTGGCGATGCGCCCGCGGTTGACGGCGATCCGACCGTGCGTCAGCGTGCCGTCGCCGAGCGCGAGTCGCGCCGGCCCGAGGATATAGGTGTCGGACACGTCCGGTTCGATTCGGCCACGGCCAGGGGGCGACCCCCTTTTGATTGCCGCTACCGGCTGCCGAACAGGCGCTTGAAAAACGACCCGCGCTCGCTTGCTGCGGGCGACGGCGCGGATCTCGCGAGGCGCTCGCGTTCGGCGCGCTCGCGCTCGGTGCGCGCGAGGTGCGCCATGTGCTCCTCCGCGTGCGCTTCAAGCGTCGAGCGCAGCGCGAGCAGCTCGTTCCAGCCCGCCGGCGCACGGCCCGCGTCGAGCGCTTCGCGATATTCCAGCGTCGACGTCGTGAAGATGCGCTGCGGGGTGATCGCGCGCTCGCGCAGATAGCGGTCGGCCAGCATCACGACGTTGCGGCGCTCGGCGGCGTCCTCGTGATCAGCCATGGTGTGCACGAACGTGATCGGCTTTCCGGCGTCCGCGATCGCGCCGTACAGCGCGAGCTCGCGGTCGGAGAGCTGGCGCGAGAACAGCGCGACGATCTCGCTCGCCGACTGCGCCGCGGCGCGCACGATCTCGTTCGCCAGCGGAAAGCCGGAGTCGAACGCCGGCGTGTGCACGAGCACGAGCTGGCGCGGCAGCGTCCACGGCGTCTCGATCAGCAGCGGCGTGCGCGTCGCGGCGTCGAGCGCCTCGTCGAGCGCGATCTCGTTCCAGCCGGCGTCGTCGCCGAGCGCATACGCACGGTGCTGCTCGCCGTAGCGCACGTGTACGGGGAAGTGCATCTCGACGTCCGCGCCTTCGTCGGGCACGACGCGCGAGCCGGCGATCGCGTTGATCAGGCTTGACTTGCCGCGCTTGAACGCACCGAGCACCGCAATGCGCCAGCGCTCCGGGCGCAAGCCGTGCTCGTACGTGTGCGGGTCGAAGCGCGCGGTGTCGCTGGGCGCGACGCGCTCCCGGCCCGCGTGCGGATCAAGCGGCACCGCTGGGTCGGCGAGCTCGGCGCGTTCGGCGCGGCTTTCGCGCGCGAACGCTTCGGTGCGCGTCTCGATGCGCGTCGCGAGCGCGCGCGCGGCGTCGGCGCGCTCGCACGCCGCACGCGCCGCGGCGACGCGATCCGTTCCGCCACGGTGCGCCGCGAGCGCGCGGTCGAGCGGGCCCAGCGCTTCGGACCGCACGCGCGGCGCGAGCGCGGCGACGCGCGCACCGAGCCCGCGCGCGATCGTCTCGACGCGCGCCGTGATGCCGTCGACGTAGCGCGCGAGCTCGGCGTCGAAGGCGGGATAGATCCCCGCGTCGAGATCGGCGAGCAGCTCGCGCTTCATGTACGTGCCGGGCGGTGCGGTCGCGAACCGGCGCGCGATCGCGTCGACGAGCCCGACGGCCGGGCCGCCCAGCGCGCCCAGCACGATCGAGCTGCGCAGGCCGGTCTCCAGGTCGGTGCTCCACGTGCCGCTGGAGGCGTCCGCGCCGAACGCCTGCGCCGCGTCCTCGGTGACCGGGAGGCGTTCGGCGGCGATCGCGTCCAGCAGCGGCGCGAGGGCGTGCTCGACATCGGCGTCGCGCGCCGCCGCGACCACCGACGCGGACGCGCGCTTCGCTTCGTCGCGCAAGCGCTTCGCGATGAGCTCGGCGGCGTCGCCCGCGAAGCGGCCGACAGCCGTGGCCAGCACGTCGTCGACGA
>DASWRD010000015.1:0-13122 GCA_036403315.1 Candidatus Elarobacter sp.
GCAAAGTTGAAATAGTAGCCGCGGCTCACGTCGACCAGCAGCTGCTTCGAGATGCGCATGCGCAGGTCGGCGCTCAGCTGCACGGGCGGCTGCCCGTACGCGCCGGGGATCGGGCCCGGCGTATCGGTGAGGCGCGCGGCGGACACGTTCAGCACGAAATACGGCGTCGGTGCGTAGACGACCGCGCCCGAGAGGTTGCGCGACGTCGCGAAGCCGCGGAAGGCGCCCAGGCCCGTGAACGTGCCGAACTCGTTGGTGAACGCGTCGGACGCGCGCGGGTACGCGGCGAGCTGCTGCTCGCCCCAGTAGTCGCCGATCGTCTTGATCTCGTACGCGAGGTAGTACGTGAGGTGCTGCCGCGGCAGGTCGCGCGAGATCGACGCGCGCCCGTCGCCCACGTCCACGTGGTGCGGGAGCGAGAACCAGATGCGCTGCTTGTCGTACTGCGCGGTCAGCGAATAGCCGCTGCGCAGCCTGATCGCGCTGGTGGACACCAGCGCGCCCGCATATTTGTAGAACAGCGATTTCGGCCCGGGCTGCTGGTTGGGATAGCCGCCCTCGCCGTACACGTCGTGCGAGAAGCCGAACCCGCTGCGCAAACGGAACGAGACGGGGCCGCCCTTGATCAGCGGCGTCGGGACCCCCGTCCAGGTGAGCTCCGCGCCCGTCGGGTGCTCGCGCCAGCGCGGGTCGTAGTCCGATGCGAGCACGTTGTCGTTGGGATGCTTCGGGTAGCCCAGGATGTGCTGGTAGTAGTTGCTCTGCGAGTAGCTCAAACCGGAATGCGGCAAGCCCGCGTTGAGCGAGAAGCCGACGTACGCGGCGGCGTCGTCGGGGCGGTTGACGATCAAGTGCTGCGCCGCCGACTCCTGCGCGAACAGCCGGCCCTGCATCTTCGGCGAGAACGACTTGAACGCGATCAGGTTGTACTGGCGCTGCTCCTGCGTAAGCGGGTCGATGGACGCGACGATCCAATCGTTGTCCCACACGAAGTGCTGGTCGAGCGCGAGATACGTGCCGTTGAACTGGTCGTTGCGCGCGTGCAGCGCCGTCAGGCTGTGCGCGGAGCCGTTGAACGGCAGCGCGACGTCCGCGCGCGCGCCCTGAAACCCGTTCTCGTAGAAGTGCGAGTTGGCCGAGAAGGTCACGACGTAGCGCGGCAGCGGCAGGTACACGCCCGCGGTGTACACGCGCGGAAACGTGAACAGGACGTTCGTCTTGGGCGTGATGCGCGCCCCGGTCGAATAGATGTACGGGCGCTCGCCGGTGAGGTCCGGGAAAAAGAACGCGTCGCCCGGCTGCTCGCGGCCGACGTGCGGGTTCGCCCAGTCCAGGCCGTAGTAGGTCCAGCGCTCCGGCGCCGCGGGCGTGGCGGACGAGGGCAGAAAGTACGACCGGTCGAGATCCGGATAGCCCGCGAACGCCGCGCCGGCGGCGTGGATCGTCGGGCCGTCGACGTGGACGTCGCCCGCCACCAGGTACCGGTTCAGCTTGAGATCCATCGTGAACGTCTCGCCGGTCACCACGGTGCCGTCGGAGAGCCTGACGCGCACGCTGCCGTCGGCCGTCACGACGAACCGGTTCGAGAAAAAGTCGACGCTCTTGCCGGTCACGTCGAGGCTGGTGGGCGGGGCGGCCGCGCCGCGCGCGGTGGCGCTCGCGAAAAGCACCGCGGCCAGCGCGAAGAGAACCGGAAGACGCATGTAGGGCTTCACGCGTTCAGCGTCACGGGAGGCGCGGTCCTGCGCCGAAGGGAACCGCGCCGAACGGCATGCCGCGCATTCTCACCTTCGTCATGGACTCCGCCGGCGTCGGTGCCCTTCCAGATGCAGTCGCCTACCACGACGCTCTGAACGCGAACACGATCGGAAACGTCGCTGAACGGTTGGGCGGCCTTCGCCTGCCCAACTTCGAGCGGTTGGGGCTCGGCCACATCACCGGCGTGCGCGGCGTATCCGCGGGGGCCGCACCGGCGGCGGCGGTGGGACGCCTGCGCGAGCGGAGCAAGGGCAAGGACACGATCACCGGCCACTGGGAGATGGCGGGCGTCATCACCGAGGTGCCGTTCCCGACCTACCCGCAGGGCTTCCCGCCGGAGGTCGTCGATCGCTTCACCGCGATCGCCGGGAAGCCGCCGCTGGCGAACCGTACCGCGTCGGGCACCGAGATCATCGCCGAGCTGGGCGAGGAGCACCAGCGCACCGGCCGGCCGATCCTGTACACGTCCGCCGACTCCGTCTTTCAAGTCGCGTGCCACGAAGCGACCGTGCCGCTGCCGACGCTCTACGACTGGTGCGAGAAGGCGCGCGCGATGCTCGTGCCGCCGCACGAGGTCAACCGCGTCATCGCCCGGCCGTTCACCGGCACGCCGGGGAACTACACTCGTACACCTAACCGTAGAGACTACGCGATCCCGCCGCCGCCGACCGTGCTCGACCGGTTGGAGCAGGCGGGTGTACCCGTGCACGCTGTCGGGAAGATTTGTGACATCTACAGCGGTCACGGGATCGCCTCATCGGTTCGCGTCGCCGACAACGGCGAGGCGGTCGATCGCGCGCTCGAGCTCGCCGATGCCACGGATCACGGTCTGGTGTTCGTCAACCTCAACGACTTCGATACCAAGTTCGGACACCGCCGGGACGTCCGCGGGTATGGTGACGCGCTCGCGCGCCTCGACGCCCGGCTGCCCGAGCTGCTGGCGCGCGTCCGGCCGGGCGACGCGCTGATCTTCACCGCCGACCACGGCTGCGACCCGACCCAGCCCGGCACCGACCACACCCGCGAGTACGTGCCGTACCTCGAGTATACCGGCGGCGGACCCGGGCGCGAGCTGGGCATCGTCGACGGGCTCGGGTACGTCGGCGAGCGCATCGCGGCGATCCTGGGGAACGGCGCGCGATGAGCGTCGTCGAGCTGCGCCGGCCCGAGCGCGCTTCCGCGGCCGACCTCCCCGCGGGGCTCACGCTGCCGGCGGCGCCGGCCCGGCCGGCCTGGTACCACGCCGCCAAGCGCGCGCTCGACGTCGGGCTGGCGCTGGTGGCGCTCGTCGGCACCGCGCCGGTGGTGCTGGGCGCGATGCTCGGGATCGTCATCGTCAGCGGCGGCAGCCCGATCTACCGCCACGAGCGCGTCGGCCTGGGCGGGCGCCGCTTCCGCATGTTCAAGCTGCGCACGATGGTCCGCGACGCGCACGCGATGCTGCCCGGGCTGCGCCGCTTCAACGAGGCCGACGGGCCCGTGTTCAAGATGCGCGACGATCCGCGCCTGCACGGGCTGGGCGCGTTCCTGCGCCGCACGTCGATCGACGAGCTGCCCAACTTCGTCAACGTGCTGCTCGGCGAGATGGCGATCGTCGGGCCGCGCCCGCCGCTCCCCGAGGAAGTCGCGCACTACGACGGCTACGCGCTGCGCCGGCTGGTGGTGAAGCCGGGCATCACGTGCCTGTGGCAGATCTCGGGCCGCTCGCACCTCTCGTTCGAAGAGTGGATGGCGCTGGACAACGAGTACATCGATGCGTGGTCGCCGTGGTACGACCTCGCGATCGTCGCCAAGACGATCCCGGCCGTGCTGCGAGGGGTCGGCGCGCATTAACCGCCGGCTGACCGCCGTCGAACGAGGCCGGACGCCGCGGCGGCTCGCCCGGTCCACGATCTTGGTGATGGGCGCGACGCTCGCGTCGACGATCCTCGGCTTCGTGCGCGAGGTGGTGTACGCGAAGTTCTACGGCACGTCGTGGGAGCTCGACGCGTTCCTCGCGGCGTCGGTGGTACCGGTCATCCTGTTCGGCGTGTTCACCGGCGCGCTCGTGACCGCGCTGGTGCCGCTGTTCAGCGACTACGTCAACACCGAGCGCGAGGACCAGGCGTGGAACCTCGCCTCGACCGTCATCGCCGTGCTCGTCGTCGTGCTCGGTATCGGCGCCGCGCTGGGCGCATGGCTCGCGCCGTGGTACGTGCCGCACATCTACGTCCCCGCGGTCAACCGCGACACGCCCGCCCACGTGCACACCGCGGTGGTCATGACGCGCTGGCTCATGCCGACGATCGTCGCCGCGAGCCTGGCGGGCGTCATCGGCGCGCTGCTCAACGCGTACCACCGCTTCGGCGCGGCGGCGCTGCAAGGGTTCGTCGCGAACGTCTGCATCATCGGCTTCGTGTGGGTCGCGCAGCCGCGCTACGGCGCGTACGCGCTGGTGTTCGGCGCGCTCGCGGGCGCGTTCGTGTCGCTGCTCGCGCTGCTGCCGACGTTCTTCGCGCTGCGGCGGTTCCGCTTCGCGATCGACCTCCGCCATCCGGGCCTCGTGCGGCTGGGGCACGTGCTCGCGCCGATCGCGATCGGCTCCGCCGCGGGCCAGATCGCGCTGTTCTTCGACCGCTACTTCGCGTCGCACATGGGCGAGGGGACGATCGCCGGGATGAACTTCGCGGTGAAGATCGTCGGCTTTCCGCAGCAGCTCTTCGTGACCGCGATCGCGACGGTGATCTTCCCGCTGTTCGCGAGCCAGTTCGCGCACAAGAACCGGGCCGCGATGCGGCGCAGCGTCGCGACGGGTCTGCAGATGGTGATCTTTCTGACGCTGCCGTCGGCGTGGGGGCTGTGCATGCTCGCCGGCCCCATCGTGCAGACGCTGTTCGAGCGCGGTGCGTTCACGCCGGAAGCGACGGTGCTGTGCGCGCAGCTGCTGCCGTTCGCGGCCGTCGGCCTCGTCGCGCTCGCCGCGAACGTCGTGCTGACGCGCTGTCTGTACGCGTGCGGCGCGGTGCGGGTCGCGATCGCCATCTCCGTCGCCACGGTGGTGCTCAACGTCGTGCTGTCGCTCGCGTGGCTGCCGTCGCTGGGCGCGCGCGGGCTGCTGCTCGCCAACGCGGTGTCGCAGACGCTGCAGACGATCGCGTTCGTCGCGGTCGCGTGGCGCGCGCTGGGCGGCTTCCCGCTGGGCGCCGTCTGCGTCTCGCTGCTGAAGGTGGGCGCGTGCTCCGCGGTGATGGCGTTCGCGCTCGCTGCCGTGCAGATCACGCGCACCCCGCCCGCGCCGACGATGCTCGCGCGCGTCTCGAACTTGGGCGAGCACCTGCTGTTCGGCGCGTTCGTGTTCCTCGCGCTCGCGCGGCTGGTGGATTCGCAAGAGCTGCACCTCGCGTTCGATCTGCTGCTGCGCCGGCGCCCGCGCGATCTCGTCCCGCTGCCGTGACGGATTCACGCTTCGAGTGATCCTGCAGCCGTGGACCGTCACGCTGCGCCACGAGACGCACGTACCGGTCGACCTCCCCAGCGCGCTCGTCTACGCGGCGTGCGCCGTCGCCGTCGCGCTGCTGACGCGCCGCCGCCCCGCGCTCGGCGTCGCCGCGCTGCTGGTGCTCGCGCCGTTCGACTTCGCGCGCTATGCCGGGCCGACGACGATCACCACGCTCAAGGCGGGGCTGGTCGGGATGCTGCTCGCGCTCGCGTTCTCGCGGCCCGAGCTCGCCGCGTTCCGCACGTTCCCGGTGCGCGCGATGCTGCTCGCGTTCGCCGCGACGCTGCTCGCGATCGCGCTGAGCGCGACGCACGCGCAGCACCTCGGCGCGGTCGTGCGCGAAGCGTTCAAGGCCGGCGAGTACCTGCTGCTGTTCCTCGGCGCAATCGCCGCGTTCGCGACCGATCCCGACGACCGCCCGTTCTGGCGGATGCTCGAATTCGCCGTCACGCTCGTGTGCCTGTCCGCGCTGGCGGAGTACGTCGTGGGCGCGCACAGCGGCATCCTGCTGCACGGCGCGTCGTTCCCGCGCATCGCGGGCGCGCTCGAAGGCCCCAACCAGCTCGCGGGCTACCTCGACGTCGCGCTGCCGGTACTCGTCGCGCGCGCGCTCGTCCACCGCGACCGCACGCTCGTGCTCGTCGTCGCGCTCGCCGCGATCACCGACGTGCTCACGATCTCGCGCTCGGGGATCATCGGCGTCGCGCTCGGCGTGGTCGTCGTGCTGCTGGTGCTGCGTCCGCTCGGCGGCACGGCGTGGCGCTTCGCCGCCGCGGTCGGCTTCGTCGTCGCCGCCGGGATCGCGCTCGCGCTGCGCGCGGGCGTGCCCGCGGGCTACTTCTCGCTCGACCAAGCGCCGCAGGCCGCGGATCACCTCGCCAACCGCTCGCAGCTCTGGCACGCGGCGGTCGAGTTGTGGCGCACGTCGCCGCTCGTCGGCGTCGGCGCGGGCAACTACGAGCTCGACCTCGCGCAGGCGGGGCTGCCCGACGTGCGCACGCACGCGAACAGCATCTATTTGCAGAGCCTCGCGGAGACCGGCATCGCCGGTTTGCTCGCGACGCTCGCGATGTTCGCGACGACGATCGTGACGCTGGGGCGCAGCGCCGTGCGGCGGCCGCTCGTCGTCGGCGCGCTCGGCGCGACCGTCGCGCTCGCCGCGCACCAGACGTTCGACGACCTGTTCTTCTTTCCGAAGGTCGCGACCGCGTACTGGCTCGTCGTCGGCGTCGCCGTCGCGGAGGTCGCCGCGCGCCGGCTGTTCGAGCGGCGGCGCGCCGCGGCGGCGGTGTCGTGAAGGGCACCGGCCGCCAGCGCGTCGCGCTCGTCGCGCCGTTCTTCGGGCGCGATCTGCGCGGGCGCAAGGAGCGCTTCGCGTTCGCGTACGCGACGCATCTCGCGCTCGAAGGCATCGCGCTCGAGGTGATCACGACGACCACCACGCCCGACGCGCCCGACGCGAACTTCTTCGTGTCCGGCACCGATCACACCGAGCCGTTCCCGGTCCACCGCTTTCGCGTCGACGCGCCGGACCGCGTCGCGTACGAAGACGCGCTGCTAGCGGTACGCCGGGGCGGCGCCGCGGCCGAGGAGCGCGCGCAGGCGCTGCTCGACGAGCGGCTGCGCAGCCCCGAGCTGCTCGCGCACGTGCGCGCGTCCGCCGACCGCTACGACGCGTTCTTGTTCGTCGACCTCACCGTTCCGACGACGGTGCACGCGCTGACGGACGTCGCCGAACGCGTCGTGCTCGTGCCGCTGCTCGACGACGAGCCGGCGGCGCGCTTGCCCGCCGTCGCCGCGGCGGTGTCGCGCGCGCGCATGATCTTGTGCACGACCGAAGCCGAAGCGGCGCTCGTCGGCGAGCTGTACGGACCGGCATCGCGCGCGCGGACGCGCGTCATCGGGCTCGGCGTCGACGTCGTGCCGGCCGCCGATCTGCACGCGGACCGCGTCAACCGCGTGACGCGCGGGCGGCCGTACGTGCTCGCCGCGGGCGACGACCCGTCCGCCGCCGCGCGCATCCGCGAGAGCGGGCTGCAGGTCGTCGCGCTCGGCGGCGTCGCCGAAGCCGACCGCGCCGCGTTCTTCGCGTTCGCGCGCGCGGTCGCGGTGACGGGCGCGGGGCTCGCGTTCGTGCCCGAAGTCGCCGAAGCGTGGGCGTACGGCCGCCCGGTGATCGCCGACGCGAACGCGCCCGGCGCCGCCGCGCTCGTGCGTGAGACGGGCGGCGGCGTGGTCGTGCCGCCCGACGGCTGGGCGGCCGCGCTGAGCGCGCTGCCCGAGGGCGAGCCGCTGCGCGCGATGGTGCGTGCGGGCGCGGCGTACGTCGAGCGGCGCGGCGGCTGGCGCACGATCGCCGCGCGCACGTCCGAAGCGATCGACGGTCTGGGCGCGCTCGACGACGGCCGCTCGCGCGACGCGCTGCTCGCGCACGTGGCGTATCTGTATCCGCTGGTGCAGCGCCAGCGGCGCACGATCGAAGCGATGCGCGTGAGCCGCTTTTGGCGCTTGCGCGACGCGTGGTTCGCCACGCGCCGCCGCTTCGGGATCGGTCCCGGCGACGACCCGGTCGAGGTCGCGGAAGGCGACGCGCGCGCCGTCGAGCTCGCGGCGCTCGGCGATCCGTACCAGCTCTTTCGCGAGCACCACCGCGTGCGCGACGAGGACGTCGAGCGGATGCGCGCGATGATCCGCTTCCTGCCCAAGCGCGTCGGCTTCGGGCTGGTCGTCGACGCGCGCGCGCGCACCGCGGGCGCCGTCGCGACGCTGCGCTCGCTGCGCGATCAAGTGTACGAAGGCTGGTCCGCGCGCGTGCTCGTCGCGGACGCCGACGACGCGCGCGACGGCGAGCTGCGCGCGTTCGCGGCGGCCGACGCGCGCGTGCGCATCGTCGGGCCGGGCGGCGACCGGTTCGGCTCCGCGGACGTCGTCGCGCCGCTCGACCCGGGCGACCGCCTCGAGCCGCACGCGCTGTTCGAGCTCGCGCTCGCGCTGCAAGACGATCCCGACGTCGTGTATTCCGACGAAGACCGCATCGACGACCGCGGCGTGCCGTTCGACCCGTGGTTCAAGCCCGATTGGTCGCCGGAGACGCTGCTCACGCGCGACTACGTCGGGCGCGTCGCCGTGATCCGGCGCGAGCTGCTCGAACGCGCCGGCGGCGTGCGCGACGTGTTCGAGAGCGCGCGCTGGTACGAAGCGCTGCTGCGCGTCAGCGAGCTCACCGAGCGCATCGTGCACGTCGCGCAGGTGCTGTGCCACCGCGACGTGCGCAACACGGTCGCGCCCGCCGACCAGGCGCTCGCGGTCGAGGTCGCGCTTCGCCGCCGCGGCGAGGCGGCCGCGGTGCGCGTCGCCGGGGGCAAGGTGGACGTGCGGTTCGGCGTGCCGGGCGGCGAGCGCGTGTGCGTGATCGTCCCGACCCGCGACCGCGCCGACTTGCTGCGGCCGTGCATCGCGTCGCTGTTCGAGCGCACCGCGTACCGCGACTTCGAGCTGCTCGTCGTCGACAACGGCAGTCGTGACGCGGCGACGCTGGAGCTGCTCGCCGAGTGGGAGCGCCGCGAGCCGCAGCGGTTCCGCGTGCTGCGCGATCCCGCACCGTTCAACTACTCGCGCTTGAACAACGAAGCCGCGCGCGCGACGGACGCGGATTACCTGCTGCTGCTCAACAACGACACCGAGGTGATCGCGCCCGACTGGATGGAGGCGATGCTCGGCCAGGCGCGCCGGCCGTCGGTCGGCGCCGTCGGCGCGCTGCTGCTGTACCCCGACGGCACGGTGCAGCACGCGGGCGTCGTGCTCGGCATCCTCGGCCTGGCGGGGCACGCGCACCGCTTCATGCCCGCGCGCGACGCGGGCTATCACGGCGCGCTCGAGCTCGACACGAACTACCTCGCGCTGACCGGCGCGTGCCTGATGATCGCGAAGCGCAAATACTTCGAGGTGGGCGGCCTGGACGAGACGCTCGCCGTGTCGTACAACGACGTCGACCTGTGCCTGAAGCTGCGGCGCGCCGGCTACCGCAACGTGTTCGTGCCGCGCGCGAAGCTCTATCACTACGAGTCCAAGAGCCGCGGCGGCGACGACACGCCGGCGAAGGTCGCGCGCGCGATCGAAGAGGTCGGCGCGATTCGCAAGCGCTGGCCGGGCTGGGCGTCGCGCGACCCGTACTACAACCCGAACCTGACGGTCGACGCCGAGGACTTCGAGCTGCGCCTGTGAGCGAGTACGCCACCGCCACGCCGAACGCGCGCGTCGCGAAGCACGCCGGCGTCACGTTCGTCGGCCTGCTGGTCGCGAACGTGCTGGCGTACGTGTTCTACGCGCTCGTCAGCCGGTCGATCGGCGTCGAGGCGTACGGCACGTTCTCCGCGCTCGTCGCCGTCGTGCTGATCCTGTCCGGGCCCGCGCTGATCGCGCAGCTCGTCGTCGCGAAGCTCGCCAGCGACTTGGCGCTGGATCCCGACCGGCTCGCCGGGCTGGTGCACGCCGTCGACCGCGTCGCGATCGTGACGTCGGCGGTCGCGGCAGCCGGGCTGATCGCACTGTCGGTGCCGCTCGCGAGCTTCATGCGCATCTCCGATCCGCTGCTCGTCACGTTCGCGGGCTGCGCGCTCGGCGGCGCCATCGCGCTGCCGTTCTTGCGCGGCGTGCTGCAGGGCACGTCGCACTTCGGCGCGTTCTCGTTCTCCAACGTCGTCGAGACGGGCGGCAAGGCGCTGTTCGCGCCCGTGCTCGGGGTCGTCGCCGGCGTGCGCGGCGCCGTCGCGGGGATGGCGCTGGGCTACGCCGTGTCCGCGGTGTTCACGTTCGTGGCCGCGGTTCCGCACCGGCGCGGCACGCCGGTCCCGTTCTCGCTGCGCGCGGTCGCGCGCACGTCGGCGGCGGTGGGGATCGCCGTGTTCTGCATCAACCTGCTCGTGTTCTACGACGGCGTCTTCGCGAAGCGCTATCTCGATGCGAACACCGCGGGGCTGTACGGCGCGGCGTCGCTCGCGGGGCGCGCGCTGTACTCGGTCATCGCGTTCGTGCCGATCGTGCTGCTGCCGCAGGCCTCGCTGCGCGCCGCGCGCGGCCAGCGCACGCGCTGGCTGCTGCTGCAGGCGCTCGCGGTCGCGGCGGTCATGGCGGCCGCGGCGACCGGGTTCTTCGCGCTCTTCGGCGAGGTCACGATCGTCACGCTGACCGCGCCCGGTTTCCGCGGCGCCGCGCCGTTCTTGGTGCCGTACACCTACGCGATGGGCGTGATGGCGCTGGCGAACATCGTCGCGACGTACAACATCGCGCGCGGCCGGATGCGCTTCGTCGCACCGCTGGTGCTCGTCGCGCTCGGCGAGGTCGCGAGCGTCGTGCTGCGCCACCGCTCGGTGGCCGATCTGCTGCAGACGATCACGGTGGGGCACACCGTGGCGCTGCTCGCCGCCGCGACGTCGCTGGGCCCGTCGAAGCGCTCGCCCGAACCGGCGCCGGAAAACCTCACGCGATGAGACGGATCGCCATCATCGGCTCCGGCTACGTCGGCCTCGTCACCGGGACGTGCTTCTCCGAGCTCGGCAACACGGTGGTGTGCGTCGACAACGACGCGGGCAAGATCGCGCGGCTCACCGCGGGCGAGGTGCCGTTCTACGAACCGTCGCTCGGCGAATTGATCGCGCGCAACGTGCAGGCGCGGCGGCTGCGCTTCGGCACGAACGTCGCCGCGGCCGTACGCGACAGCGAGATCGTGTTCATCGCGGTCGGCACGCCGATGCGCGCGGACGGCCACGCCGACGTCGGTTCCGTGCAGGCGGTCGCGCGCGAGATCGGCGCCGCGCTCGACGGCCCCAAGATCGTCGTCTCGAAATCGACCGTGCCGGTGGAGACGAGCGAGATGATCGCGTCGACCGTGCGCGGCAGCGCGCCCGCCCAGCACCGCGTCAGCGTCGTCAGCAACCCGGAGTTCCTGCGCGAAGGCTCCGCGGTCGCGGACTTTCTCAACCCCGACCGCGTCGTGATCGGGACCGACGACCCGCACGCCGAGCGCGTGCTGCGCGACCTCTACGCGCCGCTCGGCGCGCCCGTCGTGGTGACCGACGTGCGCACGGCCGAGATGATCAAGTACGCCGCGAACGCCTTTCTCGCGACGAAGATCTCGTTCATCAACGAGATCGCGAACATCTGCGAGCTGCTCGGCGTCGACGTGCGCGCGGTGTCCAACGGGATCGGCTACGACCAGCGCATCGGCACGAAGTTCCTCAGCCCCGGCATCGGGTACGGCGGCTCGTGCTTCCCCAAGGACGTGCGCGCGCTCGAGCAGCTCGCGGTCGAGCGCCGGTACGAGGCGCCGCTGCTGCACGCGGTCGCGCAGGTCAACGAACGCCAGCCGGACCGCACGGTCGACAAGCTGGAGGCTGCGCTCGGCGGCACGCAGGGGCGCACGGTGGCGGTGCTGGGCCTCGCGTTCAAGCCGAACACCGACGACGTGCGCCACGCGCCGGCGCTGGCGATCATCGCGCGGCTGCGCGCGCGCGGCGCGACGGTGCGCGCGCACGACCCGATCGCGAACGCGAACGCGCGCGGCGTGCTCGGCGACGACGGGATCGTGTTCTGCGACGACATGTACGCGACGGTCGAAGGCGCCGACGCCGTGCTGCTCGCGACGGAATGGAACGAGTTTCGCACGCTCGACTTCGCGCGGTGCGCGGCGGCGATGCGCGGCACGCTGCTCGTCGACGGCCGCAACATCTTCGATCCCGCCAAAGTGCAGGCGGCCGGGCTCCGCTACGCGGGCGTCGGCCGCGGCGAATCGCCCGCGAAGTAGTCCAGCGTCCGGCGCAAGCCGGTTTCGAGCGAGGTCCGCGGCTCCCAGCCCAGCAGCTCGCGTGCCAGCGCGATGTCGGGCCGCCGCCGCGCGGGATCGTCCGGCGGCAGCGGCGCCGCCGCGACGCGCAGCTCGACGCTCGCCAGGCGCGCCGTCACTTCGGCAAGCTCGCGGATCGTGTGCTCCGCGGGGTTGCCGACGTTGATCACGCGCCCGCCGAGCGCCGGTCGCGTCGCGAAGCGCACGAGCCCGTCGACGAGGTCGTCGACGTAGCAGAAGCTGCGGGTCTGCGACCCGTCGCCGTAGAGCACGAGCGGCTCGCCGCGCAGCGCCGCGACGCAGAAGTTGGGGACGACGCGCCCGTCGCCGGCCTGCATGCGCGGCCCGTAGGTGTTGAAGATGCGCGCGACGCGTCCGTCGATCCCCAGCTTGCGCACCGCGGTGGTGACGTACGCCTCGCCGTACCGCTTGGACTCGTCATAGCACGCGCGCATGCCGACGGGGTTGACGTTGCCCCAGTACGACTCGCGCTGGGGGTGCTCGCGCGGGTCGCCGTAGCTCTCGCTCGTCGACGCGAAGAGCAGCGTCGCGCCGGCGGCGTGCGCGCACGCGACCGCGTGCATCGTGCCGGCGGCGTTGACGGCCAGCGTCTCGAGCGCGAGGCGCTCGTACTGCACGGGGCTGGCGGGCGACGCGAAGTGCAGCACGAGCCGCGGCGCGCGCCGGGGCGTGTCGAGCTCCTGCAGCCACGCTGCCCACGGCTGCGCGACGTCGGCGCGCACGAACGCGAACCGCGCGCTGCGCGACGCGTCGCGCAGGTTGCGCTCGTCGCCGGTGGCGAGGTTGTCGGCGCCCACGACGTCCCAGCCGTCCGCGAGCAATCGGTCGCACAGGTGCGAGCCGATGAAGCCCGCGGCGCCGGTGACGTAGGCGAGCACGTCAGCGCCGCCGCTCGCGCGTGAACGTCACGCCGTCGAGCACGTACGTGCCGGGCCGCGCGACGATCGTGACGTCGCGAACCGCCGGCACGGGCTTGCGCGCGAGAAAGCGTTCGGCCTCAGCGGAGTCGCGCGGGACGACCGAG
>DASWRD010000016.1:0-3294 GCA_036403315.1 Candidatus Elarobacter sp.
ACGCCCGACGTCGTGAGCGCGGTGTTGCGCGAGCACGGCGTGACGATCTTCTGCGGCGTCCCGACCCTGTTCGGCTCGCTGCTCGTCTCGCCGGGGGTCCCGGCGCGCGGCGAGACCGCGCTGCGGCTGTGCACCTCCGCCGGTGAGCCGCTCCCCGAGGAGATCGGCAAGAACTGGACGGCGCGCTTGGGCGTCGAGATCGTCGACGGGATCGGCTCGACCGAGATGCTGCACATCTTCGTCTCGAACCGCCCGGGCGCGGTGAAGTACGGCACGACGGGCTTGCCCGTGCCGGGCTACCGCGTGCGCATCGTCGGCGATGACGGGCGCGAGGTCGCGCGCGGCGAGCTGGGCGAGCTCGAGGTCTGCGGCGAGACGGCCGCCGCGTATTATTGGAACAACCGCGAGAAATCGCGCCGCACGTTCGCCGGCGAGTGGACGCGCACCGGCGACAAGTACCGCCAGGACGACGACGGGTATTTCGTCTCCTGCGGGCGCGTCGACGACATGCTCAAGGTCGGCGGCATCTGGGTTTCGCCGAGCGAGGTCGAGTCGGCGCTGATCGCGCACGAGGACGTGCTGGAAGCGGCGGTGATCGGCGTCCCCGACGAGCAGGCTCTGATCAAACCCAAAGCGTTCGTGGTGCTGAAGCCCGGCGTCGTGCCGCGCGACGAGCTCGTCGCGGTGTTGCAAGCGCACGTGAAGAGCCGGCTCGCGCCGTACAAGTACCCGCGCTGGATCGAGTTCGTCAACGACTTGCCCAAGACCGCGACCGGGAAGATCCAGCGGCACGTCTTGCGCGCGCGCGAAGGCGCCGTGCCGTGCGCGTGATGCGGCGCGGGTGACGCGCGAGCCGCTCGCGCGCGCCGTCGTCGTCGGCGGCAAGCGTCTCGAGACCGTGCGCTGGGACGGCGACCCCGCGCGCCCGGCGATCGTCATGCTGCACGAAGGGCTCGGCTCGGTCTCGCTGTGGCGCGACTTCCCGGCACGCGTGCATGAGCGCACCGGCTGCACCGTCGTCGCCTACTCGCGCTACGGCTACGGCCGTTCCGACGTTCTACGCGAGAAGCGCGAGCCGGAGTACATGCACCACGAAGGCGAGGTCGTGCTGCCGGCGCTGCTCGCGGCGCTCGAGCTCGAACGGCCGATCCTGTTCGGCCACAGCGACGGCGCGTCGATCGCGCTGATCCACGCCGGCGCGCATCCGGGCGCGGCGCGCGCGCTGGTCCTCGAAGCGCCGCACGTGTTCGTCGAAGAGCTCAGCGTGCGCAGCATCGCCGCGGCGAAGGCCGCGTACGCGACGACGGATCTCCCGGCCAAGCTTGCGCGGCATCACGACGACGCGGATGCGAGTTTTCGCGGCTGGAACGACATCTGGCTCGATCCGCGCTTCCGTGACTGGAACATCGAGGCGTACGCGGCGCGCGTGCGCTGCCCGCTGCTGCTGATCCAAGGCGACGCCGACGAGTACGGCACGACCGCGCAGCTCGACGCGATCGCGGCGCGCGTTCCGAAGACCGAGATCGTGCTCGTCGCGGGCGCCGGACACAGCCCGCACCGCGACGCGCCGAAGCTGGTACTCGAACGCGTCGCCGAGTTCGTCGAACGGGTCTCGGGACGTGCCGACTAGCGATCGAAGGGAAGGCCGCTCAGCTCCGTCATAGAAGCCCGGCTGCCTTCGTTCGAGAGGAGACCGGATGCCCGCCCGAACCCCGAAATCCGACCATCCCTTGGCGCCACCGCCGGCGGCCGCCGACGCGCAGCCGGCGGCCGTGCCCGCCGCGGCTGCGGCAAACTTGTCGGCGACCTCGAGCATCGTCGCGCACGACGGGCCGCTCACGGTCAAAGCGTACCGCGGCGACGGCTGCGTGATGATCGCGATGGACGTGCAGCAAAGCGCGTGCGCCGGGCTGGCCGGCTTCGCGATCGCGCGGTCCACCGACGGCGTCACCTTCAAGTACGCGCCGAACCGGCTCAGCTTCAAAGCCGAGAAGGGCATCACCGCGGCGACGACGACCGAGCAGCGGCGCGCGATGGCCGAGACGACCGACATCGCGCCGTACCAGAAGTTCCGCTGGGTCGACTACCCGCCGGACACCGTCACCGGCCCGTACACCTACCGCGTCGAGGCGCTGTACTTCATCCCGGGCAAGGATCCCGCCACCGGTGCCGGCGTGCTGCAGAGCAAGGCCAAGGTCACCTTCGCGATCCCCTTGACCGGAAAGATCTCGCCCGACTTCGACATCGCGTTCACGCGCGGCTATGTCTCGTCGCAGGCGTTCGTCGACCGCTACGGCAGCACCGTGAAGTCGCTGCGCTTCGACGACACGATCGACTACGACACGCGTCAGGTGGTGACCGGAACGAGCACGACGCCGCCGACGACGTATCGCGACATGTACCACTGGCTCGGCGCCGGGGCGCGCACGCTGCTGAGCGATTTTCTGATGCAGTGCGAGACGGACGGCACCGCGACGGGCTCGGGCTACGACGTCTTCGCGTACGACCTCGACGAGCCGGACTTCCTCAAGGTGCTGGTGCGCGACGCCGAGCGCGGCTGGCCGATTCGCATGGTGCTCGACGACGCGCCGCTGCACACCAAGAAGGGCGCGCGTGAGATCGAGGCCGCCAAGCTGCTCGAAGGGTCGAAGGTGCAGGTCGTGCGCGGCCACTTCAAGCGCTTCGCGCACGACAAGTGCGTGATCCAGCGCGACAAAGCGGGCAACGCGATTCGCGTCCTGACGGGCTCGGCGAACTTCAGCGTCCGCGGCTTGTACGTGCAGTCGAACAGCATGATCACGATCGACGACCTCGACGTCGCGAAGCTGTACGGACAGGCCTTCGACCAGGCGTTCACCGCGATGGGCAAGTTCACGAGCGCGCCGATCGCCGCGAAGTGGTTCGATTTCGACAAACCGAACCTGCCGAAGTTCTCGGTGTCGTTCGCGCCGCACAAGAGCGCCGCCGTCTCGCTCAAGCAAGTCAGCGACGCCATCAACGGCGCGAAGAGCTCGGTGCTCTTCGCGGTGATGGGATTGACCGGCGGCGGTGACGTGCTCAAAGCGCTGAACGGCCTGCTCAAGAAGAAGACCATCTTCTCGTACGGCGTGACGCAGGCCGAGAAAGGCCTGACGTTCACCAAGAGCGGGAAGCCCGGTCTGCTGGTTCCGTTCGGCTTCCTCAAGGACAAGGTCCCCGAACCGTTCCGCGCCGAGTGGAACGGCGGGATGGGCCAGGTGATCCATCACAAGTTCGTCGTGGTCGACTTCAACACGCCGGACGCGGTCGTGTTCT
>DASWRD010000017.1:0-1712 GCA_036403315.1 Candidatus Elarobacter sp.
TCCGCTCGACGCGCAGGCGATGGGCCTGCACGACGAGGCGGCGGAGCTCGGCCACGAAGAGATTCGCCTGAATCTCGGCGACGACGAGCCGCGCGCGGACGGTGAGATCACGCTCGATCTCGAGAAGCCGGCCGCGCCCGAACCCGAACACAAGACGATTCCGTAGGACCGTCGTGGCGGAGAAGAAGCTTCCGCCGCCCACGCCGTCGGAGGCCGCGTTCGAGCGGCTTCTGGCGGAGTTCGGAACGCCGCGCCCCTCCGGCCCTTCGAGCGCGGCGCAGGCTGCGCCGCCGGAGGCGCGTGCGTTCCTCGACGAGCTGTACGCGAACGCGAGCGAGTACCTCGAGCGCGACCCGTACGCGACGATCGGCGACGCGAGCGGCTTCAACACGAAGGTCGTCGGCGTGAGCTTCGAGGGCCGGCAGGACGTCGTCGCGGGCGTGCGCGAGGGCGCTGCACTGGAGTTGCGCCGGCATGGCGACAACGCGTACGATTCCAACGCGATCGGCGTGTGGTACGGCGCGCTGCAGCTCGGCTTCTTGAAGCGCCCGATCGCCGCGCGCATCGCGCCGAACATCGACGCGGGCGAGCGCTACACGGCGGCGGTGACCGCCGTGACCGGGGGCGGCGCGCGCAGCACCGGCATCAACATCTACGTCACGCGCGTGCGCGAGGCGGTGCGCCGTGACGCGACGGATCGCGCGGCCGTCGCGCGCGCCGACGTGCTGCGCGCGCTGATCGGCGACCGGCCGCTGCGCGACGCGCAGCGCGAGGTGCTCGAACGCGTGGACGTCGGACAGAACACGCTGGCGGTGCTGGGCACGGGCCGCGGCAAGTCGCTGTGCTTTCAGTTCCCCGCGGCGGTGCGCGCGCTGGAGCTCGGCCGCAAGACCGTGGTGCTGTACCCGCTGCGCGCGCTGGCGAACGACCAATACGATGCGCTGGTGCGCCGCCTCGAGCCGCTGGGGCTGCGCATTCACCGCGCGAACGGCGCGATCGACGCCGGCGAACGCGCCGCGCTCAACGACGCGCTCGACACCGGCGGATGGGACATCATCTGCGCGACGCCGGAGTTCGTGCAATACCATCTCGACCGGTTCCGCAGCGAGGTGTCGCGGCCGTCGCTGATCGTGGTGGACGAGGCGCACCACCTGTCCGAATCGACGCACCGCCCGGCGTACCAGCGCATCGGCGAGTCGATCGCGGCGCTCGGGAGCCCGCAAGTGCTGGCGCTGACGGCCACCGCGGGCGACGAGGTGTTCGCAAAGATCCGCGCGGCGCTGCGCATCGACCGCTGGGTGATCGACCCGACCGTGCGCGACAACCTGCACGTGGTGGACGCGCGCGGCACCACCAACAAGCTCGCGTACATCGAGCGCATCGTGCGGGACGGCGAGAAGGCGATCGTGTACTGCAACTCGCGCGCCGAGGCGACGAAGACCGCCGAGAAACTGCGCGGACAGGCGGGTGAAGGGATCGCGTTCTACCACGCGGGCGTGGGCGGCGCCGAGCGCGCGCAGGTCGAGCAGTTCTTCCGGCAGGGCGCGATCCGCGTCGTCGTCGCGACGTCCGCGTTCGGTGAGGGCATCGATTTGCCCGACGTGCGGCACGTGTTCCTGTACCACCTCAACTTCGACTTCACCGAGTTCAACCAGCAAGCCGGACGCGCCGGCCGCGACGGCGAGGACGCGTCGATCCACCTGCTGTTCGGC
>DASWRD010000018.1:0-42627 GCA_036403315.1 Candidatus Elarobacter sp.
CCAATCGGCGCGACGCGCAAGGCGCTCGACCGCGCGGGCCTGCGCATCGAAGACCTCGATCTCGTCGAGCTGAACGAAGCGTTTGCCGCGCAGGCAGTGGCGTGCGTGAACGAGCTGGGCATCGATCCCGCGATCGTGAACGTGAACGGCGGCGCGATCGCACTCGGCCATCCACTAGGGTGCAGCGGCGCGCGGATCGCGACGACGCTGCTGCACGAGCTCGGACGCCGCCGCGGCCGCTACGGACTCGCGACGATGTGCATCGGCATGGGCCAGGGGATCGCGACGATCTTCGAGCGCATCTGATGCTGCGTGCTTTCGCGCTGGTCGGCGCGCTCGCGGTTGCGGCGCCGGCCGCCGCCGCGCCGCCGGCCGCGCCGCGCATCGTCGTGCAGTTCGACCGCAGCCTGGGCGAACTGCACGGGCGCGTGCTCGTGTTCTTGAAGAAGCTCGCGCCGAACGATCCGGTCTTGCTGCGCGGGCTCGCGGGGCTGCTCGAACCGAGCTTCGCTGATCCGCGCGCCGTCGAGATCGTCGGCGTCGAGATCGATCGTAACGCGCCGGGTTCCGCAGTCGAGATCCCCGCCGATCCCGCCGCGTACCCCAGCGCGCTGCGCACGCTGGCGCCGGGGCGCTACGTCGTGCGCGCCGAGCTGGACGTTCAGCACCGTTACACATACGACGGCGGCCAGCCGGGTGACCCCGTGAGCGCGAACGAGATCGTCACGATCGCGCCGGGCGGGGTGACGACGATCGCCGTGCATGCGCGTCGCCCGGGCGAGCCCGTGCTTCGAACGCCGCGAAACGCGCGCACGGCGCCGGGCCCGGGCCGCATCGAGACGCTCGTCAGCCCGTCGCTGAGCGCGTTCTTCGGCAGGCCGATCGCGATCCGCGCATACGTCGAGCCGCCGCGCGACTACGCGGCGTCCGCGCGGCGTTACGCGACCGTGTTCGTCGTCGGCGGCTACGGCGAGACCGGCGACGACTTGCCGCGGGCCGCGGCGGCGCGCACGACATCGCTGGCGGCCGGCGGCGGGTCGCAACTGATCTACGTGCACCTCGATCCGCACGTCCCGCTGGGTCACAGCGTGTTCGCGGATTCCGTCAACAACGGTCCGTGGGGACGCGCGCTCACCACCGAGTTCATCCCGTATCTGGAATCACGCTGGCGCATGACGGCGACTGAAGGCACGCGGTTTCTCACCGGCCATTCGTCGGGCGGCTGGAGCACGATGTGGCTGCAGGTCACGTACCCGTCGGTGTTCGGCGGAGCGTGGTCCACGTCGCCCGATCCGCTCGACTTCCACGACTTCACCGGGCCGAATCTCGTCGACGAACCGGACGGCAACATCTTTCGCACGCGCGGGGGGCGGCCGTACATGCTCGTGCGGCTCAAAGGCAAGGACGTGGTTCCGCTGCGCGACTACATCTTGCAAGAGCGCGCGCTGGGATCGTACGGCGGCCAGTTCGGGTCGTTCGACGCGGTGTTCTCGCCGCGCGGCGACGACGGCCGTCCCCAGCCGTTGTTCGACCGCGAGACGGGCCGCATCGACGCGGACGTCGCGCGGTACTGGGAAGCGCACTACGACATCGTCCGCACGCTGCGCGACAACTGGTCCACGCTCGGGCCGAAGCTGCGCGGCAAGCTGCACGTCATCGTCGGAAGCTGGGACACGTTCCAGCTCGAGCGCGGCGTGATGCGGCTGCGCGACGCGCTGGCGACGCTGCCTGGAAGCGACGCCCAGATCGAGATCGTCCCGCAGCGCACGCACATGGACCTGTACCGCGGGCCGAACGGCGGTTTGTACGCGCGCATCGACCGCGAGATGACCGCGGCGGCGGCCGCAGCCTCCGTGCCGCAGCCGAAACCGCCATAGCCACGTCCGAGTGGCTCGGAACCGCCGGCTTGCTGTTGCTCTAGCCGGCGCGTTCGGTTGGGAACGTGCCGGCCCGGACGTCGCGCGCATACGCCAGCAGCGCGGCGGTCGTGTCGGCGGCGAGGTTCGCGTATTGCTTCGCGAACGGCGGTGCGTCGGGGTAGAGCCCGAGCACGTCGTGCAGCACCAGCACCTGGCCGTCGCATCTCGGGCCGCTGCCGATGCCGATCGTCGGGATCGCGATCCGTTGCGTGATCTCCGCGGCGAGCGCGTCCTCCACCATCTCGAGCACGACGGCGAACGCGCCCGCCTCGACGACGGCATCCGCGTCGCGCAGCGCTTGATCGTGGTCGCGTTTGAGTCGGAAGCCGCTGCCGAGCGACGCCGTCTGCGGCAGCACGCCGATGTGCGCGCACACCGGGATCCCGGCAGCGACGATCGCGCGGATGCGTGCCGCGGCGCGCTCACCACCCTCAAGCTTCACCGACGCCGCCCCGCCGTGCTTCACCAGCGCGGCCGCGCTCGCGACGGCGACGTCGTCCGACGCTTCGTATGCGCCGAATGGCAGGTCGACGATCACGTGTGCGCGCTCCGTGCCGCGTGCAGCCGCGGCGCCGTGGCGGATCATGTCGGCGAGCTCGACCTGCGCCGTCGAGTCGTACCCGAGCACCACCATCCCGAGCGAGTCCCCGACGAGGATCACGTCGATACCCGCGGCTTCGGCGCACCGCGCGAACGGCGCGTCGTACGCCGTGATCACCGGGAAGGCGGCGCCTTTTCGCGCCGCGATCTCCGCCGCGCCGACGCGCCTGCTCATCGGCTCGCCCCGCGCGAATCGTCGGAGGACGCTGCTTGCCGCGCGCGCACGAGGTGCAGCATCGTCTCCGTCATCGGCACGGGGATGCCGTGCGCGCGAGCACGCCGGACGATCGCCCCGGAGATCGCGTCGATCTCGGTCGGCCGTCCGGCATCAATATCTTGAAGCATCGAGTTCCGGTTCGCCGCCGTGGCCTGCGACGCCGCTGCGACCGCGTCCCACGGCTCGCCCGGATCGACGCCCTCGGCCCGGGCAACCGCCGCCGCTTCGGCGCACAGATCGCGCGCGATCGCGACGAGCTCCGGATCGGCCGTGACCGCGCCGTTCGTTCGTCCGGTCAGCGCGCCGAGCGGGTTGATCACGGCGACGATCATCAGCTTGCGCCACAGGAGCAGCTCGACGTCGTCGCCGACGCGCGCGTCGAGGCCCGCCGCGATGAACGCTTCCGCAAGATCATCGCTCGTCGGCGAAGCGGCATCGTCGCGCGCGAAGATCGTCGTGCCGCGGTTCACCGAGCGCACGCGAGAATCACCGAGCCGGATGACGCCTTGCTGCGTCGACCCCGCGATCACGCGCGCGTTCGGCAGCGCGGCGCGCGCCACGGCGGCGTTGTCGATCCCGTTTTGGACGGTCGCGACGAGCGTGTGCGATCCCAGCACGCCGCGCAGCGGCGCGAGCGCCTCGGCGGTCGAGTACGCTTTCACGGCGACGATCAGCGCGTCGCGGTCGGCGAGCCTGCCGGCATCGGTCGTCGCGCGCACCCCGACGTTGCGCACGCCGTCGCCGGACTCGATCGTCACCCCGTCGCGCGCGATCGTTTCGGCGACCGTGTTGCGCCGCGCGAGGACGACGACGTCGTGCACCGGCGCGAGTGCGGAAGCGAACGTCAGCCCGATCGCGCCGGCGCCGATGATACCGATCCGCATCAGCGCATTATCGTCCCCGGGCGCGCGCGCGTCAGGCGCCGCGGAACTCGGGTTGGCGCTTGGCGCGGAACGCCGCGACGCCTTCGCTGAAGTCCGCGCTCTCGCCGGCCACCGCTTGCAGCTGCAGCTCGTAGTCGAGCGCCGCGCGCAAGTCGCCGCCGCCGTTGCGCAAGAGCTCGCGCTTGATGTAGCCGACCGAACGCGGGCCGTGCGCAAAGCGGCCGGCGAGCGTCTGCGCTTCCGACACGACCTCGTCCGCCGGGACCACCTTCGTGCACAAACCCAGCGCGTCGGCGCGCCGCGCGTCGACCTTGTCCGAGAGCAAGCACAGCTCGAGCGCGCGCGCGTAGCCGATCAGCCGCGGCAGCGTGAACGACAAGCCGCTGTCGGGCACGAGGCCGATCTTCACGAACGCGGTGGTGAAGGACGCGGTCTCGGCGACGATACGAAAATCGCACGCGCACGCGATCCCCATCCCGGCGCCCGCCGCGACGCCGTTGACCGCCGCGACGAACGGCTTCTCGGACGTCAAGATCGCGGTGATCAGCGGCCCGTAACCGCGCTCGATCGCGTTGAACAGCGCGTGCGAGCCGTCGGACGGGAGCGTCTTCTCGTCGTCGAGCGCCTGACCCGCGCAGAACGCTTTGCCGGCGCCCGTCAGGACGACGGCGCGCACCGCCGCGTCGCGCTCGATCGATTTCAAGCTCGCGAGCAGCGATTGGATCAAGTCGGCGGTGAACGCGTTGTACGCCTGCGGCCGGTCGAACGTCACCGTCGCGACGCCGTCCGCGATCTCGACGCGGTGATCGACCGGCTCGCTCATCGTCCGTGCCATGCGGGTTTGCGTTTGTTCAGGAACGCATCGACGCCTTCGCGGGCGTCCTCGGATTTGAGCAGGCCGTAGAACGCGCGCCGCTCGTCGACCAGGCCCGCGTGCAGCGACTGTTCGAACGCCTGCGCGATCGCGCGCTTCGCGACGCGCACCGCGTACGGCGCCTGCTTTGCGAGCGCGCGAGCGAGCTCCAGCGCGACGGACACGACGCGTTCCGCCGGTACCGAGCGGTTCGCGAGGCCGTGCAGCTCCGCTTCGCGACCGCTCAGCTCGCGGCCGAGCAGCACCATCTCCGTCGCGAGGGTCTTGCCGACCGCGCGCGTCAGGCGCTGCGTACCGCCGGCGCCCGGCATCACGCCGAGGTCGATCTCGGGCTGACCCAGCCGCGCGTCGTCCGCGACGACCATCAGGTCGCACGACATCGCGAGCTCCAGCCCGCCGCCCAGCGCGACGCCGCGCACCGCGGCGACCACCGGGATGCCGATGGCCCAGATTCGGTCCCACACTTCGAGCCGCGGGCCTTCGGCGGCGAACTCGGCGATGTCGGCACCGGCCGCGAACGCGCGGTCGCTGCCGGTCAGCACGACGGCGCGGGTGACGCCGTCGCTATCGAGCTCCTCGAACGTTTCCGCGAGCCGCGCCGCGACCGCGTTCGACAGCGCGTTGAGCACCTTGGGCCGGTTCACCCGCACGAGCGCGACGTGCTCGTGCGGGTGCTCGGTGACGACGACGGCCTGCTCTGAGCCCGTCGAAAGGTCCCTCATACGCTTCTCCGGTCGATGACGCGCTTGGCCTTCCCTGCCTCGATCCGCTCGATCGTCCCCGGCGCGACGACGCGCGTATCCAGCGACACCAGCAAGGTCTCCGAAAGCCGGGCCGTGACGCTGCGGGCGAGCGCGTCCGTGTCGCCGGCGGCGCCGGGATGATGCTCCACCTCGACCAGCAGCGTGTCGAGCCCGTTGGGCGGGCGGTCGACGAAGATGCGGTAGTTCGGCGACAGCTCCGCAAAGCGCAGCAGCACCTCCTCGATCGCCGACGGAAACACGTTCACGCCGCGAATCACGAGCATGTCGTCGACGCGCCCCGTGAACCAGTCGATGCGCGCGGTCGTTCGGCCGCACGCGCAGCGCTCGCGCACCAGCGACGTGAGGTCGCGCGTGCGGTAGCGCAGCACGGGCATCGCCTCGCGCGTCAGCGTCGTGATCACGAGCTCGCCGCGTTCGCCGTCGGCCAGCGGCCGGCCGGTGTCCGGATCGATGATCTCGGCGAGGAAGTGATCTTCCTGGACGTGCAAGCCTTGTTTTTCAAGACATTCCTGCGCGACGCCGGGACCGATGATCTCGGTGAGCCCGTAGATGTTGGTCGCGAGGACGCCGAACAGCTCTTCGAGCTCGGCGCGCATCTCGCGCGTCCACGATTCGGCGCCGCAGATCGCGTACTTCAGCGCTTTGGGCCGGCGGTTCTCCGCGCGCAGCCGTTCGGCGAGCACGAGCGCGTACGACGGCGTGCAGCCGATCCCGATCACGGGCAGATCGCACAGCAGCTGGAGCTGGCGCGCCGTGTTGCCGCTGGAGGCGGGGATCGCGCACGCGCCCAGGGTCTCGCAGCCGCCGTGGCCGCCGAGCCCGCCGGTGAACAAGCCGTAGCCCCACGCGACTTGGAACATGTCGCCCGGTGCGATCCCGCCCGCCGCGAAGCTGCGCGCGACCACCTCGCCGAACACACGCACGTCTTCCGCCGTGTACGCGCCGATCGTCGGGTTCCCGGTCGTGCCCGACGACGCGTGGACGCGTGCGAGCCGCTCCGGCGGCACCGCCAGGAGCCCCAGCGGATAGGCGTCGCGCATGTCGGCCTTCGTGCTGAACGGCAGCACCGCGAGATCGTCGAGCGAGCCGGGCGCCGCGGCGCCGCGCAGGCGTTCGCGGTAGATCTCGTTCGCGTCCCGCAGCCGCTCGACGAGCGCCTGGAGCCGCTCGAGCTGAAGCGCCTCGAGCGCATGCCGTTCGAGCGTCTCGAACTCAGGCTGAAAGATCATAGGGAACTTTTCTCCGAGCATGCAATCTCTCAGTTGAGTTGTTCCCGGGGACCGTCTTAAGGCCTCGTCATCGTCGCGTATCGGGGGCGCTACGGCATGCTGATCGAACCGCGTACTATCGGGCTGGGTGACGCCATTGATGAACTCAGGCGAACTGTCAACCAGCTTCGTCGCGAAGAACCGTGCCCGTATTTTGTCATCGCTGGTGGCGGAATCTCGACGCCGGCGATGCCGCTGTCGGGCGAGATCATCCAGCACTGCAAGCAGCTCGCTCCGAAGCGCGCAAACAACCAAGTCTCGCAGTCGCCCGCAGTTGAGTACTCGCAGTGGTTGAAGCGCGCATACCCGCAGCCAAAGCACCGACAACAGTACTTTGCAAACCTTGTGAAAAACGCGACTGTGAATGCCGCAAACCTTTTTCTCGCCCACATCCTACTCGAAAGCAGGCTGGCACAAATCGTCGTAACGCCAAACTTCGATGACCTACTGATGCGAGCGCTGCGACTTTTCGGCGCCTCGCCTCAGGTCTTCGATCATCCGGCGACGGTTGCGCGCGTCGCTCCTCGTTCGGGTGAAACGCAAATTATCCATGTGCATGGATCGTACCACTCGTATCACCTCGCGAACCTTGAGTTAGAAATCGCCATTGGGACGCCGGCTGGGCCAAGCGTCCCGATGAACATGTCCGATCAGCTGCTTTCCCTCATGCGCGACTGCTCGCCAATCGTAATCGGTTACGCGGGGTGGGAAAACGATGCGATTATGCATGCGCTGTCGCGGCGCCTAACTGATCGCTTGCCGTTCAACCTCTACTGGTTCCTATTTAGTCGCGATGAGCTTACTTTGCTGCCCCCGTGGTTGCGCGACCACGTTGACGTGTACTTCGTGATCGCCGGCGTTCCGACGGCTGAGGGCGAGTTGCAATCTGTGTCGACTGTTTCCGCGGGCGGCGGAGCGGATGGGGCCCTTACGCCGGAGCCAGGAGTCGAGACGCTGGACGCCGCTCGCGCTCTGCATGAGCTCATCGTCGCGCTTGAGCTCCCGGTGCCGAAGCTCTTGCGTGCGCCGGTCCAGTTCTTTCTCGACCAGGTTTCTTCGGCTGTCAGTAAGGAGGTCGAACGATTCGAGAAATACTCTTTCGCCGAGCTCGTTCAGACTTTGAAACGGCTTGCTCAACACGCCGCATCGGCGCCTGCAGCGGAAGGGCCTGGCCCGTACGTTGCACTGGTCGCCGCATCGCGGGCAGGCAAGGTCGATCACGTCGTTCAAGAGGCCGCAAAGCTCGACTATCATGAATTGAGTGACGAACGCCTCGGTGTCGTTACCACCGCTGTCAAGACGGCGGCCGATTCGCTGCAGATAGATCGCGAGAACAAGAAGAACGGGCTACGGCTATTCCTTCAGCTAAGCCGTGAGCGCTATCTGCGCGAGGTCAAACCTTCGACAGTCAGGGAATTCGTCGCTACCGCACTGGACGTCGGCCAGGCGCTCGAAGACATCGGGGCGTTCGACGAGGCGGTGGCGGAGTATTCTCGATTAATCGACACTTTTTCAACTGAACAACCGCACCATGTCAAGGCGCGCGTGATCGACGCGAAGCGCCGCATGGCGCTTCTGCTGGCTCGGAACCTTGGCCGGTCCGACGCTGCAATCGAACTGATCGAATCGGTCCTTGGTGAGCCCGTAACTGGCAAGGAGATGCGCATCGCGATTTCAGGGGTGCGCCTCGCGTATGCCGAGGTATTGACGCGCGCCGGTCGCGATCCCTTGCCAGTGCTCGACGCGATCATCCGTGAGTATCGTGACGCGAAGATGAAGCTTGAACGTACCGCCGCCGAAGCCTGGATTCGAAAGGGTGTCTATCTGTGGAAATGCGATCGTGCCGACGATGCGTTCACCGCATATAATGAGGTTCTCCATTATACCGCATCTCGACCGTTCCTGGCCCGGTATGCCGCACGCGCATATCGTGACGTTGCGTTCATGTACGAGAAGATCGGCGATCCGAAAACTGTCGATGTTGCGACCGAGGGTCTTGCGTACCTGCAAGAGAGGAGCGCGGAACTGCGTCCGTCGCAGGAGGCACAGTTCCGAATATCGCTCATGTTTCTCAAGGCGAAATCCCTCGCAACAAGGGTAGACGTCGACGACTTTCACGCCGACACCAGTGTGATCGTGGATCTTTTCCGGCGGGTGGTGGACGAGGCCGCAGCGCTCGGCGCATATGGTGAGGAATATCTCTCCGGTTTGCACTATCTCGCTCGTCACGCCACGGCGAAGCACGATCACGAGTCGGCGAAAAAATATGAGGCTCTTGCGGCGGCCGTTAGGAGCCGGCGCTGAAGCGATTCCCCATTGGCTCGGGGCGTCCGCTTGGGGATGCTACTCGGTCTGCGCCTCTATGCGCCGGGTCCGCCAGATGGCGCAGCTCACGGTGTCAGAGATCAATGATGTCGACCCATCGCGTGCGGGGTGCGGCAAAGCCCGCAGGCGCTCGCGGCAGATTACGGCGTCACCGGAGCCTCTCGACCAGCGCCTGGAGGCGCTCGAGCTGAAGCGCCGCAGAGGCGTGCCGTTCGAGGGTCGCGACTGCAAATGATGGATCAAGCCGGATGAACGCCCCGTGCTCGCAGCGCTCTCCTCGTGACGTCGACTCGTCAGTCGTCAGGTGGCCGAACCGGATCCAGCGGGGTGGCGCAGCGTGTTGCGTGAGAATATCACCGAACGGAAGCGTAGGCCGGGGTTGTCTCAGGGCGAAGAATCGGCGTCTGACGCGATCGACTCAGCGCGCAACGCGCCCTTGAAATTCCGCGCCGAATGCGCTGTGTCGCACGACACTTGGGCGCGTCTCCGTTTTGACGTAGCGTAGGTTCATTCCGAATGGGGGTTTTCGAATGAAACGTTCCTTGACCATAGGTCTAGCGGCGCTTTTCCTCGCCGGCTGCGGCGGCGGAGGCAACATGAGCGTCCCGGCCGGCACGGGTGCCGCGTCGTCCCAAGCCAAATCCGCCGTGCGCGCGACGCGCACGCTCAACAAGACCTTCAACTACACACTCACCGCGCGAAACGCTCCGGCTGGCTTCAACCCGCCGTGCCCGGAGGTCAATCTCCAAGTGTATGCTCAGGTCGAGTCCTCGTATTTCCATCCCGATCCGTTCTCGTTCGCAGGCGGGATCGGCGAGGCGATCGAGGTGACGCCGTGCAACGCCGCGACGGGCGACTCGATGCACGCGCTGCTCGAGATCTCGTACGGTAACATGCGCTTCATCTCGACGGGCAACGGCGACTTCAAGCTGGACTCCGTCGACGACTCCGGCGCGCTGCTGACGGTGACCGACAACACGACGGGAACGTCGGTCAACACGCTGGTCTACATCTCGTATTGAACGTCGCCGCCGTTGCGCCGGACGGCGAGCGGCGGAGACGAACATGCCTGCAGGCGACCGCCGTCGCCCGGACGATGCTTCGGGCGGCGGCGTTTTCTCGACCTCGTCGTAGGCGGCGAGGTGTGGCGGGGCGAAGCAGCCTCGTCCGGTGCGATCGGCCGGGCGCTCACGCGTCGTTGACCTCATGCCGGAATACGCTGTGCCGCAACGGCACGGGGCGCGTCTCCATTCTGACGCAGCGTGTTTTCATCCGAAGGGGGTATTCGAATGAAACGGTCCTTGACCATCGGTCTAGCGATGCTTTTTCTGGCAGGTTGCGGCGGCGGCAGCAGGAGCGTGCCGAACGGATCGGGCGCGCCGTCATCAGCGCAGAAGTCCCACGTGCGCTATACGCACACGATCGTGAAAACGTACGACTACACGCTCACCGCGCCGGCATATCCGTCCGGCTTCAACCCGTACTGCCCCGAGGTCAACCTCGTGGTCTGGATCCCGGGTACCCCGGTGCGCACGCCGGACTTCTCGCTCGTCGGCGGCGAGCAGCCGACGTTCAACGTCGGCCGTTGCAACGCGCAGACGGGCGATTCGATGCACCTGCAGCTCGAGATCGAGTACGGCAACATGCGCTTCATCCCGAAGACGGGTGCGTTTTCGCTCGATTCCGTCGACGATTCCGGAGCGCTGCTCACCGTCTCGGACTACACCACGGGCGATTCCAGCAACATGCTGGTCTATCTCTCGTGGTGAACGAGCCACTCACCGCACGAAAAGGAGTTTTCCCATGAAACGTTCTTTGACCATCGGTCTGGCCGCGTTGTTTCTCGCCGGGTGCGGTGGCGGCGGGAACATGAGCGTGCCCAGCGGCACGGGCGCGGGCCCGGGTTCGGGACCGCAATCGGCGGTGCGTGCGACGCAAACGGTGAATAAGACGTTCAACTACACGGTCAAGGTGAGACCGGTTCCGCCCGGCTTCGATCCGTCGTGCCCGGAGGTCAACCTGCAGCTCTGGGGCCAAATCGGATCGGCGTTCCTGCACCCGGATCCGTTCTCGTTCCCCGGCGGTGAGGGCGGCGCGACGATCAACGTCTCGCCGTGCCACGCCGCGACCGGCAACTCGATGCACGCATTGCTCGAAATCCAGTACGGCCACATGCGCTTCATCGCGACCGGCAACGGCAACTTCAAGCTCGACTCCGTCGATGACTCGGGCGCACTGCTCACCGTCACCGACAACACGACGGGAACGTCCGTCAACACGCTGGTCTACATCGCATACTGATAGAGCAGCAGCGAGACGCCGCCGCCCGGACGATGCTCCGGGCGGCGGTTTCTTTTCCAGGGCGGTTCGTTACCGGGCGAGCACGCCTTTGATCGAGCGGAAGATGTTGCCCGGGCGCATCGAGTCGGCGGCGGCCGTTGCTTCGAAGCCGGAGTGCACCATGCAGTCCGTGCACTTCGGGTTGCCGCTCGCGTGGCCGTACTTGTCCCACTCGGTGTCTTCGAGCAGCTCTTTGTACGAGGTCGCGTAACCTTCGCCGAGGAGATAGCAGGGTTTCTGCCATCCGAACAGGCTGTAGCTGGGCATCCCCCACGGCGTGCAGTCGTACTCTTTCTCGCCGGTCAGGAAGTCGAGGAAGAACGGGCTCGCGTTGAACTGCCAGCGCTTCTTGCGCGCTTTGTACGGCGCGAGGATGGCGCGGAAGAGCTGGCGCGTCTGCTCCTTCGCCAGAAAATGATCCTGGTCGGGCGCCTTCTCGTAGCGGTAGCCCGGCGAGATCATCATCCCGTCGACCTTCAGGTCGTCGGTGAGGTAGTCGAAGAAGCCCTGGAACGTCGCCGCGTCGGCGCCGTCGAAGATCGTCGTGTTCGTCGTCACGCGGAAGCCGCGCGCCTTGGCCGCTTTGATCGCCGCGACGGCGACGTCGAAGATGCCCCCGCGCGCGACCGCGTGATCGTGCACGTCCCGCGGGCCGTCGAGGTGGACGCTGAACGAGAAGTACTCCGACGGCGCGAACTTGTCGAGGCTGGCCTCCAGGCGAATCGCGTTGGTGCAGAGGTACACGAACTTCTTGCGCGCCACGAGCCCGCGCACGATCTCGTCGATCTGCGGGTGCAGCAGCGGTTCGCCGCCGGGGATCGACACCACCGGCGCGCCGCACTCGTCCACCGCCGCGAAGCACTGCTCCGGGGTGAGGTGGCGCCGCAGGACCTCGACCGGGTGCTGGATCTTGCCGCACCCGCCGCAGGCGAGGTTGCAGCGGAACAGCGGCTCCAGCATCAGCACGAGCGGGTAGCGCTTGCGGCCCGCCATCCGTTGCCGGACGACGTACGAGCCGACCGCTACCGCTTGCTTGAGAGAGATCGCCATCCGTCCTCCGCCGGGCGTGCGCCGCGTGCGGCGTAGCCGTGATCCTGAAACCAGGTGACCGCATCCGCCAGCGCGTCGCCGACGGGGCTCTGCGGAAGTCCCAGCTCGCGTAGAGCCTTCTCCGCCGTGTAGAACATTCGCTGCTGCGACATCCGCACGCTGTCCACCGAGACGTCCGGTTTCACGCCGGCCGGCGCGAGCACGTACTCGCGGAGCATCGCATAGGCGAGCGGCAGGGCACGGGGCAGACGCACGCGCGGCGGGCGGCGCCCGGTGATCGCCGCGAGGCGGTGGAGCAGCGCGCGCAGCGTCAGGTTCTCCTTGCCCAGGATGTAGCGCTCGCCGGTGATGCCGCGCTCGTACGCAAGCACGTGTCCCGCCGCGACGTCGCGCACGTCGACGAGGTTGAGCCCGGTGTCGACGTAGGCCGGCATCCGCCCCGTCAGAAACCGCACGACGATCCCGCCGGTGGGCGTCGGCTTCGCGTCCCACGGCCCGACGGGCGTCGTCGGGTTCACGATGACGACGTCCTGACCGGCGCCGACCGCGCGGCGCACCTCGAGCTCGGCGAGATACTTCGAGCGCTTGTAGGCGCCGATCAAACGCCCGGGCGGGCTCTGGTACGTCTCGTCGGCCGGAGCGCCGTCGTCGCGCACGCCGATCGCCGCGACGGAGCTGGTGTGCACCGTGCGCGGGACGCGCGCTGCGCGCGCCGCCGCGAGCACGCTGCGCGTCCCTTCGACGTTTGCGCGCATCACCGTGTCGCGGTCGCGGTGCCACAGGCTGTACGTCGCCGCGACGTGGAACAGCGCGTCGCAGCCGCACATCGCGTCCGCGAGCGCCGGCGCGAAGAGATCGCCGCGAACGAGCTCGACGTCGAGCCCGGCCAGCGACGGGGCGTCGCCGCGGATCAGCGCGCGGACGTGCCAGCCGCGGTCGAGCAGGGCGCGCGCGAGGTTCGCGCCGACGAAGCCGGACGCGCCGGTGACGAACGCGGTCGGCACGCGCCGGTCAGCCGGCGAACGTGAACGGGCGCTTGCGCACGCGGTCGACGAGCCAGCGCAGCGAGCGGTTCGTCAACGTCGACGTCGAGCCCGCGACGACGAGCGCGCGCACTTCGGCGCGCCCGATCTTCACCGCGCCGCCCGGGACGAGCATCGCCTCCGAATGCTCCAATTCGCGCATGGTCGCGATGGCGAACAGCACCGGCAGCACGCAGAAGAGGCGTATGCGCAGCGCGGTGGCCGGCAGCGCCTCGATGTAGCGCAGCGCGCGCTCGATGTCGTGCTGCGCGAGATCGAACAGCGGCACGAGCGCACTGCGGTTGGCGGCGCGGCGTTCATCGCGCAGGATCGTGTCGTGGCCGCTGCCGGCGGCGACCAGCAGATCCGACGGGACGTAGATCGCGTTCTCGCGCTCGGCGTCCCACGCGATGTCCTTGAGGATGTTGACGGTCTGCAGCGCTTCGCCGAACGCTTCGCAGTCCGCGAGCAGCCGCGCGTACGTGCCTTTGCCGACGAACGCGGAGTGCTCGTACCACAAGTCGGTGAGCAGATGGCCGACGGTCCCCGCCACGAAGTAGCAGTACTGGCGAAACTCCGCCACGCTCGCGATCCGAATCCCGGCGCGGTGCTCGGTCACGAAGTGCCGCATCCCGCCGACCATCTCGGTGATCCACCGGCGCAAAATGTCGCGTGTCCGCGCATCCAGCCTGCGGTACGTCACGAACACGTTGCCGGTCTGCGCGACCAGCGCCGTATAGTCGTCGCTCGCGCTGAGCTCCGCGATGCAGGAACCGAAGTCGTCGGCGAGCGCGGCGCTGTCGAAGCACGCGAGGAGCGCGTCCAGCAGCGCCGCCTTGCGTTCGGGCGATGCGGCGAGATCGTCCTCGATCGTGTCGGCGATCCGGCACAGCAGGTAGCCGATGCGCACCGGGGCCTCGAGCTTGGGCGGCAGCAGCTTGATGCCCAGCGCGAACGTGCGCGAGACGCGCGGAAGCAAGAGCCGCGATGAACGCTCGGCATCATGCAGCGTCGGTTCCCGGGCCGTCAATCTCGGCGGTGCTGCCTGCACCGCGGGGACTTCCGTCGGCGGGTCGGCCAAGGCCTCCCTTGGGCAGGAGGCGCCTTGGCGTGGCGTCGCATAGCGGCGAGATGCGAGTCGGGACACCGGAGCACCGCGATCTGTTCTGCCGGACGTTCGTCGAGACGCACGTCGACTTCGAGCCCGAGCAGCTGCCGTGGCCGGAGCTCGACGAGGTCAACTTACGGCGCTTGCGCGCGTTTCCGTTCTGGCGCTACGCGCGTTCGATCGAGCAGCGCGCGGGCCGCATGGTGACGGCGTACGCGCACACGGTCGCCGACCCGGTCATCCGCGCGGCGGTCGCGCTGCAAGGCACCGAAGAGACGCGCCACGGCCGGCTGATGGAGCACGCGATCGAGCGCTACGGCATCGACGCGCCGCCGCTTGACATCGCCGACGCCCCCGTGTCGGACGAAGAGTTCTCGGTGTTCGGGTTCGGCGAGTGCACCGACTCGTTCGTCGGTTTCGGTGCGATCGCGCTCGCGCGGCAGAAGAAGATCCTCCCCAGTTCGCTGCTCGAGGTCTTCGACGGCGTGATGTACGAAGAGGCGCGCCACATCGTGTTCTTCATCAACTGGTGGCGGTACGAAGAAGCGCGCGCGGGGCGCGGCGGTTTCGCCGCGCACGTGCTCAAGGCACTCGGCTATCACTTCCGCGCGGCGATGGGGACCGTGACGGGCGCGACCGATCTTCCGCCGATGCCCGCGCTCGAAGATCCGGAGCTCGCGGAGATCGTGAAGGGCGTCACGCCGCTGATGTTCCTGCGGACCGCGCTCGCCGAGAACCGCCGTATGATGGCGCGCCTGGACAGCCGGCTCCTGAAACCAAAAGTGATGCCGACGATCGCAACGGCGCTGCTGCTGGGGATTCGGATGCTGCCGCCGCGCGACGGTGCGCCGCTCGCGACGGCGCCCGGAACGAATCAGTCGACCAACGGCGTCCGCCCGCGCAGCGCCGCGTAGCGGCCCAGCGCCGTCAGCGGAAAGTGCAGCCGGTACTGATGGTAGTTCAGGTAGAAGTGTCCGGGAAAACCCGTTCCGGTGAACTCCGGTTCGTCCCACGTTCCGTCCGCGCGCTGTGTTCGCAGCAAAAACTCGACGCCGCGTTCGACCGCGGGCTCGAACGCGAACGCGATCTTCGGTAACCGTTCGGCGCACGCGAGCAAGCCGATCACCGCCCACGCGGTTTGGCTCGCGGTCGGCGGGCCGATGCCGCGCAGCGACGGGTCGTCGTAGCTGTCGGTGGTTTCGCCCCAGCCGCCGCCGGGCTGCTGCACGCTCTTGAGCCACACCGCCCCGCGCACGACCGCCGCGTCGACCGAGCGGCGCATGCCGGGCCAACGCTCCGACGAAGCCGGGGGAACGGTAAGCGGACCCAGTGCCGCCAGCGCACCGCTCGTGCCGTAGACGTAGTTCACGCCCCACCGCCCGAACCACGCGCCGTCGCGCTCTTGTTCGTTCAGCAGGAACGCGAGCGCGCGTTCGAAGCGCGCGCCGTCGAAGCCGTCGCCGACGCCGAGCTCGCAGCGCACGATCATCTCCAGCACGCGCGCGGTGACGTCGGCGGTGCTGGGATCGATCATCGCCTTCAGGTCGCCGTAAGGGATGCGGTTGAGCCAGTCCTTGTCGTTGTCGACGTCGAACGCGCCCCAGCCGCCGGTCGTGCACTGCATCGTCGCGACCCAGCGCGCCGCGCGCGCGATTGCGCCGCGCACGCGCTCCGGTTCAGGATGCTGCACGCATGCGAGCGCCATCGCGACGACCGCGGTATCGTCCACGTCCGGGTACCATGCGTTCTCGAACTCGAACGCCCAGCCGCCGGGGTCGCCGGTGCGGTTCTTCACCGACCAGTCGCCGTAGCGCGCGACGATCTGCTTGTCGAGCAGCCACGACACCGCGCTGACGAGCCGCGGATCGTCGCGCGGAACGCCGGCATCCGCGAGCGCGCGTACGGCGAGGCCCGTGTCCCACACGGGCGAGATGCAGGGCTGCACGCGGTACGCGCCGTTCGCCGTGACCGTGAAACCGTCGATCGCGGCGAACCCGCGCACGACGACGGGATCGTGACCGTCGTAACCCATTGCGCGCAAGCCGAGCATCGCGTTGAGCATCGCCGGGATGATGCCGGCCCAGTCGCCGGTGTGCCCCTGGCGTTCGGCGGTCCACGCTTCGGCGAGCCGCAGCCCGCGCGCGCGAAACGGCACCAGCCCCGCGCGCTCGCTCCATTTCAGCACCGTGTCGACGCCGCCGAAGAAACGCTCGAACACGCCGTTGCCGCGCGGGAGCGCGAACCGCGCGTTCGCACGCCCTTCGGCGTACAGCTCGTCGAGGCTCAGCGCCGGCCCGTAGACCGGTTTGCGGTCGAACAGCAGGATCAGCGGCACCGTGCTGCCGCGCGCCCAGCTCGACAGGTCGTAGATCGAGAACGGGCCGCGTTCGGGCAGCACCATCAGCCACGGCGGCAGCGCGGGCAGGCCGGCCCATTCGTACGCGCCGATCAGCGCGAGGTGCATCTTGGTGAAGATGCGCGACTGCGTGACGCCGCCGCCCATGAGGATGAACGCGCGCGCGCGCCGCAGCGCGGGGTCGTCCGGCGGTACGCCGAGCATGCGCAGCGCGAGGTACGCCTCGATGCTCACGCTGAGCTCGCCGCCGTCGCCGTACGCCAGCTCCCAGCCGCCGTGACCGCGCTGCTCGCCGCGGAAATAGCGCTCGGCCGCCGCGCGCGGCACGCGGTCGAACGTGCCCCACACGTGGTGCAGCAGCAGCACCTCGGCGGTGATCGTGACGTTCGACTGCAGCTCGGCCCACCAATATCCGGCGGGGTCTTGCAACTGAAACAGCGCGTCGGCGGCGCGTTCGAGCGCGACCGCGACCGAAGGAGGTTCCGGTGACGGACCGAGCGCAGGGGAGTCGTGCGATGCGGAGAGATTCATCATCCTAAAGACGCTGCGGGCGGCGGCGTGGCTCGGGGCGGCGGCCTGGATCGGACTCGTCGTCGCTCGCGGCCGGTTTTGGGATGCGCGTGCCGACGGCCTTCGTGAAACCGCTGCGGGCGATCCGGCGCCGGAGGTGCACGCGGTGGTGCCGGCCCGCAACGAGGCGGACGTCCTCGCGCGGACGCTGACGTCGCTGCTCGCGCAAGACTATGCGGGCCGGTTCGCGATCACGCTCGTCGACGACCGCAGCGAAGACGGTACGGCGGCAGTCGCGCACGCCACGATCGAATGGCACGAAGCGCAGGGTCGCGCCCGCGTCGTCGCCGGCCGCGCGCGCCCAGACGGCTGGACCGGCAAGGTGTGGGCGCTCGCGGAGGGCGTCGAAGCGGCGCGCGCGAGCGGCGCGCAGCCGCAGTATTGGTGGTTCTCCGACGCGGACGTCGAGCACGATCGCGAGACGCTGGCGCGCCTGGTCGCCACCGCGGCGCACGACCGGCGCGCGCTCGTGTCGCAGATGGTCGCGCTGCACTGCTCGTCGGGCTGGGAACGCACGCTGATCCCGGCGTTCGTGTTTTTCTTTCGGATGTTGTATCCGTTTGCTTGGGTGAACGACGACCGGCGCGCTACCGCGGCCGGAGCCGGCGGCTGCGTGCTGATCGCGGACGACGTGCTGCTGCGGATCGGCGGCGTGGAGCGCATCCGAGGCGAGCTCATCGACGATTGCGCGCTCGCGGCAGCGGTGAAAGGCGCGGGCGGCGGCTTGCGGCTCGGACTCACGACGCGCTCGCGCAGCATCCGGCCGTACGGCGGCATCGATGCGATCTGGTCGATGGTCGCGCGCACGGCGTACACGCAATTGCGCCACTCGCCGGCGCTGCTCGCGGCGACGGTCGCGGGGATGCTGCTGCTGTACTACGTCCCGGTCGCCGCGACGTTCGCGGGGCTGCGCCGCCGGCGCATCGACATCGCGCTGCCGGGAATCATCGCGTGGAGCGTGATGGCGTTCGCCTACGCACCGACGCTGCGGCTGTACCGCCTGCCGCGTGCCGGCGCGGTAGCGCTGCCGTTTGCAGCCGCGCTGTATACCGCGATGACGGTCGATTCCGCGCGGCGGCACATGCAGCGGCGCGGCGGCGCATGGAAAGGACGGACGTTCGCGCCGTAGCGCTCAGCCGCCGCGTGCATCATGCCGCCGGCATCGTGCCCCGCATCAGCGCCCACCGCTGGCACTACTTTGCGCCGCCCCATTCTTCGAGCCACCGCACGGCGAAGCTGTGCAAGCCGGCTGCATCGAGCAGCACGCTGTCCGCCGCACCGACGAGCCCGCGCGTTCCGTTCCCTTGCGCAAGATATTGCTCGGCGATGCGCGCGATGTACTCGTCCGGGAGGCCCTCCACGGCGCCGAGCGACGTGTCGAACTCCTCGATCTCGACCCATGCGGGAACGCCGTCGCGCAGCAGCTTGCGGCGGTAGCGGACGATCCTTTTGCCGGGGATGCGCGCGACGTGCTCGGCGTGGTGCAGCAGCGTGATCGTATCCAGCGGCGCTCCGAGCATCAGGATTTTTGCTGAAAGGGCGACGAGCTTCGCGAACGGCGAACCTTCGCCGTAACCGAACTGCAGCGGATGGCCGGCGCACAACCCTTCCGCGTGCGGACCGATCGCGACAACGCTCGCATCGGGATGATCGCTGCGCACCGCGCCCGGCCACGTGCGCAGCGTCTCGGCGAGGATGCCGTGATCGCGCGACGCGCGCGCGATTCGCTTGTCGAACACCGGGATCGCGTCGCTGATGCTCGGATCGTCCCAGTCGTCGACGCCGGTCTCCCAATCCGCGTATGCGACCACGGTCCCCGCCGAACCCACGGCGTCGAGCAGCGCGTCGACCACCGCGTTCACGCCGCCGACCACGCGGCCGGCGCTGCGGAGCCCGGCGTGCACGATCACGATGTCGCCGGCCGCGACGCCGAGCGCGCGCAAATCCGCGCCGAGGCTCTTGCGCGTGAACGGCTCGTGCCGCGGCCCGTCGATCAAAGCCCGAGCCCGTCGATCGCGCGCGCCGTTTCGGTCAGCGTCGCGAGCGCGCGCCGCACGCCCGGCACGAACACGAATGCCGCGCGGGGCGCGCGCGCGAACGCGAGCGCGATGCGTAGCGGCCGCAGGCGGCCTTCGGCGTCGATCGCGCCCTCGATCGGTGGCAGATCGCGCGAGGCGTCGTCACTCACCACGCGCACGATCGCGTAGAGCACGCCGCGCGCGTCCAGCGCTGCCGCCAGGTGCGTACCTTCCATGTCGACGACGTCGGCGCCGAAGCGCCGCGCCAGCACCGCGCGCGCGGCCACCCGCGTGACGACGAGATCGGCGGTGCACGCGTTCACGACGAACGCGCCCGCGAGCGCGGCGCTCAGCGCGTCGACGAGCGGCCGGTCGAGAACGCACGCCCGCGTGTCGTCGGCGACGCGCGCGTAGATCGCGACGTCGCCGGTCTCGAGCCGCCGCAGCGCGCCGCACAACCCGAGCACGACGACCGTCTCATCCTCGTCGAACGCAGGCAGCGCGGACGCCGCGGCGGGGCCGGGCGGCAGCTCGACGACGCGCGCTGAGGGCTCCGCGCGCCGAACAGCCGCAGCCTCCGAACCGCGCGGGACCAGGATGGTCATGCGCGCCGGCGGGTCAGCGTGCGGTGGGGGCGGACGGCGCGGTGCCGTCCGTGACGATCTTGTAGTCGGTGAACGTCGCGTGCGCGACGACGTGGTACGAAGGCAGCTTGATGTCGGCGTCCTCGGTCGCGGGGAGCGGGATCCCCTCGACGATCGTCGGGTTCACGTGCACGTCGATCCGGCCGCCGTTGTGGTACAGCCATTGGATGCGGCGCAAGCCGTCGCCGTCGAGCTCCGCGTGGATGCCCTTGACGTTGCCGGTGATCTTGTCGCGCATCTCGACGTGCGTGCGATCGCCGTCGTGCGTGAGGCTCGCGACGTCGTAGTGCTCGGGCCATGTCTGCGGCTCGAGCGGGTCCATCTTCATGTTCTCGAAGCCCTTGCCGAACCACGGCACGCGATAGAAGTGCACGGAATACAAGTTGGGGCGCTTGTACGCGATGTGTCCCTCGAGGTGAAACTTCAGGTACGGGAACGAGCGCAGCGCGAAGTCGACGTGCAGCTTGGACGTGTACGAATGGACCTGCGCCGTGCGCGTGCCGCTCAGCGCGAAGATCTTCGCGGCCTCCTCGGACGGTGCGGCGGGACCGGGCGCTTCGGCGAGCATGCCGATCGACGCCGCCATCATGGCGGCGCCCACGAGAAGGGTACGCACGGACGGTTAGACTCCTCATGACGCGGTTGGGTTGCCACGGAGCGCCCAGGCGTTTCGGCGCGCGGTGCCCCGGGAACGTCTTTCGGCGCGATGCATGCGGAATATCAGGTCCCGGCAGCCGTGCCCGACGTACCGTCGAGCCCGAGCGCGCCGGAGATACCCGCCGATCCGACGCCGCCCAGCGGCGACCCGGAGCCGATGGACATCGCTGCCTGATCTCCAGGAGGGGAACTTTGCGGATCTTCACCCGTATCTCGATCCTGTTTCTCGCGCTGTTCCTCGCTGTGGCTCCGGCGTTCGCGCTCGCGCAAACGACGGGCGGCGGCGGCACCAGCGGCGGCGGAACGACGACCACCGGCGGCGGCACGAGCGGCGGCTCGGGCACGACCAGCGGTACGACCACCGGAACGACCACGACGAATTCGACGAGCACGACCGACAACTCGCAGGCGTTCCCGTGGACGTGGATCGTCATCGGCGCAGTCGTGCTGGTGGTGATCGTGGGCCTCGTGGCCATGTCGAACAATCGATCCAGTTCCACGAGCACGACGGTCCGGCGCGACTAAACCTAGCCGGAACGCCCAGACCAAACGGGAAAGAGCCGGCGCTGTGAGTGTCCGGCTCTATCCTTATGTTCTCGAACCGAAGCTGACGACGGCGATCTGGGGCGGCGACGCCCTCGTGCGGCGCTACGGCAAACGCGGCGACGCGGCGCAGACGCTGGGCGAGTCGTGGGAGTGCTGGGACGAGAACCGCGTCGCGAACGGCGCGCTCGCGGGCAAGACGCTCGCCGAGCTGCGCGCCGATCTGCGCGACGCGCTCACCGGGACGATCGATCCGTCGCGCAGCTTTCCGGTGCTCACGAAGATCATCGACGCGCGAGCGGCGCTGTCGGTGCAGGTTCATCCGGATGACGCGTACGCGCAGCGCGTGGAGCACCAGCCCAACGGAAAAACCGAATGCTGGTACATCCTCGCGTGCGAACCCGGCGCGCAGCTCGTTCTCGGCTGGACGCGCGACACCACGCGCGCGGAGTACGAGCGCCGCGTCGCCGACGGTACGCTCGGCGAGATTCTGCGGCGCGTACCGGTTTCGCCCGGCCAAGCGTTCTATTTGCCGGCGGGTACGCTGCACGCGATCGGCGCCGGGATCCAACTGTTCGAGACGCAGCAAGCCAGCGATCTGACGTACCGCATCTTCGACTGGAACCGCACGGGCCCCGACGGCAAGCCGCGGCAATTACACGTCGATAAAGCGGGCGACGTGCTCGATTTTCGCGCGACGTTTCCTGACGCCGTGCGACAGCTTTCGTACGCCGCGAACGGGCTCGAGCGCACGCTGCTCGTGGCCGACGAAGACTTCTTGGTGGAACACGTCACGGTGACGCGCAACGAAGCGTACGTCGATACCGACGGCTTGCCGCTGACGATCACGGCCATGGACGCGCACCTGCGCGTCGACACGGACGAAAACGCGAGCGCGCTGCTCGAGCCGTGGCAGAGCGTCGTGACGCCGGCATCATCCCCCCGCGTGGCGCTCGTGCCGGGCGGCGAGCGGACGGCCGCGCTCGTCGTGCACGTGCGGCCGGATCACCGGCGAGCGCGCGAGCGTGCGCTCGCCGCCGGCGCGCCGTCGGAGGCTGTGGACGCGTTCTTTCGGCAGTTCGGATAGCGCCGCAACCCTGGGCCGTTCCTGAGGAGAACTCCCACCTTCGCACTAGCACTTCCCAGCGTCGCCGGCCGTAGCCGATACAGTCATGCAAACTCTGGAACGGCCGGCGACCAATGGCCGCGTCTCTACCGTCAAATTCGAAACCGCGCGCCGTCGTCCGCGCTGGTGGTTCGTCGCGGCCGCGGTCGTCGTGATCGCCGCGATCGTCATCTCGGTTATCGCGGTGCGCTCGCGCGCCGGCGCGGTGACGTACACCACCGTGCCGGTGCAGACGGGCTCGCTCGCGCAAACCGTGACGGCGAGCGGGACGCTGAACCCGCAGAACACGATCAACGTCGGCACGCAGGTGTCGGGCACGATCTCCGAGATCGATGCCGACTTCAATTCGCACGTGCGCAAGGGCCAAGTGCTCGCGAAGCTCGATCCGGCGTCGTTCCAGGCCGCGCTCGACCAAGCGCGCGCGTCGCTCGCGCAATCGGCCGCCCAGGCGCAGGCATCGGGCGCGACGGCGAGCGGCGGTCCGGCCGCGGTCGCCGCGGCGCAGGCGCAGGCGCAGGCGCAGGCCGCCGCCGCGCGCGTCGCCTCGGCGAACTCCGACGCGTCGCGCGCCGCCATCGCCACGGCGCAGTCCAACGTCACCAAAGCGCAGAGCGCGCTCGCGGTCGCTCAGCAAACCGTCGCCCGCGACCGCCAACTGCTCGCGCAAGGCTACATCGCGCAAGCGCAGGCCGATGCGGACACGTCCAATGCCATCGCCGCCCAGAGCGCGGTCGATGGCGCGCGCGTCGCGGTGACGCAGGCGCAAGCGCAGTCCGCGGCGTCCGTCGCGCAAGTCGCTCAGGCGACCGCGCAGCAGGTCGCGCAGGCCGACACCGCCGGCGTCCAAGGTGCGACCGCAGCCGCACAGGCGGCCACGCACGACGCCGGCGTCGCGGCGATCGGCATCAACCAAGCACAGGTCAAACAGGCGGAACAGAATATCGCGCATACGATCATCACGTCGCCGGTCGACGGGACGGTGATCGCGCGCGGCGTCTCGATCGGTCAGACCGTCCAGGCGAGCTTCAGCACGCCGACGCTGTACACGATCGCGCAAGACCTCACGAAGATGGAGCTCGACCTCGCGGTCGGCGAGCCGGACATCGGCCGCGTGCGCGCGGGCGACGGCGTCGACTTCACCGTGCTCGCGTACCCGAACCGCACGTTCCACGCGGCGGTGCAGCAGGTGCGCCAGAGCCCGACGACCGTCTCAAACGTCGTCACCTACACCAGCGTCGTGATCGTGAACAACAAAGACGGCGCGCTGCGCCCCGGCATGACGGCCAACGCGACGATCCAAGTCGCGCACGTCGACAACGCGACGATCGTACCGCTGGCCGCATTCGGCTACAACCCGCCGAGCGGCTCGGTGAATCGCCCGAAACGTTCGCGCACCGGAACCGCCGGCAACGGCGGAGCCGCGAGCGGCAACGCCTCGCCGTGGGGGCAGACGTCCGGCGCCAGCACCGGTGCGGTGACGCCCGGCGGCAGCGGACGGATCTTCGTGCAGCGCGGCGGCGCGCTCGTGCCGGTGCGCGTCAAGATCGGGCTCGTCGCGGACACGCAGGCCAGCGTCACGCCGCTGCGCGGCACGCTGACGGCGGACGATCAGGTCGTCACCGCGGACTCGAGCAGCGCGTCGGGGTCGAAGAGCACGTCGGCACGCAACCCGCTCACGGGCGGAAATCAAAGCGGCGCGGGCGCCGCAGGCGGCCGCCGCGGCCCGCTGGGTGGCGGATAATGCCACCGGTCGTCGAGGTCCGCGACCTCACCAAGATCTATCCGCTGGACGGTGGGGAGGACGTCGTCGCGCTGCGCGGCGTCGACCTCACCATCGAGCCCGGCGAGTTCGTCGCCGTCATGGGCCCGTCCGGCTCAGGAAAGTCCACGTTCATGCACATCGTCGGGTTCCTCGACCGCGCGACGTCCGGCTCGTACCGGTTCGCGGGCAGCGACGTGCACGGTCTCGACAAAGATGCGCTTGCCGATCTGCGCTCGCGTTCGCTCGGGTTCGTGTTCCAGGCGTACAACTTGCTGTCACGCACGACCGCGGTCGAGAACGTCGAGCTCCCGATGATCTACGCCGGCGTCCCGGCCGCGGAGCGGCACCGCGCCGCGATGGAAGCGCTCGATGCGGTCGGGCTCGCGAAGTTCGCGCACCATCAGCCCAACCAGCTCTCGGGCGGACAGCAGCAGCGCGTCGCGATCGCACGCTCGATCGTGAACCAGCCGCATCTCATCCTCGCCGACGAGCCGACCGGTGCGCTCGACACCGCGTCGTCCGAAGACGTCATGGCGCTGTTCCAGCGGCTCAACCGCGAGCGCGGGATGACGGTGATGCTCGTGACGCACGAGCCCGACGTCGCGGCGCACGCGCGCCGGCTGGTGTCGTTCCGCGACGGCCGCATCGTGTCCGACACGCTTGCGGCCGAGAAGGTGCTCGCATGATCGGTATGATGCAGACGCTGCGGCTCGCGCTGACGGCGCTGATCCGCAACAAATCGCGCTCGCTGCTGACGATGCTCGGCGTCGTGATCGGCGTCGCCGCGGTGATCGTCACGGTCGCGATCGGCACCGGCGCGAAGAGCTCCGTCGCCGACCAGATCAACGGCCTCGGTTCCAATCTCGTCGTCGTGCTGCCGGGCAGCGTGCAGACCTCCGGCGCGCGCAGCGGCAGCGGCGGCGCGTCCACGCTCACGGCCGCCGACGGCCTCGCGATCGCGCAGCTCCCCGGCGTCGCAGCGGTGTCGCCCGCGGTAAACGTGCGCACGCAGCTCGTCGCGAGCGGGCAGAACTGGCAGACGACCGTCACCGGCGTCGCGCCGAGCTACACGTTCGTGCGCACGTGGGGCACGTCGAGCGGGCGGTTCTTCACGCAAGCGGAGACGCAGGGTGCCGCCAAGGTCGCGGTGCTCGGGCAAACCGTCGTGCAGCAGCTGTTCGCCGGCGCCGATCCGGTAGGACGCGCGGTGCTCGTCAAGGGCGTGCCGTTCACCATCATCGGAACGCTCGCGGCGAAAGGTCAAAGCGGCGCCGGTCAGGATCAGGACGATACCGTGCTGATCCCGTACACGTCGGCGCTGCAGCGGCTCACGGGCGGCACGACGATCGGCACGCTGATGGTCTCCGCCGCGGACGCCGCGCACATCGACGGCGTGCAGAGCGAGATCACCGCACTGCTCACGCAGCGTCACGGCATTGCCGGGGGCGCATCCGCCGACTTCTCCGTCCGCAACCTCGCCGACATCGCGAGCGCCGCGTCGGCGACCGCGTCGATCTTAGGCCTGCTGCTCGCCGCGGTCGCGGCGGTGTCGCTGATCGTCGGCGGCATCGGCATCATGAACATCATGCTCGTGTCGGTCACGGAGCGCACGCGCGAGATCGGCTTGCGCGTCGCGCTGGGAGCGCGCGGCGCCGCGATCCTGCGCCAGTTCCTGATCGAAGCGGTGGTGCTGTCGACGGGCGGCGGCGCGATCGGCGTCGTGCTCGGCGTCGCGGGCGCCGCGGCGATCGCACTGTTCGCGCACTGGCCGGCCAGCGTGCCGCTCACCGCCGTGCTGCTCGCGCTCGCCTTCAGCGCCGCGGTCGGCGTGTTCTTCGGCTACTGGCCCGCGCGCAAAGCGGCCGCGCTCGATCCCATCCGCGCGCTGCGGTTCGAGTGACGCGATAGGGACGCGCGAACGCGGCGATGGAAGAGACGCCGGGCATGGCTACCACGTACAAAATTCTGATCATGGGCGCCTCGTACGGCTCCCTCCTCGCGGTCAAGCTCCTGGCTGCCGGGCACACGGTTCGGCTGGTCTGTCTTCCCGCCGAAGCGGAGTTGTTCAACGACGACGGCGCGCGCATTCGCATGCCGGTCAGAGGCCGCGAAGGACTGGTCGAGATCCATAGCCGGAAGCTTCCGGGGGAGCTGTCTGCGGGCGGTGCCGCAGGCAACGATCCGTCCGGCTACGATCTGGTCGTCTTGGCGATGCAGGAGCCCCAATACCGCTCGGCCGGCGTTCGTGAGCTGCTGGATGCGGTCGCAAAAGCCCGCGTTCCCTGCATGTCGATCATGAACATGCCGCCTCCGCCGTACCTCGCGCGCATCCCAGGGCTCGACGTCGATACGCTCAGGCATTGCTACACCGACGCGAGCGTGTGGGACAGCTTCGACCCGAAGCTCATGACGCTATGCAGCCCGGACGCTCAGGCGTTCCGGCCGCCGGATGACAAGGTCAACGTCCTGCAGGTCAGGCTGCCGACGAACTTCCGGGCGGCCCGCTTCGATTCCGATGCGCACACGGCGATGCTGCGCGAGCTGGAATCGGGAATTCAAGCCGCACGATTCGATGACGGCGACGGCAAACAGATCGAATTACCGGTCAAGCTCAAGGTGCACGAGTCGGTGTTCGTGCCGATCGCAAAGTGGGCGATGCTGCTGGCCGGAAACTATCGCTGTGTCGAAAAAGACAGCGTGCGGCCGATCAAGGACGCGGTGCACGGCGACATTGACGCCACGCGTGCGGTGTACGACTGGGTCGTCGAGGTGTGCAAATCCTTGGGTGCAGCCGACACCGACCTCGTGCCCTTCGAAAAATACGCGAACGCCGCACTTTCGCTGATGACGCCCTCGTCCGCGGCACGGGCGCTAGCGATGGGCGCGACCAACATCGAGCGCGTGGACCGCCTGGTGCAGACCATCGCGAAACAGAAAGGCATGCAGAACGACGAAGTCGACAAGATCGTCGCGCTCGTCGACGGGTGGCTGGAGAAAAACAGAAAGAACGCCTGACGATCGCCGCTCAACCCGATTCTGCACGAGTGGGCGCGGCCGGCTCCGCGCCGTTGCGGTTTCCGTTTACGAGCACGCTGTCGATGATGCCGTATGCCTGCGCTTCTTCGGCGCTCATGTAGAAGTCGCGCTCGAGGTCGCGCAGGAGCTCTTCGACGGTTTTGTGCGTCGTGCGCTCGTAGATGCCCGCGATGATGCGGCGCGTCGCGACGAGCTCTCGCGCGTGGATCTCGATGTCCGTCGCCTGGCCGCCGATCTGGCCGATCGACGGCTGGTGAATCAGGATCTTGCTGTACGGCAGCGCCATGCGCTTCCCGGGCGCGCCGCCGGTCAGCAGCAGCGACGCCGCCGACGCGGCCAGGCCCGCGCAGATCGTCGCGACGTTCGGTTTGATGAGCTGCATCGTGTCGTACATCGCGAGGCCCGCGCTGACGCTGCCGCCGGGGCTGTTGATGTAGAGGTCGACGTCGCGGTCGGGATCTTGCTTTTCGAGGAACAGAAGCTGCGCGATCACGACGTTTGCCATCGCGTCGTCGATCGGGCCGGTGACGAAGACGATGCGCTCCTGGAGCAGCCGCGAGTAGATGTCGTACGAACGCTCGCCGCGGGCGGTCTGCTCGACGACGATCGGGATGAGGGTCATGCGCCGCAGTCTACCAGACGCGGGCCCTGCGCAACGCCGGCGGGTACGCAAAAGCGGCCGGGCAACCAAAAGCGGCCACGCACGCGCAGGTGCGTGCGCGCGCCGCACGCGAACGTCCGCGCATGAACACGCTGACCGAGGCGCAGCGCGACCGGGTGCTCGCACTGCTGCGGGAAGGCAAGACGCTGCGGCGGATCGAGCACGAGACGGGCCACCGCCGGGAGACGATCGCCGCGTACGGCCGCCGCGCCGGCGGCGTCACGCAGCTCGACGCCGCGCGCCAGCCGTCGTCCGTGTGCGAGCCGCACCACGATCGCATCGCCGGCGCGCTCGACGACGGCGCGTCGCTGCGCGCGGTGCACGCCGAGCTCGTCGAACGGTTCGCGTTCCGCGGCAGCTACAGCACGCTCAAGCGCTACGTGCGCACGCGCCTCGCGCCCGCGCGCGAAGCGACGCTGATGCTCGCCGCCTGAGCGCCGCGCGTAGCCTGAACGGCTACGCCGCCAGCTCCGGCACTGCTGCGCGCACGCTGCTGCGGCGTTCGTGGAGCACGCTGCCGCACAGCCCGACGACGACGATCGCGAGGCCGAGCGCCGTCAGCGGCGGCGGGGCCGCACCGAGCTGAACCCATGCGCTCAGCGTCGCGATCACCGGGATCGCGAACGATGCGAGCGCGACGGTGTTGGCCGGGAGCTCCGCCAGCGCGCGACCCCACCACAGCCACGCGACGCCGCTGCCGACCGCCGCCGTGAAGACCGAAGCGATTATCACGCCTGCGTCGAGATGCGCGACCGGATGCCCGAGCGCGAGCGCGAGCGCGGCCAGCGGCGCGGTCGCGACGAGCTGCTGCCACGCGACCAGGCGCAGCATGTCGACGCGGTACGCCGCTCGCCGCTGCAGCACGTTGCCGAGCGCCCACGACGCGCCGCCGCACGCGGCGAGCACCGCGCCCGCGATCTCGTTGGGCGCGCGAATCCCCGACGCGACGACCGCGATGCCGCCGGCCGCGACGACCAGCCACGCGATGCGCGCAGGGGAGAGGCGCTCGTGCAGCACGACGTAGGCGAAGACCGCGGTGAACACGGGCATCGTGAAGATCAGCGACGCGACGTTGGCGACGCCGCCGAAGTGCAGCGCGAGCGTCGAGAACGCGACGAGCCCGGCGACCTGCGCGATCCCCACCCACACGAACGCGCGGCCCGGCGGCGGCGCCATGCTGCGGCGAGCGAACGCCAGCACCACGAACAGCGTGAGCGCGCCGCCCCCGACGCGCCACGCGCCGAACCACCACGGGTCGATGGCGGTGGCGCCGATCTTGAGCGGGATCCAGTTGTAGCCCCAGATCAAGACGGTCAGGACGAGGAGCGCGAGGTGGCGGGCGTGGGGCACGACCGCCACAACCCGTTCGAACGCGCGGCGGGTTCGCCGCCGCCGCGCTTGCGACTAAAGGCGTGCTTTCGCCTGGACCACGCCGATCGCGGCGGCGAGCTGCGCGTCCTTCGCGGGATCGCCGAAACGCGCGTGATCGTTCTGCACGACGTTCACGTCGGGCGCGAGGCCGATGCCGTCGATGATGCGGTTGCGCGGCGTCAGGTAGCGCGCCGTCGTGACCTTCATCGCCGAGCCGTCGGCGTTGTACGTGAGCTGCTGCACGACGCCTTTGCCGTACGTGCGGCTGCCGACGAGCGTCGCGACGCCGGCGTCTTGCAGCGCGCCGGCCGTGATCTCCGAGGCGGATGCGGAGTAGTGGTTGACGAGCACGGCGACGGGGTGTGACTCGTCGGCGTTCGCGTCGGCGGCGAACTGCGTGGTCCCCGAGCGCTCCACGACCGAGACGATCGGGCCGGAATGGATGAAGTGGTCGGCGATCGCGACCGCGGCGTTCACGTAGCCGCCGCCGTTGTTGCGCAGGTCGATCACGTAGCCGCGTGCGTTCTGCTCGCGTAGCCGTTTGAGGGCGGCGCCGAACTCGTCCGCGGTCGGTTCGCCGAACACGCCGACGGCGATGTAGCCGATCCCGTTCGGCAGCAGCTTCTGGTAGACGGTCGGCGCGTGCACCTCGGCGCGCACGATCGAGAGCTCGTCGTGCGGCTTGCCGTCGCGCTGCACGCGCACGCGCACCGTCGTGCCCGTGCGGCCGAGCAGCTTCGCGCGCACGTGCGCGACGTCGAGGCCGCGCACGCTCGTCCCGTCGACGGCATCGAACACGTCGCCGTTCTCAACGCCCGCGCCCTCGGCCGGCGTCCCCGGCGCGACGTACGCCGCGCTGACGTCTTTCGTCTTGTCGTCCTGCTGCAGCAGCACGCCGATCCCGAACACGTGCGGCGGGTTCAGCGGGCCCTGGAAGCCGGTGAGCTCCTTGGGCGACAGAAAGACGGTGTAGCGGTCGCCTGCGGCGCGCGCCATGCCGCTCAGCGCCGCGAAGGTGAGGTCCGTCTCCGACAGGCCCCCGCGGCCGCGGGCCTGATCGATCGACGCGACGATCTGCGCGAGCGCCGCCGCACCGCCTGCGGCGGGGAACGCCGGCGGCTGGGCCCGCCGCTTCCGGACGGCCTCGGCGATCCCGCCGCGGGCCCCGGCGACCAGCTTGGCCGGCTCGACGCCTCGATAAAAGGTCTGCGTCAGCGCGCGGAAACCGTGCTGGACGTCCTCCCGGTGCTGCAGCGACAGCGCGTCCGAGGAGGCGGGCGCGACGATCGCGAGGGTGGCGGCGAGCGCGGCGGCGGCCCGGACGAGGCGGTGCATACGGCCGATTTCGGGTGCGAGGCCACTTCCGCCTCGGTATTCCTGCGTAGAAAGTTTGGCCGGATAGTGGGCCACATCACCTAAACTCATTAGGACTTTAGTCCGAAATTTGAGACATGACCCCACTCGTCGCCATGATGGCTGCGGTGTTCGGGCTCTCCCCAGTCGTGGTGGGAGTCGCTCAAGGGCAGGAAGCCCCGATCACCATCTCCTTCGTCAACCCGCACTACCCCGTCCCGGCGATCGATCAAGCGCGGGCGCTCGCGGACGATGTGAACGCTGAGCGTGTGAAGCGGGGTCTTCCGGCGCTCACTCGCGACGCGACGCTGGACCGGTTCGCCTACGCGAAGGCGGTCGAGATGGCGGCGCGCGGGTACTTCGGGCACACCGATCCGGACGGCATCACGTTCCAGGACCGCCTGCGCGCCTGGAAATGGCCCACGACGTACGCCGCCGAGAACATCGCCTTCGACCGCGACGAAGCGCACGCGCACACCGCGTTCATGAACAGCCCCGGCCACGCGTCCAACGTGCTGGACCGCAACGAACGCCGCATCGGCGTGGCGGTGGTCACGGTCGGCACGAACGAGACGTTCTACGTCGAGGACTTCTCCGGGAACTAACCCGACGAACCTGGGCGCTCGGAACGCGCGAACCAGAAGTTCGCCTGGCCCGTGCCGATGGCGGCTTCGTAGCGGCCGAAGAGCTCGCCGCGTGCACGCCACGCGGCGCCGCCGTGCGCACCGGCCAGAATCAAGTAGTGCGCGAAGCGCCCTTCGGGCGAGCACGTGCGCCGGAACTCCTCGGCATGCGCGAGCACGGCGGCGTGATCGCCGGCTTGCCACCACGCCATGATGCGCGCGTCGAACGCGCGCAGCGCCGGGTCGCTGATGTCGGCGGGGTCGGCGCTCGCGCGCTCGCGGATGGTCGCGAGCGGCCAGAACCGGTGCGACATCCCGCCGGATGCGATCAGCAGCACGCGGCGGCCGCTGCGCGCGACCGCGGCGGCGAGCGCCTCGCCGAAGCGCAGGTTCGGCTCCACCTCCGCGGTGTCGAGCACCGAGATCGGCAGCACGCGCTTCTTCGCGGGCCCCGGATTGTAGTAGTGCATCGGGTTGAGCGTGCCGTAGTGGATCGGCAGGCCGCGGTGCGCGGCGGCTTCGGCGGGCACACCGCGCGCTTTCGATTCTTGCGCGATCAGCGCCGCGAGCTCGGGATCGCCCGGGTAGTCGTATTCGTTCTCGTGGATCATCCACGGGATCTCGTCCGACGTGTAGATGCCGGCGTGGCGGTCGTGCGCGTTGAGGATGAACTCGAGCGTGGAGTGCCAGTGCGTGTCGATCACGACGAACGTGTCGAAGTCCAGCGCGTCGATGCGCTCGCGCTTGATCCGCGGCAGCGCGTCGTAGAACGTGGTGACGTTGCGGCCCATGTACGCGCGGCGCGCCTCCGGATCGAGGATCATGAGGCGCGGCACGTGCGTCGAGAACAACCCCGCGACGATCATCGGCGATATGCTCAGGCCGACGACGGAGCGAGCGCGTCCGCGGCGGTCCAGCCTTCGGGGCCTTTGTAGCGCATCGGCGGCAAGTTCGGGACCTTCGAGCGGAAGACCAAATACTGCCGAAAACCGTCGAACTCGAACGCGCGCTTGTCGGCGATCATCCCGGCCTCGTAGAGCGAGCCGGCGATCGCGGAGTCGCGGCCCAGCTTGCGGATCGTGATCGGCAGCAGCCGCTCTTCGAGATCGAGGATGCGGAACTGCGCCTCCTCGGGATCGTGCGCCGTGTCGATCGCCTCTTTGACCACCTTCAGGCCCGTGCTGATGTGCCGCACCTCGTCGTGCATCACGTACTCGTACGTCACCGCGGTGGCGAGGTCGCCGAACTTGCGCGCGAGGTCGGCGATCGAGTTGAACAGCACGTGCGCGGAGTAGGCCTCGAGCGTGCACACTTGGCCGTACACGATCTCGACGAACGACGGCAGCCCGTTGACGAAGCGGAACAGCTCCGTCTGCTCGTACGGCACGTCGAGCGAGTCCGCCAGGTCGAGGTCGCGGATGCGCCGCCATTCGATCTGCGTGTGGCGCACCTCGTCGAGCGCGTGGGTAGCGTAGAAGTACTGGATCGACGGGCGGTTCGTCTTCGTGATGATCTGCGCGACCTGCGCCGTCGTCTGCGCTTCGCCCCAGCACGTCGTGAGCATGATCGGCCGCATCGCGTGGCGGTACTCCGCGGAAAGCTCGGGATCGTGCGTCTTGTGAGCGCGGTACTTTTCGAGCAGCGCTTTTGAATCACGGTACTGGTGCTCGATGTACTCCTCGTACGACTCCAGCGTTCCGAACGTCTGCAGCTCCGCCGCGGGAACGTGCTTCGGAATGACGGTAACGGGATTCATGAACGACATCGTGGGATTACTCCGGTCTTCCGCTCGTCGAACAGCGGCACGATCGTGGCGCACCCTTCGACAGGCTCAGGGTGACGCGAGATATTGTCATGGTCAGGGTGACGCGAGGTATTGTCATGCTCAGGGTGGCGCGAGGTATTGTCGTGCCTGAGCTTGTCGAAGCATGCGCCACGATCCCTGATGCATGTCAGTAGCTGATGCACACGAGCTTCGGTTCGGTGAAGAAGTCTAGGGACCAGCGGCCGCCTTCGCGGCCCAGGCCGCTCATGCCGACGCCGCCGAACGGCTGGCGCAGGTCGCGCAGGAAGTAGCCGTTGATCCAGCACATCCCGGCGCGCACGTTCTGCGCGAAGCGCATCGCGGTCGCGACGTTCGCCGTCCAGATATACGCCGACAGCCCGTAGCGCGTCGCGTTCGCGCGGCGGACGACCTCGTCCAGCGTGTCGAACCGGAAGACGGACAGCACCGGGCCGAACACCTCTTCGCGCGCGATCGTTTGCGACTCGTCGCGCGGCGCGAAGATCGTCGGGCCGAGATAGTTTCCGGCGGCGAGGGACGGATCGGCGGGGCGCACGCCGCGCAGCAGCGCTTCGACGCCTTCGTCGTCCGCTTGCGCGCAGAACCGTTCGACGCGCTCGCGGTGCGCCGGCGTGATCAGCGGCCCGAGATCGCTCTCGCGCGATTGCGGGTCGCCGACGCGCAGCGCGCGCACGCGTTCGAGATAGCGCTCGACGAAGCGGTCGTAGATGGCGCTCTGCACGTAGAGCCGCGTGCCCGCCAGACACACCTGCCCGCTGTGGCGGAACATCGCGAGCACGCTGCCTTCGACGGCGAGCTCGAGGTCCGCGTCGTCGCACACCACGTTCGCAGACTTGCCGCCCAGCTCGAGCGTGACTTTCTTGAGCGTCGGGGCCGCGGCAGTATTGATCGCGATCCCGGTCGGCTCGCTGCCGGTGAACGCGACGGCGTCGACGCGCGGATCGGCGACGAGCGGCGCGCCCGCGCTCGGACCGAAGCCGGTGACGACGTTGACCACGCCGTCCGGCACGCCGGCCTGCGTGCACAGCTCGGCGAGCCGCAGCGTGGAGAGCGGCGTGAGCTCCGACGGCTTGAGCACGACCGTGTTGCCGGCCGCGATCGCCGGCGCGATCTTCCACGTCGCCTGCATCAGCGGCGAGTTCCACGGCGTCAGCAGCGCGCACACGCCGACCGGCTCCTCGCGCACGATCGACGCGATCTCGCGCTGCGCGCCCAGAAACGGCTTGCGGTCGAAGAACGCGCTCTGCTCGCGCTGCTCGATCGCGCTCGCGAAGAACGCGCAGTTGTCGGCCGCGCGGGGCACGTCGCGGTCCGCCGTCTCGCGAAACGGCTTGCCCGCGTCGCGCGACTCCAGCCGCGCGAGATCCTCGCGCTGCTCCACGAGCAGCTCCGCGAGCCGGCGCAGCACCTTCGCCCGCTGCGCCGCCGTCGTGCGCGGCCACGGTCCGTCGTCGAACGCGCGCCGTGCCGCCGTCACCGCGCGCTCGGCGTCCGCCGCGCCGCCGTTCGCGACGCGCGCGAACACCTCGCCGCTAGCGGGATCGACGTCGTCGTACGTCTCGCCCGAAATTGCGTCGGTATAATCGCCGGCGATCCACATGGGCGCGGTGAGGACACCCTTCGAGAAGCTCAGGGTGACACTGTCGCTCAGGGTGACCTTTCCTTCGCTCACGATATGCTGTGCACCGCGGTGCGTTTTTCCGGGCGCATCGCGGGCACGACGTCGTACAGCTCCGGGAGGCGCTTCTCGATGCGCTCTTGCGCGTCGTCGGGTGCGAGGTACGGCGGGCGCGCGGGGCCCATCTCGATGCCGGTCACCACCGACGCCGTCACCTTCGTCATGCCGAGCGCGCCGAGCGCCGCTTCGCCGCCGCGCGGGAACACGCGGTTGAGCCGGCGCTGGATCTCCTCCGCGAGCGCGACGTCGCCGCGCCGCCACGCATCGTCGATCGCGACGCACGCGGGTACCGCGAACACGTTGATCTGCCCGCCGCCGGAGCCCAGCAGCCGGCCGGTGAGATACGCGCGGAACGTCTGCAAGTAGATCGCGCGGTCGCGCAGCGCGTCGGCGACCGCTTCGAGGTGCTGCAGCTCGGTCTCCACCTCTTTGACGCACACCACGTTCTGGAGCTCGGCGACCTTTTGAAAGAACGCCGGCGACATGTGGAACTTCGACAGCGCCGGGTTGTGGTACACGCACACCGGGATCAGGTTCGCCTCGGCGATCGTGCGAAAGTGCTCGAACGCCTCGCGCTCGCCGACCTTCCAGTAGTACGGCGCGATGACGACCGCGCAGTCGTAGCCGAGCTCGGCGGCGATCTTCGTCCAGCGCATCGCCTGCAGCGTCGTCGCGCCCGACGTCATCGCCGACGCGCTCTTGCCCGGATGCTTGCGCGTTTGGTCGAGCACGACTTCGAGCACGCGCCGCCGCTCGTCGTCGTCGAGGTGCAGGAACTCGCCGATCGAGCCGGTCGCGACGACGCCCGTGGCACCGTGCGCGAAGCACCAGTCGATCTGCGCGCGCAGCGCGCCTTCGTCGACGGCGTAGGCTCGGTCCATCGGCGTGACGATGAGCCCGATCACGTCCTTGAAACGGTCCCGATAGCGCTCGATCTGCATGGGGTGCTCTGCGCCGAACGCTTATGGTACCCTTCGGATATGGGATATCGCTCGGCGGCGAGGATGATGGCCGCCTCGGCGACCGTGCTCTTGGCCGCGGCTTTCGCGGTGCCGCCGCCCGCGGGCGCAGCCGGTGCGGGCGCGAACGCCCGGCCGCTGCGAACGCTCAGCTTCAGCGTGGACGTTCACGTCTCGGAATTGCGCGCTACGCCCGGGGAGGGCATTCAGGCCGCCGCGCCCGGCGTCGTGGTAAAGGGCCGCGTCGTCGGCGGGCGCTCGGGCACCACGAGCGGCAACGGCGAGCGCAAGCAGGCGGCGACGCTCAAGGCGACGGGATCGATCGACGTCGATGTGCTCTCGGCCACCGACGACGCGGGGCTGGTCGTCGACGTGTCGGAAAACGCGCTCCAGCGGACGCGGCCCAAGGTGCGCATCGTGCTGGGGCCGGACGGCGCAATCTTCTTCGATCCCAAAGAAGAGCGGAACCTCAGCGAGGAGGAGATCGCGGTCGTGCGCTGGCTGGCGCGCGGGTTCTACGGCGATCATCCCACGGATCCCGGCACCGCCTGGACCGTGGATCAAAGCGCCAACGGCCACGTCGACCTCGAGCACTATCGGGTGGTCGCGCGGGATGCGCATAACGTCACGCTCGACTACGCGCTCGAAGAGAAATTGCCGGGCGCGGCCGGCTACGCCGCGACGCGCGAGGGCTCGCTGGTGTACGACACCGCGCTGATCGTCCCGGTCAAAGCGACGTTCCGCAGCGAAGCGCGCCGCCAGGTCGGCGGGACGTACGCGACGACGCGCACGTCGGTGACGCTGACGCTCACCGCCGACAGCTTCGCGAAGCGCTGATCGCATGCGTTTGCGGCGCTCGGCGGTGATGCTCTCGGCGGCGGTGCTTTGCGCGCCGGTCTCGGCCGGCGCGGACGGCGCGCACCAGGCGGTGCGGAGCCTCACGTTCGATGTGGACGTGCACGTCGCCGCGCGGCGTGAGGTTCCCGGCGCGGCGATCAGCTCCAACCGCCCGGGCGTCACCGTGCGCGGCGAGCCCAGCCGCGTGCAGCAGACCGGGGGGCTCGCGCCGACGACCACGACCGGCGCGGCGCTCGCGGCGAAAGGCTCGATCGGCATCGACGTGGTCGCGGTGACCGACGACGCGCGGCTGATGATCGACGTGGAGGAGACGGCGGTCAAGCGGACGCGTCCCAAGGTCCGCGTCGCGGTCGCACCGGAGGGCGTCGTGTACTACGATCCGCGCAATGCCGCGAACCTCACCGAGGAAGAGCTCGCGCTGGTGCGCTGGCTCGCGCGCGGGTTCTACGGCGACCATCCCAAAGAGCCCGGCACGGCGTGGACCGTCGATCAAAGCGCGAACGGGTATTCCGACCTCGAGCACTACCGCGTCGTCGCGCGGGACGCGCAGCGCGTCACGCTGGACTACACGCAGGAGCAGAGGACGCAAGACGCGTCGGGGTTTGCCCAGACGCGCGGCGGGTCGCTGGTGTACGATACGGCGCTCACGGTGCCCGTGCACGCGACGTTTCAGAGCGAGTCGCGGCGCCGGACGGGCGGGACGAACGAGATGCGCCGCACGTCGGTCACGCTGACGCTGACCGCGGACAGCTTCGCGAAGCGCTGACCGCTAGCCGTCCGCTTCGCCGCCGCCGTCGGCGCCGACGACGTCGGCACGCTTCGCGCCGCTCGTCGCCAGCGCGGGTTTGCCGGCCGTTTTCAGCGCCGCGTTCGCGCGCGCCACGTCGTCGCGCTCGAACGCTGCGACGTCGCGCATCGCCGCGTCGAACGCGCGGTCGATGCGCGCCGCATAGTCGAGCGTGGACGCGGACGGCGGCGCGCCGGACCCGAACAGCAGGCTCTGCATGTCCTCGCGTATGCGTCCCGGCCGCTGGATGAAGTCTTCGTCGTTGGTGAAGTCCGCGGTGAGCCGGCCGCGCAGCGCGAGCGCTTTCGCGCGCACGCCGCTCAGCACCGGGGCGAGCTCGCCGCTCGCGCCGTTAGCGCGTTCGGCCGCCGACGCTGCGTACGCGTCGAGCCGGTTGAGCGCGTCGTTCAGCCGCGAGTATTCGTCGAGATGCTGCTTCGCGAACGCGTACGCCGCGCGGTAGTCCGCCGCGGTGAACGTTGCGCGCGGATCGGGCGCGAGCGTGAACGGCTGCGAGAACGTCTTGCCGTCGAGCACGATACGCGCGGTGTACGCGCCGGGCACGACGGCGACGCCGGCGCGCGGGCCGCGGTAGGTTTCCTTCGCGGCGCCGAGCCAGCGCACGGGACCGTCCTCGCGCAGATCCCAGTTGAGGCGGTTGATCCCGGCGAAGTTCGTCACGAACGGAACCTCGCGGTCGCCGGAGCGCAGCGTCCCGCGAATGCGGCGCACGACGCGCCCGCGCGCATCGGCGATCTCGAGCTCAGGCGTCTTGGCGGCAGGCTTGGCCTGGTAGAACGCAAGCATCACGCCGCCGGGCGGGTTCTTCCCGCTGTAGCGCGTGTACAAGCCTTCGTCGTTGGCGTGTGTGGAGAACGCGTACGCGGTACGCGGCGCGAACAGCATCGCGCCGGCCGCTTCCGCTTGCGGCAATTGCTGGATCGGCGTGAGATCGTCGAAGATCCACGCGGCGCGGCCATGCGTCGCAAGGAGCAGATCGTTCCAGCGCGGCTGCACGCGAATGTCGTACACCGCGGCGGCCGGGAGGCCGAGCGCGGGCTTGCGCCAGTGCGCGCCGTCGTCGTACGACAGCCAGAACGAGTTTTCGAGGCCTGCGTACACGAGGTGCGGGTTGCGCGTGTCGGGCCGGATCGAGCGCGCCGGCTCCGCGGGCAGCCCGTCGGCGATGCGCGCCCAGCGCATGCCCCAATCGTGCGTCACGAACGCGTACGGTGCGTAGTCGCCGAGCAGGTGCCGGTCGATCACCACGTACGCGGTGCCCGCGACGAGCGCCGACGGCGCGACCATCTCCGCGCGGCCGTCCGGCGGCACGCCGGGCGGCGTCACGTTGCGCCAGTGTTGGCCGCCGTCGCGGCTGAGCTGCACGAGCCCGTCGTCGCTGCCGGTCCACAGCTCGCCGCGCGTCTTCGCCGACGACTCGATGTCGAGCAGCGCGCCGGTGAACTCCGCGCTGGAAACGTCGAGCGCGAGCGGTCCGCCCGACGGCTGCTGGTGCGACTTGTCGTTGCGGGTGAGATCGGGCGAGATCACCGCCCAGTGCTTGCCGCGGTCGCGCGTCGCGAACACGACGTTCGCGCCGAAGTACGTCGTCGACGGCTCGAACGCGTCGAAGGCGATCGGCGCGTCCCAGTTGTAGCGATAGCGCGCCTTGTCCAGCGCGAAGTCGTCCTGCGCCGTGGCGCGCCACGGCTGCACGAACGTGTTGCGCTGCGTGCGGCGGTCGTAGATGGACAGCCGGCCGGTCTGCAAATCGGTCCAGACGAGATTCGGATCGCGCGGATCGGGCCACACCCACATCCCGTCGCCGCCGGTGACGCGCTCCCACGACTCGTCGATGATCCCTTCGGGATTGAGGCTGTTGGACGGCCCGCAGAAACCGTTGTTGTCTTGCAATCCGACGCACAGCGCGTACGGTGTGCGGTCGTCGTACCCGACGTGGTAGATCTGTCCGATCGCGAGGTTCCGCGAGAACGACCAGGCCGCGCCGCCGTCGGTGGTGAGCGCGTAGCCGCCGTCCTCGCCGGCGATCATGCGCGCCGGGTCGTTCGGCGCGATCCACAGGTCGTGGTAATCGACGTGCACCTGCGACGCGATCTCCTTGAACGTCTTGCCGCCGTCCTTCGATTCGGAGAGCGCCTCGGACACGCCGTACACGTGGTCGGCGTTCGTGGGGTCCACGCGCACGTGGGAGAAGTAGAACGGCCGCTGGTTGACCAGCGTGTCCTTCGACATCAGCTTCCACGTCGCGCCCGCGTCGTCGGAGCGCCACAGGATGCCGTCCTTCGACTCGATGAGCGCGTACACGCGCTGCGGATTGGACGGCGCGACCGCCAGCCCGATCCGCCCCATCATCCCGTCGGGCAGGCCGTGTCCGGTCAGCCGGTTCCACGACTTGCCGCCGTCGACCGATTTCCAGATGCCGTCGGCGCTGCCGCCCGACGTGAACGTCCACGGCTTGCGCTGGAACTGCCAGATGCCGGCGTACAGCACGCTGGGGTTCTTCGGGTCGGCGGCTAGCTCGCTCACGCCGCTCTGCGGTCCGGCGTACAGCGTTTTCGTCCACGACTTCCCGCCGTCGCCGGTGCGATACACGCCGCGATCCGGTGAGTCCGCGAACACGTCGCCGAGCGCGCCGGCGACGACGACGTTGGGATCGCGCGGATCGATGACGATCGACGCGATCGCGTGCGTCTCTTTCAGCCCGAGGTTGGCCCAGGTGCGGCCGCCGTCGGTCGTCTTGTAGATGCCGTCGCCCCACGACACGTCGTTGCGCGGGTTCGTCTCGCCGGTGCCCACCCACACGACGTTGTGGTTCGACGGATCGATCGCGACGGCGCCGATCGACGACACGCTCTGCTTGTCGAACAGCGGCGTCCACGTCGCGCCGCCGTTGTGCGTGCTCCACACGCCGCCGCCCGCGGCGCCGAGGTAGTACAGCTTCGGATCGCTCGCGACGCCCACCACGGACGTGACGCGCCCGCCGGCGACGGCCGGCCCGACCTCACGAAACGCCAGCCGGTTGTACGGCGCGGTCGGCGCGGGCGACGGCGCGGCAGATGCGGCGGGCGGCGGCGGCGTCAGCGCCGGGACCGGCGGTCCGGACGGGTTCGCCTGCGGTGCCGGCGCTTGCGCCAGCGCGGCTCCCGCCCCCGAACAGAAAAAAAGCGCCGCGAGTGCGGCGCGGACCGGCGGACGTAGCACTCGCGCGTGCTACGCGGGAACGGCGAGTCGTCCTGCGCTAGAGCTGTCGCCCTGCGCTCACCAGCGGCGCCCGGTGTAGGTGGTGACCGGGCCTGCGCGGCGGCGCCGGAACAGGCTGCTGACCGCGAGCGCCGCGATGACGAACGCAGCGACGATCGCGGCGATGAACACGATCTTGATCACGAACCCGACCAGGATCAGCACCACGATGGCGACCGCGGCGACCGCGGTGATCCGAACGAACAAACTCATCATGACCTCCGGCCCGACGTACTTTCGTACGCGAGGCGGTGTTTCAGCTCGACGGGGCTCGGTCGGCCCGGCGGGAGTCGAACAGCCGTTCGAGAAGCTGCGGCGTTCTCGTGGACGGCGCGTTTTCCACGTTGCACCCCCACGTCGCCGCGTGGTGCGACGAGCACCTCCGAACGGCGACCCCGCCCCAGGCTCAAGCGCTCCCGCTCGCGGCCGCGGCACGGCACACGCTGATCTGCTCGCCGACCGGGACCGGCAAGACGCTCGCGGCCTTTCTGCCCGTGATGTCGCGGCTCGCCCACCTGCGCGACGCCGACGAGCTGCTGGCGCGCACGTACTGCCTCTACGTGTCGCCGCTGCGCGCGCTCGGCTACGACGTCGAGCACAACTTGCGCCGCCCGCTGCGCGAGATGGGCATCCTCGAACGGCCCAACACCGAACGCGCGAAGCGCCGCCGCGGCCGCGTGCGCGAGACGTTCGTGCGCACCGGCGTGCGCACGGGGGACACGCCGGTCGAAGAGCGGCGGCTGATGATCGCGCGCCCGCCGCACGTGCTGCTCACCACGCCCGAGTCGCTCGCACTGCTGGTCGCGATGGACAGCTATCGCAAGACGCTCAGCCACGTCGAGACGGTCATCGTCGACGAAGTGCACGCACTCGCGGGCAGCAAGCGCGGCGCTCACCTCGCGTTGCTGCTTGAGTCGCTGGCGGAGCTGACGCGCGTGCCGCTGCGGCGCGTCGGCTTGTCGGCGACGGTCGCGCCGCTCGACCGCGTCGCGGCGTACCTCGCCGGCACGGACCGCGAGTGCGCGATCGTCGACTGCCGCGGGCTGCGCGAGATGAAGCTCGATATCGTCGCGCCGTTCGCCGGCGCGATGGCGCCGCTCGCGCAATGCGCGCGGACGGCGTACGGGCTCACCCGGGACGTGCGCTCGACGCTCGTGTTCTGCAACGTGCGCAGCCAGGCCGAACGCATCGCGCACGAGATGGAACACGTCGCTGAAACCGTTCGCGAGGCGGACGGTGAGACGAAGCCGGACGAGATCGTCGTGGCGGCGGAGAACCCGCGCACGGAGACCGCCACGCGCGACCGGCGCATCGGCGTCCATCACAGCGCGCTCGAGCGCAACGTCCGGCATCGCACGGAGGCGGAGCTGCGCAGCGGGAAGCTGCGGACCGTCGTGTGCTCGACGTCGCTGGAGCTCGGCGTCGACATCGGCTACGTCGACCGCGTGATCGTGCTCGGCGGCGCGCGCGGCATGACGCCGACGCTGCAGCGCGTGGGGCGCGCCGGGCACCGTCCGGGCGCGGTCGCGACGGGCGTGGTGCTCGCGCAAGACCGCGACGACATCATCGAAGCGGCCGCGACGCGGCGCTGCATCCGCGACGGGATCATCGAGGAGATCGTCGTCCCGGACGCGCCGCTCGACGTCGTCGCGCAATGGCTGGTCGGCTTGTGCGCGCCCGACAACCGCGTCGCGGTCGCCGACGTGCTCGCGCTCGCGCGGCGCGCCTACCCGTACCGCGCGCTGCGCGAGGGCGATCTGCGCGCGTGCATCGCGTACCTCAGCGGCGGCGGCGTCGGCCCGGAGGAAGCGCACGTGCGGCGCATCGGCACCGACGGCGACGCGGTGTATGGTCTCGGCCGCGAGCCGTCGGGCGCGTACTTCGAAAACGTCGGCACGATCCCGGACGAATCGACGATCCCGGTCGCCGGCGCGGGCGGTCACGGGATCGGCCGGCTCGACGAGAGCTTTGCGTCGAGCATGCGCGTCGGCGACGTCTTTTTGCTGGAAGGCCGCACGCTGCGCGTGGAGGAGGTCGGTCCGCGCGGGCTGCGCGTCAAGCCGCACGCGGGCCGGCCGACCGTGCCGCAGTGGAGCTCGCACCTCAAGGGCATCCCGCGCGCCCTCGCCGCCGAGATCGACGTGCTGCGCAACGGCGTCGCGGACGCCCTCCGCGACGGCGGCCCGCAG
>DASWRD010000019.1:0-24242 GCA_036403315.1 Candidatus Elarobacter sp.
GTCCCCGAAGATGGAATGACGTTCGTCGCCATCACCGCCCCCCGATCCCCGCCGGCAATTTCGGAAACCGCCCCTTCTTCATCCCGCCGAACTGCTTCATCATCTGCCGCGCCGAATCAAACTGCTTCACGAGCCGGTTGACATCCGCAACCTGCGACCCGGACCCCACCGCAATCCGCTTCCGCCGCGAGCCATTCAAGATCTCCGGCCGCTCCCGCTCCCGCCGAGTCATCGAGCAAATGATCGCCTCGATCTTCGAGACGTCTTTCTCGTCGACGGTGATGTCTTTCGGAAGCGCCTTGGAGAGGCCGGGGATCATCTTCATGATGTCCGTCATCGACCCCATCTTGCGCACTTGCCGCAGCTGCGCGAGGAAGTCGTCGAGCGTGAACTGCGACTTGCGCAGCTTGGTCGCAAGTTCTTCGGCCTGCTGCTCGGAGTAGACGGACTGCGTCTTCTCGATGAGCGTGAGCACGTCGCCCATCCCGAGGATGCGCGACGCGAGCCGGTCGGGATGGAACTGTTCGAGCGCGTTGATCTTCTCGCCGACGCCGACGAACTTGATCGGCGCACCCGTCATGCGATGGATGGAGAGCGCCGCGCCGCCGCGTGCGTCGCCGTCCATCTTCGTGAGGATCACGCCCGTGACGCCGAGCCGGTCGTTGAACGTCTTGGCGACGTTGACGGCCTCTTGTCCGGTCATCGCGTCGGCGACGAACAAGATCTCGGTGGGCTTGACGGCCGCTTTGATCTTGTCGAGCTCGTCCATGAGCCGCTCGTCGATCTGCAAGCGCCCCGCGGTGTCGATGATCACCGTCGGGATACCGAGCCGCCGCGCTTCGGCCACGCCGTCGCGCGCGATCTTGACCGGATCGCCCTGACCCTGATCGAACACGGGCAAGTCGATCTGCTTGCCGAGCGTCTTGAGCTGATCGATCGCGGCGGGACGGTACACGTCGGCCGCGACGAGCAGCGTGCGGCGCCCCTGCTCTTTCAGACGCAGCGCGAGCTTGCCCGCGTGCGTCGTCTTGCCGGAGCCTTGCAAGCCCACCATCAGATACACGGTGGGCGGCGTATCGCTGTACGTGAGCCGCGCCGCTGCGCCGCCCATCAACAGCACCAGCTCGTCGTAGACGAGCTTGATGACGGTCTGCGCCGGCGAAAGCGAGGTGAGGACGTCCGATCCGACGGCCTTGTCCTTGATCGCGTTGACGAACTCTTTGGCGACGGGCAGCGCGACGTCGGCCTCGAGCAGCGCGATGCGTACTTCGCGCAATACCGCAGCGACGTCCGACTCGGAGAGTCGGCCGCGATTGGCAAGCCGGTCGAAGATCGCGCCTAAGCGCTCGCCCAGGGCCTCGAGCATCGTGCCTTTACGGAACGTCCTTGGCGGTGTTCACGGCCTCGATCTTGCTGACGGCATCGCCGACGGTCTTGATCTTCTCGGCCTCTTCATCCGGGATGTCGATGGCGAACTCGGTCTCGAACGCCATGACGAGCTCGACCTGGTCGAGCGAATCGGCGCCGAGGTCGTCGGTGATCGACGCCTCCGGCGTGACTTCGTTCTCCTCGACGCCGAGCTGCTCGACGATGATCTTCTTGACGCGTTCGAAGGTGTCAGCGGGCATTGTTCTCGTGTTCTCCTAGTGAGTGCGAAGCGAGCTACATCAGGAAGCCGCCGTCGACCACCAGCGTCTGGCCGGTGACGTAACGGGCGGCGTCGGAGGCGAGGAAGGTGACGACGGGGGCGACGTCTTCGGGCGCGCCGGCGCGTCCGAGCGCGATGGTCTTGAGATAGTAGTCGCGCGCCTCAGCCGGCATCTCCGAGGTCATCGCGGTCTCGATCAGACCGGGAGCGACCGCGTTGACGCGGATGTTGCGCGACCCGAGCTCTTTCGCGAGCGATTTGGCAAGACCAAGCAGGCCCGCCTTGCTGGCCGCGTAGGCGCTCTGGCCGGGGTTCCCGGCGAGCCCGACGATGGACGACACGAACACAATCGAACCGGCGCGCTGCTTCATCATCGGCTTGGCGACCGCGGCGCTCAGGTAAAACGCCGACTTCAGGTTCACGTCGAGCAGCCGGTCGAGATCGGCGGCCTTGAAGCGCAGGATCAAGCCGTCCTTCGCCTGCCCGGCGTTGGCGACGGCGATGTCGATGCGGCCCACCGCCGCGACCATTTGGCCGATATGGTCCGCTACGGCCGCTTCGTCGGTGACGTCGACGACGTGGATCTTCGTGCGGGCGCCTTCGCGCGCGGCGGCGCAGGCGGCCTGCGTCTCCTCGAGCGCCGCGAGGTCGCGGCCGAACAACGCGACGTCCGAGCCCGCGCGCGCCAAGTCGACGGCGATCGCGCGGCCGATGCCGCGGCTCGCGCCGGTGACGACCGCAAACTTCCCGGCCAGGCTCATCCTTCGACCAGCTCCGGCGTGGCGTCGTGCGCCCGCGCGAGCTCCGCACGCAATCTCTCGACGCCGGCGGCGTCGGAGACGGTGATGGCTTTGGGCGCTTCGGGGATGCGTTTGAACATCGGCGCGAGCACCGCGGACGCGCCGAACTCGACGATGAGATCGAGCTCCATCGCCGCGAGCGCGACGGCGGCGTCGTGCCACAGCACTTCGTCGGTGACGGAGCGGATCAGGTTGGTCTTGATCTGCTCGACGTCGCTGTACGGCTGCGCGTCGACGTTGGAGATCACGGTGAAGCGCGGCGGCATCACCGTCGCGTCCGTGATGTGGCGCGCAAACTCGTCGCGCGCGGGATCCATCAGCACGCTGTGCCACGCACCGCTCACGTTGAGCGGGACGACACGCTTCGCGCCGGCCGCCGTCGCGAGCTCACCGGCGACGCGCACCGCTTCGGCGTCGCCGCTGATGACGATCTGCCCGGGGGCGTTGAAGTTCGCGAGCTGCACGCGGCCGGCGCCTCGTTCGACAGCCTGCGCTACGGCGGCGCGCAACGCGTCGGGCGCTAGGCCCAGCACCGCGGCCATCGCGCCTTGCGCGTGCACGGTCGCGCGCTGCATCGCCAACCCGCGCTGGTTCACCAGCGAGAGCGCAGTCTCGAACGTGAGCGCGCCGGCGAGCGTGAGCGAGCAGTACTCGCCGAAGGAGTGCCCCGCGCTCACGACGGGATCGAGTGCGTCGCCGACCGCTTTCGCGAGCGCGACGTTGGTGACGAAGATCGCCGGCTGCGCGTAGCGCGTCTCGCGCAGCTGCTCTTCGGGACAGCTCTCGCACAGCGCCAGCAAATCGTAGCCGAGGATGATCTTCGCGCTGCTGAAGCACGTTGCGGCGGCCGGATACGCGCGCGCCACGTCGACGCCCATGCCGACGACTTGCGAACCTTGTCCCGGGAACACGACGCCGACGCGCATCAGCCGCTCACGACGCCTGCTGCGTCGCGCCGTTGCCGTTCCAGCGCCACGCGACCGCGCCCCAGCTCAGCCCGCCGCCGAAACCGACGAACAGCAGCACGTCGCCGTTTTTCAGCTTGCCCGCCGCGGCCGTCTCGGAGAGCGCGATGGGGATTGACGCGGCGCTGGTGTTGCCGTAGCGCTCGATGTTGATGACGACGCGTTCGCTCGGGATGTCGAGCCGCTTCGACGCCGCTTCGATGATGCGCTTGTTGGCTTGGTGCGGGATCACCCACGCGATGTCGGCCGGCGTCAGCCCGGCGCTTTCGAGCGCGTGCGTGGTCGCCGCGATCATCTTGGTGACGGCGAACTTGAATACTTCGCGGCCGTTCATCGTGATCGTGTCGCGCTTGCACGCGATGTCCTCCGCCGTCATGCGCGGGGCACCGGTTCCGCCGACCGGGAGGTAGAGATCGGACGGCGTCGTGCCGTCGGCGCCGAGCTCGGAACCGAGGTACGAGTCGGCTTCACACGCTTCGAGCACCACGGCGCCGGCGCCGTCACCGAACAGCACCGCGGTGTTGCGGTCGTCGTAGTTGACGAGCCGCGACAGCTCCTCGGCGCCGATCAGCAGGATCCGTTTGAAAACGCCCGTGCGAATCATGCTCGATGCAACGGTGAGCCCGTAAATGAAGCCGCTGCAGGCGATCTCCATGTCGAACCCGGGAACGCCCTGGATGCCGAGCTTCGCTCCGACGATGCATGCCGTGGCCGGGAACGCGTAGTCCGGCGTGACGGTCGCGACGATGATGCAGTTGAGGTCCGTAGCCACCAGTCCCGCGTTCGTCAGCGCGTTGCGCGCCGCGGCGACCGCGATGTCGCTGGTCGGCTCGTCGGGAGCGGCGATGTGCCGCTCCTTCATCCCGGTGCGCGTGACGATCCACTCGTCCGACGTGTCGAACATGCGCTCGAGATCGGCGTTCGTGAGGACCTTGGTGGGCACGTGGTGCCCGACGCCCGCGATGCGGACCCCGGTCTGGTTCAACCGCTAACCGTGGCTGTGACCGGCGTGGTCGTCCTTCGCCACGACTTGGCGGCCGTCGTACGTCCCGCAGAAGTCGCACACGAAGTGCGGGCGCTTCGGCTGGTGGCACTGCGGGCACTCGACCGTCGTCACGGGGTTGAGCTTCCAGTTCGCAGCGCGCCGGCTACGCGTCTTGGACCGGGGGGTCTTCCACTTGAGATTCGCCATGATCGCCTTCCGTCAGCGGGGGGCAGGTGCACTCGCCGCCCGCGTTCTTGCTCTTTCCGCACGTGCCGCAGAGACCGCGACAGTCGTCCCGGCACGTCAGGGTCAGTGGCAGCGCGCTGGTCACGAGTTGTCTGACCAGATCGGCCACGTCGAGGTCGGTGCCGCTCAGTACGTTGTTCTCGCCGAAGGGGTCGCCCGTTCCGCCCGGCGGATCGAAACGTTCCTCGACCTCGACCGTCATCGGGACGACGACGTCCTCCAGACACCGGCCGCACGGCCCCGCGACAACGAGCTCGATGGTCCCGCTGATGTCCAGCCCGCGGTCGACGCGCCGCAGCTCGAGGCGGACGCGCGCCGGCTGCGGGAACGTGAACTCGGAGAACGGCGGAACCTCGACCCGTTCGTCGAGGGACACCGGACGGCCCGCGAACAGGACGGAGCCGATGTCGATGACCAGTGAAGAACCCATACCATAGAACGAGGCTCCCCGCGAGGGGAACCCCATGCAACTGACCCATGGTAGACCACGCCGGAACCCTTGTCAAACACCATGGGCGCAGCCCTTGCCGAACGCCGGCGCCCGCGTGATTGACGGGTGCATGAACACGAACTTCAACGTCGCCTTCGGTGCCGAGATCGCGGCCGCGGCGACCCGCCACCACCTCGAGCCGCGCCTCCTCGCGGCCGTCGCCGCCCAGGAGACCGGCGGACCGGGCAGCGACTCGGGCCGCAACATCGTGGGCGACGGCGGCCACGGGCGCGGCGTCTTCCAGATCGACGACCGCTGGCACGCCTTCGCCCGCGGCGGCGCGGCCATGGACCCGGCCCGCAACGCCGAGTACGCGGCCGGCTTGCTCGAATCCAACCTCCACCGTTACGGCGACCTGCGGTCGGCGCTCTCGGCCTACAACGCCGGCACGCCGGACGCGACGGGGACGCGGACCGACTGGGGCGACGGCAAGCCGGTCGGCTATGCCGACTCCGTGTTCCGCCACTATGCCCGCCTCGGCGGCGACGCGGCGGCACCGACCGCCGGCTCGGCGACGACCCCGGCCCCGGCCGGCGGAACGGCAGCGCAGCCGGATGCCCGCGACGCCGCGGACGCGGTCGGCGCGTTGCGCGCGCTGATCGCCCGCTTCGGCGCCGGCGGGTTCCAGGCCGCAGGGGCCGCGGCCGACCCGGCGCTCGCCCCGATGGCGATGCCGCTCAGCGTCCCCGCGTACCGGCCCATCCCGCAGCCCGACGCGCGCGACCGCGACCTCGCACCGTCCAGCGCCGGCGACGACACCATCGACTAGAAAGGACCAACGACATGGGCTTCAACCTCCTCAGCGCCGCGGCCGGGGCCGTGCAAGGCGCAGCGATGGGCGGCAACCCGATCACGATCGGTGCCGGCGCGCTCGCCGGCGGCTTCGGCGGCAACGGCGCCACCACGGTCGGCGGCCTCGGCAACGGCGCCCAGAACCTGCTCAACGGCGGCTACTTGGCCGGCACCGAAGCGCTCAACGCGCAGCAGCTGATGTTCCAGCTTCAGCTCCAGTCGCAGTCGCAGCAGTTCGACGAGATGACCTCCGAGCGCTCGGAGCTGCTGCGCGAGACGAACACCCTGCGCGACGTCGCCATGCAGCAGCGCAAAGCCGACAATCAGATCGTCAAGGAATTCATCAGGTCGATCGGCTGATGACAGCGCTCCCCATTCGACCTCAAACGCCGCACCATCCGCCGCACCGCTACGCGCAGCGGACCGCGCACCGCGGTGCCGCGGGAGGCGCCGCCGGCGCGGCAGGTGCCGCCGGCGCGGCACCGCACGCGGCACACGCCGCCCACGCGACGGCCGCCCCGGCGAGCCCAGGCGATCTCGCGGCGCTCGCCGAGCAAGCGGCGTTCGACTCGATGGCGAGCGCGCGCGCCGAGCAGCAGCGCGAGATGAACGCACTGCGCGACCTCGCGATGCAGCAAGTGAAGCGCGACGACCAGACGATGAACGAGTGGATCAAGCTGATCTGACGCTCGTTGACAAGGCCCCGGCGCTCCCCTAAACTAAGCGCCGACGCCCCGGGCCATTAGCTCAGCTGGTTAGAGCGCATGCTTGATAAGCATGAGGTCCCTGGTTCGAACCCAGGATGGCCCACCACGTGCGCGAGCCGACGCTGGCGTTAATTAGTTGCGGGCGTGGGCAGCGCCGGCGCGCTCGACGTCAGACGCGACCGGCGCCGCCATCGCATGAGCGAGGTTGCTGATGGCACGGCCGCACAGCCCGACAGCCACGCCACGATTTCGATGGCTGCTTGACTTGCGGCTTGCGTTGTGGCAAAGTCTGGCCAGGGCTCACGGAGTGCTCCTGAGCCGAAGGCGAGTAATGTGTCGGGTGTATTTCTTTTTGGAACTCCGGGTTGGCGTGCTTCGCGCCGGCTCATTCGTCTCGTGTGCTTCTTCACGATCCTTGCCGCGTGCTCCGGACGCCACGGCAGCGGCGTAATTCCGTCAACCGAACGCCACCCTTCGTTCACCGGTTCGGCTTCGGGTTCTGGCGACTGCAATCCGTCGGCTCAGATGTGTTTCGGCACCCAGTGTGCGGAGGGAACTGATCCGGACCCATTTGATGGTAGCTGCCCGGATCCGTTCACCGGCGGCGGCGGGGGCGGTGGCGGCGGTCTCGTGCCGCCTCCTGCCGCGCCTTGCGATAGAAGGGCGGTAGCGGCATCGAAACGCGAGGTGCAATCTCGTCGCGGTCCCGATGCGTCGAAAGTGCAAACCCTAATGGCTCGCATTGCGGCCAACACCATCCCAGACTCGATGGTAGAGTCGAACATCGACCCTGAAGTTCAAGGCGCCCAGCGGGAATACGTACGCCGCAGAATGCTCGAATTAGCGCGATCCGCCCGGAAGCATATCGCCGGTTTCGATGAAGCGGACACTTTTTCTCGAACAAAGCATCAGACTACGCCGATATGGCTAAACAAATGCCGTGGACGCACTTGGGTGCCAATGTTTGGCGGAATCCGCGCGGCGAGACGGTCGCGTTACCAAGTGCGATAGACGCCAGCGCCGGCGGCAGAGCCAGTTCTTCGAACGGTCGAACTAAGTTATCCGTCGCCCCCTGTCCGCCGCCCGGATCCAGCAGCACCGGTGGATACGTTCGAGGATTCACTTGCAACACGTCGTCGCGCTCGTTCACCGCAATGGTAGACGCCAGCGGTGTTGGTGGTCCGCCAGGACCAACTTGGTGCATGACCACTGGGGCGATCCCAACCATCATTGGCTTTCTCGGGGACACGGGCTATCTATTGGTCGGCCCTTTTGGCGGCGGCGTGACTGCGGAGGGCGGACTTCTGTGGAGCCCCAGATTTGGAATTTATGAAGTCTATGGAAAAGACAATACCAATGATCCCGACTCTCCTCCCCGCTCCATGTCATTTCTGCCGGACCTATTCGCTATGACATTCACGATGAGTTTGACTACATGGTCGATATCGGTCACGACATTCTCAGGCGCCTCGGCCACATGGATTCATCCGGGAACCAGTACGATCTCAACCGCCACGTCCTGGACGTATAAGCAAGCAACAACTATAGGCCAAAATCAACTTGCGCCAACGAGCGGCTCGTATTTCGGGGTTGATTCGAACGACTTTCCGCTTTTCGCGTGGTCTCATGCACCATCAGGTTCGGACTTTTTTCCCGACAGCACGCGCGGGCTTCAGTTCGGCGATAATTATGGGATCGATCTGCACCAGTGATTCACGCCACGGTAATGTCGGCATTCATCTTGGGTAAATGGACGTGCATGCCGCGTGAATGGCCACACCGTCGTTACGCGTTCACGTTCACTGGCCGCGGAACCGGAACGTTTTCCCCGATTGACCGACTCGGTCGCCCCGACCCGCGGGCGCAGGTGACCCCGTTCAAATACTCTATCAATGACGGCTACCTGATGCGGAGTAGTCCCACCACCGCCTTGACGCGCAGACGTATCATCGTGACGGGGCAGGTTCTCGAGCTGAGCCCCGCGGACTTCTGGGTGGACGACTCGGCTTGGGCAGCGGTCCCCGACGACTCTGGCTTCAGGTGCATTCGTTCTACTGCGCCGATCGCGCCGCACCGGCGTTAGTCAGTCTATCGCGAGGGTCTTGATCAGGAACGCGTAGCGGTCGGCCACTTCGTCGATCAGCTTCGTGGTCGGCTTTCCGGCGCCGTGGCCGGTTTTCGTTTCGATGCGCAACAGGATCGGCGCCGTGCCGCCTTGCGCGTGCTGCAATGCGGCGGCGAACTTGAACGAGTGCGCCGGGAACACGCGGTCGTCGTGATCGCCGGTCGTGATCAGCGTCGCCGGATAGTGCTCGCCCGCGCGCACGTTGTGGTACGGCGAGTAGGCGATCAAGTTCGCCGCGTCGGTCGCGTCGTCGGAGGAACCGTAGTCCGACGTCCACGCCCAGCCGATGGTGAAGTGCTGGAAGCGCAGCATGTCCATCACCGCGACCGCCGGCAGCGCGGCGCCGAACAATTCCGGGCGCTGCACCATGCACGCGCCGACCAGCAAGCCGCCGTTGGAGCCGCCGTGGATCGCGAGCTTGCGCGCCGACGTCCACTGCTCGTCGATGAGATATTCCGCCGCCGCGATGAAGTCGTCGAAGACGTTCTGCTTGCGTTCTTTGACGCCGTCGCGGTGCCAGGTCTGGCCGTACTCGCCGCCGCCGCGGAGGTTCGCGACCGCGTAGATCCCGCCCATCTCCAGCCATACGAGCACCGCCGACGAGAACGCCGGCGTGAGCGAGATGTCGAACCCGCCGTACCCGTAGAGAATCGCGGGCGCGCTACCGTCGCGCGGGGTACCCTTCTTCGACGTCACGATCATCGGCACGCGCGTGCCGTCCTTCGACGTGTAGAACACCTGCTCGCTGGTAAACGCGCTCGCATCGAAGCGGATCTGCGGCGCGAAAACGCGCGTCGACAGACCGGAGGCGACGTCGTAGCGGTAGATCGACGTGGGCTCGGTGTAGCTCGTGTAGCTGAAAAACGTCTCGCGCGCGCTGCGTTTGCCGGTGAACCCCGCGACGCTGCCCAAACCCGGCAGCGCGACCTCGGATTCCGTGCGCGCGCCGATTCCGTAGACCACGACGCGCGCGAGCGCGTCGTGCAAGTACGTCGCGACGATGCGGTTGCCGAAGAACGCGGCGCCGTCGAGCGGGTCCGTGCTCTGCGCCACGATCTCGCGCGGCGCGCGGGCGTGCAGATCGATCGCGACGATGCGCCCGCGCGGCGCATCCTTCGTGGTGAGAAAATAGAACGTCGTCGCGTCGTTCGCGAGGTACACGTAACGCGCGTCCGCGTCCGGCAGCAGCTCGACGACCGGGCCTTCGGTGCTGAGGTCTTTGACGAAGATCGCGTTTTCCGGCGCGGTCCCGCGGCTAACGTCGACGACGAGATAGCGGCCGTCCTCCGTCGTCGCGCCGCCGAAGTTCCAATCTTTGTGATCGGGCCGCTCGTAGACGAGGACGTCGGTGGACTGCGGCGTGCCGAGCCGGTGAAAGTACAGCTTGTGGTAGTAGTTCGCGTCCTTGAACTTGCTGTCGGGTGCGGGCTCGTCGTAGCGGCTGTAGTAAAATCCGGTGCCGTCGCGCTTCCACGCCGCACCCGAGAACTTCGACCAGCGGACGAGGTCGGGCCGGTCGGTCCCCGTCGCGACGTCGCGGACGTGCCACTCCTGCCAATCGGATCCCGACGACGATACGCTGTACGCGAGCAGCGAGCCGTCGTCGGAGAACTCGGAACCCGACAGCGCGACCGTCCCGTCGACGGAGCACGTGTTCGGATCGAGCAGCACGTGCCCGGGCTCGGCCAGGTCGCGCGTGACCCACAGGACGGCTTGGTTCTGCAGCCCGGTGTTGCGGAAGTACGCGTAGAGGTCGCCGACCTTCTGCGGCACACCGCGCCGCTCGTAATCCCACACTTCGGTCAGCCGCGCGCGAACCGTCTCCCGCTGCGGGACCGTCTCCAGCACGGACTCCGTCAGCGCGTTCTCCTCGGTGATCCAGCGCTGCGTCTGCGGCGAGTCTACCTCCTCGAGCCAGCGGTACGGATCGGCGATCCGGTTTCCGAAGTAGTCGTCGATCTGATCGACACGCGGGGTTTCCGGATAGGGCAGGGGCATCGTCGCAGCCGGGGACATTCGCCCTTTATAGCACGCCGAAGGCCGCCGGGCCCTGTCCCGGCGAACCGATCACCCCGGCGGGGACGTAGCTCAGCTGGTAGAGCGCCTGCTTTGCAAGCAGGATGTCAGGGGTTCGAGTCCCCTCGTCTCCATATTCAAACCGGCGCTATGCTCGCGGCACGACGTGCGGCAGCAGCGCGATCCCGATGAACAGCACGGCGAGTGCGATACCGGCCTCGATGAGCTGCAAGCGGTTCGCCGCGAACAGCTGCGGCAGCGTGTCGGCGTCCGAACGCAAGAAGCCGGCGAGAACCAGCGCGACGCCCGCGATGATGAGCAGCGCGATGCCCCACTGCAGGTGGATCGACGCCGATGCCGCCGACGCGAGGCCGGAAAAGATGTTTCCTCGCATCGAGTCGGCGAGCTCGGCCTTCGTCTGCTCGAGGTGATACGCATAGAGCAGCGTCATCCCGACGACGAGCACGCCCGGAATCGCGAGGAGGCGAAAATACTTCGCGAAGATCGCCAGCGCCGCGACGATCGCAAAACCGAGGAACCAGTACGCCGTACCGTCTTGGAGGCTGAAGACGTTCAAGGACCCGACAAACGGTACTTCCGCGATCGGCACGACGAGCGAGATGACGAGCAGGCCAAGGGAAAGCCACGCGAAGAGCGTCTTCGCTCGCGGCGTCCGGACGGGTTTCAGAGCGTCCATGATGGTGAATTTCCTCCAGCGCGGGGGCGAATGCCTAGCCGTTCGACAAGACCGCAGCCGCCCACCGCCGAAAACCTGCGTATGGGGTTTATGGCGGCGGCTCTCGCAAGCACGATCCTGGCACTCGGTGTCACGCCCGTCAGCGCCGACGACGTTCCGGCGGCGGGCTCCGCGGTAACCGCGCCCGCCGCGCCGAAGCTCACCGTGCAGGTGCTCGGCCGCGTGAAAAATCCCGGGAACGTCGAGCTCGATGCCGGTGCGCGGCTGTCCGACGCGCTCGTCAAAGCCGGTGCATACGCCGTCGAAACCTTGGTTGCGCGGACGCTCGGATCGGTAATCGCCGATCTCGATTGCGTGCCCGGCGGCGCGGACTTGCAGTACGTCTTCCTCACGCGCGCCGCCGCCGAATCCGCCGGATCCGGCCCATCGTTCCAGGTCGACGTCGCGAAGGCGCGGCAGCAGCACGACGTGCGCTACGATCCGCTGCTGCAGCAGAACGACAAGATTTTCGTCCCGGAATGCCGTTCGCGACGGCGCCCGATGTTGGTGCCGCCGATCGCGCCGAACGTCACGCGGTAAGCCGCGGACCGTAGGCCGCGCAGTCGCGGCCGCCAGGACACCGGCCTGGGCGTCGTGAATGCTCGTCGGTCGACCCGGGGGATTAGCTCAGTTGGTAGAGCACTTGCATGGCATGCAAGGGGTCAGGAGTTCGAGTCTCCTATCCTCCACCAGTCCAAAAGTCCGCTACGGCGGGCTTTTTGCTTCCCCCGCAAACGCGCGCGCGTCCTCGGCGTCGAGGATGTCCAGGATCGACGTCAGCTCGGGCCGCTCGCGCATGACGGGATGGCGCTCGCCGAGCAGCGCGCGGTCTTCCGGCGTCATGCGTTCCGACGTGAAGGACTCCAGCTTGCGGTTCGTCGCGTCCACCGCGCCGGCGTCGATGCTCGCGGAGCCATGCCGTGACGTCGTCTTCGTTCCGCGCAGCGCCGACGGCCGCACGCAGCTCGTCCATGTCCAGGCCCAGCTTCCGCACGACGTACGCGCTGAAGCCGCGGTCGTGGTTCATGTACGCGCCCATCGTTCCGCCGGGCAGCTCCGCGCGCAGCTTGTCGAGCGTGCGCGGCAGAAACATCGCGCCGAGCAGCGTTTCGCGCGCTCCGCGCGGCGGCTGCGCCGTGAGGTCCAGCGGTTTCATCGAATTCTCCCGGAATGCTTGCGGCGTGCTTCGGCTTCGTGTACGGTACTCATCGCGGAGGACGCCGGGTCGTCGCGGCGCGCAAGCGCCGAGGAACGTCCGGGCTCCATCGGGCAGGGTGCAGGATAACGTCCTGTCGGGGCAACTCGAAGGAAAGTGCCACAGAAACATACCGCCTCGGCTTCGACGGGCTCAGCCTGACAAGGTCGCGGTAAGGGTGAAATCGTGCGGTAAGAGCGCACGGCGCTCCGCGGTGACGCGGGCGCGGGTAAACCCCACCTGGAGCAAGACCGCTCGAATCCTTCGACAAGCTCGGGATGACCGAGTTTGCCGAAGTCGCCGGCCCGGCGAAACGAGCAATGTCGCAACGAGGTATGCCGTGAGGCATGCCCCAGAGAGATGACGACCACGGCCTCTTCGGAGGCTTGGACAGAATCCGGCGTACAGGCGTCCTCCGCACCTCGCCGCGAATGTCGGCCGCATGAAGCCGGCCGTGTGGCGACTGCTCGCCGTTACGATCGGGGCGCTGCTTTTCATCGCGACGGTCTTGAACTGTTATTCGGCGCTGTTCGCGAACAGCGACCTCGCGATCTCCGGCCGTCCCGATCCGGCGCACCCCGACAGCTTCGTCATCACGAAGATCAAGGATCCGCACGCGATCGAGGGCACGGTCCATCCGGGTGACCGCGCAGCGCTCGAAGACAACTCGCTCGCAAACCGGCTTCGCCTGCTGCGAGGCCGCGCCGGCGAACGCTTCGTCTTCGCCGGCACGACGCCGGATGGCAAACCGGTTCGCTTCGTCGACACGGTACAGCGCACCGGCCCGCCCGGCCCCGCGCATTGGATCTACGAGCTCATGGGGGTCGTGTTCATCGTCGTCGGACTGCTGGTCGCCGTCCGGCGCCCCGCCGATCCGGTCGCGCGCCGTCTCGTCGCGCTGTTCCTCAGCCTCGCCGCGATCATCCACCCGAACGGACCATGGACTCCGATTTGGCTTACCGGGTTCATCGTGCTGGGCGTCGGGCCGTTCGCACAAGTATTCAGCGCGTACGCCGCGCTCTCGCTCGCGGTCACCTTTCCGCAGCCGAGTGCGCGCGGGATCCGGCGCTTCCTGCGGCGCTTCAACCCGTGGCTGCTCGCCGCGACGCTCGCCGTCGAAGCCGTCGCGATCGTTCTGAGCGTCGTGCTGCAGCGGCCGACGCCGCGCTGGCTCAGCATGGTGGCAACCGTCGAAACGCTGGCGTTCTTCGCCGCGATCACGGTAGCGTTCGTCGTTGCGATCCGCGGTGCGACCGGAGCTGACAAGCAGCGCGTGCGCTGGGTGGCGTACTCGCTGGGCATCGGTTTCGCCGGTCCGCTCATCACGTTCATCGTCGCCGTCACCACCGGCCGCGTCGAGGGACCCGTCGCATATCTCGGGTTCAGCTTGCTCGCCGTTCCGCTGGGGCTCGGCTACGCGATCGTGCGGCACCGCGTCGTCGACATCGGCTTCGTGATCAACCGCGCCCTCGTGTTCGGCGTCATCTCCGGCGTCGTCATCGTCGCGTTCATGGCGCTCGAATGGACGCTGTCGTCGGTGTTCGTGCGGGTGTCGAAGGTGACGTCGACGTCGCTCGAGCTCATGCTCGCGCTGCTGCTGGGGTTCTCGCTGCGCGGCATCCACAGCCGCGTCGACGCGTTCATCGACGACCTCTTCTTCCGCTCGCGGCACGAGGCGGAGCGCGCGCTCAAGACGTTCGCGCGCGAAGTCGCGTACGTCACCGATCCGCGCGTCGCCGTCGCGCGCGCGCATGGCGAGCTCGTCGGGCGCAGCGGCGCGTCCGATGCGGCGGTGTACGTGGTGACCGGGACCGAGGCGGTGCGTGTCGATCCCGCCGAATCGGCGGCGGTCGACCGCGTCGACGTCGACGACCCGGCGCTCGTGCGCATGCGCGCGACGCGGCTGCCCGTCGCGCTCGCGGACGTCGCGAGCGCGTTCGCGGGCGACCACGCGTTCCCGATGTGCGTCCGTGACACGATCACCGGCGCGGTCGTCCTCGGCGCGAAGACCAACGGCGAGACGTACGCGCCCGACGAGATCGCGACGGTCGAGACCGTCGTGCTGGCGCTCGGCAACGCGCTCGACGCGCTGCAAACGGCTGCGCTCAAGGCCGAGATCGCGCGCGTCCTGCTGGACGGCGCGCCGGTCGAGGCGCTGCGCCGCACCGTCGACCCGGCCGCGTGGGTGCGCGGCGCGGTTCCGCAACCTGCGGGGTCGCTACCCGGTCTCGTTGAATGATGGCGACCGTGGCCCACTTCACCAAAGACCAGACCGTCGAGCAAGCGTTCAAGACGCACGCCGGCGCAAAGCGCGTCTTCGCACGTTTTCATCTCGGCGGCTGCTCGCACTGTTCGATCAGCGAGACCGAGACGATCGAACAGGTCAGCGAAGGGTACGGCATCCCGCTCAACCTGCTGATGACCGATCTCGAGAAGCTGTTCGAACAGCCCGCGCTCGACGTCGGCGACACGGTGAAGCTGCCCGACGAGATCCGCGCGAAGATCCCGCAGCTCGCGGACGTGCCCGAATACGGGAAAGTCACCGATCTCGCGGCCGGCGCGTATACCGTCGTGTTCGGCGAGGTCCGCCTCCAAGGTCTGGCCGAGGACTTCATCAAGGTCGACTCGACCGCCGTACCAGCCTGACCGCAAGGCACCGTAGAATCGCTCACCCGTGAAGCCTGCTCGTTCAGAGCAGGCTTCCGTGCGTCTGACGGCGCTCGTCCAGAGCGGCGTTACAGCGGTTTTCGATCGGCGAAGCTTTCGTCCGTGCCGTGCCAGTGGGTGATCTCGGGCTCGCCGGCTTTCCAGCAGAGATAGACGGGGCGCCCGTCGCGCATCGACGGAAAGTCGAGCAGCCCGACGTCGATGCCCTTGACCACGCAGCCGTGCGCCTCGATGCGGTTGACCAGCTGGACGATCTCCGCCTTGAGCTCCGTGAAGGCGCGTGAGCGGCGGCGGTCGCGCAGCACGTCGGGCCTGGCGGCGCGCAGCGCCGGGTCGGTCTCGAGCAGGCCGATCGCCAGGTCGCGGCGCTTCGTCCACAGCTCGTCGAGCAGCGGCTCCAGCACCGGGATGAGGGCGTTGGCTTTGTCGGCGGAAAAGAGCTTCATATGCGGCGTCTCGTCATCGTAACGGGGCTCTCGGGCGCGGGCAAGAGCCAGGCGATGAAATCCCTCGAGGACTTCGGCTTCGCGTGCCTGGACAACGCGCCGCCGGTGCTCGCGCGTTCGTTCGTCACGCTCGCCGAGCAGTCGGGGAACGCCGGCGCGGCGCTCGCGCTGGACGTCCGCACGCTCGGGCCGTTCGGCGACGCGGTCTCCGCGCTCGACGACCTCGTCGCGGCGGGTTTCCGGCCCGAGGTACTGTTCCTCGACGCCGCCGACGAGACGCTGATCCGGCGCTATAGCGAGACGCGCCGCCGCCACCCGTTCGGCGACAACGGCGTGAGCCTCGGCGAGGCGATCGCCGCCGAGCGCGCGTCGCTCGCCGCGATGCGCGATCGCGCCGACATCGTGTGGGACACCACCCGGCTGACGCTCGGCCAGCTCAAGGACCGCATCGGCACGTCCTTCGCGGGGTCCGACGCGCGGCGGCTGCGCGTATCCGTCGTCGCGTTCGGCTTCAAGTACGGCGTGCCGCTCGACGCCGATCTCATGTTCGACGTGCGCTTTCTGCCCAACCCGAACTACGTCGAAGGCCTGCGCGAGCTCACCGGCGCGGACGCGCCGGTCGCCGCGTATCTCGAAGCGATCCCCGACACCGAGGCGTTTCTGGCGCACGTCTTCCCGCTGCTCGACTTTTTGCTGCCGCGCTACGAAGAGGAAGGGAAGTCGCAGCTCACGATCGCGGTCGGCTGCACGGGCGGGCGCCATCGCAGCGTGTACCTCGCGCACCGCATCCAGCGCCATCTCAGCGAGACTGCGGACGCGCTGATCACCGTCGACGCGCGCGACGTGAACCGATGAGCACGCGCATGCGCCGCTCCATCGATCTCGCGCGCTGGCTGCTGCCGGGTCTCGGTGTGAAGCGCTGGCTGCTGCTCGCCGCGGTCGGCGCCACGCTGTTCGTCAACGGCGTCTCGCGCTATCTCACCGACGAAGGCGTGACGCTGAAGATCAACGAGTTCGTCGACTCGGTGGTGTCGGAGTTCTTCCCGCCCGGTTATCTGCCGTGGACGTTCATGACGATCGGCGCGGTGTTCGTCGCGCTCGGGATCTGGCGCTGGCTCAACGCGATCGTCAGCGCGGTCGCGCCGTACGGCACCAGCAAGGTGATCGACGCGATCCGCGACAAGCGGCTCACGCGCGGCTACAAGATCGTGGTCGTCGGCGGCGGCACCGGGCTTTCGACGATGCTGCGCGGGCTCAAGAAGATCACGACGAACCTCACGGCGGTGGTGACCGTGAGCGACGACGGCGGCTCGTCGGGCCGCCTGCAGAAAGAGCTCGGCGTGCTGCCGCCCGGCGACATCCGCAACTGCCTGGTCGCGCTCGCCGACGACGAAGCGCTGGTCACCGAGCTGTTCAGCTATCGCTTCGCGGAAGGCGAAGGGCTCAGCGGCCACTCCTTCGGAAACTTGTTCCTGGCGGCGATGACCGGCATCACGGGCAACTTCGACGAGGCCATCAAGGTGTCGAGCCGCGTGCTCAACGTGAAGGGCCGCGTGCTGCCGTCGACGCTCGCCGTCGCGCGGCTGTGCGCGAAGCTCACCGACGGGCGCGTGGTGGAAGGCGAGACGCAGATCACCGGCGCGCACGGCACGATCGACCACGTGTATCTCGATCCGCCGTTCGCCGCGCCGCTCGACGAGGTGATCATCGCCTTGCGCGAAGCGGACGCGATCGTGCTGGGCCCCGGCTCGCTGTACACCTCGATCATGCCGAACTTGCTGATCGACCGCGTCGGGCGCGAGATCGAAGCCTCGAACGCGGTGAAGATCTACGTCTGCAACGTGATGACGCAGCCGGGCGAGACCGACGGCTACACCGCGGCCGCGCACGTGCGCGCGCTGCTGCGCGGCGCGGATGCGAACGTGTGCGAGGTCGCCGTGGTGAACGACGAGCTGCCGCGCAAGCTGCTCGAAGAGTACGCCGAGGAGGACCAGTTTCCGGTGGACGTGGACGAGGACGAATTGCGCACGCTGGGCGTGCGCGTGGTCCGCGCCAACGTGATCAGCGAGACGCAGACGGTGCGCCACGACAGCGACCGGCTCGCCGCCGTCGTCGTCGGCATCATCGACGAGACCGTCGCGGAGCGCGCGAGCTACGTGCGCTTCCGCCCGAACACCGGGCCCAGCGCCGGTCCCGCGACCGCGTCCTAAGCGCCTAGCGGATCGCCAGGGTCAGCGCGTACGGGACGTCTTGCTCCGCGTCGTTCTCGACGTGGAGGCGGTACGTCCCCGGCGCGGGCAGCGTGAACGGCGTGCGCGCGCGCAGCCCGTCGAGCGGGTTGCCGTCGGGCCCGAACAACGATAGCCGGATCTTCGCGCGCGAACGGACGCCGCCGATCAGCAGCCGCTGCCCTTTCGCCGCGTCGAAGGTGTAACCGTCGTACCACCCGATCGCCGCGCTGCCGTGCAGCTGGGCCGCCGATGCACCGGGCGCGAACCGCACCGCGACGGCGCTGGGCTTGCGCGCGCCCGTGTCGCCGCGCAGCCGCGCCGCGTCGACCTGGACGTAGCGGCCGCCGCGGTATGCATACGTCTCTTCGTCGCTCACCATCGCGCTGTCGTGCGAGCGAACGACGATGCGCGGCAGCACGGCGTCCGCGTGCGTCCAGATCCCGTAGCCGAACGTCGTCATCAGCACGCGCGGCTTGCCGGGCGTGAGCCGCAGCGCGTACACGGGGCAGTTGTGCGCGCCGCACAGGCAGCCGCCGTTGAGGTGCGCGACCACGACGTCGTCGCCGCCCACGCGCCCGAGAGGTTGCACCGATGCGTCCGCGGCTTGCGCGCGCAGCTCGGCCGGCGTGCAGGCCGCGTCATTACCGGCCGATAGCGCGTCGAGCACCGCGGCGTGGCGGGCGTCGAGCGGCGCCGCGGCCAGCAGCGCCGTGCCGAGCAGAACCGCGTGCAGCATGCGATCAGCCTCCCGAAAGAAGTGCCGCAACGCGCGCCGCGGCTGCCCGCAGGTTCGCGCCGGCGTCGCGCATCGCTTCTTCCAGCGACACCGGCCCGGGCACGATCGGCACGCAGCGCACGCCGCGCGCGCGCAACGCCGTCTCGACCGCGAGATCGACGCTGCCGCCGAACGCGAACACCGGCACGCGCGCGGTGCGCGCGACCGCCGCGACGCCGTCGACGACCTTGCCGCGCAGGGTCTGCTCGTCGATGCGCCCTTCGCCGGTGAAGCACCAGTCCGCGCCGTCCAGTGCGCGCGCGAGGCCGCGCACCTCGGCGACGAGCGCGACGCCGCGTTCGAGGCGCGCGCCGCACGCGCTCGCGAGCGCCCAGCCCAGCCCGCCTGCGGCGCCCGCCCCCGGCAGCGCGCGCAGATCGCGTCCCGTTGCCGCGGTCAACGCGTCCGCGAGCCGCGCGAGCACGCCGTCCAGGAACGCGACGTCGTCTGGCGACGCGCCTTTCTGCGGGCCGTACACCGCGGCCGCACCGTTCGGCCCGAGCAGCGGGTTGTCGACGTCGCACGCGATCGCGAGATCGACCGCGGCGAGCCGCGGATCGAGCCCGCCCAGGTCGATGCGCGCGACGCGCACGAGCGCGTCGGGCGCTGGTTCCAGCAGCGCGCCGTTCGCATCGAGAAAGCGCGCGCCGAGCGCGGCGAGCGCGCCGGCACCGCCGTCGGTGGTCGCGCTGCCGCCGATGCCGAGCACGATGCGCGTCGCGCCGCCGTCGAGCGCGTCGCGCAACAGATCCCCCGTCCCGCGCGTCGTCGCGCGCCGCGCGTCGCGCTGCTCGTGCGCGATGACGAGGCCGGACGCTGCGGCCATCTCCAAGATCGCGACGTCACCGTCACGCGCGTAGGTCGCGTCGACGGCCGCGCCGAGCGGTCCGGTCACGCGCACCGTGCGCGCCGTCGCACCGCTCGCGAGAAAAGCGTCGACGGTGCCGTCGCCGCCGTCGGCCATCGGCACGAGCTCGCAGACCGCGCCGGGGATGGCGTCGCGAACGCCCGCGGCGAGCGCCGCCGCCGCACCGGCCGCGTCGAGGCTGCCCTTGAACTTGTCCGGCGCGACGACGACGCGCATGCCTACGCTCGCGAGCTCGCGCTCGCGGTCACCGGTGCGTGAGCGGTATGTCGATGACGGCCGTTTCGCCTGAGGCGACGCTGCCGTTGTAGTTGGGTTGCGGCGGCGCGGTGTAGCCCGCCGGCGGGGACACGATCAGCGTGTACGAGCCGATGGGCACGTTCGGGATGCGGTACGTGCCGTCGGCGCCGGTGGTCGCGGTGAGGATCGTCGAAACCGTCACGCCGACGCCCGCGACGGGCTGGTTGGTCGCGCTGTCGAACGCGCGCCCCCGGATCGTGGGATAGTTCTGCGACGGCGGCACCTGCGGGGCGCCGCACGACGCCAGCACCGCGAGCGGGAGGAGCAGCAGTGCGAAGCGCGCGCGGGTCACGCGGGGACGACCCCCTCTTCCGCGTCCTGGCGGTCCAGGTTGCCGCTCTTCTCCTCGAGCAGCCACCGGTTCGCTTCGTCGCGCCGCGCCTCGGGCACGCGCGCCCGGAGCCAGGTCACGATCTCGTCGTCGGTCTGGCACGTGTCCAGCGCCGCGTCGAACATCCGCGAGGTGATCCCCCAGCGGTCGAAGATCGCGCGGTCCATCGGGCACGGATAGATGTAATCGAAGATCGTCTCGTCGCGGGCGGCCCGGGCTTTGTCGAACACGCGCGCCAGCCACAGATAACCGTCGAGCCCGTCGCGGCCCCGACGCGGAAAATCACCGTTACGAAAATCGGTGGCCATGGTCTCCCTCTTCACGAACGATCTGCAGCACTGTCTTGGACGCAGGCTGCCTCTCCGGAGTTGCGGAACGCGACCGGGTCATGGCCCTCACGCAGCCCCGTCCCGCGGCCGGGATGACGTACTACGAAAACGCCCTCGACGCCGTCGGTCATACCCCGTTAGTGCGGCTGAATCGCGTGATCGACGACGCGCCGTGTCTTGTTCTCGCGAAGGTGGAGTACGTCAACCCGGGCGGCTCGGTCAAGGACCGGCCGGCGGTCGCGATGATCGAGGACGCCGAGGCGCGCGGGGTGCTCAAGGCCGGCGCGACGATCATCGAGGCGACCTCCGGCAACACCGGAACGGGGCTCGCGATGGCGGCGGCGATCCGCGGCTACCGCTGCATCCTGGTCATGCCCGACAAGATGTCCAAGGAGAAGATCGACCTGCTGCGGGCGTACGGCGCCGAGGTCGTCGTCACGCCCACCAACGTGCCCAACGACTCGCCCGAGTCGTACTACGGCGTGGCGAACCGGCTCACGGCGGAGATCCCCGGCGCGATCCAGCCCGACCAGTGGCACAACGCGCAGAACCCGGGCGCGCACTACAAGACGACGGGCCCGGAGATCTGGGAGCAGACCGCCGGCAAGATCACGCACTTCGTGAGCGGGATGGGGACTGGCGGCACGATCTCCGGCACCGCGCGCTACCTCAAGGAGAAAAATCCGAACATCGTCGTCGTCGGCGCCGATCCGGAGGGTTCGATCTACAGCGGCGACACGCCCAAGTCGTACAAAGTCGAAGGCATCGGGATGAGCTATCTCCCGCAGACCGTCGACATGCGCGTGATCGACCAGATCCTGCGCATCACCGACAAAGAGAGCTTTCTCATGGCACGCCGGATCACGCGCGAGGAAGGCTTGCTGGTCGGCGGTTCGTCGGGCACCGCGGTGGCCGCCGCCGCGCGCGTCGCGAAGACGCTGCCGCCCGAAGCGATCCTGGTGGTCGTGATGCCGGACTCCGGGCGCGGCTACATGTCGAAGATCTTCAACGACGAGTGGATGCACGCCAACGGGTTCCTCGAAGACGACCGGCGCAAGGATACCGTCGGCGACGTGCTGCACACGAAGCGCCCCCTGCCGCCGCTGATCACCGTCACCGAACTGCAGCCCGTGAAAGAGGCGCTCGACCTGCTGCGGCGCTACGGCATCTCGCAGCTGCCCGTCGTGCGCGGTAACGTGGTCGTCGGCGGCATCAACGACGTCGCCGTGATGCAAGCGGTGTTCGACCACGCCGACATCGTGCACAAGCCGGTCGGCGAGGTGATGGGCCGCGCGTTCCCGGCGCTCGAGTACGACGTCGAGGTGACGGTCGCGTACAAGCTGCTCACGATGGCGAACTCCGCGATCGTGGTGACGCAGGACGGCAACCCCCTCGGTGTCGTGACGCGCCAAGACATCATCTCGTTCCTGTCCGCCCAAAGCGCGTAACATGGACTTCGCGACGCGCGCCATTCACGCCGGACAGGAACCCGACCCCGCCACCGGGGCGACGATCGTTCCCATCTACGCGACCTCGACGTACACGCAAGCGGCGGTCGGCGACCACAAGGGGTTCGACTACTCCCGCGTCGCCAATCCCACGCGCAACGCGCTGGAGACGCAGCTCGCGGCGCTCGAAGACGCACGGCACTGCGTCGCGTTCGCATCGGGGCTCGGCGCGGAGAGCGCGATTACCGCGCTGCTGAGCGCGGGCGACCACGTCGTCGTGAGCGACGACACGTACGGCGGCACCTATCGTCTGTTCACGCGCGTGCTGGAACGCTTCGGCCTCGCATCGACCTTCGTCGACATGACCGATCTCGCCGCGGTGCGCGCGGCGGTGCGCCCGAACACGAAGATGTTCTGGATCGAGACGCCCACCAACCCCATGCTGCGCATCGTCGACATCGCTGCCGTGGCGGCGCTCAAGACGGCGGACCAGCTCGTCGTCGTCGACAACACGTTCTGCACGCCGTACTTTCAGTCGCCGCTCGCGCTCGGCGGCGACATCGTGATCCACTCCGCGACGAAGTACATCGGCGGGCACAGCGACGTGATCGGCGGCGCCGCGATGACGAACGACGACGCGATCGCCGAGAACCTGCGCTTCCTGGCGAAGACGCTCGGCGCGACGCTGAGCCCGTTCGAAGCGTTCTTGATCTCGCGCGGCGCGAAGACGCTCGCGGTGCGGATGCGCGAGCACGAGCGCAACGCGCTTGCCGTCGCGCACTTTCTCGCCGAGCGCGACGACGTTGCGAGCGTGCTGTATCCCGGCCTCGCGTCGCACCCGCAGCACGACCTCGCGCGCAAGCAGATGCGCGGGTTCGGCGGCATCATCTCCATGACGCTGCGCGGACCGGAGTCGCGCGCGCTCGAGGTCGCGAAGCGCACGAAGCTGTTTGCGCTCGCCGAAAGTCTAGGCGGCGTCGAGTCGCTGATCAACCACCCCGCGCGCATGACGCACGGGTCGATCCCCAAAGAGGAGCGCGACCGCCGCGGAATCACCGACGGCTTGCTGCGGCTTTCGGTGGGCATCGAGAGCGCGCACGACCTCATCGCGGATCTGCGCGCGGCGCTCGACGCGACGCTCGCGCTGGCCGGCGTCACGGCAGAGCGCGGTTCGGGCGATGTGGGCGATCCGCCGAACGCCGAGCACATCCCGACGACGCAAAATGAGGGCGCGCCGACCTCGTAGCGCGCGGCTTAACCGAAATTACGGCGGACTCTCATCTACGGCTCACCGCAGTCCCAGGCTTTCCTCGGGTCCCGGCCCTACGGTGAGGACATGAAATTATCTCTACCGGTGCTCGCCCTCCTCATGGCGACCGGGTTACCCCTCGCCGCATGTGCGCAGCAGAGCAACGCGGCCGAGAAACAAGCCCCGTCTCCCGAGATCCGAGCTCAGATGCAAGCGGCGCGCGACAGCGCCAAAACCGCGGCGTTCAACGACCTCAGCGCGGCAAACCGCGCGAAGGTGCAGTCGATCGTCGACCAGATCAACAACGGACAGCTCACCGACGTGCGCGCGGCCGCGCAGCAGATCGACGCCGTGCTGACGCCGGCCGAAACCAAAGCGGTCCTCGGCGAGCGCGATAAGCTCATGCAGACGATGCGCGCCAACATGCCGCCGCGTCCCGACGGCGCCCCGGGCGGCCCCAACGGACCGCCGCCCAACGCCGCTCCGAACGCAGCCCCCAACGCCGGACCGAACGGCGCCCCCAACGGCGATCAGCCGCGCCGCGGCGGTTTCGGCCGCATGAACGACGCCGGTGGTTTCCTGATCTCGCTCGGCGTGAGCCGCGAGAAGATGCGCGAGCTGCGCCGCAGCCAGATGCAGCAAGGTCAGCCGCAGCGCCCGCCCGGCCAATAGCGCTCCGCTGATCCTCGAAAGCCGTGAAGTCCTCGATCGCTACGCGCGGTCGAGGACTTCTGCTAATGCGGGCAGCGAGATCTCGTAGCGGTAGCCGACGTTGCGGTGATCGTCGTCGAACTCTTCGTGCCGCACCTCGAGTCCCAGCGCGCGGCAGCGTTTGGTGAACACGCGCGCGCCCACGTCGAGCGCGTACTCGTCCTTGCGGCCGCAGTCCAAATATC
>DASWRD010000020.1:0-23854 GCA_036403315.1 Candidatus Elarobacter sp.
GCCGAATTTTTCGACGAATGCCTCGTGGGTGAGATAGTCGCGGTGGGCCGGGTTGGCGGGGTCGCTCATGCGCGCGGCCAGCCCGTCGAGGTCGGCCTTGGGCTGCAGCTCGAACGCCAGGTGCAGCTGGATCGTGCCGGACGCGGGCCCGGCCTGGTGCATGCCGGCGAGCGCGCCCTGCGGCACGGTGACGCGGGTCGAGGCGGCCCGGGCCGTCCCGTGCGCGACCGTAAGGAAAACGGCGAGCGCCACGCAACCAAAGAGCGAGCGGGAAAGTTTGTTGATCAACCGCGTCCTTTCCGAGGGAATCCGTCCATGGAACGCACCGCGTTCATCCGCAGTCTCATCGCGACCGCCGGCGTCACCCAGCTGGCCCACGCGGCACCGGCCTTGGCCGCGCTCGACGAGCCGGCCGTCGGACACCAGGTGTTCGCCCAGCTCCGCGAGGACGGCGACCTCCTCTTCGACTCGATCTACTACGAGCACCTCAACGAGATCGGGTCCGTCATCGCGGACACCGTACGTTCCCGCTATCCGTATCCGATCCGCTATTACATCGTGCGCGGCGACTCCGCCAATGCGTTCTCGGTCCCCGGCGGCAACATTTACATCAACGAGCCGCTGCTGCGCCTCGCCAAGAACAAAGACGAGCTGGCCGGCGTGCTCGCGCACGAGACCGGCCACATGGTGCTGCACCACGTCGCGCAGCGCATGTCGGCGCTGCAGAAGAAAAGCACGGTTGCGTCGATCGGATCGATCCTCGCGCAGATCCTCGTCGGGCCGCTCGCGGGCGCGGTGGTCGACTACGGTTCGCAATACGCCGTGGCGGGCACCGACGCCGCGCAGTCGCGCCACATCGAGGCACAGGCCGACGAAGAAGGCGCGCGCATCATGGCGGCGACCGGCCAGTTCAACCCGTGGGGCATGGTGTGGTTCTTCCAGACGATGACCGAGACGTACGGGGCCGGTCAGAACTTCTGGCTGCGCAGCCACCCGCTCGACAACGCGCGCATCACGGACCTCGAGAACCAGTTCAAAGCCAACCCCGCGGTGTTCGGAAAATACGTCGACACCAAGCAGAAAGACGTCGCGTACTGGTAGCGTTCGCGTTCGCTACGCGAGACCGCGGTGCGCGCTCAATGCGACGTGCGCCGTGCCGGCCGAATCGATCGTGACGCGCAGCGCGGCGTTGCCGGGGCGGCTGCCGCGCGCGTCGAGCGCCGGCGTGGTGCCTTCGACCGGAGCTGAACTGCCGCGCAGCATGATGAAGCTCGCGTTCACCATCGCGTCGCTCTCCAAACCGCGCGGCGTGCGCGCGAACGCGATGACTTTCTGCTGGCCGCGAATCGTCAGCGGCGCGACGAGGCGGCCGCCTTCGCGCAACTGCTCGATCCACGCGCGCGGGATCGCGTCGGCGCCGACGGTTGCAACGATGCGGTCGAACGGCGCGCCCGCCGGATCTCCGTAGACGCCGTCCGCGCAAAGCGCGCGCACGTGCGGGTAGCCCGCGTCGTCGAGGTGACGGCGCGCCGCTGTGACGAGCTCCGCGTCGACGTCGATCGTGACGACCGAGCCGGACGGCGCCACCAATTCCGCGAGCAGCGCGGCGTTGTACCCGGTTCCGGCGCCGATCTCCAGCACGCGCTCGCCGCCGCGCAGCTCGAGCATCTCGATCATCTCAGCCATGATCGCGGGCTGCGACGACGAGCTGATCGGGATGCCGTCCTGCAGCTTGATCGCGATGGAGCGATCGGTGTACACGTCCTCCGGCGGGAGATCCGGGATGAAGACGTGGCGCGGCACGCGCGCGAACGCGGCCGCGACGCGCTCGCTGCGAACCGCGCCGCGTTCGCGCAGCAGCGCGACGAGCTGCGCGCGCAGGTCCGCGTACGGCGTGCTCACGACGCGCGCACGGCGGTTCAGCCCGGGACGCGCAGCACGCGATAGCGTCCGGCGTCGCGCTGCAGAAAGCCCGCGTCGGCGAGCGCGTCGAGCACCTCCACCGTCGCGGCGCGCTCGTTCTTGTTCGGCATCCCCGCCCACCGCAGCGCGACCTCGTGCGCGTCGAGCACGGCGTCCGCGCGCATCAGATCGCGCACGAACTCGTCGGGCAACCGCACGCGCTCCATGCGCCGCCGCAGCGGTTCGAGCGCCGCGTCGAACTCGGCGCTCGCCGCGGGATCGGGCGGCGTCGAATCGGCGGGATGCAGGGCCGCCTCGGCTTCGTCGCTGGATGCGAACTTATCGAGCGCGGCCATCGCCTCGGCGTCGGTCGCGCTCGGCTCCTTCGCGGGCTTTTCCGCGACCGGCGCCGGGGGCGGTGCCTGCGTGGCGGCTGCGATCGCTTCCGCGGCGGTGTCGCGGCCGGTGTCGCGGAGCACTTCCGCGCCGAGCGCGGGCGCCGGCGCGGGCACGACGTTGTGCGTGCCGACGAGCGCGGGATTGCGTTCCAGCACGAAGTCGGTCACGCGCGGGAACAGCTCCGCGAGCGCGACGAACGCGGTCTGCCACGGCACGGCGTTGAGCACGCGCGGCCGCGTGCGCACCGCGACGAGGATCTTGCGCGCGACGTCCTCGGGCGTCGCGAGGATCGACGCCGGCGCACCCGGCATCCCCGCGCGCGACATGAAAGCGGTATCGACGACGCCCGGATCGACGTACGTCACGGCGATGCCTTGCGGCTTGAGCTCCCGCCGCAGCACGGACGTCGCGGAGCGCGTCGCGGCTTTCGACGGCGCGTACGCGCCCAGGCCGCCGACGGGGACGCGGGCGACGCCGCTGCCGAGCATGAACACGATGCCGCGCGACTCGCGCAGCAGCGGCAGCGCTTCGCGAACGAGCGCGACCGGGCCGATGACGTGCGTGCCGAACTGCGCGCGCAGCGCGTCGTCGCTCTGCTGCGAAAGCGCGCCGACGGCGACTTGCCCGGCGTTGTTCACCAGCACGTCGATGCGCCCGAACTTCTCGCGCGCGAGATCCACGATCGCGGTCGCGTTCGCGGGATCGCTCACGTCAAAGACCGCCGTGACGATGCGGCCCTGCTCGTTGCGCACGCGTTCGGCGACGGCATCGAGCGCCGCGGCGTTGCGGCCGATCGCAACGACGTCGTAGCCCGCGCGCGCCGCGCGCAGCGCGAGCGCGCGCCCGATGCCGGACGACGCGCCCGTGACGACGACGACGCTCATCCGGTCTTCTGCGGCGCGCGCACCATCTGGAGCCACTGCTTGGAGCCGTTGTTCAGAAACGTGACGTCGCCGCCGACGCCGACGAACCGGTAGCCGTGCGCGACCATCTGCAGCGCCTGCGGCGCCTCGCGCGCGAGGATGCCCGCGAACTTACCCGCCGCCTCCGCGGCCCGCGGGACCGCGTCGATGAGCCGCATGTACGCCGCATCTTTCTCCCAGACGTCGGGCCACGGCTTGCCGCCGGAGAACGCGAGGTCGTTCGGTCCGACGAACACGCCGTCGACGCCGTCGACCGCGAGGATCTCGGCGACGTTGGCGACGGACTGCTCCGTCTCGACCTGCACCAGCAGCAGCACCTCGTCGTTCGCGCGCAAGCTGTACGTGCCGGGATCGGTTTCGAACGTCAGGTTCGCGCGCACGCCGCCGCGGCTGCGTTCGCCGAGCGGCGGAAAGCGCGCGTCGCGCACCGCGCGGCGCGCGTCGTCGGCGGTGTTGACCACCGGCACCATGATGCCCCACGCGCCCAGATCGAGCACGCGCTGGATCTGCGAGCTCTCGTTCCACGCGACGCGCACGATCGGCACGCCGCCTTGCGCGCGCACCGCCGTCACCATCGCCGCGGCCTCGGCGAGCGGGATCGGGCCGTGCTCCATGTCGATGAGCAGCCAGTCCCAGCCGTGGCTCGCCAGCAGCCCGGCGACGAGCGGCTCCGCCAAGTTCATCCAGGTCCCGACGACGGTCTCACCGGCCTGCAGCCGGCGCTTCAACGTATTTTCGCGCACGCGTCCGCTTACCGCGCCGCGCCGCGGCGTTCCTCGATAGACCGCACCCACGCGTCGTACAAGGTGTTCGTGCTGTCGGGCAGCGTCCGGTAGTAGTACGTGTCGGCGATCACCGGCATGTCGTCGGGTGCGAGCACCGTGCGCCGCTCGCGCGCGAACGCGGCGAGCGCAGCGGCGACCGGCTTCTCGCTGCCGTCGCTGCGCACGATCCCGAACGAAAGCTCGTGCGGCGCGCGGTCGAACGGCGGCTCGCGGCGCAGCTCGTCCGCGTAGTCCGCCCAGCACCACCAGTACGCCCCCAGCCGGCCGTCGGCGTGCAAGCGCTCGAGCACGTTCGTGCAGTACGACGCCATCTCGGCTTCGCTCAAGCACGCGTACGACGCCAGCACGGGATCGTCGGGCGAAACCGACGGGTTCGGCGGTTCGTCGGGCAGCGCGACGCGCTCGAACGGCGAAAGCTTGTGCGGCGGGCACGTCGGATTTCCGAGCTCGTTGAACAGCACCGGCTTCTTCGAAAACGCGGCGGTGAGGTGCGCGAGAAACGGCACGACTTCGGGGTCGAGCCGGCTGCGCGAGAAGCCGCTGTACACCGGGTAGCCGTGCATCGTCGCGAACGCGTACGGCATGCACAGCGTGAAGAAGCGGATGTTCCGGTCGCGCGTGAGGTCTTCGCCGTGCGTCCCCGCCGTGACGGGGATCGCGGACGACTCTTCCAGCGCGGCGGTGAGCCGGCGGCTCCACTCGGCCGCTTCGTACTGGTCGGCGGGCGCGCGCAGGTTGCTGAACTCGTTGCCGAGATCCCACGCCAGCACCGCGGGATGCGCGCGCAGCCGTTCCCCCACGGCGCGCGCGAACACGAGCTGCGCGTCGAGCAGCGGCCCTTTTTTGTAGAAGTCGCCGATGCCGTACGGCGACTCCACGTCTCCGGCGATCGTGCGAAAGCGCCCGTGCGGCGTGCTCGTGTCGAGCGCCCACGGCGGGATCCAGTTCACGCCGCTCATGTGGCCGGTGAACAGCGTCGGCATCGTGCGCAATCCCGCTTCGGCCGCGATGTCGGCGACGGCTTCCAACCGCGCGAGCATCGCCGCATCGAGCGTGTCGGCGTGCGGCTGAAAGTCGTCCCAGCGCAGAAAGAAGCGCACCGCGTCGAACCCGAGCGCGGCGATGCGCGCGAAGTCCTCGCGAATCTCGCCCGCATCGAACCGGCGCCACATTGCCATCGCGCTGCGGCGCGGCCAGTAGTTGATCCCCACCGAGAACCGCACGGAACGAGGGTACCCACCCGGGCACCACCGAACGCCGGAGGCGATGAGCGCTACGCCCCGTGTCGGAATCATCATGGGCTCGAAATCCGATCTGGAGACGATGCGCGCCGCGGCGACGACCCTCGAAGAGCTGGGCGTGCCGTACGAGCTGCGCGTCGTATCGGCGCACCGCACGCCCGACCTGATGTTCCGCTACGCGACCGAAGCGAAGGCGCGCGGCATCGAAGTGATCATCGCGGGCGCCGGCGGCGCCGCGCACCTCCCCGGCATGGTCGCGACGAAGACGAATCTACCGGTGATCGGCGTCCCCGTCGAATCGAAAGCGCTCAAAGGCCTGGACTCGCTGCTCTCGATCGCGCAGATGCCCGCCGGCGTACCCGTCGCGACGATGGCGATCGGCGGCGCCGCGAACGCCGCATTGTACGCCGCGCGCATCCTCGCGCTCAACGACGACGCGATCGCGCGCACGCTCGACGAACGCGCCGCGCGCATCACGACCGAAGTCGAAGCGATCGAGCTGTGATTCGCACCATCGGCATCCTCGGAGGCGGACAGCTCGGGCGGATGCTGACGCTGGAGGCGAAGCGGATGGGTTTTCGCGTCGTCACGCTCGAGCCGTTTCCCGATTCCCCGACGGGGCAGATCGCCGACGAGCAGATCGTCGCGGCGTACGACGATCTGCGCGCGATCGGCGAGCTCGGCGCGCGCACCGACGTCGTCACGTACGAGTTCGAGAACATCCCGCTCGAGTCGGTGCTCGCGCTCGAGGCCGACCGCCGCATCGTCCATCCCGGCTCGAACGCGCTGCGCGTCACGCAAGAGCGCATCCTCGAGAAAACGTTCGTGCGCGCGTGCGGCATCCCGACCGCGGAGTTCGCGCCGGTTCGCACGCGCGACGAGCTCGATGCGGCCGAGAAGTCGATCGGCTATCCCGGCGTGCTGAAGACGACGCTGGGCGGCTACGACGGCAAAGGGCAGTGGGTCGTGCGCTCGCGCGACGACGCCGAGCGCGCGTGGACGGCCGGCAAGGAGCGTCCGCTGATCTGGGAGCGTCTCATCGCGTTCGACCGCGAGCTGTCGATCATCGCGGCGCGCAATGAATCCGGCGAGATCGTCGCCTTCCCCGCGTCCGAGAATCAGCACGACGAAGGCGTGCTTGCCGTGACGATCGTCCCCGGGCGCACCGAGCCGCGCATCGCCGAACGCGCGCGCCGGTATGCCGTGACGATCGCCGAGCGCTTAGAGATCGTCGGGACGTTCTGCGTGGAGTTCTTTCAAGCCGGCGCCGATCTGCTCGTCAACGAGATCGCACCGCGCGTGCACAACAGCGGGCACTACTCGCTCGACGCCACGCAGATCAGCCAGTACGAGATGCACGTGCGTGCGATTTGCGGGCTGCCGCTCGTCGAGCCGCGCCAGTTCCGTCCCGCCGTGATGGTCAACGTGCTCGGCGGCGGCGCGGGCGATACGCTCGCCGGCGTCGCCGACCTGCTGCGCGAGCGCGATCTGAAGCTGCACGTCTACGGTAAGGCGCACGCCGCGCTGCGCCGTAAGATGGCGCACTTCACCGTGCTCGGTGACACGGTCGACGACGCGCTCGCGAAGGCGGAGCGCGGCCGCGGCGTGCTGCACTGGATCGACGACCGCGCGGCCGCGGTCCGTTGACGGGCCGCTCCGCGTAAAGCCTTGCCTCCGCGCGCGGGGACCCCGCTCCGGCTCGCGAAATTCCGGCACCATGCGCACGCTGACGGCTTCTTTAGCCCTCGTTTTCGCCGCTTGTTCGTTTGGGCAAGCGTCCGCCTCGCCGGCCGGATTCTCGGACACGATCTGCCCGGAGGCGACGCAGTACGTTCTGGGCGTCGGAAAGCTGCGCAAAGACGACCCGCCGCAGCGCATCTACGATGCCGCGCAGGCCGCCGTCGACGCGTACCAGCGCTGCTCGAAGGACAAGCTGGCAAACGGGTTCCGTGAGGCGCAGCACTACGCCGACACGCGCGGCGCGGGCCTGGCGGTGGTCGCCTCGCGAGCGCTCGTCGCGCTCAACCGCGTCGACGATGCCCGGCGCGAGCTGCTGCACTGGCGCCCGCTCGCGCAGCAAGTCGTGGATTGGCAGGCGGAGACGCAAACCGTGGCCCAAGGTCACGCTCCTCGAGAGACGTCGGACAACTCCGGCGGAACGGGCATGCCCGCGCCGGCGAGCGGTACCCAGGCGAGCGATCATCGGCCATCGATGTACCGCGCGGCGGCCAAAGAGATCGTGATCGCGATCGACGAGGAGCTCGGCAAGCTCACCGACCTGCACGCGCCGGCCCAGAAGCCGTAACGCCGTGCGGAATCCAATCGCGCTTCTCACCGTCGCCCTCGTCGCGATCGCGTGCGGCCGAGCAGCCGCGGCTGAGCCTGGTTTCTCCGATGTGATCTGCCCCGAAGCGACGCAATACGTGCTCGGCGTGGGCAAGCTGAAACGCGACGACCCGCCGCAACGCGTCTACGACGCCGCGCAAGCCGCGACCAACGCGTACCAGCGCTGCTCGAAGGACAAGCTCTCGAACGGGTTTCGCGAGGCGCAGCACTACGCCGACACGCGCGGTTCGGCGTTCGCGGTCGTCGCGGCGCGCGCGCTCATCGCGCTGAACCGTGCGGACGAAGCACGCCGCGAGCTCGAGTCGTGGCGGCCGCTCGCGCAACAGGTCGTGGACTGGCAGAGCGAGACGCAGACTTCCGTCCAAGGCCACCGTCCTACCGGCGGCGACCTCCAATCGGCGGGCGGCGGCAGCGTCTCGGGGAGCGATCACCGGAAATCGATGTATCACGAGTCCGCGAAGGAGATCGTCGCGGCGATCGATGCGGAGCTCGCGAAGATCGACACCACGTCGCACGAGCAGCCGCGCCCGCAAGGACGCGGCGCCGCGACACCGGCACCGAGCCCATCGCCGAAGCCCTAGCGCGCGCGAAACCTTCGGCCGCCGTGCTCATAGCTGCGGCATAAAGGTGCTTGCGTGTTGAAATCGGTCATCGCTAGGGCATCGTGATGCGAATTTATCGGAATACCGGCGAACCACGCACACTGCGCTACGTCGACGCACTATAACACGAGGAACCTCCAAACGATCTCGTCCGCCCACTCCGGAACGTCATCGCTCTTGGCGACGATACGGCGATTGTCGATTTCGACGAGTTCGCGGAACGGGATCGTCACCGACGAATTGTCGATGAGAAGAGTGTGATCGGCGATTCCCATCGCTTCAACGGCACGTTCGCGGCTGCGCTCATAACGTTCCCGGATCAAACTCTCAGGTATGTCGTGTTGACCTCCCGCCACGCGATCGGCAACACGCGCGACGTGCGCGTCCGCGTTTTCGAGCGCGATATACGTCAGATCGACTCGAAAGCCACGACTCTTCGCTTCGGCCATCAGGTTGAGATAGGTGGATCGGCGCGTGCGGTCACGTCCGGCAAGCGTCGTTTCTACCAAGAAGCTCGCTCCGTCGTCGAGGGCCTGTCGGCAACGTCGAAGACCCTCTGCCCAAGCGTCACCACTGCTCATTCCGGTGTCGCGCTGAATCGCGTCGGCATCGATCGGTTCGAGACCGAGGATGTGGCGGGCGCGGCTCGTGAGCGTGCTTTTCCCTGCACCGTTTGGTCCGGCCACGATGTACATCGTGGGCGGTTTCGCGGCGACGCTCAGGACAGGCTACGCGGTCCGTGCCGAGCGTACGCGCAGAGCCCGCTCCGAGGAGGACTCTAAGCGCTCGCGCCGGCCATCCGGCCACACCCGATAGGTCGCCCCCGCATCGGCCCCTGTCCCAGCCTCATGGACCGGACGACCCGCAGCGAATGCCGCGTCGATCGCCTCGCGCGCCGCGTCACGGGCGCCGGCGACCAACTTCGAGGCAGCGTCGCTGAACTCGTGCCGGTCATCGCTCATGGACTCATTATACCACGATCCGCGTATCGCGCGGATCGCCTCTCGCCTTGCTCATTGCCCGAACGCGCGTACGCTTAGCGGGTGCTGCGGCTTTGGTGGGACGTCGGTGAACGCCATCGGGCGGTCCCACCAGTCGTGGTTGCGCCAGCGCTGCTGCTCGTCGGTCGGTGGCGGCGGCGTGCGGAGGCGCAGCGCTTCCGCGTACGCCGCCGCGTAGCGGTCGACCATGCGCTCTACCGAAAACGTCGTCGCGACGTGCGCGCGGCACGCGCGGCGCGACAGTGACGCCAGGCGCGGCACCTTTGCGACGGCGGCGTCGACATCGTTGCATAGGAAGCCCGTCACGCCGTCGACGACGATCTCGGGGATCGAACCCATGCGCGCGCCGAGCACCGGGGTGCCGCACGCCATCGCCTCGATCAGCGTCAGGCCGAAACGCTCCGGCCGCGTCGTCATGTGGACGAGCGCGAGCGCGCCGCCGACGAGCTCGTCGCGTGCTTTGCCTTTCACGTGGCCGAGAAATTGCACCGCATCGCCGTCCACGTGCGGCTCGACCTGCTCGCGAAAGTACGCCTCGTCGTGCGGGATCCCGGCCATCTTCAAGCGCACGCCGGCGCGCTTTGCGACCTCGATCGCGAGGTGCGCGCCTTTCTCGGGATGGAAGCGCGCGAGGAACAGCAGATAGTCGCCGGCGGTATCGCGAAACGTCCACTCCGCCGGATCGATACCGTTGTACGTCGTCGCCAGATAGGACAGGCCCGGATCGCGGTCGGCGTCGCTGATCGAGCAGTAGAACGACCGCGCCGCGCCGGCGTAGTATGCGCCGAGAATTGGGGGCGACGAGAACCCGTGCACCGTCGTGACGAGGGGCGGATGCGACGTCGCGAGCGCGTACAGCAGCGGTTTCCAGTCGAAGCTGTTGTGGATCAGGTCGAACGCATTCGCGCGCGCGAAGCACGAGGCGATGTGCAGCTCGCTGCACACTTCCCCGTTGAGCGCGGGATCTTCGTTCAGACCCACGGGAACGACCGCAGCGAGCCTCCCTGGACTCGACGAGTTCGCGGTCGCGAACAGCGTCACGTCGGCGCCGCGCGCGACCAAGCCGCGCGCGATATTGTACGCCACCTGCTCCCACGGGCCGTATCCCGGCGGCGGCGTCGGCCACGAGATCGCGCCGAGGATCGCGACCTTCAGGCCGGTTAGATCGGCCAAGGGGCATCGCTCCGGCGGAACACGTCAGTCCGGCAACATCGCGCGCCACGTCGCGAGCCAGCGCCCATCCACGCGTCGCAGCACGAACACGTCGTTGCCGGTCTCGTCGTACTCGGCGCCTTCGAGCGTGTAACGAATGCGCCAGCCATACGTCACGACGGCGCTGTCGCCCGCGGCGTGCACGGCGGGCTCGTCCATCTCGAACGCCGCGACCGTCGCGATACGCGCGAAATCGGCATAGCTGCCGATCGCGGCGTCGCGGCCGCTGCCCATCGGCGTGAAGCCGGGCCCCACGATCGTCATCTCCTCGGCGAAATACGGCTGAAGCAGCGGTGCGATCGCGTCGGGGTCGGCCTCGCGCCACACGGCGTTGATCGCCGCGATGACGCGACCGACATCCGCCGCGGAGGACGGTGTATCGCTCACGAGCGCTCGTACGCCGCGGCGCCGGCTTTTATGACGACGCGCGGATTGCGCAGCGCGCGCACGTCGCTGCCCGCGTCACCGTCGAGCAGCAGCAGGTCGGCGGGACGGCCCTCCGCGAGCACGCCGGCGTCGACGCCGAGCAGCTCCGCAGCGGTGCTCGTCGCCGCGGTCAGCGCCTGCTGCGGCGTCATCCCGAGCACGCTCGACATCAGCTCGACTTCGTACGCGTAGTCCTCATGGCGGTTGTACGGCGTGCCCGCGTCGGAGCCGCCGGCGATCTTCACGCCGGCGCGCCAGGCTTTGCGGATGTTGTCGCCGGCGTGCTGGTAGATCTCGGTCGCCTTGCGCACGACGTAGTCGGGCTGTGCGCCGCCCGCGATATTCTCGTAGATGCACCACACGGCCGCGAGCGTCGGCACCAGGTAGGCGTCGTGCTCCTTGAACAGCGCGATCGCCTCGTCGTCGAGCAAGTGCCCGTGCTCGATCGACGTCACGCCGGCGCGCAGCGCGTTCTTGATGCCGCTGGTTCCGATCGCGTGCGCCGCGACGCGCATCCCGTGCGTGCGCGCCTCGAGGATCGCCGCGCGCATCTCGTCCTCGCTGAGCTGGTCCTGGCCCGGGACCGCGCCTTTGGTCAGCACGCCGCCCGTCGCGATGAGCTTGATGCACGTCGCCCCCGCCTTGCGCTGCTCGCGCACCGCCTTGCGCGCGTCCCACGGCCCGTCGGCCTCGCGGCCGAGAAAGAAGCCGTGCCCGCCCGTCATGCAGATCGCGCGTCCGGCGGGGACGATCGTGGGACCGGCGTGCTGCCCAGTCGCAATGGCGTCGCGCAGCGCGATCGCGTTCGACTCCGAGCCGCCGAGGTCGCGGACCGTGGTCACGCCCGCCTCCAGCGCGAGCCGCGCGTTGCGCGCGGCATCGAGCGTTCGCTCCGTCGGCGTGCGGATCAAAAAGAACGTTTGCGTGTCCGGCTCGCCGTTCACCTCGAGGTGGACGTGGCTGTTGATCAGACCCGGCACGACGCACGCCGCCTCGTACGTGCGCTCGGCACCCACCCAGTCATTGCCTGTAATACTCGCGACGCGTCCAGCCTCGACGACGACGGTGACGTTCTCGCGCGGTGCTGCGACGGTGCCGTCATAGAGCTTAGCGGTACGGATGGCGATGCGCACGCGTTCGTTTCGGACTAGGCTGCTGGGGGCTCGCCGAGTAGTCGGCTGACTTCAGAACGAAGCGCAGCATCTCCGAAATAACGAGCGTGTGTTTCACGAAGATCGTCGACGTTCTTAGCGTTTAAGACGACGATCTCTCGTTTCTCATGACGTTCGAGAGACGATAATTCTGCAGCAAGACGATCACGCATCGCGTCGGTGATCGCGTCATCCGCATATTCCCGAATCTCACTGCTTCCTGCGAGAGAGTCAAAGATGATCAAGTAGTTCATGGCTTTACCGCTGCTAGAAGGTTCTCCAACATTTCGAGAACCAGGCTACGTATTTGGCCGAGTTCGGCATTGTCTCCTTGAACGCTGTCGCGTGACCGATTCTGAAACACGCGAAGCTCGACTTCCTCTACTTTTCTTATCAAGTCGGAGTGCCCCTCGACCAAGACAGTCGACAGTTGGCCGTAATCTTTCCCGTACTTTAGATCGGGATACTTGTTGTCTGAAAGGCGTTCGACCGTTTGAGCCCACGCATGCTGAAGTCGCGTACGAAGCTGGATCTCGTAGGGTTTCCCTTCCCACGCTACGATAAAGTGAACCGCGCGGTATCCGTAGCTTGGCTCAATGCGCCTATCCGTCAGCCGCGCTTCCGGAAACCGTGTCTGAATTCGCATGACGAGCGCGTTTTGTTCAACAGCGGTGTCAACGATTACACGACACCCGACGATGTCTTGCATCCGCGACAACGCGATCGGCTGCCTTCGTAACTTTGCAACAATCGATCCCGTGGATTTTCCTTCACGCGGCGTCACCGGATAGAGCGTTTGCGCGCGGATTGCCTCCGCGGCACTCCGAGCATTCCGCACGAGCTGTTCACGGTACGCGCTAAGCCGTTCTATTCGATCGGCCGTGATTTCCCCGTGGCGAAGCTCCTCTCCTAATCGATCAGCCTGGGACTTAGAGATCACTTCGCCGGCCATCTACGCGCTAGCGCCTGCGACGACGCGCGAGCGCGCGTCCGCTGCCTCCAGCGCCGTGAATGCGCGCGATGCGAGCGGGCGGCCCAGTTTCGTCGCGATGAAGCGCGATGCGGCGCGCAGCTTCGTGAGGTCGATGCCCGTCTCGATGCCCATGCCGTGCAAGAGATAGAGCAGGTCTTCCGTCGCGCAGTTGCCGGTTGCGCCGGGGGCGAACGGGCAGCCGCCCAGGCCGCCGGCCGACGTGTCGTAGATGTGCACGCCGCATTCGAGCGCCGCCAGCGTGTTCGCCAGCGCCGTTCCGCGCGTGTCGTGGAAGTGCAGCCCGAGCTTGTCGAGCGGCACGACGCGCAGCAGCGCGCCGACGACGTCGAACACCTGGTTCGGCGTGCCCACGCCGATCGTGTCGGCCACGCTGAGCTCGTCGACGCCGAGCTCGAGCAATCGCTCGCACACGTGCACGACGTCCGCCACCGCGACGTCGCCTTGGAATGGGCACCCGAACGCCGTCGACACCGCGGCGCGCACCCACATGCCTTCATCCTTCGCGCGCTTCACGACGCCGGCGAACGCGGTCACCGACTCGTCGATCGTCATGTTGATGTTCGCCTTCGCGAACGCTTCCGACGCCGCGGTGAACACGGCGATCGCGCGCACGCCGGCGTCGATCGCGCGGTCGAGCCCGCGCTCGTTCGGCACGAGCACGAGGTACGTGCGGCCGGCGTCCTTGCGGATGCGGCGGAACACGTCGCCGGCATCCGCCATCTGCGGCACGTTCTTCGGGCTGACGAACGACGTCGCTTCGAGGACCGGCACGCCCGCATCCGAGAGCAGGTCGCAGAAGCGCACCTTGTCGTCGGTGGAGATCGGGACGGACTCATTTTGCAGCCCGTCCCGCGGTCCGACCTCGCAGATCGTCACGCGGCGGGGCGCGGCGCCGAGCGGATCGTTCATGTCACGGGTTCCTTTCGCAAGAAGCGTGCGATCATCTCGACGACGCGCGGCCAGACCGCGTCGTCGTGCTTGAAGCGGCGAAAGATCGTCGCGAACGGGTTGTTCACCGCGCCGACGTTGAGGTGGTTCGCCTCGTCCTCGTCGATGGTGACGACCGGCATCGCGCCGTCGAGCGTCGCGGACTCGATCATCACGACGCCGTCGCTCTGCAGATGGTACTTGGGCATGCGCCCGATGATGTGGAGGTAGGGGTGCCCGTCCGGCATGATCCACGGCGTACCGTCCAGCCGCCAGCGCTCCTTCTTGTCGTTGTCGGGATCGGGCATCCAGTGCCCGCCCGTGCCGTTGAGCCACGCCATGAACGGCGCCGCGACGTCCATGTCGCGCAGCACGCGCGTCGGCATCCGCGCGAACCAGAGCGTGCTCGCCGCATAGTTCGTGATGAGCCCGCCGTTCGGGGCCGCGACCTGCACGGTCGCGGCGATGTCGCCGGCGCGCTCGGGATACGCGCGCAAAAACCCCCGGTTGATCAGTCCGCCCGCGCTGTAGCCCACCGTCGCGAGCGGGAACGCCTCCGGTTCGCGCGCCTTGAGCCGGTCGAGAAACGCCCGAAAGCGGTTGATGCGCTCGCGCAGCGGCTCGTTGCCGTCCGGAAAGATCGTGCAGTCGAACCCGAACGCCGCCAGCCCGTCGTGCCCGTGCCGCCCGTCGGCGAACGTGCGCATCAGCTTCGCGGCCTCGTTCCAGCCGGCGATGAGGATCACTCGCACGGTGAGGCCACGTGCGCTAGGTCGCGCCGATCGTCATCAGCGTCGCGCCGCTTTTCACCAGCTCGCCGGGTTTGACGCGCACGTCTTTCACCGTGCCGGCGACGGGCGCTTCGATGCGGTGCTCCATCTTCATCGCTTCGAGCACGACCAGCAGCGCGCGCTGCTCGACGGTCGCGCCGGGCTCCACCGCAACGCTCACGATCTTGCCGGGCATCGGCGCTGTCACGTCGCCGGACGCCGCGGCGTGCGCGGAGTGCTCGGCATCGGCGCTCGGCGGCGCAGGGATCGTCCAGCGCACGGCGCGTCCGCCGATGACGACCGTTCCGCCGCCTTCGTCGTACGTCGCCTCGCGCGCATCGGGTTGCAGATCGCCGGAAACATCGCCCGAGAGAGTCCAGTGCCCGCCCGCGTACGACGCGTTCGCGTGCACCGTCGTGCCGTCGACGCCGAACGCCAGCGGCACGCCGACGCCGCCGAGCCGCCACGCGTCGTCACGCGCGAGCACCGCGGCGGCGATGCGGCGTTTCGTCGCGTCGTCCGCGTGCGCTTCGCCGAGCCCGAACAGCGGCATGCGCTCTTCCAGAAAGCGCGTCGTCGTGTCGCCCGCGCGGTACGCATCGTCGGCGACGATCGCGCGCAGCAGCGGCAAGTTCGTCGCGATGCCGGCGACCGTCGTGTCGCGCAGCGTCACGCCCATGCGCGCGATCGCCGCCGCGCGGTCGGCGCCCCACACGATGATCTTCGCGAGCATCGAGTCGTAGTAGACCGGCACCTCGTCGCCTGCGCGAAACCCCGCGTCGAGCCGCACGCCGGGCGCGCGCGGCACGTCGAACCCGGTGATCGTACCGGATTGCGGGAGGAAGTCGTGCGCAGGATCCTCGGCGTTGAGCCGCGCTTCGATCGCCCACCCGCGCGGCACGAGCTGTTCCTGCGTGAAGCGCAATGGCTCGCCGTTCGCGATGCGCAGTTGCTCGTGCACGAGGTCGACGCCGTACACCAGCTCGGTGACCGGGTGCTCCACCTGCAGGCGCGCGTTCATCTCGAGGAAGTAGAACGCGCCGTCCTCGTCGAGCATGAACTCGGCGGTGCCTGCGTTGGTGTAGCCGACGCTGCGCGCGGCGTTCACCGCCGCCTCGCCCATGCGCGCACGCAGCGCGGGATCGAGCGCGACGCTGGGCGCTTCTTCCAACACTTTCTGGTGGCGGCGCTGGATGGAGCACTCGCGCTCGCCGAGGTGGACCGTCGTGCCGTGCGTGTCGGCCAGGATCTGGAACTCGACGTGGCGCGGCCGGCGCAGGTAGCGTTCGAGAAGCACCGTGTCGTCGCCGAATGCGGCTTTCGCCTCGCGCTTCGCGCTCGCGAGCGCTTCGCCGAACCGCGCGAGGTCGTCGACAACGCGCATGCCGCGCCCGCCGCCGCCCGCGCTGGCCTTGATCAGCAGCGGCGTGCCGATCGTCTCCGCTTCGGCGCGCAGCCGTTCTTCGCTCTGCTCGTCGCCGTCGTAGCCGGGGACGACCGGCACGCCGAACTCCCGCACGCGCCGCTTCGCGTCGATCTTCGAACCCATCGCCGCGATCGCGTCCGGTGCGGGCCCGACGAACACGAGGCCCGCGTCGACGACCATGCGCGCGAACGCCGCGCGCTCGCTCAAGAAGCCGTAGCCCGGATGGATCGCATCGGCGCCCAGCGTCTTCGCCGCGGCGACGATGCGCTCGCCGTCGAGATACGACTCGCTCGCCGGTCCGGGTCCGATGCGAACCGACGCATCGAGAGCCTCGCGGAAGAACGCGTGCTCGTCAGCGTCTGAGTACACGCCGACCGGCACGATGCCCAGCTCGCGCGCGCCGCGCGCGACGCGGACCGCGATCTCGCCGCGGTTCGCGATCAGCAGCCGGCGGATCATTTGGCCGCCCACGACGCGCCGCGCCGCTCCAGGAACGCGCGCAGCCCTTCTTGGCCTTCGGCGGTGGTGCGCTGGCGCGCGATCGCGCGCGCGGTCAGCCCGCGCGTCTCATCGTACGACGCCGCGCGCACCGAGGTGATCAGCGTCTTCGCCGCCGCGACCGCCGACGGTCCCGCGGTGTCGAACTCACGCGCGATCGCCTCCACGGCGGCGTCGAGCGCATCCGAGCCGACCACCTCGTGCACGAGCCCGATCGCCTGCGCGCGCAGCGCGTCGAACCGCTCGCCGCTCAAGAAGAACCGCCGCGCGTGCGACACGCCGATCTTCGCGATCGCGAACGGCGAGATCACCGCGGGGATGATGCCGAGCTTCGTCTCGGTGAAACCGAACACGGTGTCGCGCTCGGCGACAACCGCGTCCGCAACGGCGCACAAGCCGGCGCCGCCGCCGACGGCCGCGCCGTGCACTTTGGCGATCACGGGCTTCGGACAGCGGTCGATCGCGCGGTACATGTCGGACATCGCCTCGGCGTCGCGCACGTTCGCTTCTTCAGAGAGCTCCAGCGCGCCGCGCATCCAGTTCACGTCGGCGCCGCCGCAGAACGTCTTGCCTTCGCCCTCGAGGATCACGACGCGCACGGCCGGATCGCTCGCGAAGCCGAGGAACGTGTCGCGGAGCCGTCCGATCAGCTCGGCGTTGAAGGCGTTGCGAACGTCGGGTCGGGCGAGAATGACGCGAGCACGCGCTCCCTCGCGTACGACGCGCAAAACGGGGTCGGGCACGGCCTCGGTCGTTCAACGATACGGCCGGGCGTCCCCGTAGCGCGATGGTGCTAAGCCGTGCAATGAAGCGAGGTCCCGGCCCGGGACTACGGAATCATGCCGAGATATGGCTCTGTCTCGCCGACTTTTTTCCGCTGCGCTTGCCGCAGCATTCCTCAGCCTGGGCCTCGCGCCCGTTCGCGCACAGGCACCGGCCGCGCACTCCGTCGACGTCACGCGCGCGACGCTGTCCAACGGGCTCCAGGTCGTCGTGCTGCGCGACACGCTCGCGCCGGTCGTCTCGACCTGGATGAACTATCTTGCCGGCGCGGACGAAGAGCCGATCACGGGCATCGCGCACGCGCAGGAGCACATGCTGTTCCGCGGCAGCAAGACGCTCACCGCGTCGCAGTTCGCCGACACGACGGCGATCACGGGCGGCACGTTCAACGCGGACACGCAGAGCCAGATCACGCAGTATTTCTTCGAGATGCCTTCACAGTATCTCGACATCGCGCTCAACCTCGAGCGCTCGCGCGCGACCGGCGTGCTCGACTCGCAGAAGCTGTGGGACCAGGAGCGCGGCGCGATCACCCAAGAGGTGACGCAAGATTACTCCAACGCGGTGTTCCGCCTGTTCACGAAGACGGTCGAGCACATGTTCGTGGGCACGCCGTACGCCGACTTCGGGCTGGGCACCGTCGCGAGCTTCAAGAAGATCCAAGCGGCCGACCTCAAGCGGTTCTACGACCGCTGGTACCACCCGAACAACGCCATCTACGTGATCGCGGGCAACGTCGACCCGCAGCAGACGATCGCGAAAGTGAAGAAGCTGTTCGGCGACATCCCGGCCGCGAAGCTGCCCGCGCGGCATCCGGTGCATTTGCAGCCGCTCACGCCGCAGACGCTGCACGACAACAGCTCCGACCCGATCACCCTGGGCTTCGTGGCGTACCGCGTCCCCGGCTACAACGGCAAAGACTATTTCGCGTCGCAGATCCTCAACGACGTGCTGAACAGCCAACGCGGCGCGCTGTACGAATTGCAGGCGACCGGCAAGGCGCTTGGGATCTTCGCGCAGTCGGTGACGTATCCGGAAGCGGGCATGACGTTCGTCGGCTCCGCGGTGCCGGTCACGACGACCGGCGAGAGCGCCATCGCCGATCTCAAAGCGGTGATCGAGAACTACAAGAAGACGGGTTTGCCCGCCGAACTCGTCGCCGTCGCGAAGCAGCGCGAAGTGTCGCAGGCGGAGTTCGCACGCAACTCGATCTCCGGCCTCGCGTCGGCGTGGAGCCAGAGCCTCGCGGTCGAGCACCGCACGCCCGACGAGGACCTCGCCGGCTTGCAAGCCGTCACCGTCGACGACGTCAACCGCGTGCTGCGCACGTACTACGATCAGACGACCGCGACGACCGCGATCTCGACGCCCAAGGAAGCCGCGGGTTCCGCGTTCGGCGGCCGCCAGGGCGAGGACAACACCGTCATACCGACCGAGCACACGGGCCTGCCGGCGTTCGCGCGCCAAGTGCTGAAAAATCTCAAGGTGCCCGAGCAAACCGTGCACCCCGTCGCGCAGACGCTGCCCAACGGCCTCAAGCTCATCGTCGTGCCGTCGACGATCTCGCACACCGCCGTCGTGCGCGGCGAGGTCGACAGCAACCCCGGCATCCAGGATCCCGCGGGTAAGGAAGGCATCGACGCCGTGGTCGACGGGCTGTTCCCGTTCGGCACGACGACGTACGACCGCCTCGCGTACCAGACGGAGCTCGACAAGATCGCGGCGACGGTCAGCGCGGGCCACAGCTTCAGCCTCGACGTGCTGTCGAAAGATTTCGACCGCGGCATCGAGCTGCTCGCCGACGACGAGCTGCACCCCGCGTTTCCGGAGCAATCGTTCGGGATCGTCAAGCAACAGCAGATCGGGACGCTGACGGGCCAGATCAAGAGCCCCGACTACAAGGCGGGCCGCGCGTTCACCGAAGCGGTGTATCCTGCGGGCGACCCTGCGCGCCGCAGCGCGACGCCTGAATCCGTCGGCACGATTACGCTCGCCGACGTGAAGGCGTATTACGCGACGACGTACCGGCCCGATCTCACGACGATCGTCGTCGTCGGTGACGTGACGCCGGAACGCGCGCGCGCCGCGGTCGAGAAGTCGTTCGGCGCGTGGAAAGCCGACGGCCCCAAACCGAACGTCTATTCGCCGGCGATCCCGCCCAACAAGTCATCGCAAGCGACCGTTCCGGCGACGGGGCGCATCCAGGCCAGCGTGCGGCTCGGCGAGGTGATCCCGATCTCGTACGACGATCCGGACTTTCCGGTGCTGGAGCTCGCGAACACCGTGCTGAGCGGCGGGTTCTACGCATCGCTGCTGTTCCACGACTTGCGCGAGCTCCACGGTTACGTCTATACGGTGGGCTCCAGCTTGGCGGGCGGCAAGAACCGCAGCACGTTCAACGTGCGCTACGGCGCGGATCCGAAGAACGTCGCGCGCGCAGCGCGGCTGGTCGTCGACGACCTGACCGGCCTGCAGAAGAAAGCGCTGCCGAACGACCGGCTGACGCGCGCGAAGGCGCTGATCCTCGGCGAGCTGCCGATCCGCAAGGAATCCTACGACGGGCTCGCCTCGCAGCTCGCGACGTACTCGCTGCGCGACCGGCCGCTGGACCAGGACCGCATCGACGCGCAAGCCCAGCTCGCGGCGACGCCCGAGAAGGTGCGCGCGGCGATGGCCAAGTGGATCCGCCCGAACGACCTCGTCCGCATCGTGACGGGGCCGGCGGGGAAGTAAGGCCGCTTACGGCCGCGCGGGTGGCGGCCGTGGTAGCATCGCGGGATGGATGGTCTGGGCACGGCCCTCGAGCAGCTCGCCGCGATGCGCCCGCCTGAGCGCCCGCCCAGCGGCGCGGACGACGCGAACAAGGTCTGGTATCTGCGCCAGAACCGCCTTTTCGGCGAGGCCACGGAAGCCGGCGTCGTGTCGAGCGAGCACCTGTTCACGATGTGCGAGATGCCGCGCGGGATGCGCGTGTTCGATCAGGGCGACACCACGCGCGTGGTGTACATGGTCAAGCGCGGCACGGTGCGGATCGCGCGCGAGACGCGCGACGGCAAGGACGTCACCGTCGCGCTGCTCGGCGCCGGTGACTTCTTCGGGGAGGAGACGCTGTTCGACGACCGGCCGCGAACGACGGTCGCGACGATCGTCGAAGACGCGCTGCTGTGCACCGTGCGCGCCGACGATCTGTTCGCGCTTCTCGCCGCGGATCCGGCGCTCGCGATGAACGTCGCCAAGGTGCTCAGCGGCCAGCTCGGCGAGGCGCGCGAGACGATGGAAGATCTTGCCTACGCGCGCGTGGGCGACCGCATCGTGCACCTGTACCGCAAGCTCGCGGCCGAGCACGGCGTGCCGGCCGAGGGCGGCACGCGCGTCGACATGCGGCTGACGCACGCCGACGTCGCGTCGCTGGTCGGCAGCACGCGCGAAACGGTCAGCGCCGAGATCGCGAAGCTCGTCGACGCGGGCCGCTTGCGCGTAGACGGCCGCGCCGTCATCGTGCCGCCGGAGGACCCGTCGTGATCGCCGCGATCCTGCTGGCGGCCGCGACGACGCTCGCGCCCGTGCTCGGCGCGACGCCGTGGGCAAACGCTGCCGGGCCGCCGCCGACGGCCGGGCGCGTGACGATCGTCGACGTGTTCACCTTCGACTGCATCAACTGCAAGCACGTGACGCCCGAGCTGCGGAAGCTGCGCGCGGCGTTCGGCACGCACGATCTCGCGATCGTGGGCGTGCACGCGCCCGAGCTGCCGCAGGAGCACGTGCACGCGAACGTGGTGCGCGCGCTGCGCGATCAGGAGATCACCTGGCCCGTCGTGTACGACGACGGCTTCAAAGTCTGGAACGCCTACGGCGTCACCGCGTGGCCCACCCAGCTCGTGTTCGATCGCCACGGCAAGCTGCGCGCGACGTACGTCGGCGAGGGCTATGATGCGGAGCTCGAGCGGACGGTCCGCAGCTTGGTCGCCGAGCGCGCATGACGTCCGAAGCGGTCGCGCCGCCGTTCGCTCATGCGATGACCGACGCGACGCCGGGCAAGAAGATCTACCGGCACAGCATCGCCGCGCGCACGACGCACTGGCTGTGGACGCTCGCGATGCTGGTGCTTGTGATGAGCGGGCTGCAGATCTTCAACGCGGCACCGTATCTGGACGCGTCCGACAAGAGCGACCCCGCGAAGCGCGTGCTGGCGTTCGACGCGCAAGCCGGCGACAAGCCCACCGGCTACACGATCGTGTTCGGTCACCGCTTCACCACGACGCACGTGTTCGGCTACGCCGACGACGGCATGGGCGGCGAGGGCGCACGCGCGTTCCCGGCCTGGCTCACGCTGCCCGGCCCGCAGAGCCTCGCCGACGGCCGGCGCTGGCATCTGTTCTTCGCCTGGGCGCTGTTCGTCGCATGGGTGGCATACCTGATCTCGGCGGCGATTCGCGGGACGCTGCGCGAGCTCGTCGTTCGGCCGTCCGACTTCCGCAAGCTCCTGCCGATGCAGCTCTATTATTTCCGGTTGCGAAAAGAACCGCCGCCGCACGGGACGTACAACCCGCTGCAGAAGCTTGCGTACACGGTCGTGCTGTTCGGCATGTTTCCGCTGCTGATGCTCACCGGGATCACGCTGTCGCCCGCCGTCGACGCGGCTCTCCCGTGGTTGACGTCGCTGTTCGGCGGGCGCCAGTTCGCGCGCACATGGCACTTCACGCTGATGGTACTGCTGATCGGGTATTTCTGCACGCACCTTGCGCTCGTGCTGACGACGGGCATCTGGAACAACGTCCGCTCGATGATCACCGGCTGGTACGTGCTGGGCAAGCACGATGGAGTGGGTCCATGAAACGCTCGCTTTTCGTCGCCTCGTCATTGGCGTCGCTCGGGCTCGCGGGCTGCGGCCCGGTGAAGGAGTCGCTGACGAACGGTCCGTTTCGGAGCGTGCTGCTGTCCACGGAGAAGCTGAACGACAAAGTGATCGGCACGCACGGCCTCGCGCGCGAATACTTCGACGCCGACGTCGACCGGAACTTCCGCGTGAACGGCCTCGACACGCCGAGCGATAGTGCGTACGCCGCGCTGGCGAAGGACGGCTTTCGCGGCTACCGGCTCGTGGTCGACGGCCTCGCGGACCGGCCGCAGAAGCTCTCGCTCCCGGAACTGCGTGCAGCGGGTGTGAAGACGCAGATCACTCGCCACGACTGCGTCGAGGGCTGGAGCGCCATCGGGAAGTGGACCGGCGTCCCGCTGGGCACGGTGCTCGCGATGGCGCAGCCCAAATCAAACGCGCGCTACTGCGTGTTCCACTGCCTCGACCGCGACCAAAGCGGTCAGCTCTACTACGAGTCGCTCGACCTGGGCCAAGCCGCGCACCCGCAAACGATTCTCGCACTCGACCTCAACGACAAGCCGCTCGACAACGACCACGGCGCCCCGGTGCGCTTGAAGATCCCGACCCAACTCGGCTACAAGAGCGCAAAATGGGTAGCCCGGATCGAGCTGGTCGCGGACCTGAAACCGATCAACGGCGGAACGGGCGGCTACTGGGAAGACCAGGGCTACGAATGGTACGCCGGCATTTAAAGACCGGCGTGACCGGCAGCGCCAATGTCCGTGGATGTCGCCGACGTCGCCGGTGTCCCCGCGAATGCCATCGTCACCCTGAGCTTGTCGAAGGGTGCGCCACCCGGCTTCAACGGCAGCCGGATTTGTCCAATGACAACCCCGCTTCGCCGTGGGCGGTATCCGCCGCCGAGCGAACGCGTCCTTTCGCCACGTCAGAGGTTCGGCTCTGAGAGCGCGACGGCCCGAGGTGCGCGCAGCGCGAGCCAGACGCCTACGATCACCATGGCGGCTCCGCCGAGCTCCTTGATCCCGAACGCTTCGCCGCCCAGCAGCGCGCCCGCGGCGACGGCGATCACCGGGATCACCAGCGTGGACAGTCCGACGACCCACGTCTCGAGGCGCTGAAGCAGCCAGTGGTTGAGGTAGAACGCGACCGCGCTGCCGAGCACGGCAAGATACAGGATCGCACCGATCGACGACGGCGACGTGCCGCGCGCCCAATCGGGATGCTCGAACGTCGCGCCGGCGACCGTCATCGTCAGGCCCGCGAGCAACATTGCAGGCGGAAGCGTGCGAAAAGGGTCGCTCGCCGCGAACTTCTTCAGCTCGACGGTGGCGTAGGCGGAGATCGCCGCCGCGCCGAGGATTGCGAGCACGTACGGCAACGAGCCGCGCATCTCCGAGCCGATGGAGATCGCCGCAACGCCACCGAGCGCGATCAGCGCGCCGGCGATCGTCATCACGCCGACGCGCTCGCCGAGCCGAAGCGCGCCGATCGCAAACACGAAGAACGGCAGGGTCCCGAACAGCACCGCGACGAGGCCCGACGCGAGCCCCGTCTCCGCGTAGTACGTCAGCGCGTAGTTGCCGCCGAACAGCGTCGCGGCGAGGACGACGATCGTGCGCCACGGCGGT
>DASWRD010000021.1:0-2847 GCA_036403315.1 Candidatus Elarobacter sp.
GCGACGTTCTCGGCGCGATTCGCGGGCGCAAGCTCGAGCGCGGCTACAAGATCGTCGCGGTCGGCGGCGGGACCGGGCTGGCCACGATGCTGCGCGGTCTCAAGAAGATCACGACCAATCTCACCGCGGTCGTGACCGTGAGCGACGACGGCGGCTCGTCGGGGCGCTTGCAGAAAGAGCTCGGCGTGCTGCCGCCGGGCGACATCCGCAACTGTCTGGTCGCGCTCGCCGACGACGAAGCGCTCGTGACCGAGCTGTTCCGCTACCGGTTCGTCGAAGGCGAAGGGCTCAGCGGTCACTCGTTCGGGAACCTGTTTTTGGCCGCGATGACCGGGATCACCGGGAACTTCGACGAGGCGATCAAGGTGTCGAGCCGCGTGCTGAACGTGAAAGGGCGCGTGCTGCCATCGACGCTCGCGGTCGCACGGCTGTGCGCGAAGATGACGGACGGCAGCATCGTCGAGGGCGAGTCGCTGATCCCCGAAGCGCGCAGTACGATCGAAGAGGTCTATCTCGATCCGCCCTACGCCGCGCCGCTCGACGAGGTGATCGCCGCGATCCGCGAAGCCGACGCGATCGTGCTCGGTCCGGGTTCGCTCTACACCTCGATCATGCCGAACCTGCTGGTCGACCGCGTCGGCCGCGAGATCGAAGCGTCCCCGGCCGTCAAGATCTACGTCTGCAACGTCATGACGCAGCCCGGCGAGACCGACGGCTACACCGCCTCGCGGCACGTCACCGCGCTGCTGCGCGGCGCGCAGGCGAACGTGTGCCAGATCGCGGTGGTGAACGACGAGCTCCCGCGCAAGCTGCGCGACGCGTACGCCGAAGAGGGCCAGCTTCCGGTGGCGCTCGACGAGGACGAGCTGCACCGGCTCGGCGTGCGCGTCGTGCGCGCGAACGTCATCAGCGAGACCGATACGGTGCGCCACGACAGCGACCGGCTCGCGGGCGTCGTCGTCGGGATCATCGACGAAGCGGTCGCGAAGCGCGCCAGCTACGTGCTGCGCCCCAATACCGGACAAAGCACCGGCACCGCGACCGCCTCGTAAGCGCGCTTCAGCCGAGGACGTGCAGCGTGCGCCGCAGCTCGTCGCCGATCTCGCCGGGTGAGTAGCCGCGGTGGCGCAGTGACGCGACGAGCTTCTCGACCGCGTCGCGCAGCGCGTGTCCGCGCACGCGCTTGTCGGTGTTCGGCGCGCGCGAGGCGACGTGCGTGCCGCGCCGGCCGTCGCTGACGATCCAGCCGTCGGCTTGCAGCTCGGCGTACGCGCGCGCGACCGTATTCGGCGCGACCGCGAGGTCGCCGGCGAGCTGACGGACCGTTGGCAGCAACGCGCCGGCGTCCAGATCGCCGCGTTCGATCAGCGCGCGAACCTGTTCGACGATCTGCTGGTACGGCGGCGTCTCGAGCGCGCCGTCGACCGCGACGAACCCGTCAGACACGCACGCGGGCCCACCGTTCGAGCTCGCCGGCGCCCGGTTTGCGGCGCATCAGCGCGAACTGCTGCGCGCACGCGACGATCAGCGCGGCCAGAACGAACAGCATCGCGAGCGCGTGCAATCCGCCGCGCCCGTGCGTGACGATCTGCGTGCCGTACGTCTGGACCAGCGTGATGCACTCGAAGACGTACGCCGGCGCGGTCGCGGTCCCGACGAGGTTCACCGTCGAACCGCGCGCAGGCGCTCGTCGACGTACGCGTCGACCACCGGATCCTCATCGCCGAGCAGCGCCGGGAGCTGCGCGACCCGCTCGCCGAGCACGGCGATGCCGAGCGACGCGGCGGTGACGAGAATCGCCGCCAGCGGCGCGACGTCGATGAACGTCAGCGGCGAGACCGCTGCGACCGCGACGAAGATCTGAAGCCACCACGGAAGCACCGAGCCCGGCGTCCGGGCGCGCAGCGACGCGACGCGGCGCATGCCGGCACGGCGCAGCCTGACGTAGGCGATCGCCAGCGTTCCGGCGAGCACGGCGCACAACACCGCGTAGAGCAGCACGACGGGGATCCGCGTCAGCACGGCGAGCGCCGCGGCGGCGAGCGACGCGCTCGCGACCGTCAGCGCCATCGCGGTGCCGGGCAGCGCTTCGAGACGGTCACGCCGGGCGATCGCCGCGCGCAGCCGTTCCTCGTACGCAGCATCGATCGACCGAACGCGAATCAGGGGGCCGACACCGGCGAAGCAGTTGCGCCCCATGATCATCCCAGCCCCGAACAGGATGAAGAACGCGACCACGTACCAGTGGAGCCAGACCGCTATCGTCGTCGCCATCGCGGACCTCCTCGGAACTTGCTTTGTACCAAGACGATGACACAAAGGTAGCTATTGTGTCAACCACCTGAGACAAAGCGTCCGCGTCCGGCCCGCACCGGTACGCGGCGGTGCGCGGCGGTACGCGGTGTCAAGGATCGCTGACTATTAGACAAGTATACTTGACATAACGACAAGGACCCGTTACTATTGGCGCATGAAGAACGAGCTCGGCCGGCGGCAGATCCGGTTTTTCGTCTGGATGGCGCTCTACAGCGCCGTCATCGTCGCGGACGGCTATCTGCTGCCGCGGCCGGCCGCGCTCGATGCCGTCCACGTCGCGGGTGCCTTGGTTCCGATGATTCCGCTCGCGTTCGCCGGGTTCGAGGTCATCGCGCGAGTGCGGGCGATGGACGAGCTGCAGCGGCGCATCCACCTCGAAGGCATGCTCTTCGGCGTCGTCGGCACCAGCATCGTCATCCTCAGCGTCGGCCTGCTGCAATGGATCGCCGCGCTGCCGACGTTCAGCATCGGCTGGTTGTGGGTCGTGCTGTGCGCGTTCTACGGTCTCGGCGCCGCGCTCGCGCACCGGCG
>DASWRD010000022.1:0-25841 GCA_036403315.1 Candidatus Elarobacter sp.
ACTGCCCGCTCAGCGTGCCGTTGGTGGGCAGCTGACCGGTCCCGCCGGCGACGAAGCAGGTCGCGTTGTTGTTGTTCTGCGCGTTCGACGGGATCGTGTACACGCAGGGCAGCCCGTTGCCGGACGTGTTGACGAACCCGAACGCATAGAAGTGCGCCGGGTTGAGTCCCGATGCGGACACGTACGCCGTGGCGCCGGACGTGAAATCGTTCGATTTCGCGCTGAAGCCCGGATCTGAGTACGTCGAGAAGTTCAGCGTGCCGAGGACGACCGAATAGGCCACCGCTTCGAACACGCCGGTCGTCACGTTCTTCACCGCGACGGTCCACACGCCGGAGTACGGCGGGTCGGCCGCGACCTTCGGGTTCGCCGGTCCGACGGCGGCGATCGGATCGCTGCCGCCGGCTACCGTCAGCGGCGTCGACAGCGGCTCTTCGGCGTAGAACGGATACGTGCGGGCGCCGCTCGTCTGGAGACAGCGGCCCTGCGCATCGGTCGGAAACGTCGGCGTCGCCAAGTAGCCGCCGTTCACGTAATCCTTCGGCCGCACCGTGTAGGCGTAGCCGTCCGGTGAGAACAGCAGATACTGATAGTTGGTGCTCGGCTGGAGGTTCTGGCACAGCCAAAACACGTGCGCGCCGTAGGACAGCGTCTGATCGTCGAGATACGCCGTGTTCGACGTACCGGTGAGCACGATCGACCCGCCGCTGGCCGACTTCTTCCAGCGTACTTTGTGCTTGAGCAGATCGGTCAGCTTCGGGATCGGCGGGCGCGGGCCGGTGTACGGCACGAGAAGGCTGTTGCCGCGCTGCCCCGGCGTGAGCCGGGAGAGCGCGCGCAGCGCGTTCTCGCTGCCGGGCGTGTCGGTCGACCGCAGCGAGCCCTGCGTGCCGCGCGCCGTGTCGCCGAACGGGAGCGGCGGCGGTGTCGGCGCGGACGCGGAGGCGCGATTCCCGCCCGCCGCACGCTGCGTCGACTGGGCCGACTGCGCGAGGGCGACGAGTCCGCCGGCGCCCAGCAGGGCGGCGACGACGATGGCGACGAGCGCCAGCGTTCGCGTCAAGTGAAGCATGCGGTCTCCGGAATCCGTTCCGTTGGAGGGTGCGCTCAGCGCACCGTGATGTTCGCTTGGCCGGCGACGAGGTTCGGGCCGCCGTAGTCGACCATTGCGACCACGGAGTACGAACCCGGCGACAGCTTCTTCCCGACCGCGTCGATCAGCCGTTTACCGGACCGCTCGACGAGCATTCCTTGCGGGAAGCTGACCCGGTCCACGACCGTGCCGGCTTGTTTGATCTCGACGCGCCCGCTCAAATAGACATGCGCGTTCCCGGTGTTGCGGAAGCCGACCAGATAGTGCTGGCCGTCGCCGAGCGACTGCGCCTTCACGTCGTCGATCTCACCGCCGATGTGCGTCGATTCCGGGATGATGACGTAGATCTTCGAAGCGATGCGCTCCACGATCGACAGCCCGCCGCCTTTGCGCGTCGGCCGCGTCGTGAAGAACACCAGGTTGTTGTACTCGCCCGTCGCGCCCGCGGGCACGTCGACCGAGAACCGCACTTGCGTGAACGAGCCCGGCTCGATGTCGAACTCGCGCGGGTTGATCGTGATCGCTTTCGAGAGCGACGTCGCTGATTTTCCCGGCGGTGCGAACGCGTAGTTCCCGGTGGGCCCCACGACGTAGTCCGAAAGCGACGCCACGATGTGCACCGCGGCGCCGCTCGTGTTTCGAACCGTGATGGGGAACGTTTCCTGCTTGCCCGGCTGTGTTTGCAGCTCGTACTTCGCGGGGGAGACGTCGACCGAGATGTCCGCCGACGACGGGGTCGTCAACGCGAGGCCGAAGCCCCCGAAAGCCGCCAGAACCGTGAGAAGACGTGACAGACGCATCATTAGTGTTCTCGGCGGTTCCGGACGGCGGGTTGAGCCGCCCTAGCTCGGGATCAGCGCGACGGTGATCACGCTGGTCTGTGCGCCGGAAGCGGCCGATGCGTCGACGCTGAGGCTGACGTCTTGGCCGATGAAGTTCCAGCCGGCCGGCGGAGCCGACCCTGCGACGCTGTACACGTTGTAGCCCGCGCCGCCGTATGCGGTCGCGGTGGGCGCTGCGCCCGTCACGACGGTAGCCGGAGCACCGGGATTACCCTGCGCACCGAAACCGGCACCGGCCGTCGTCGCGCCTTGCTGCGTGAGCGCCGTGCCGGCGGCTCCGCCGGTGGGCGCGACGCAGGTGGCCTGGCCGGCGATCGCCGTGGCGCCCGACAGCGTCGGCTTGACCTTCGGCGTCGCGTCGAGCCGGTACGCGCAGATCGCGGTACCGGGCTTGAGAACGTCGACGTACTCCATGACTTGCACGCCGGCGGAGTCGTTGGAGTTCACGCCGATCGACAGCGCGTTCTTGTAGTAGCAGGTCGTGTAGCCCGCCGCGGGCGGCGTGACGCCGCCGAACGTCAGCGTGGCGTTCGACGCTTCCGCGACGCCCGCCGAACAATTTCCGGCGGCCGACGCCAGAATCGTGGATGCCGCCGCCGGCTGAATCGCACCGTTGACGTCGTAGTTGACGGCAATGGAAATCGACGCCGTGGCATTGACGGTGTACTTGAGCTGAGCAGAACCGTAGACCGTCGAGGCAGCCATGCTGGGCGCTGCCGTTGCGGTCGCGATCCCCAGCATGACCAGAGCAGCAACTGCTCTCTTCACGTTCGAATCCTTTCGAGATGGGGGCGCTTGAAGGGGAAGAGGCGATCACGCCCCTCCTTAGCTTCTTCGACAGCTTGCCCGCTTGGCGTTAGGCGATCGGCGAGTGCGCGGAATCACTTAACGGAAAGTTATCGGGTAGGTTTGCCCTCGCTTGGTCACCACGCTCGCGGTGTAGGGCAGCCCCTTGCGCCACAGGCGGATGTCGAACGCGAAGAGCCGGCCGGTGGGCTTCGGCAGCAGCACCTTGTAGCCGTCTTCGAAGAGAACCGCGTCGCCCTCCGCAACCGGCGCGAGCGATTTCAGCGTGACGCGGACGGTGTGGCCCGCTTCGGGATTGCGCGGGCTCATCAGCGCGGTGAACAGCGGGATGCGCGGATCGACGGGCACCAGCGTGGCGCCGTCGGTGACGTCCTTTCGGTGCGCGGTCACGCTCAGCGCGTAGTCGCCCTTCACGAGCGCCGGCACGATCACCGTTCCGCTCCAGATCCCGCGGGCGTCGAGGCGCAGCGGAAAGCCGCCGAACACGTCGCTCTCGACGGCGAGATCTTTGACGTCCTTGGCGGTGGTTCGCGCCGTCACGCGCAGCACCGCGCCGGGCGGGACGATCGCCGGCTCCGTCGTGATCTGAAGCGGCACGCGCCGCCCGTCGCTGAACGTGTAGACCACTTCCTTGGCGCCCGCGCCGAGCTTGAAGATGATCCCCGACATCGTGCCGCCGCCGCCGAGGGCGAGCGGCCCGTCCGGCCCCGACAGCACCGACAAGCCGTCGGGCACCGTGTCCGGATCGACCGCGACCGAGTACGTCCCGGCCGGCAAGTTCGCGAGGACGAACGAGCCGTCGTCTTCGGTGATCACGGCGTGCTCGCCGGGCTGCGCGACGACGTACACGTTCTTGAGGCCGACGAGCGCGCCGAACCCGCCGTCCGCGGGCGCGACCACCGTGCCCGTGATCGAGCCGAGCGGCGCCGCCGCGAAATCCAGCGGCATGGTCGTCCCCGCCGCCACCGTCACGGTGCGCTTGCGCTCGCCCGTGAACGCCACGGTCGACGGGACGGTCGCCTCGACGATTTGGATCGTGTGCGCGCCGGGGCTGAGGCGGCCGATCTGGTAGCGGCCGTCGGGCGCGGTCAACACGGCCTGGATGCCGTCGACCGCGATGCCGACGTCCGGCAAGCCGCGCTTGATGCCGTTCGAATCCGTCGCGCTGACCGTGCCCGCGATGCCGGCGAAGTTGCCGACGTTGAACTGGATCGTGGCGGTCTGGCCGCCGAGCACCTTGAGCGTCGCGTACTCGCGGTCGCTGACGAGCCCCGGCGAGATCGTCGCCGGGTCGATGCGGATCGTGTGCGTCCCCTGCGACACGAACCGGAACTCGAACGCGCCGCTGGAGTCCGTGCGCTGCGAGATGCGGCCGTCGAGCACGACCAGCGCGTTGTTGTAGCCCCGGATCGCCGGCGCGTTGTACGCGAACGGCGTCGCCGAAGTCGAGTACGTCACCAGCCCGCGGATGACGGCGGGAAGATTCGGGTTGGCGCGGCCGTAGCCGTCGCGGGGCTGGCCGAACCCGAACGGGCCGACCAGTGAGGCGGTGATCGCGCTGCCGTGTCCGCCGCCCAGCCCGGTCTGGTGGAACACGTTCCCGCTGACCTGAACGGCGACGACGTTCGAGAGGCGCCGCACGATCGAGAGGCCGGTGTCGATGAGGCGCGTCGGGACGCCGCCGTCGTTCGACGTCGTCTGAAAGCCCTGCGTGAGCTGCAGGTCGAGCTTGCGGCCGATCGAGCGGCGGTACGAGAACGTCTGCGCGACGCTGGTGCCGGTACTGCCGCCCGCGGTCGATCCGTTGCGCGAGAACTGGTACGCGGCGCTGCCGCCCAGGAGCTGGCGGCTCGCGCCCAGCGTGAACTGGTTCTGCCGCGCGCTCCCGCTCGAGCCGCTGACCGACGCCTCCTGGAGCGTCTCGAACAGCGACAAGCCGCGGATCGACTGCGTCAGTGTCAATGCCGCGGTCCGGTTGATCGAGTTGCCGCCGGCGAATCGCGTGCCTTCGAGCCCGACGAGATACTGCACGCCGGCGTGCGCCCAGCTCTTGCTGCCGGACAGCGTCGCGCGGTCATCGTGCTGGACGTCGGCATCGATGCGCTGGTCGGTGTGGCCCAGGCTCAGATCCAGGTCGCCCATCCGCTCGGAGTGCCGCCGCACGGCGAGCTCGGCCGACAAGCCGCCGTCGAGCGAACCGGTGAGCGTCTGAAAGCCCGCCGGATCGTAGCGGACGCCGAATGTCGTGAACGTGTTCTTTCCTTGAAGGTCGGCCTGGAAGGCGGTCGCTACGTGCGTCGCGTCGGCGACGCCGCCCACCCCGCGCGTCGACGAGACGGCGATCTCGGTCTGGGTCGACAGCTTCGCGCCGTAGCGGCGGAACCCGAAATCGGCGATGCTCTGGCGCCCGCCGCCCTGCTCGGCCGCGCCGAGATAGGCCCCCGCCGAAAAGGCGCCGCCCAGCGCGTTCCAGTTGCGGCGCAGGCCGTAGACGCGGTAGGTCGTGCGGTCGGCCTGCGTCGTGGTTGCGGCCAGCAGATTCAGGTCGCCGTTGCGCAGCGGCACCGCGAGCCCGACGCCACGAGCGAACCCGCCGATCTGCAGTTGCGAATCGCTCGGGCCGGTGACCTGGCCGTAGCTCAGCCCGTAGGCCGGGGTGCGGTAGCCCGCGATGAGCGAGCCGGCGGAGAACGTCCCGCTTCCGTAACCGAACGCGCTGGTGACCGAGAGCGAGGTGCGCTCCGTGCGGCGCTCGGCCGCGACCGTCAGCGCGCTGGCGTAGTTTTCGCTGCCTTGCGCGAACCCGTTGCGGCTGCCGCGGTTGAGCCCCAGCTGGTACGTGCCGTCACCGCGCAGCACGATCGGCCCGTCGCCGAGCAGCCCGCGATGCCGCGGTACAGGCGACGGTGACCCCGCCGGCGCCGGCGGAGCTTGCACGTCGATGGCCAGGCGCGGCGCGGCGAACGGGAGGTGAAGCCGTACCGCCAAGAGCGGGGCCGCGCGCAGCGCCGTGTCCGAGGCGAAGCAAAAGACGGAGACGGTCAGACACGCGGTGCCCGCAGCTCCGATCCAGCGGCGCAGACGAGGACGCACAACCTACCATCGGCTCCCCGCCCGGGTGAGCGTTAGCGGTCGGGTTCAATTTGAGTTAAGGGGCCCACGCATTAAGCAACCGGCGGCGAGATGCCGATAGGGAGCGTAGGGGACGGGCATTCCCCGTTCCCAGCGACGGGCAACTTCCACGGAGGGAAGCGGCACCACCAGCATGGACGTTCTAGGGCTCACGGCTTCCGCGATAAACGCGGGCGTGAGGACGCAAAGCGCACTACGGACGGAGACTGCACGTCTCGCGTCCGGTTTGCGCATCAACACGGCTGCCGACGATCCGAGCGGGCTCGCGATCGCGGAGTCGCTTGCGTCCAGAGTGGCCGGCATCGATCAAGGCGTCCACGAGCTGCAAAATGCCAACAACGCGCTGAATGTCGCCGAAGGCGCGATGGCCTCGATCTCGCACATCCTGCAGCGCATGCGCACGCTCGTCGTCCAAGCGCGCAGCGATCTGCAGAGCACCGCGAACCGCAACGACATGCAATCCGAGCTCACGCAGCTGCGGCTCGAGATCGACAACATCGCGCAGAATACCAGCTTCAACGGGCGCGCGCTGCTGGACGGCAGCGCGTCGAGCGCGTTGCCGCAGCCGCCGCGCATCCTGCTGGCGCACAACGACGGCCTCGCGAGCGGCCAGAACGTGATCGACACGATCGTCGATCCGTCGTCGCCGTATTTCGCGCCCACGTCGCCGCAGCTCGCGCAGCTCCTGACCATCGACTCGTTCGACCCGGTCACGAACGCGCTGAACATCACCGTGACGATCGGAAGCCAGGAAGCGGTGTTCGGCCCCGAGCAGGTCGCGCAAGCGCAGATCGGCGCCGGCACCGACTTCCCCGTCGGCGGCTCCGCGCCGGTTGCGCCGGTCCCGACGTTCACGCAGGTCGACGGCAGCTTCAATCCGGTGCTCGGCTTCAACGTCGGCACGATGTCGGCGGCCGACGTCGGCAAGACCGCGCTGATCGTGTCGCTGCCGGGCGAGCAGAAAGCGCCCGGCGCGAGCCTGCACGTCGACAGCGGCGACGCTGAAGGCAGCATCATCACCGTCGACATCCCCGGCTTGAGCTCGGTAAACCTCGGCGTCAACGAGGTGATCCTCGGCAACGACCTTCAGAACCAGGCGGCGGAATACCGCATCGACTACGCGCTGGGCACGCTCGGCGCCGCGCGCGCCGTGATCGGCGCGCAGACCGTCTCACTGCAGGAAGCGGCGAACGGCGGCAACGTCGCGAGCGTGAACATGAAAGCGTCGGAGAGCGCGATCCGCGACCTCAACATCGGCGAGGCCGTCACGAGCTTCACGCGCGACCAGATCCAGGTCGAGTTCCAGACGCGGCTCGTCGCGGACGCCGAGACGCTTTCGCGAAGCTTCGCGTCGCTCGTGTCGGACTCGGCCGTCCGCGCCGCCGCCCCGCGCGCAGCATAGCGGACCGCGTGTCACCCGGGCGCGGCCCGTTGACGCGTTAACGATCACTTTACCCGTCACGGGTATCGGGCCGGCCCTCGCCTGCCGACGACCCTCTTGCTACCGCCGGAGGGTGCTTTCGCATGTCTTTTGCTCGCCAGCTCGCCATCTCGCTGTCTCTGCTGCTCGCCGCCGGGTGCTCGCCGGGCGGCGGAACGGCCGCGCCGCCGCTCGCGCCCGCGGCGCAGCAGCCGCAATCCGCGCCGCGCATCCCGGCCGGATCGTCGGCCGCGCAGTACATTCTGGGCGGCATCGACCCGGTGCGCACCGTGCAGCGCCGGGACGACGACCGCGACGACGACGGCGGCTGGGGCGAGCTGCGCCTTCCGGTGCTGCAGTCGTGCGGCAACGGCATCCTCGCCAGCGATTGCGGCGTGTGGTCGTTCACGAACGGGCGCGGCGGCCGCAGCCTCAGCTCGACCGCCCCGGTCGTGCTCGCAAATCCGCCGACGCTGAACTTCTGCCGCGACGCCGGTCAGTTCCCGGCGGACTTCGGCGCCCCGGCGCAGCCGGTGGTCGTACCGAGCACGTCCGCGTTCTTGCTGCGCTACACCGGCACGAAACCGGCGCCGATCGTGTCGTTCGCCACGCGCTGGTGGGACGTCGTGCTCGCGAACACGTTCACCGGGAACGCGACGACCGCCGATCCGATCTTGTTCACGCCGCTCGTCACCGACAGCGCGTATCGCGGCTGGCTCGTGTTCTTCACCTGGAGCTGGCCCGCCGACATCCTCGCGATCCCGTTCGCCGTGAATGAGATCCAGGTCGCCGCCGCGTCGTCGCCGCTCAGGATCCCGGCCGGCGGCTCCGCGCCGCTGGTCGCGTTCGACTGCCTCGGCCGGCCGATCACCGCCGCCGCGGCCGGGACCGGATTCGGGTTCAACCCCGCGCGCACGAGCTCGCGCGTGACGTCCGCGACGAACGCGCTGAACGTGCCGGTGTACGGCAACGCGAACCCCGCGGGCTTCGTGTACCTCAGCGACGACCGTGGCGCGCTCGCGGCCGCCCCGGTCGCGGCGGCCGCGAGCCCGCCGCCGGCGACGCCGCCGCCCGCGGGGCGCTGACCGCCATTATTGTTTGACGGTGTTGTCGCGCTGCACCGGCGGCGGGATCGGCGCGACGATGCTGTTCTGCTGCGGATCGTAGTGCTCGCCGTCGCGGCCGTTGAGCACCTGGAACAGGACGTACCGGTTGGTCTTGCCCGCACTGCGCCCGTTCGCCGGCAGCCCCTCACCGTCGTACACGACGAGGTGCCGTTTGCCGTCGTCGCCCGAGGCGAGCGCGTAGCGCAGCCGGGCGCGCAGCGCCGGCGGCGCCTTCGCGACCGTCGCGGCGAGCTCGCGGCGCTGCGCATCGTCGAGCGCGATCGCGCCGGGCCGGCCGGCTCGCGCCGCCGGTGCGTTGGGCGGCCCGCCCGGCGTGGGGGCCGGCACGGCCGCGGCGGTGGCGGCTGCCGGCGATGTCGCCGGCTCGGCGGCCGAGCCGCCGGACTTCGGGCCGCCGCAACCAAATAGCAACGCCGCGGCGGCAGCGCTCGCGGCGAGTCGGAACGACATGCCGACGACGGTTCACGCTCGCTCGCCCCGGTTCCCGTGTGGGGCGTGCTTGACGCTGCGGCGTACACTTGAGAATGGATTCCTCGTTAGGTGAGGCGTCCGCACGCAGATACGCCGCTGCCCGGAAAGGTCGAGAGACCCCGACGTGGTTGACCAGGCTCCGCCGAATCAAGGCGGCGCTCAATGCGGCTGACACGGAAGATTCGCTTCCGTGCCGATGGCGTGCGGTGCTGAAGCTCGACGTTGAGGACGCGCATCGGCGCCTTTGGCGCCTTTGGCGCCTGCGGGCGCAGGAGCGGCCGGACGGGGAACACCCGTACCGGTCTTTTTTTCGGAGAGGGGGTGAGCAGCAATGGCGTTCCACGACGGTTTCGTGTCCCAGCTCGTCGGCCGCTCCGCCGTCGTCGACCGCGGCGGCACGCGCGAAAGCGTCGGGCGCATCGCCGACTTCGTGGTCGAGCACCCCGAAGACACGTTCCCGCGCGTCGACGCCGTCGCGGTCAAGACGCGCGACGGCCGCAAGCTCGCCCCGATCGCGACCGTGCTCGAGATCGGCGACGACGGCACCGTGCTGCTCTCCGCGCCGCCGACGATCGACGCGCCGCCCGACGACCAGACGCTGTACCTCGTCGAAGACCTGTTCGACAAGCAGATCGTCGACGTGGACGGCCGCAAGGTCGTGCGCATCAACGATCTGGAGCTGGCGCGCACCGCCGGCGCGATCCGCGTCGTCGCGGCGGACGTCGGCCTCGCCGGACTGCTGCGGCGGCTCGGCGGCGGCCGCATCGCGCCGGGCTTGATCGCCCGCATCCCGCGCTCGCTCATCGCGTGGGACAACGTCGCGCCGCTGCACGACCTCAACCCCGACCAGATCCGGCTGTCCGTCAGCCAGCATCGCTTGGCGCGCATGCGGCCGTCGGACCTGGCCGGTATCATCAGCGAGCTGTCCGCACAGGACGCCGCGCGCGTGGTCGGATCGCTCGACGACGAACAGGCCGCGGACGCACTCGAGCACCTCGATCCGGAGCGCCAGCGCACCGTCATCGACGATCTCGGCACCGAGCGCGCCGCCGACATCATCGAGGAGATGGACTCCGACGACGCCGCCGATCTGCTCGGCGAGCTGTCCGAGGACCGCCAGCAGGAGCTGCTCGCGGAGATGGAGCCGCAGACGGCCGACGAGCTGCGCGGGCTCGTCGCGTACGACGAAGACACTGCCGGCGGCCTGATGACCACCGACTACTTCTGGGTGTACCCGCACCGCACGGTGACGGCGACGATCGCGAAGATCCGCGAGCTCGCGCCCGAGACGGAGTTCATCTACTATCTCTACGTCACGGACCAGTCGCAGACGCTGCTCGGCGTGCTGTCGCTGCGCACGCTGCTGCTCGCCGCGCCGGACGCGACAATCCACAGCATCATGGACGCGGACTTGGTGACGGTGCGCTCCGACACCTCGGCCGAAGACGTCGCCGCGACGATCGCGCGCTACGACATTCTCGCGTGCCCGGTGACGGACGAGCACGGCAAGATGCTGGGGCTCGTCACGGTCGACGACGCGATCGACGCGATCATCCCCGAGCGGCTGACGCGCAAGCTTCCGCGCTTCACCAAACGCGCGCAGCGCCGGCGCGCCGAAGCGCCGAGCTAGGCGCAGCGCGGTGCGCCGCTCGTGGCGAACGCTGATCGCGTTCTTCGCCGTGCTCGGACCAGGGTTCATCACCGCGTCGGCCGGCAACGACGTCGGCGGCATCGCGACGTACTCCGCCGCCGGCGCGCGCTTCGGCTACGCGACGCTGTGGACGCTCGTCGCGCTGACGCTGTCGCTGATCGTCGTGCAGGAGATGGCCGGCCGCATGGGCGCCGTCACCGGACAAGGCCTCGCGGGCCTGATCCGCGAGAATTTCGGCTTGCGCACGACGCTGCTCGCGATGGTCGCGCTCTTCTTCATCAACGCCGGGATCGCGGCGACGGAGTTCGCCGGCATCGGCGCGGCGTCGGAGATCTTCGGCGTGTCGCGGTACGTCGCGGTGCCGCTGTCGATGGCGGTCGTGTTCCTGTTCGTGCTGCGGCTGCCGAACAAGATCGTCGAACGCGTCTTCGTCGGCTTGTCGCTGGTGTACGTCAGCTACATCGCGTCGGGCGTGCTCGCGCATCCCGACTGGGGGCAGGTCGCGCGCGGTACGTTCGTCCCGACGATCGAGCGCGATCCGGCGTATCTGTTCACCGTCGTCGGCCTGATCGGCACGACGATCTCGCCGTACATGCAGTTCTTTCTGCAGTCCGCCGTCGTCGACAAAGGCGCGCGCGCGCGCGACCTGCGCGCCATTCGCGCCGACATCATCCTCGGCTCCGTGCTCGCGATCGTGCTCGCGGGCTTCATGATCATCGCCAACGGCGCGACGGTCTACCAGGCGGCACTGCACACGGGGCGGCCGCCGCTCGACATCGGCAGCGCGCAAGCGCAGGACTTCGCGCTCGCGCTCAAGCCGCTGGCCGGCGATTTCGCCGAGAAGCTGTTCGCGTTCGGAATCCTCAACGCGGGCATCTTCACCGCGACGGTGCTGCCGCTGTCCACGGCGTACATCGTGTGCGAAGCGTTCGGGCTCGAAGCGTCGCTCGACCGCCGCTTTCGCGAAGCGCCCGTGTTCTACACGCTGTTCGCGGGCGCGATCGTGCTCGGCGCCGGCCTCGTGCTGCTCGTACCGAAGGCATCGCTGGTCAAGTTCATCGTGTACGCGCAGGTGGTGCAAGGCGTGCTGCTGCCGTTCGAGCTCGTGCTGATGCTGCTCGTGATCAACCGCCCGCGGGTGATGGGGCGCTACGTGAACACGCGGTTCGCCAACGTGGTCGGGTGGGCGACGGCCGCCGGCGTCGGCGGGCTCGCGCTGGTCTACGTGTGGCAGCAGCTCCGCGGCGGGGCCTAGGCGGTCCCATAGAATTTCGTTGACGGCTTAACGAAACAAGGGAACTCCGCAAGCCGGACGAAGCGACCCGGCACTCCCTGATGACTCGGCCCCGCTTCTTATGCGAGGGTCAGAAAGGACTGCTATGTTACTAGCGGGTGTTCTGTTCTTTGCTACGGTCATGACCCTAAGGGCCATCCCGATCTAACCGGATCGGTTGGATGAGAGGGGCGCCCGGCCAGGGACGCCCCTTTTTTTTAGAGTGCGCCGGTGCCGCGGGGCGAGCCGTTGCCGGCCGGGGCGCTGTAGCCGGCACCGGCAGCGCAGAGGTACGATGCGCATCCGCCGTTGCGGCCGGCGGTGACGGGGTTGAGCGCGGCGGCGTGATCGTAGATGTATGCGGCGTCGAGCAGCGCGCTCTTGCCGTTGCCCGCCAGCGCGATGGCGGCGGCGACGATCGGGGCCGAGACGCTGGTCCCGCCGTACGTGCGCCAGCCGGCCGACCGCGAGAGGAAGCTGTCGTAGACCGCGACGCCCGGGTTCGGGTCGGCGAATGCCGCGATGTCGTTCGCGGTGCGGTTCGCGCATGCGGCGTCGTGCTGCCACGCGGGCTTGTCGATGTACGCGCTGCAGCCGCCGCCGGTACCGGCCCACACGGACTCGGACCAGCCGCGCGCGCTGCCGTCGCGGGCCAGCGACGTGCCGCCGACGGCGATGACGTGCGTGGAAGCCGCCGGCCACTGCGCGCCTGCGCCCGCGTCGCCGGCGCCGAAGACGAACGGCACGCCGATGGCGTAGTCCGCATCGTTCTCGCCCGCGCTCTCGTCGAGGCTGTAGCTGTTGCTGACGACGGTCGCGCCGTGGGCGACGGCCGTGCGTGCGGCGGCGAGCAGCGCCGCCGGCGAGTCGGACTGCGCTTCGACCACGACCAATTTGCACTTCGGGCAGACCGCGGACGCGATCTGCGTGTCGATCGATGCTTCCTGACCCCAGCCCTGGTTGCTGCCCAGGAGCGTGCCCAGGAGCCCGCCGGCGGTGATCTTTTTGAAGCAGCCGTTGTTGCTGGTGCACGCCGGGAGCCCGAACTTCGCACGGTACACGCCCAGATCGGACTCCAGGCTCGGATCGTCGTACGCGACGATGATGCCGATCGTCTGACCGGCGCCGGCGCTTGCCGACGGAAAATCGTATGCGTCTTGGAGGTCGGCGGGATGCAAGCCGGGCAGCGCCGCGGCCGCGGTGCCGGCCGGCAGGCCTTGCGGTCCCGCGCCCGCGAGGACGTGGCACGTGACGCCGGCGGTGACGCCGCACGTCAGATCGGTCACCGCGGCGACGAGCCCGCCGATCAGCCCCGGCGCCGGGGTGGGCGACGGCGAGTAGATCGGGATGGCGCGGAGCGTCTGCGGCCCGCGGCCGGGCTGCGGCGAGGGCGACGGCGAGTAGATCGGGATCGCGCGGAGTGTCTGGGGGTCGAGGCCGGACCGGCCCGCCGGGATCGTGCTGCCGCCTCCGGTCTGCGAACACGCGGCGAGCGCCGCGACCGCGACCATCAACCCAAACGACGACCAAGCTGACTTCATACCGTTGCCTCCGTGCGGAGCCCGCGTGTGCCGGCTCACAATCATCCTACGTGCTTTCCTTACCCATCTCTAGGGCTTACGCCTGCCTACTACGTCAAGATTAGGTCTTTTGGCGCTCCACGAGATCGACCATAGCCTCAACGACTTCGGGATCGAACTGGGTCCCGCGGCCCTGAACCAGCTGTTCCAGCGCGCGGATCGGCGGCATCGGCAGGCGGTAGGGCCGGCGGCCGATCATCGCGTTGAACGAGTCCGCGACCGCGACGATGCGGGCCATGAGCGGGATTGCCGAGGCGGGCAGGCGGTCGGGATACCCGTGGCCGTCGAGCCGCTCGTGGTGGCTGCGCACGGCCGGGGCGAACGGCCGCAGCTCGGGCACGGCGCGAACCATGGCCTCGCCGGCGGCGGCGTGAGCGCGGATGAGGCGCCATTCCCGGTCGTCGAGCGCGCGCGGCGCGTTGAGCACTTCGAGCGGCGTGGCGACCTTGCCGACGTCGTGCAGCAGGCCGCAGCGCGCCGCGAACGTGACCTCCGCCGAGTCGAGCCCGAGCCGCCGGCCCAGCCGCGAGCACCAGGCCGCGACGGCGCGCGAGTGCTCGGACGTGAGCGGGTCGCGCGCTTCGAGCTTCACGATGAGCGCGTCGATGCGCGCGTCGACTTCGTCGAGCGACTCGTCGCGCACGCGCAGTAGCGGGCGCCACGCGACGTCGACGATCGCCATCATCTGTTCGGCCAGTGCGTCCAGCTCGGCGTCGCCGGCGCGGCGCCCGACCACCTCGTGCACGGCGCGCGCGAGCGCGTCCGGCAGCTCGACCAGCACGTCGCGCAGCGACGCGACGTCGCCGTAGGACGTGCACACCGTGTGCACCCACGCCGCGAGCGCGTCCGCACCGCCGTCGTCGTCGAGCGCGCCGGCGCGCCGCACGAAGCCGTCGACGACCGCCGCCGACACGAGCGGTGCGTCCGGACGAACCAGCCGGCTGCGAAGCGTGGTGCCGAGCGCGTCGCGATGCGCGCGAACCGCCGCCGCGATCGTCATGCGTTCACCGCCGGCAGTGCGGCGAGCAGTTTCGCCATGCCGTGCAGTTCGTGGCGTTCGAGCTCGTCGAACGCGGCGAGCAGCTCCTCGCCGCCGGCGAGGCCGCGGCGGCAGCGAATCACGACGTCGACAGCCGCGGACAGCGCGGCGAGCCGCGGCGGCAGCTCGGTGTCGAACGGGATCTGGTCGGGTTCGCCCAGCAGCGCGCTCGCGAGCCGCGCGACGATCGCGGCGCGCATCGAGCGCGGCGAACGCGAGTCGTCGCGCGCGACGGCGCTTTCGAACTCGCGCAGCGCGGCAACGGAGCGTTCGCGCATCCCAGCCGCGGCCGCATAGAGCGCGATCTCGGCCCAGCGCAACGCGGCACGCTCCAAGCCGGCTTGCTGCGCGCCACTGGGCGCGAGGATCTCGTACGCGGCGTCAAACGCGCCGGCCCAGCCCGCGAACAGCGCGCGTGACGGCACCAAGCCTTCGAGCGCGAGCGCCGCACCGTAGTTGACGTCGAACGCGCGCAAGTCGTTCTCGAGCCGTTCGATCGCGACGACGTCGCCGCGCTCGACGTGCAATTCATACGCGGCGACGATCGCGTAGAGGTGGAAGTCGAGGTTGCCCGACCGCACCGCGCAGTTGCCGAGCCGTTCGAGGTGCTCGAGACACTCCGACGGGCCGCCGGCGTCGTACGCGAGGTTGTACAGCACGCTGTACGCGCCGGTCGCGACGACGTAGAGGTTCGCCTGTTCGGCGATGCTCGCGCCGATCGTGGCGTAGCGCCGCGCGCGCTCATGGTCGCCGCCGTACAGCTCGACGTACGACGCGCGCGTGTAGACGTGCGCGCGCGTGGCGAGGTCGGCACGTTCGCAGCACGCGAGCGCGCGTTCGAGCGTCGCGCGCGCGTCGTCGGGGCGCTGCGCGATGAGGTACGCTTCCGCGAGCACGGATAGGATCGACGAACGCTGATCGTCGCCGAGCGACGTGTCGTCGGCGTAGGGCTCGAGCAATTCGACGGCGTCGACCCGGTCGCGGCGGACGATCTCGCGCGCCAGCCGGTAGGCCGCCTCCGCGGCGACGCTGCGGGACTGCGCGCGCGCAATCGCGTGGCGGAACCACGCCTCCGACGTGTCGGTACGGCCGAGGCGCGACTCGCGCGTGGCGCGCAGCAGCAGCAGCACCGCGTCGTCGAGCTCCGCCGGCAGCAATTCCAGCGCGGCGTCGAGCGCGTCGACGTCGCCGCGGTCTTCGAGGCGCAAACCGTTCTCGCGCAACAAGCGGTGGACGTGGTCGCGCAGCTGTGCGTTGCGGGCGATGTCGAGCGCTTCGCGCACGCGGCCGACCGCTTCGAGCGCTTTCACGGTGCGCTCCGCGACGCACTGGTGCGTCGCGAGATCGGCGCGCAGCGTCTGCTCGGCGCGCGACCGCAAGCCTTCGTCGTAGCGGTAACCGCCGGCGTCCCAGTCGACGATCAGCTTGCCGAGGCCGGACTGGCCTTCGAGCAGCGGGTGCAGCGGAAGTCCCGCGGCTTCGAGCACGCCCGCGTCGAGCGAACGCAGCAAACAGGTTTCGAGGACGTAGGTCCGTTCGTCCGGCGTGAGCGCGTGCAGCAGCGCGACGCCGGGATCGACGCCCCGCGGCGGCATCTCGCCGACTTGCAGCGCGTAGAGCGCGGCGAACGCGCGGCCGTTCGCGGCCAGGAGCGTTCGCTCGAGCGCGCGGTCCGAGACCGACAAGCCGAAGCCGTTCGCGGCGGCGCGCGCGTCGGCGACCGTCCAGCGCAAATCCGCTTCGCCGACCGGCATCGCGATGAGGTCGGCGGCGAGCCAGCGCGGCACCGGCAGATCGCTCGTGTCGCGGCCCGCGACGACCAGCCGCGGCGCGAAGGCGCCGCGCCCGGCCAGCACTTCGACGAACTCCGCGAACAGGCGCGCCTCGTCGCCCAAGCGGTCGACCGAGTCGATGACGATCGTGAGGTCGCGGCCTTCGAGGTAGCGCGACAGCCACACGGCGAGCGCCGCGGCGCGCTCGCCGCGCTCGGCGGCGCGCGCGTACGCGCTGGCAAACGAGAGGCGCGCGCCGGGCGCGACGCCGCGCAGCGCTTCGCACAGGTCGCGCACCGCGGCCCGGAAAGTCGGCTCGCTACCGGCCAGGTCGACGAGGACTGCGGTGTCGCACATCGTGGCGAAGGCACGCAGCAGCGCGCTCTTGCCGAATCCCGCGGGGGCCACGACGACCGCGATCGGCCGGCGGGCGGCCTCGAAGAGGCGCTCCACCGCGCTTGCCGCGTAGGGCGGAAGCGCACCGGGACGCGGCAAAACGCGCGGCGTCACCATCGCCGCCGCAGCATCATCCTGCGTCGCTCCGAACGCCCTAACTTCCATGTCCACCATCCGTGATCGGGCTCCGGACATGGTACCAAATAGGTAGGCGAGATGGGCCAAATGACCCATAGAATTAACGCTTGCTTGGCATTCGCGTCGCGGGCTAGGCCGCGGCGTACCCCGTCCGGACCGCCTGCTGGCCGATCCCGAACGCGATCAAGATCAGTAGCGATGCGATCGCCGCGAGGATGAGCGCGGTTCGGGCACCGCCCGGCCGGCGGCTCAGCGCGTTCGCGACCATGTAGCCCGCCCAGCCCAGGACCGCGAGCGCGTAGTGGTGCCACGGGCCGCGCACGCCCTGAACGACGAGGGCGACGCCGACCGCGATCTGCAGGGTCACGGCGTACAGCGTGATGCGGCGGCCGGTGCGCCACCAAACCGCGAGCACGGCGAGCGCCGCGACGGCGAACCCGATCCAGAGATGCAGCGTCAGCAGGTTCATCGGTCGTGGCTTCGGTGCAATTTGGTCAGCGACTTCCAGCGGCGCTTCTCGGCGGCGAGCGCGACGGGGTCGTCGCGCCGGTCGAGGTACGCGAGCTCCGCGCGCAGGGCGCGCCAGCGCTCCCAGCGGTCGGCGGCGACCTCCGCGCGCACCGCGCAGCCCGGTTCGCGGTCGTGCGCGCAGTCGCGGAAGCGGCAGCGCGCCGCGGCGTCGGCGACGTCGGCGAACACCTCGTCCAGCGCGGCGTCGTCCGACCACGGCGCGAACGCGCGCATCCCAGGCGTATCGATCAGCCACGCGCCCGACGGCAGCGCGACGAGCTCGCGGCGCGTCGAGGTGTGCACGCCGCGCCCGTCGGACGCGCGCGTCGCCCGCGTGGCGAACCGGTCGGCGCCCAGCAGCCGGTTCGCGAGCGTCGATTTTCCGACGCCAGACGAGCCGACGAGCGCGAGCGTCGTGCCCGTGCGCGTGTAGTCGTCGAGCGCGTCGCAGCCGTCGCCGTACTCGGCGCTGATCGCGAGCACCGGGTTCTCGCCGCTCACGCCGTACAGGTCGGCGACGAGCGCCGCCGGATCGCCCGCGAGGTCGCATTTGTTCAGCACCACGACGGCCTGCGCGCCGGCGGCGCGGACCGCGATCAGATAGCGTTCGACGCGCCGCGGCGAGAACTCGCGGCCCGGCGCCGTGACGATGAGGACGGCGTCGAGGTTCGCGGCGATGGGCTGCGGGGTCGCGCCGCGATCGTGCCGGGCGCGCGCGAGCACGCCGCGACGGGGGGCGATCGCCGCGATGCGCGCGGCGTCGACGGCGACCCAGTCGCCGGCGACGGGCCGGTCGGCGAGCACCGGGGTGACGTAGAGGATGGTCTCGCTCCCGTCGGGAGCGAGTGCGAGGAAGTCGGCACCGCGATCGGACGCGATGCGATGGTCGAAGAGCAAGGTCGTGCCTTTCGTGCAGCGGTGTGGAACCGGACGAGGGGGCGCGACGAGACGCGGGCGCTCGGCCCGCGTTTGTTTCCGGCCTAGCTCGCGATCAGCGCGAAGCCTGGCCCGAGCGTGTCGAAGGACGGAAAGGGGAGCTCGTCGCGCCGGTGGGCGCAGAGACGGACGTCATGCGGCTCGCTCCTTTCTCGTGGGTGAAGTCGGTTTCGTACCCCGCCCGGCGGCCGGCTCCTGCGGCGCGCTTTGTCCATCTGTCCATTCGTCCGCAGGAGACGCGCCACCGCGCGAAAACCTACGCGCACCCGTGCAGGACGACCACGTAATCCCCGCCCGGCCATTGCGCCGCGACCGGTCCGAAGCGCTGCTCAGCTACGCCGAAGCGCTGGCGCGCGTCGCGGCGAGCGGCGGCGGCGCGCCGGCGCTGGCCGCGCACCTCGCGGTCGCGCTCGACGCGGCGGTGCTGGTCGAGGACGCGCAGTGGCGGCACGTCGCGGTCAGCGGAACCAGCGAGCGCGCGATCCCGCAGACCGTGCGCGACCTGTTGCCGAAGGAGGCCGACGGCGACGACGGCGTCGGGCTCGCGGCGCCGGCCGACCGGCACGCGCGCTCCTATCCCGTGCGCGCCGGCGAGGCACGGCTGGGCTGGCTGTCGGTGTTCCCGTCCGCGGCGCGGACGCTCGACGACCGGGCCGGGCTGATCCGGCTCACCGCGGCGCAGATCGCCGTCGAGCTCTCGCGCGAAGCGGGCGGCGGGCGCGGGCGGCGGCGCGGCTTCTGGGACCGTTTGCTGGCGCGCGCGTACGAGGACCCGCTCGAAGCGCGCGAGGACGCACAGGCGCGCGGCATCGCGCTCGCACCCGGCTACGTTGCGGTCGCGATCGAAGGCGAAGGGCTCGACGAGAGCGTCGCGATGCAGAAGAACGCGGAGATCCGGCGCGTCTGCCTCGACACGCTGGGGACGCGCACCGGCGACGTGGTCGTCGTCGAGCGCGGCGGCGGCTTCTTCTTCCTCGTCCCCGCGCCGCTCGAGGTGGACGCCGCGAACGCACGCACCGCCGCGACGCTGATCCCGCGCGGGATGCAGCGCGCCGGCCTCGACGTGAAGATCGTCGGCGGCGTCGGCCGCCACGCCGAGATGATCGGCGTCGCACAGAGCGTCGACGAGGCGCGCGAAGCGATGACGATCGCGCGGCGGATGTTCGGCGGCGCGAAGGTGATGCCGTACGACGATCTCGGCGTGTACCCGCTCCTGCACCGCACGGGAGCGACGCGCGAGGACTGGCGCGCGTTCGCGACGCGCGTGCTCGACCCGCTGCGCGCGTACGACGAGAAGCACCAGACGGAACTCGTGCGCACGCTGAAGCTGTTCTTCGACGTGGGGCAAAACATCAAGGAAGCCGCCGCGCGGCTCAACGTGCACCGCCACACCGTGTTCTACCGCCTGCGCCAGATCGGCGAGATCGGCCGGCTCGACCTCGACTCGCCGCACGACCAGCTGACGGTCCGCGCCGCATTGGCGGTGGACGCTTTGGACGGATGATCGTGAACTTGGCAACGCGTATCGGCACGATCATGCCGACTGCGAAGGCGCGACGTGTCGCGCTGGATTCACGTGGCGGCCCGAAGGGACGCCACCTTTGTTGACGACGGTGAAAGATGCGGCGGCGGCGCGGCGCGCGGTCGTTGCGGCGGCGAAGGAGCGCGGCGTGCGCTGGGTGCGGCTCGCGTTCGTGGACGTGCTCGGCATCGAGAAGAGCGTGTCGGTGCCGGTCGGCGAGCTCGAACGCGCGCTCGCGGGCCACGTGACGTTCGACGGCGGTTCGATCGACGGGTTCGTGCGCGGCGAAGAGGTCGACATGGTGCTGCGGCCCGATCCCGCGACGTTCACGGTGCTGCCGTGGTCGAGCGACGGCCAGGTCGAGGCGCGCGTGCTGTGCGACATCGAGACGCCGGACGGCACGCCGTTCGAAGGCGATCCGCGCTCGACGCTCAAGCGCGTGCTCGAAGACGCGGGCGACGTGGTGCAGACGCTGCGCGCGGGACTCGAAGTGGAGTTCTATCTGTTCGCGCTCGCGCCGGACGGAACGCCGTCGACGCGCACCACCGACGCCGGCTCGTACTTCGATTTCTCCGCGAGCGATCGCGGCGAAGAGGTGCGCCTCGCGACGAGCGTCGCGCTCGAAGCGATGGGCATCCCGATCTCGTCCGCGCACCACGAGCACGGCGCGGGCCAGCACGAGCTGGATCTCGCCGCGGGCAGCGTGCTCGCGATGGCGGACCGGCTCGTTACCGTGCGCGGCGTCGTGAAGCGCATCGCGGAGCGGCACGGCTTGCACGCGACGTTCATGCCGAAGCCGCTCGAAGATCAAGCCGGCAGCGGGCTGCACGTATACTTCGCGCTAGGCGCCGTCGATGAGGTCGTGCGCCTGCACGCCGTCGCGGGATTGCTCGAGCACGCGCCCGGGTTCACCGCCATCTGCAACCCCACGGTGAACTCGTACAAGCGTCTCGTCGCGGCGTGGGACGCGCCGGTGTACACGGTGTGGTCGGAGCGCAGCGCGAACGCGCTGGTGCGCGTGCCGCCGGCGGTCGGCACCGAACCGCCGCTGCTCGAAGTCCGCAGCCCCGACGCGTCGTGCAATCCATATCTCGCGATGGCGGTGCTCGTCGAAGCGCTCGCCGACGGCATCCGCACGCGCGGACTCCCCGGCGATCCGTTCACCGGGTCGACGTACGAGCTGGGCGAACGCTTCCGCACGGAGCACGGTATTCGGCAATTACCGCGCTCGCTGCGCCAGGCGCTCGCGACCCTCGACGACGACGTGGTGATCCGCGGCGCGCTCGGCGACCACATCTACCACGCGTTCCGCGACGCGAAGCTCGCGGAGTACGAACGCTACCGCCGCGCGGTGCACCCCTGGGAGCGCGAAGCCTACCTGCGCACGTTTTAGCGTCGAACGCGCGCGCCGTCCCTAGGGGCGGGCGTTCGGCGGGGGCGTGCCCGTGCTCGTCGGGCGGGCTTTCGTCCGAACGGAGTACTGCACGGTGAAGCTGCGCGGCGTGAGCGGCTGCGCGGGCTGCATCGCGACGCCGCCGCCCACGAGCGGCAGCCGGTAGGCGTACCGCGTCGTCCAGAAGATCCCGGCGTCGACGTTGGTGAGGTTCGACACGAACGCGGTGAGCGTGCCGCGCGAGAGCGCGCGCGAGACGCCGAGGTTCACTTGCGTGTACGCGCCCAGGCGGCGGCCGTTGTTCGCGCCTTGGTGCTGCGCGTTCGCGATCCATTCCAGCTTCGCGCGCGGCTGCACCGCGTCGACCGTGAAGCTCGCGGTGTGGACGGGGCGGTTCGGGAGCTGCCAGCCCGGCACGATGAAGCTGTACGGTCCGGCAAAACGCGGGTCCACCGTGAGGATCGTCGCGCCGGTCGTCGCGAGCGTCGGGAACACCACGACGTTGCGGCCGAGGCCGACGCGGCCGGTGAGCGACCAGCCTTCATAGCGCCGGCTCGTGCCGCCGATGCTCTGCGCGACGTAGATCGAGTTCGGGTCGAACGGGACGCCCGCGCATGACTGCGGGCGGTTCCACGCGTCGCGGATCGCGTCGAGGTAGCCGAGTGGAAGATAACCGGCCGGCTCGCTCATGATCGGAACGCCCGCGTAGAACGCTTGTCCGATCTGAAGCTGGCGGTACATCGATGCGGTGAACGAGCCGGTGCGCCAGTTGTGCGTCCAGCCGGCGTTGTACGACGCCGACGATTGCTTCGTGTTCTTGTCGCCGGGCCCGCCGATGCGCGACGCACCGTTGCAGTTGTACGCGGCAAGGGCCGGTTCGGAGAACGAGTCCGCGCCCGTGCCCGTCGGCTGCGCGCTGCCGAACTGCGCGTTCACGTCGACGGTGTCGCTGTTGCCGGGCTTCCACGTGCCGCCGACGGTCTCGAGCAGCGACGCCTTCGTCCCGCTCGCGGTCGCCGTCGAGATACCGCCTTTGAGCGAGAGCTTCGTGCTGATCTTGTACGTGTCGCTGAGGTTGAGGCTCGTCGAGTGGTCGTGATAGATCGCGGGAGCGGAGTACAGCAAGTGAACCGGCGTGTAGACGTTGCGGCTCGCGTTCGCGTCGAAGCCGAGTACGAGCGTGTGGCGGCGCACCGTGACGTTGAACGATGCCGACGCGAAGCGCCCGTCGTAGTCGTAGATGTCTTCGGACGGCGTCGGAACACCGAGCGTGAGCGCGTTCGAGCGGTCTTGCGTGTAGCGCCCGCCGTACCCGCCGGCGCTCGCCGTCAGCGCGACGTTGCCGAGCTGCGCCTGAAAACCGAACGATCCGAGGCGGAAGCGATCGATGTCGAAGTTGTGCGGGCCGTTGCCGCACGCGAGCTCCTGCGTGAACACCGGGCACGTGAGCGAGCTGCCGCGGTTGCTCACGATGCCGCCCACGTTGAGCGTGATCTTCTCGTTGAGCGCGTAGCGCAGCTTCATGAACTCACCGGTCAGCCGCTGGCCCGCGTCGTGCGGATACGTCAGGCCGCTCTGGTCGCCGAAGCTGAGCCCGTCGAACGGCGAGCCGGTCGAGCGGTGCGCATACTGCGCGGCGATGCTCAGCTTACCGAGCCCGCCGGTGACGGCGGCGACGTACGACGAGCGGTCGTACGTGCCGTACGACGTGGTGAGGCGCGTGATCCACTGCTTCGTCGGCTCGAGCGTGCGATAGTTCACCTGGCCCGCGATCGAGTTCGCGTTGCCGCTGAAGTCGACGCCCGCGCCGCTGAACAAGTCGCTGCCGAGCGCGCGCAGCGCGGCGCCTTGCGACGCCCCGGCGAGCCGCACGCCGCCGATGCTCACGCCGGTCTGCGTCTCGTCCATGCCGCGCAGCGAGATGGTGATCGAACCGTCGACGCTGTTGCCGCTCTGGTTCACGCTGACGCCCGCGAGCTGGCCCAGCGCGTCGTTGAGCGAGTCGCTGATGCGGCGCACCGCGGAGTTCTCGTTGACGTCCTGGCTCGACGCGGACGCGCTGCTGCGCGCTTGAACGGAGCCGATCTGACTGAGCGTAGCCACGAGGGAAACGCGCACGGTGATCCGCCGCCCGTCGGGAACCTCGACGTCGTTGAGGGTCGCCGTCTGGTAGCCGCGCAGCTGCACCTTCACCCTGTACAGCCCCGCCGGCGCCTCTTCGAAACGCAGCAAGCCGGCCTTCGGCGTGAGCGCGCTCGTCTGGACGGGACCGACCAGGAAGACCTCGGCGTTCTCCAGCGGCGCCTTCGTCGCCGCGTCGATCACCGTGACGACCAGCTCGCCCGGCGCGATCTGCGCCGAAGCCGGCATGGCCCGCGCGAAGGCGAGGACGACGACCGGAACGGCGACCATCAGCAAGCGGCGCAACATCGGGCTGTTCTCTCCCACCGAACGAATTAAGACTAATTTCTTAGTATTACCTGACCCGGCGCCTTCCTTGCATGAGGGGACGATGAGAGTTCGCAGGCGACCGGGTCCACAGCGGCTCCACAACGCCCGGCGCAAGTTCCGGAAAACTTTGTAGAACGGCGCGCGCCGGACGGCTAGCATCGGTCCAGCGATGGCGCAGTACAGCGTGGTTCTCACCAAAGGCAGTTATCTCGTCGACGAGGCCGACGCGGACCGTATCCGCGACGCCGTCGCCGCGCGCTCGGCGTTCGTCGAGGTCGGCGTGGACCTGCGCTGCGACGGCGTCGTCGCGCACCGCGCGGAGATCGCGACCGCGCACGTCGTCACGCTCGTGCGCGTCCCGGAGCGGAGCGCGACGATCGGCGACGAGAAGGTGCGGCAGCTGTTCTCAGCCTTCTGATCCGGTCGCGCGGCTCGCGAACACGTATACGATCGCGTCCTCGAGCAGCGCCCAGCGCACCGGATCGAGCGCACGCGCTGCAACGGCGTCGCCTTCGAAAAACCACGTCGCGTAGCGGCGGCGCACCGCGTGCGGCGTCAGGGCGGTGCCGTTGTGCGGCGACCGGCACTGCGCGCAGAGCAGCGCGACGAAACCGTCGCTGACGAACGCCTGCAGCGCGCCGGCGCCGGGGCCGGCCGCGTGCAGTCCGGCGATCAGCTCGGGCGGAACGCCGTGCGCCGGCGCGAGCTCCGACTGCTCCCACGCGAGCGCGACCTCGCCGCGCAATTGCGACGTCAGCAGCCCGAACCAATGGTCGGGGCGCGCGTGAAGCTCGGGGTTCTTGCGAAAGTAGTCGCGCAGCTCCGCGGCGAGCGGCTTGCGGTACTCGAGGATCCACGCGCGCAAGGCGACGTGATCGCCGAACGCGCGGAACACCGGCGTGTCGCACTCGGCGCAGCGCGCGCGATCGTCGCGCCGGTCCTGCTCGAGTCCAAGGCGGCGCGCCGGCGAGACCGGCCGGCGAGCGGGACGTGCGTGCGGTTCGTGCTCCATCGCGGAAGCGCACCATTGCATGCCCGGCGGCTGCACGCTTCTCGAACGCTCGTTCGAACGACGACTGCTGGTATGCGACGACCAGCCGGGCCCTAGATGTGCCGTAAAGCTTCGGTAAATGCGGCGCGGCGAGCGCGAACGATGCGGTCCGCTGCACAGCGTTCGAGAACGTGCGCGCGATGGAGAGCGCCGACCGCGGCTATCGTTTCGTGACGCGCTGGCGCGTGCGCGCGCGCTGCGAGGACGTGTCCGACGTGCTCGAGGACACGGACCGCATCGCGGGCTGGTGGCCGTCGGTGTACCGCGAGTGCACGATCCTTGAGCGCGGCGGCGAGCACGGTCTGGGCCGGCGCGTCGCGGTGACGACGAAAGGCTTTCTGCCGTACCTGATCCGCTGGGAGTTCACCGTCGTCGAGCAGCACTATCCGAACGGATCGCGCATCGTCGCGACCGGCGATCTCGAAGGCGATGGCCACTGGACGCTGCGCCAAGACGGTGACGACACGGACGTCACGTACGAGTGGACGGTCAGCGCGAACCACGCGTTCATCCGCCGCTTCTCGTGGCTGCTGCGCCCGTTGTTCGCCGCAAACCACAACTGGACGATGAAACAAGGACTGCGCGGCCTGCGCACCGAGCTCGCAGCCCGCGCCGCGCCGCGCTAAACCGTTCGCGCAGATCGTCTCGCGGCTTCCCGGCGGAGCAGGTCCCAGGCGAGGCGTACGTCTTCGCGGGTCGTGCGCTCGTTGCCGATCGCGATGCGCAGGACGACTCGGCCGTGGAGGCGGGTCGATGACAGGAAGACTTCGCCCGTCGCGTTGACGGCTTCCATGATCGCGAGGTTGAGCGCGTCGAGCGCTTCCGCGCCGAGCGCTGAAGCGTTCGGCGCGTAGCGGAAGCACACCGCCGACAGCGGGTGCGGTGCCACGACCGCCCAGTGCGGTTCGGATTCGATCCACGTCGCAAGTTCTTGTGCGAGGGCGATGTGCCCCCGCAGGCGTTCTTGCATCCCGGTCACGCCGAACGTGCGCAGCGCGAACCAGAGCTTGAGCGCGCGGAAGCGGCGGCCGAGCTGCAGACCGTAGTCCATGTAGTTGTGGACGTCGGTCTCCGGTGTGACGAGATAGTCCGCGACGAGGCTGAACGTGCGCCGCAGCACCTCCGGGTCGCGCACGTACAGCACCGACAGGTCGACGGGGACGAACAGCCACTTGTGCGGGTTCACGACGATGGAGTCGGCGTCGTGCGCAGGGTCGAGCAGCCAGCGGAACTCCGG
>DASWRD010000023.1:0-63225 GCA_036403315.1 Candidatus Elarobacter sp.
GTAAGGCTGGCACGTTCGCGCGGCGGGCGATCTCGGGAACGCGTCGCTGCGGCTCGCGGGGACGAGCGGCACGCAGCGCGACGGGTTGCGCGTGGCGCTGCCGATCGAGACGTCGGGCACGGCACGGCACGAGCGCGCCGCCGGCACGCTGCCGGATTCCGCGACCGTCGCGCTGCGTCTCGGCCATGCCGACGACGCCGGCGACCTGCGCATCGACCTCGCGCCGAGCATCGTCGCGCAGCTGCTCGCCGACGTGCGGCTGCTGCAAGTGTATCCGTACTACTGCGTGGAGCAGACGATGTCCGCGGCGCTGCCCGCGATCTACGTCGAACGCCTGCGCAAGCGAACCGGGCTCCCGCCGCCCGACGGACCCGCGCCGGCCGAAGTGGCGAAACGCGCCGTCGACCGGCTCGCGGAGCTGCAGCACTACGACGGTTCGTGGGGCTGGTGGGAGCACGACGACGCGAACCCGTTCATGACGGCGTACGCGCTGTACGGGCTCACCGAGCTGGCGCGCGACGGGCATCCGGTGCCGAAAGACGTGCTCGACCGCGGCGCGGCCAGCCTCGTGCAGCAGATCGCCGCGAAAAGCACCACGTTCCAGCCGTGGGGCGGCGACCGGCCGGGTTCGGAAGCGAACACGCGCGCGTACATGCTGTACGCGCTGGCCGACGCGAAGCCCGCCGCCGTGGACCGCACTATTCTCGCGGCGACGGACGCGAGCATGAAACAGCTCAACTCGTACGCGGTGTCGGCGCTGGGGCTCGCGCACCTCGCGCTGGGCGACCGCGACGGCGCGCAGCCGCTGCTCGCGGAGCTGCTCAAGCGCGTGGCCGACGACGGGACGTACGCGCGGTGGGACGGCCCGGGCTGGCACTCGCGCTGGCAAGACGACCCGATCGAGACGACGGCGTACGCGCTGCGGTTCGTGCATGCGATGGACGCGAACGATCCGCACGTCGCGCGCGCGGTGGCCTGGCTGCGTTCGCAGCAGCGCGGCTCCTGGTTCGCGACGACGAAGGACACCGCGGCGGCGATCTACGCGATGAGCGAGACGACGGCGCCGGAATCGAACGAGCTGCAGCCGCACGAGACGGTGCGCGTCGTGCTCGACGGGCGCACGCTCAAACGAGTGCGCATCGACACGCCGCTGCTCGCGCGCGCCGACGCGTCGATCGTCGTGCCCGCGCGCGCGCTGAAGCGCGGCGGAACGCTGCGGTTCGAGCGTGAGGGGACCGGCGCGCTGTACTGGTCCACCGATTGGACGCATTACGTCCACGATGCGACGAGCGCACCGGCGGCCGCGCCGTTCCACATCGCGCGCAGGTTCGGCTCGGCGGAGGGCAACGAGTGGCACGTCGGCGACGTGGTGGACGTCGACGTCACCGTCGCGGCCGACACTGACGCGCAGTTCGTGGCGATCGAGGACCCGCTGCCTGCGGGCTTGGCGTATCAGCCGCGCCAGCGCGAGTCCGGCGACAACTGGAGCGGGCTGCAGTTTTTCGACGACCGCGTCGTGTTCTTCGCGACGCGCCTCTCGCGCAACGCGCCGCTGCGCCTGCGCTACCGGCTGCGGGCGACGACGGCGGGGACGTTCACGGCGCCGCCGCCGACCGCATACGCGATGTACGGGCCGCCGTCGACGGCCGCCGGGCGGCCCGCCGTCATCAAAATTCGCTAGCATGTGACCGGGGGCACGCTCGGATCGCTCCATTTTGTCAGCCGCGCGTCCGATCACCGGGGCTATGAAACGGATTTCTACGGCCTTTGTCGGCGGCGCCGTTCTGAGCGCCGCACTCCTGGTCGCCTGCGGCGGAGGAGGCGGGTCGTCCGGGCCTAGCGGCGGCGGCGGCGGGGTCCCGCCCGTCCCGACGAACGCGCCGGCCGGCTCGACCCAGAGCTTCTCGTCCAGCGACGCGGTCGCGATACCAGCGGCGGCGCCCGGCGCCGCGACGGTGGCCGTCCCGCTGTCGTCCGATCCGAGCGGTGCGTCGGCGAGCGCCGCGCTGTCCGCAAACGGCAGCATCCCGGCCGACGCGACCGTCGCGTCGACCTACAGCACCACGGGCGACGCGACGCTGCCCGCGCTCTCGGTCTCCCGCAGCGTGCAAGGCCGCGCGGTGCGCGAGGACGCGAAGAAAGACGTGGTCGCGTACCTGCGGATGCAGTTCTCGGCCGACGTCACGCTGCCGGTCGCGCCGGCGTTCTCGTTCGTGGTGCCGCGCACGCTGCCGACCGCGGGGGTGAGCTACTGGCTGTTCTTCCTCGATCCGTTGCGCACGGCGGCGGGCTGGCAGCAAGGCTTCGAAGGTCCGGCCGTCGTGACGGCAACGACCGCGAGCGGCAAAGCGGCCACGCAACTGGCGTTCGCGTCGAACGGCCAGCCGATCTCGTTCACGGCCAACCAGGCCTATTATTTCGCCGTCGTCGCGGTACCGACGACGACCGCGACGCCGACGCCGGTGCCGTCGAGCGTGCCGTCCAACCCGCCGCACGACACGAAGCCCGCCCCCGTCGTGGCGGCGCCGCCGAACGTGCAGTTCCCGACGGTCACGGCGTCGAGCCCCGTACCGGTCACGTTCTCGCAGCAAGGCTTCACGGGCAACTTCACGCTGCACGGTGACTGCACCGGGATCGTGAACACGAGCGGCGCGAGCCCGACGTTCACGCTGACGCCGATCGGCCCCGGCCGCTGCGTCATCGTCGGGCTCGGCGACCGCGGTGCGACCGCGGTGGTCCACATCGGCGTCGTGACGCCGTACGAGACGCCGCGCCCGTCGTCGTCGCCCACCGTGGCGCCGTCGCACTCGCCGGAACCGACGCACGCGCCGACCACCGCGCCCACGACCGCGCCGTCGCACTCGCCGGAACCCACGCACGCGCCGACCACGTCGCCGTCGCCGACGGTGTCGCACTCGCCGGAGCCCACGCACGCGCCGACCACGTCGCCGTCGCCGACCGTGTCGCACTCGCCGGAACCGACCCAGGCGCCGGGGACCAGCGCGTCGCCGACCCCGGGCCCGAACGCGTCGCAGCCGCCGCACTAGCGCGAAGCGCGAACGCGGTCCCCGACGCCAACGACGAGGCGGCGCGCAAGCGCCGCCTCGTTCGCGTCTCCTAGCCTGCGCGGGAACGAGCGGGCCGGGTCGAAGGACGCGACGGTGAACGTCCGTTTCCTCGCCGGCGCGCGCGCATCCGATCTTCACGCGCGCTATGGCGGCGCGCTCGGCGCCGCTGCCGCCGATGCGCTCGCGAGCGCGGCCGACGCACGCGTGCTGGCCTTCGACGGCGCCGTTTCAACCGCCGTGCTCGCGTTGCTGCGAGCGTGCGATGTGGTCGTTGCCCGAGTTGGAACGACGACGCTGTTCGGTGCGACGCGCGCCGCGCTCGAGCAGGCGCGCGAGCGCGCGCGCGGTGATGATGCCGAGCTCGTGGACGCGCTGCTCGTCGCGCTCGCGCGCGCGGCGGTGCCGGCGCCGCACCTGCGCCTGCGCGACCGCGTGCTCCACCTGCGCGACGAGGCGCGCGTGATGGGCATCGTCAACGTCACGCCGGACTCGTTCTACGAGAGCGCCGACGGCGTCGCGGGCGCGCTCTCGCAGGCGCGTGCGATGGTGCGCGACGGCGCGGCGATCGTCGACGTCGGCGGGCAATCGTACGCGAGCGGCAACGGCCGCGTATCGCCCGACGACGAGCGCGCGCGCGTCGTACCGGCGATCCGTGCGATCGTCGCGGCGGGGATCGATGTGCCGCTGTCCGTCGACACGTACACCGCGTCGGTGGCGGACGCCGCGCTCGGCGCGGGCGCGCACGTCGTCAACGACTGCAGCGGGCTGTCCGACCCGGCGATGCCGGACGTCGTCGCGAAGCACGGCGCCGCGCTGGTCGTCATGCACCTCAAGGGCCGGCTCAACGTGCGCGAGCCGGAGGCATACGTCTACGGCGATGCGCTCGCCGAGATCGTCGGCTTCCTCTACGAGCGCACCGAGCGCGCCGTGGCCGCGGGCGTGGCGCGCGACGCGATCGTCGTCGATCCCGGGCTCGAGTTCGGCAAGGAGCCCGCGACCGATCTCGAGATCCTCGACCGCTTCGGCGAGCTGCGCGCGCTCGGTTACCCGGTGCTGCTGGCGGCGTCGCGCAAGAGCTTCATCGGGCGCGTGTTCGAGCGGCCCGCGCGCGAGCTGCTGGTGCCGTCGCTGGCCGCCGCCGCGATCGGCATCGCGGCGGGCGCGCGGCTCGTGCGCGCCCACGACGTGGCCGAGACGGTGCAAGTCGCGCGGCTGATGGCGGCGGCGGCGGCCGCGGGCAACCCGCGGGCCGAACGCGCGGTTGCAACCTAGCGATGCACACTGTCTACGTCGGCGTCGGATCGAACCTGGGGGACCGGCAGAGCACCATCCTGTCGGCGCTCCAGCGGCTGCGCGCGCAAGCGCGCGTCGACGCGGTGTCGTCGTACTACGAGACGCCGCCGGCGAACGGTGTCGCGGGCCCCGCGTTCCTCAACGTCGCGGCGAAGCTGACGACGGCGCTCGAACCGGTCGCGTTCGAAGCGTTCGTGCGCGGCATCGAGACCGCGATCGGCCGCCGCACGCGCACGCCGCTCGCCGCGCGCCCGATCGACGTCGACATTCTGATGGTCGACGACACGGTCGCCGACTTCGGGCGCTTCGAGGTGCCGCACCCGTATCTCGCGTCGCGCGCGTTCAACCTGATCCCGCTCGCCGAGATCGCGCCGAACGCCGTCGAGCCGCGCACCGGCAAGACGATCGCGGCGCTCGCCGCGGCGGTGCCGCACGACGGCATCGTGCGCAAGGCGCGCGCGATCCACTTCGTCGCGAACCGTCAAGAAGAAGAGCCCGAGGTGCGGCTGTCGCTCAACCGCGTGGGCGTGTCGTCGGTCAAGCACATCATCCGCCTGGACGTCGGCGGCGAGGAGCGCACGTTCCACGGCGACTTCACGATGGTCGCCGACCTCGCGCCCGACAAAGCCGGCGTGCACATGTCGCGGTTCTCGGAGCTGCTCGAAGCCGCGACGCTCGACGTGCTGGCGCGCAAGGAGAAGCCCGCGCGCGTGGAAGATCTCACCGAGCAGATCGCGCGTGAGATCGTCGGCTCGCAGGGCGCGCTGCGTGCCGACGTGCGCCTGCGCGCGGAGTTCGGGCTGGAGCGCTGGACGCCGGTGAGCGGCAAGCGCACCGAGGAGACGTACACGCTGGTCGGCATCGCGCACGCGGACGCGCATCGCACGCGCCGCATCGTCGGCGTCGAGGCGCAGGGGATGACGGCGTGCCCGTGCGCGCAGAGCATGGTGCGGGAGCACTCGATCCGCGAGCTGCAAGACGCCGGATTCTCCGAAGCCGACGCGATCCGCGCGATCGACGCGCTGCCGGTCGCGACGCACAACCAGCGCGGCCGCGGCGGCGTGTACATCGGCGCCGAGGAGCCGTTCTCGGACTTCATCCGCGCGGAGGACTTGGTGGAGATCGTCGAGTCGTCGATGTCGAGCGAGACGTACGACCTGCTCAAGCGCCCCGACGAGTTCTTCATCGTGAACAAAGCGCACCACAACCCGAAGTTCGTGGAAGACGTGGTGCGCGGCATCCTCGCGCGCGCGCTCGACATGTACGCCGACTTCCCCGACACGACGTACATCGGCGCGACCCAGCTCAACTACGAGTCGATCCACAAGCACGATGCGTTCGCGGAAGCGTTCGGCCTGTTCGGCGAGTTCCGCCGCGAGCTGCGCGACGGCGTCCACGTAGACGTGAAAACGGACATCGCATCGTGGTTAGGGACGAGACCCTCGCCGGCTATCGCCGTGTAGACACGCGGCTCGGTCGCCGGGCGTGCAGGGAGCCGCGTTTGACGCGTTTGCCGGGTTGGCACAAGGCCACGAACACTCGGCGCACGCCGTTCCGGAGGTATCGTGGCAATCGATCAATACGCGCTGCGCGACCCGCGCGAGCAATACCCCAAACCCGACTTTCCGGACCAGCCGCAGCCCGCGCCCGGCAGCAGTACGCGGATGCGGCCGCAACCCGACTACGGTGAGGACACGTACCGCGGCAGCGGCCGGTTGGCGGGGCGCAAGGCGATCGTGACGGGGGCTGATTCCGGCATCGGGCGCGCCGTCGCGCTGGCGTTCGCGTGCGAAGGCGCCGACGTCGTGATCTCCTATTTGAACGAGGACGACGACGCCGCCGAAACCGTACGGCTGGTCGAAGGCGCAAACCGCAAAGCGGTCGCGGTCCGCGGCGACATTCAGGACGAAGCGCTGTGCACGGCGCTGGTGCGACGCGCGGTCGCGGAGCTCGGCGGACTAGACATCCTCGTCAACAACGCCGCGTACCAGTACGAGCGCGGCGGCATCGCCGAGATTTCTACGGAACAGTTCGACCGCACGCTCAAGACGAACGTGTATGCGATGTTCTGGCTGTGCAAGGCGGCGCTCGCGGTGATGCCGCCCGGCGCGAGCATCATCAACACGTCGTCGGTCCAAGCTTCGAAGCCCGATGCGTCGCTGCTGGATTACGCGACGACCAAAGGCGCGATCGTGACGTTCACGCAAGCGCTCGCGCAAGAAGCGATCGAGCGCGGGGTGCGCGTGAACTGCGTCGCGCCGGGCCCGGTGTGGACTCCGCTGATCCCGTCGACGCTCGCCGCGGACGAGGTGCACACGTTCGGCAAGGAGTCACCGCTCGGGCGCCCGGCGCAGCCGGCGGAGCTCGCACCGGCGTACGTGTTTCTGGCGTCGCAGGAGTCGAGCTACGTCAACGGTGCCCGCATCGCCGTCACCGGCGGAACGCCGGTGCCCTGAGGCCGGACGCGATCGGCGGACGCTATCTGCGAAGCCGCGCCAGCGCTTCCAGGCCGCTCGCGCTCGTCGGGTTGAGCTGGACGGAGCGTTCGTAGGCTGCGATCGCTTCGGCCTTGCGACCCGCGAGGTCGTAGGCTTCGCCCAAGCTGTCGAACGCGTTGGCTGACTTTGGATGCGTGTCCGCGTTGACCCGGAATGCGATGATCGCGTCGTCCGCGCGCTTCTCGTTGAGCAGCTTGTAGCCCAGCGAGTTCACGCGCGCCTCCGCGTTCGTGACGTAGCGGTGCCGCGTGTCGCCGGTCCACGCACGGTATGCCGCCAAGGCATCGGCGTAGCCGTGCGGTAGGGCTTCGCCGAGCGCGTCCTCCAACGACACGAAGCGTGCCGACAGCGCTTCGTCGAGCGCGGCGTCCGCGTGCGAGCGGTATTCCGCGAACGACGGGTCCACCGCGATCTCGGGGCTCGTGCTCGTTCGTTTGTCGCGCATGTCCATGTCCTGCCAGCGCAGCGCCGACATGCCGATTCCCAACTTGCTGTTCGGCAGCACGATCGGCCGCACGTCGCCGTAGAAGTTCACGTTTTCGCCCGTCGGGGTGCCCACGAATGCGACCTCGGTGTAGCTTTCCATCCGATTGACGAAGTTTTGCGCGGCCGAGAACGTCTGCGGGCCGATGATCGCAACGAGCCGGCCGCGCTGGTCGATCTTCTTGGCCTGGATCAGCCCGACGACGATCGGCCGCAGCAGCTGGTTGTTGCCGCCGCCGTTGTTGCGCAGGTCGATCACCATGCGCTGCACGTCGGTGCGGTCGACGAAGTCGAACACCTCGCGGAAGAACGTCGCGAGCGGCTGCGGGCCGTCATTGGAGACGCCGTTGAACTGTATGTAGACCGCGTGCTGCGCGGGCAGGTATTCGTACCAATACGGCTGATCGGGATGCTTGCGCGACAGCGGCAGCGGATTCGGCGACGCCGCACCTGCGTCGACCCAGCTGCTGTCGGCCACGGCGACGAAGTGCCGTCGAGAGCTTGGCGCCGGTTTCACCGTCGCGCTGATTCGCCTTCCGTCGCGCTCGACTTCGAACGCCGCCTCGCCCGCGGTCGGGGTGAAGCCCAAGCCGTGCAGCACGCGCGGCGAGGTGAAATAGACGCGCGGCGCGACGACGCGCTGCAATCCGTCGTTCGCGGGATCGTGCGGCACCAGCGCGCTGATCTCGGCGTATGCGCGCTTGACCGGCGCGTTGCCGACGCGCACGAGCCGGCCGCCGACCAAGCTCGCGTACTCGGCCGGCGCGGCTTCGACGAAGATCCCGTTCGGATACCAGTTCAGCCGCAGCGGATAGCTCGTCTGCGCCGTGAACGTCAGCGGCCCGATCACGCCGCTGTGGCCGTCCTGCACGAGCGCCGTTACGCGCGCGAGGCCGACCACGATCTCGTCTGTGTTCAGCGATGGGATGCGCCGGTCGAGCTCGGCGACCGCGGCATCGAGCTGCTCGCGCGTCATCGTGTGATACAGGTTGACGTGCACCTTCGGCATCTGCTCGGCGAGGTAGCGCAGATCGGCGCGCCACTGATCGGCGTTGAGCCCGGTCAGGTCCACTTGCGGCGGCGCCGGCATTTGCTGGGCCGTGCCGGCGTTCGCCGCCACGGTGACGGCCAGCGCTAATGCGGCGATCAGGACGCGGGCGCGCAAGGGAAACTGCAGCATCGGAACGCTCCACTGAAAACTTCCCGGTGAACTATTTCGTTAGTTTTCCGTTTCGTGGTGCGAACCCTTCGATCGGCGCCTTCGAGCCGCGGCGATCGCGTGGGGGTGAGGGTTTCGCTCCCGCTCGCGACGCAAGATGGGAACCGTGACCCGCCGTTCCGAGCCGCTCGACGTTCCGACCGCTTTTCGCTTTCTGCGCGGCTTGAAGAAGAACAACGACCGCACGTGGTTTCACGCGAACCGTGCCGCGTGGGACGAGCATGTCCGCCATGGTTTCGAGGATCTCGTGACGATGCTGCTGCTCGCGGGCGCGCGAGCCGACGACCGGCTCGCGCACGTCGACCCGCGCGCGTGCCTGTTCCGCATCGCGAACGACACGCGCTTCCACAAACAGAAGGACCCGTACAAGACGTGGCTGTCGGCGTGGATGTCGCCGGGCGGCAAGGACGGCGCGTTCGCCGGCTACTACGTCCACCTCGCGCCCGGCGACTCGCACTTCTCGGCGGGGATCTGGGATCCGGGCAAGCCGGAGCTCCGCGCGCTGCGCAGCGCGTTCGCGGAAGACGGCGCGGACGCGCGCGCGTTCGACCGCATCCTCGCGGCGAAAGCGATGAAGCCGTACTCGCTGGAGACCGAGCCGCTGCGCATCACGCCGCGCAGCTTCCCGAAGCAGCACCCGCGTCTGCCGATGATTCGCGCGCGCAACTACATCCTTCGCCGCGACGTGACGGATCGCGAGCTGCGCGACCGCGGCGTGTTCGCCGTGTTTCGCGACGCGATTCGCACGACCACCCCGTTCGTGCGCTGGATCGACGAGCGCGCCGCCGCCGCCCGCGCGAGCACGTTCGACGAGGACGAGCGAGATTTCAGCGGATGACTTCGAGCTGCTGAAGGTCGACCGTCGTCGATGGCCAGGTATTGGTGCCGAGGACGGTGCCGTTTGCGCCCAGGAAATAGTAGTTGCTTCCCGCCTTCGCCTCGTACGTGCGTCCTTGCGGATCGCTCAGGCGCGACGTTCCCGACAGCAGATAGCCCACCGATTCGCTGCGGCGGTCGGCCGCGGCCATCCGGTCCCAAGACGCCTGCTGCGCGTTCTGCGCTTCCGAGTGCATCTGCGCGAGCGTGCGGCGCGTGATCTCCGCGTTGATGCGCTGGGTCTGCTCCCACCAAACGGGATTCATGCGCATCGACGCCTGCATCGCGCCCGTGAGCCGAGCGAGGGTCGCGAAGCGTTCGGGCGGACCCCAGAAGGTTTGAATGGTCGAGCTCAGCGTGCCGACGAGATAGTTTTGACCTTGCACCGCGTCGAACAGCGTCGTGCCCACCACGACGGCGCCGCTGACCGGCGACCCGCCGCGTGACGCGCGGAAGCGCAGCTCCTCCACGGTGCAGTGAACGCGAAGGCCGAACGACGCGGGGATCGCTTCGGCGCGCCGCGCGAGGTCGTTGCGCGGCGTCGCGTCGATCTGAATCGCGGAGAGACCGAGATCGCGCGCGAGCAGACCGCGGAGATACAGCGTCCCCACCTGCTCCGCCGTGCTCGCCGGACAGAACTGCATGGTGCCCTGCGCGGGCGGCATGTTGTTCATCCCTGGTCCGGGCACAGTGCACTGCCCCACGCGCGAGTCACCGATGCGCACGCCGGAGACGCCGTCGGGGCTCAGCGCCTCCACGCCGCTGGTGTAATGCGTCGCATCGAGGCGATGGATCCCGCCGTGAACCTGCCAGCCCGCGGGGACGCTCATCACGAACGCCTGCTCGTTCGGCTCACGCCAGCTCTGAAGCGGCGGCAGTGCGGACGCCGCTTGGCCCCGTTGAGCCGACCTCGCGGTCTTGGGCGGCTCGTACGCAAAGCTGCGAAGCACCGCCATGACGTTCGGCCACTCGCGCGCGAACGCGTTGGCCGGGACGACGCCGCCGTACAGCATGCCGACGTTCGGGCTCGTCTCCGCGCACATGACGGCGCCGCGGCCCGCGCCGCTGCGGACGAAAAACCGTGCGACCGCGACACCGGGCACCGTTTGCGCGATTCGCAGATCACCCACACCGCTGCTCGTAAGCACCTGGCGCAGCGTGGTCGCGCAGTCGGCGGTGCGCTGGAGGACGGGGCGGACGTCGGCGTACTCCAGCGGATTGGGGCTGGTCATGACGACGTGACCCGCTCCGCGCGATACGGCGTGCCACCCCGGCGGAAGGCTCACGCGAAAACCGCTTGCGCCGTCGGCGTTCACGGCTGCACCGGCCTCGCCCGCGCAGAATAAGACGCCGATGCAGAGCGCGCACGCCAAAGGGATGTTGCGGTAAGTCGGCATCCCGGACCGCCTATGGTGCGGCGGTCGCGAGTTCCTTTACGGTGCGTTCTGAAGCGTGCGAATGCGCGACCCGAGCGACGGGTGCGACGCGAACAGCAGCTCCGCCCAGCGCGGCGGTTCCAGCTCGGCGAGGTTCTGCTCGGCGAGCCGCCGGAACGCGCGCACGCCCGCGTCGCGGTCGTTCGTCGCCACGACGGCGAAGCGGTCGGCGCGGCGTTCCACCGCGCGCGACGCCGCGTTCGTCAGCGGCGTCAGCGCGAGCTGCACGAGCGTCGCATAGAACGCGAGCCGCGCGCCCTGTGCGGATGAGTCGAGGCCGCGCTTCGTCGTCGCGCGCAGCGCGGCGTCCGCGGCGAGCAGCGTCGTGGCGATCGCGGCAGTGACCATCGCGATCCCCAGCCACGGATCGCGCCGCACGTAGTGGCCGAGCTCGTGCGCGACGACGAACAGCGTCTCGTCGGCGGCGAACGCCTCGACCAGCGTGTCGGCGAGCGCGATGCGCTCGGTGCCCAGCACGCCGGTCACGAACGCGTTCGCCTTCTTCGTTTGACGGCTCATGTCGAAGCGCAGGATCGCTGCCTTGCCGACGCCGTAGCGTGCGGCGAGGGTGCGGATGCGTTCTTCCAGCTCGCCGGTCACCGGCTCGTAGCGGTTGAACAGCGGCATCACGAACGTCGGCGCGACCACCGTCGCGAACGCCAGCAGGGGCGGCGTCGCGCCGAGCGCGATCAGCGGCCAGCGGCGCGGCGCGCGCGCGACGACCGCATCGGCGAGCGCGACGAGCAGCGCGCTCACCGCCGCGGCGACCGCCGTGCCTTTCGCTTGATCGGCCAGCCAGCCGCGCGCGCTTTGATCGGACGTGCCGTAGGCGCGTTCGAGGACGTGGCCTTCGACGTACTCGGCGCCGGCGTCACGCACCGTGTCGAGCACGAGCACGGCGAGGGCGAACGCGGGCGCGCGCAGCGCTCGCGGCAGCGGGCGCAGCGCGCGGTCGAGCGGATCGGCGAGCACGAACGCGGTCACGGCGAGCCCCGCCACGCCGCGCGCTGCGCCGGCCAGCGCGAGCGCACGCCGCTCCGCACCGTAGCGCTGCGAATCGCGTGCGCTACGCGCGGGATACGGTGCGCGCAGGTCGCGCAACGCCTGCGCCGCGCGCACCGCCGCGTAGCCGAGCGAGAACCCTGCGGCCGCGCCGAGCGCGGCCTTGCCGAATGCCGAAGGGCCGGTCACCCCGCTGGTGTACCCGTCAGAAGGCGATGCGCACCCGGTACGTCAGCGTCGTGGAACCGCCAGGCGGCACGCGCAGCGACCACGTCGCCGTCGACGACGAGCTCTTGGTGTATGGCGCCGACGACCGCAGGATCGTCCAGTCGCCCGGGATGGGTTCGATCACGAGCACGTTCTGCGCGACCGGCTTCGCGTTGCGCAGCACGATCTCGTACTCGCTCTCGTAGACGTGGTCCGACGTCACGACCTTGAAGTCGGTCTGTTTCTTGTTCGCCGTCACGTCGAACGCATCGCCCAGGTGCAGCCGCACCGTCTCGTTCTTGGGCGTGTGGTCGATGCTGTCGGAGCCGACGAACTGCTCTTGGCCGGAGTTGTCGCGCTTGTACACGCGCACCGCGCCCTTCGGCAGCGCGATGCCGAGCGCCCCGCCGCGGTTGTGGAACGTCACGTACGTGCCCAGCTTGAGACGCGTGCCGAGGTCCGCGGTACGCGAGCGGTAGTAGAACGGCGAGCCGCGCAGCTCGAGCGTCTTCGTCACCGCGATGCGCGGCGCGCTCAACAGCTCGACCTGTTTGGTCTGGTTGTCGGCGACCGTCGTCTTGCGCGGCAGCGTGTAGAGGTGATATTCGAACAACGCCTGCTCGCTGGGCCTGACGTTCATCGAGTCGGCCATCTTCGGCGCCGCCAGCGCGCCGTTCGCGATCTCCGACTGCACGACGTTCACGTCGCCCGCGACGAGCTGCACGCGCGCGTCGCGATACGCCGTGCCGCTCTGGTTCTGCAATGTGATGAGCCCGTGCAGGTCGACGCGGTCGTCGTTCGGTGAGAGCAGCGCGGTGTAATCCGCCTTCCAGCTCAGCCCGCCGGTGAGATAGGTCAGCTCTACTTGCTGCGCGGATGGATCGCCCGCGTTGGTCAGCTCGGTCACGAGCGTGGGGCGGTCCCGCAAATCGGGCGGCAGCGACGGAAACGTGAGCCGGCCGTCCACCGAAGTCTCGATGCGGTCGGGATAGCGCAGCACGATGCCGCCGTTGGTCGCCATGACGCGCGCCCGCTCGCTCGTGCGCTTGCCGGTCTGCGGATCGGTGCGCACCACGTCGACGTCGCGGCCGACGTATTTCTCCAGGAGCTTCGCCGGCGAGAGCAGGTCGTAGTCGAAGTTCTGCTCGAGCACCGTGAGCCGTCCCGGGTTGCCGACGCTCTGCAGCAGCGCGGTCTCCGGCTGAATCTTCGCGCTGACGTCGCGCAGCGCCAGCCGTGACTCGCCGCGCGGCAGCGTCAGCCGGCGGCGGTCGCGCACGAGCGCGAGCTCGCTGTTGTAGATCGTGATGCCGACGCCGCTCTGATCGGCGAGCGTGCTGACGCGTTCGCCGGCAGCGGCGGCGGCTGCCGCCGAAAGCGCGGCCGCGAGGACCGCCGCGAGAACCGTGCGGCGCATCAGTACTTCACCCGCACGCGGTACGTCAGCGTCGTCGCGCCGTTCGGCGGCACGATGAGCGACCAGCTCGCGGTCGACGACGACGACTTGACGTACGGCGCCGACGATTGCAGGATGGTCCAATCGCCCGGGATCGGCTCGACGACCAGCACGCTCTGCGCCACGGTCTTCGCGTTGCGCAGCACGATCTCGTACGCGCTCTCGTAGCGGTCCTCCGTGCTCGAGATCACCTTGTAGTCGGTCTGCTTCTTGCGCGCCGTCACGTCGAACGAGTCGCCGAGGTGCAACCGCACGGTCTCGCCCTTGGGCGTGTGATCGATGTTGTCGGAGCCGACGAACTGCGCGGTGCCGGCGTTGTCGCGCTTATACACCCGAACTGCGCCCTTGGGCAGCGGGACGCCGAGCTCGCCGCCTTCGTTTTTGAACGACAAATACGTCGCGACCTTGAGGCGGTCGCCGAGGTCGGGGCTCGCCTGGCGGTAGTAATACGGGTTGCCGCGCAGCTCCAACGTCTTGGTCACGGTGACGTTGGGCGCGCTGAGCAGCTCGACTTGTTTGGTCTGGTTGTCCAGCACCGTCGTGTGCCGCGGCAGCGTGTAGAGGTGGTATTCCAGCAGCGCTTCTTGCGCGACGGACCGCGCCGACGCGCGGCCGATCGACTGGAGCTGCGGCGCGGGCGGCTGGAAGGCGTTGCGAACGACGTTGACGTCGCCCGCGACGAGCTGCACGCTCGCGTCACGATAGGATGTGCCGCTCGTGTTCTGCAGCGTGATGAGGCCGCGCAAGTCGATGCGGTCGTCGTTGGGCGTGAGCTCCGCCGTGTAGTCGGCCTTCCAGTTCAGCCCGCCGCTCAAGTACGTCAGCTCGATGTCTTGGTCGCCGGCCGCCGCGTTCGTCACCTCGGTCACCAGCGTCGGGCGGTCGCGCAAATCCGGCGGGAGCGATGGAAACGCGAGCGTGCCGTCGACCGAAGTCTCGATGCGGTCGGCGTAGCGCAGCACGATGCCGCCGTTGGTCGCGAGCACGCGCGCTCGCTCGCGGCGGCGTTCGCCCGTGCGCCGGTCGACGTGGATCACGTCGACGTCGCGCCCGACGTACTTCTCGAGCAGTTTCTGCGGCGAGAGCAGATCGTAGTTGAAGTTCTGTTCCAGCACGCTCAGCCGGCTCGGGTTGCCGACGCTCTGCAGCAGTGCCGTCTCCGGCTGGATCCGCGCGCTGACGTCGCGCAGCGCCAGCCGCGACTCGCCTTGCGGCAGCGCGACGTGGCGGCGGTCGCGCACCAAGGCGAGGTCGGTGTTGTAGATCGTGATCCCGACGCCGCGCTGGTCGTCCAGCGTGCTGACCCGCTCGCCGGGTTCGGCCGAGGCCGTCGCGCACAGCACCGTGGCGAGGGCGAGCGCGAGAATGAACGGACGGGGCATGCGGGAATCCTCCAGGCGTCTTTATGATCCGTCGAACGAAACTCGGCCGAAGTTCGACGGCACCCTGGAAACCAGAAGGGTCGGTTCGATGAGGAAGCTCCTCGCCGCCGCATTGACGGCGGCGTTCGCGCTCGTCTCGGCGCCCGCGCCGGCGGTCGCGTTCGATACGGGGCCGCACGGCAACATCACCGAGGACGCCCTGGCGCGCCTCGGCTTCAACCGCGCCGCGGCGGACGCCGTTCAAGTCGAAAACTGGCTGACCGACTACTACACGTCGACGCCCACGATCGGGTCCGGCGCGAAGTGCCAGCTCGAGAAGCTGCATTTCGACGACGTGTTCTCCAACGCCGACGTCGCGGCGTACTGGACGACGCTCGCGGCGAACACGCAAGCCGCAGCTCAGCAGGCCGAGAGCCACAACGACGTCGTGGAGCTCTACACGGTGCTGGGCATGTCGCTGCACGTCGTGCAAGACTTCTACACGCACTCGAACTGGGTCGAGCTGAACGGCACGAGCGGTGCGTATAAAACGGCAAGCTGGTTCCAGACGCCGGCTCCGCCGAGCGGTCTCGTCACCGGGTGGTACGCGAATTGCTTGAACGTCCCGGAGGGCGGCCACGTGCCGCACGGCGGCTACGCATCCGGGCTGAACCACGACTCCGTGGTGCGGCCGGGCTACGACCGCGCGTACGTCTACGCGCTAGCCGCGTCGTACGAGTGGGCGTCCAACGTGCTGGGCTGGGTCAGCAGCGGTTTCGCCGCGCGCGCGAAGACGTTCAGACCGAACGACACCGACGCCGCCGAGCTCGCGTACGATCAGAAAGCGTCGATCTACGTGTCGGAATGGATCGAGAACCCGCTCGACACGGCTTCGCTCGACGGCCACTGGAACGGAAACCACAGCGGGTATGCGCTCGCGTTCGCGCCGTTCGTCGCGGCCTGGACCGGCGCGCACGACTCGCGCTACGTGCGCGCGTTCAAGCAGAAGGCCGTGTACGCCGCGCTCAGCCGCGGGCTCTACCAGCCGGCGACCGTTGCGATGCCGGCGTTCACCGTGCAGCCCACGCGCGGGACGGTGTTCGCGATGCGCACGCTGAGCGTGAACGCTTTCAAAGCAGGCAACGAATCGTATTTCGGGACGCTCGTCGCGACGAACGCCGGCAACGGCTACGCCTACCGCGACGCGTCGCAGTACCACCGCCCGCGCACCGACGTGCCGTGGCTCCAGCTCGTGCTCGTTCCGGCGAGCACGTCGACGCTGCGGTTCGAGTACTCGCTTTCGAACGAGTACTTGTCGACTCGCAACGACCTCGTGCCGATCCAAGACGGCAAGAAGACGCTGACGTTCGCATGCGAAACCGCGAACGCGTCGTGCAGCGGCGACGTCGCGGGCGGCCCGTGGTCGCAGAGCAGCCCGTACACCACCAAGGGCAGCGGCTTCTCGGGCGTCGAGCTGAAGCTCTACTTCAGCAGCACACCGGCCGCGCCGTGATCAGCGGCGCGGGCTCGGCGGCGCGGTGACGGCGGTTTCGAACGCGTCGAGCTCGCGCTCGACTTTCCATTGCAGGCTCGCCCGTGGGCTCGATGCGAGGAACTGCCGGCAGGCGTCCGTCGCCGGGAGCGCCGCGCATGCGACGACCGGGCGGCCCGCGGCCTCGTCGTCCCACAAACTCGTGCCCTTGATGAAACCGTACTCCACGCTGTTGCGCACGAACCGCTTCAGCGTGGTGTACGAGAACGCGTAGTCGCGCGCGGCGCGCACGAACTCGTTGCTCAAGTCGATGCGCGACACGCCTTCGTCGTCGGTCACCAGCGCGATCGGGACACCGGCTTGCAGGTATCGGTTCACCGGGTGTTCCGCGCCGCGCACGCCCAGGATCACGTCGTTGCTGGTAAGCGCGATCTCGACGAGGATGCGACGCGACGCCATCGTTGCGAGCAGTGCCGGCTCGTTGCGCTCGTACGCGATGTCGACGCCGTGCCCGATGCGCCGCGCGCCCGCGACGTTGACGGCGAGGTCGATGTGGTCGTCGAGCACGGCGCGCGGCACGAGCCCCAGCGTGAGCTCGCCGGCGTGCAGCGTCACGGGCACGTCGCCGATCGTGCGGCGCAGGTACGCGATCATGCGCATGTGCAGCGCGTAATCGCGCACCGAGACCGTGCCGTCCTCGGGGCTGACGAAGTTCACGGCGACGAGGCGCTCGTCGCGCCGTGCGAGCGCAAACCCGAGCATCGTTCGCGCGAACACGGCCACGGGGGCCGAGTTGCGGCTGACCTGCTCGATGTAGCGCAGCTGCACGTCGCACGCCGTCGGCCGCGCGGCGCCTTGGCGGTCGCAGTGGAGCTCGGCGTTGCGTTTGGTCTCCAGCGTCTGCAGCTCGCGCACGGCTTCGTCGACCGCCTTCGCGAAACGCCCGTTCGCTTCGAGCGCGGCGCGCATCTTGTCGAAATTCGCGTCGTATGCGACGCCTTTCAGCGCCGCGCTCCACGCGGGACCGTTGCCGAACGTCGTCATGAGCTCGAGGTAGTCGACGCGGTCCTGCGCCGCTTGGCGCATAACCTCGGCGACGATCTGCGGGCCGTGGTTCCACGTCGCGGCGCCGAACTTGCCGAACGCGTTGAAAAAGTGGTCGTGCCCCGACTCCTCGTGCGGGACGAAGAAGCGCATGGAGAGCGCGTCGATGAGCCGGTCGCGGTAGCCGCTCACCGCGAGCGCGGTGGCGACCGGCTGAACGGTGAGGATGGGAAGACCGTCATGCGTACACTGCAGCAGCGTGTACGTCACGTCGACGCACAGCCCGTCGGCGGCGGCCCAGTCGATCAATCGCTCCGCGTACACCGCACCGGAGGCGTGATTGTGCAGATCGGCGCCCTTGGGCAGCTCTTGCATGAAACGCCGCAGCGCGAGCGGCGTCGATCGAATCCCATCGAGATACGCGGACGCCGCGCGTTCGCTCGCGGGGTCGGCGCCGGCGCGCGCGCACAGCGACAGCGCGAAGACGAACAACGCCGCGACCACGCGGACGACATGAAGCCGAGCGGACGAAGCGAGCATGAGCGGTTCTGCGACGCCGGCGGTCGCGTTCCTATGCGGCGGCGGTCTCGCGCGCGAAGCGACGGCGGATGACGGCTCGCATCGGCCGTTCGATGCCGAGGTGCAAGAGCCACGCGGCCGCGAGCGAGCCGGCGAGGGCGACGGCGGTGACGAACGCAGCCGGGAGGACGTGCTCCGCGACGATCAGGACCGTGAAATGCACGAGATAGAACGCATAACTGATTTGGCCGAGGCGCCCGAACGCAGGGTGCGAGAGCAGTCGCGAAACCGCGCCGCCGCGGAGCGCGACGATCGCGATGAGCGCGGCCCAGAACGGTAGCGCCCAGAGCGAGTACTGCAGCCCGGCGGGGGCGTACGGAATCGTGGCGACCGCCGCAGCGACCGCGCAGACGGCGGCAATCTCCCACGCCGTCGCGGAACCTGGTAACCGATACCCGCGCAGAAACGCGAGTCCGAGCAGCATCCCGACCACGAAGTCGACCAGACGCACCGGCGGGAAGATGAACGTAGTCCACACGTCGGCATGATGGGGGATCGCGAACACGGCGGCGGCGCACGCCCACGTCATCACGCCCATGACGAAGATCGTGCGCGCGGCGGCCGTCGCGAACGAACGCGAGATCGTGCGCAGCAGCAGCGGGAACAGCGCGTAGAAGAACGCCTCGACCGAGATGCTCCACGCGGGTGAGTTGATTCCGAGATAGATCTCTTCGCGCGGAAACCAGGCCTGCACGGCGAGCACCTGCGCGACCAGCGCCTCAACGCGCACCGGCGGCGACGACTTGTCCCATGCGAGGCTGCCGTACGCCGCGACGACCGGCAGCGCGAGCGCGATCGACACCAGATATGCCGGGTATACGCGCGCGAACCGTGCGACGTAGAACCGCGCGACCGAGGCCGCCGTCGCCAGCCGGCCGCTGTACGTGTACGTGAGGATGAATCCGGACAGCAGAAAGAAGAATCCAACCCCCGCTTGACCCAGCGCATGCTCGCGCGCGAACGGCTGCACGAGCGGCGCATGGTAAACAAATACGAGCATCGCCGCGAAAAAGCGCAGCGACGTGAGCGGCTTTACCTCGGTTCGTTCGTCCGGTTGCGGCGAAACGATGATTCAGAACACCTTGAGCGTGGTTTGGTACTGGAAGTCCACGAAGCCGCGAACGTCGGAGATGAGCTGGGGGTCGTTGGGCCAAAATTTCTGCACGAGGTAGAGCGCCTCGTTGATCCCCGACGTGACGCCGCCGCACGAGATGATCGGACCGTCCTCGACGACGCGCGCGTCCCAATCGGGGTTCAGCACGTGCGCACCACTGCCGGTCGCGATCAGCAAGTCGAGGCAGCCCGGATGCGTCGTCACGTGGCGGCCGCTGATGATGCCGGCGCCGGCCAGCCCGAACGCGCCGGTGCACACGGACGCGACCGTCTTGTGCCGCTTGAACTGACGCTGGATCACGTCCTGAAACGCCGGGTTGTCCTTCTGGCGCATGACGCCGGTGCCCGGCTCGATGTTGCCGCCGGCGACGACGAGAATGTCCGGGAGGTCTTTGCCATCCCACGGATTGGTCGCGATGGTAATGCCATGGATCCCGGTGACGACGTGGAGCTCGTCGGAGTCCGGCTCGGGACCGCGGTAGACCACGTCGCCGGCGCCCGCCACGGCGACGATCTTCAAGTCGAACGTCTTGCCGGGCTTGCGGGTGCCAAGGTTTCCGGCGAGATATTGATTCGCGGTCTGCAGCACGGCCATCGGCCCGACGACGTCGAGCTCGTCGCACTCGGCGTAGGCGAGGATGTAGATGGATGCGGGCGGCGTCACGGTCGTCGTGGTCGGCATCGGGTACCTCAGATCAATGTATCGTCGGGGGTTCTGCGACGGAGCGCGATTCGTTCCTACGCGAAGCGCGCCCAGGAAGATCGGCCAGCGAGATCGGCCAAATTCGCTAGACGCCGGCCTTTTTTCCGCGTAATATCGGCGATAATGAACATCCCAAGATCGGCCAAAACGCAGCCCGAAAGCGCCAGCCGTATCGAGCCCACGAGCCTTGAGATCGTTTCGGCTCCGATCGCCGACGTGGTTGCGGAATTGTCGGCCGAGTCGGCCGCTCTCGGGAGGGCACTTCATCCGAGCACGGCGGCGAGCCTTGCCCAACTCGTGCGAATCATGAACGCGTATTACAGCAATCTGATCGAGGGTCATAATACTCGGCCTCGCGACATCGAACGCGCTCTTGCCGGCCAGCTCGACAAAGACGAGGGCCGGCGCAATCTCCAGTTGGAGGCTGCGGCGCACGTTGCCGTTCAAGCAGACGTCGACGGGCTCGCCGCATCGGGCGGGTTGCCGGAACCGGCCTCAACCCAATTCATCCAATGGCTTCATCGCGAATTCTACCGTGACGCGCCCCCCGCGATGCTCAGCGTTCGCAGCGGCAATCGGGAATACATCATGCGGCCCGGGGAATGGCGTTCGAGTCCGAGTGAGGACGTTGTCGTGGGTCGGCACCAGCCACCCTCGAGTGCACGAGTCGTCGACTTCATGCGATATTTTGAAGAACGCTTCCGCCTCGATCAGATGGGCAAGGCCGCGCGGATCATCGCCGTTGCGATCGCGCACCATCGATTCAACTACATTCACCCGTTCCCTGATGGGAACGGTCGTGTGAGCCGGCTCATGAGCCACGCGATGGGTCACGCGGCGGGGATCGGCGCTCATGGATTGTGGTCGGTATCGCGCGGTCTGGCCCGCGGCTTGGAAAACCCCGCAGAATACAAGATGATGATGGATATGGCCGATGCGCCGCGCGAAAACGACTTCGATGGCCGAGGCAATCTGTCGCAGCGCGCGCTCTCCGAGTTCGTGCTATGGTTCCTTCGCGTATGCCTCGATCAAGTACGTTTCATGGCGGAACTGTTCGACTTGAACACCCTCGCGCGGCGCTTGCGCGTCGTCGCGGAACGAGATGACCGGTTACGGCCTGAGGCGGGTAAGCTCTTGGAAGCGGCGGCGACCCGGGGCGAGATCGAACGAGGCGAAGCCGCTCGCATCACGGGCTTGCCGGAGCGCACGGCAAGACGCGTCTTGAACGACATGATTGGCGTCGGGCTCCTGGCCTCAGACACTCCGAAGGGACTGGTGTCCGTGCGATTCCCTCCTGCGCTCGCCGAGGCTCTTTTCCCCCGGCTATTTACAACGCAGTGAAGCGGCCCTGGGCGTGTTCACGTTACGCGCGTTTTCGCTTTGCGAGATAGTCGCGCACAGCTCGCTCCGCTGCGCGGGCGAGCCACGCCTCGACGATGAGCTCCTTCAGATCGTTTGCCGATATCTTGTCGAGTTGCACGAGTACCGCCGGATGGCCGTCGAAGTGCGGCGTCGTGAAGAGCGCGCGCGGATCGCTTCGCAACAGTGCTTCTTTCATCTCCAGATCGGCGGTGCGGATGCCGAGGATGGCGCCCGTCGGAGCCTTGTCACCGAGGGCGGCGACGTCCGACTTGCGGAGCGGCCGTTCCCACACGAACAGCTTCTTCTTGACGAACCATGAGGCGTTGCCGTGCGAAGTCTGTTCCACCGCGCCGGGTAGCGCGAGAGCGTACCGCCGGACCTGATCCCATGTCGCCATTGCGCAAGCTTGCGGGGGTGCAAGCGGCGGTCCTGGTGCGCGTGGATTGAGGCCGCCTTTGCCGAAGGAAGCCAGACGATGCAGCTTCATGCGAACCGGAAAACCTATCCCGCCGGCGTCCCTTGCTGGGTCGAAGTGCTGGCGCCTGATCCGCGCGCCGCGGTGGATTTCTACCGCGGCGTCTTCGGCTGGGAGATCGCCGGTCCGGGGCCCATGCCTGACGGCGGCGAGTATTTTGTGGCACGCCTCGATGGGCGCGACATTGCTGGGATCGCAGCCTTACCGAAGACAGGTATCGCCGAGCCGGCGTGGACGACGTATGTTTGCGTCGACGAGCTCGAAACCGTCGCGCGACGTGCGGTGGACGCGGGCGGGCGCGTCATCGTTGCGCCGCTCGATGTGCCGCCCGCCGGACGGTTGGCGGTGATCGAAGATTCGGTTGGTGCGACGATCGGTTTATGGCAACCGGGCGCGCGCGCCGGCGCACAGCGCGTGAACGAGCCGAGCGCGTGGGCGATGAGCGCGCTGCGCACGCGCGATCTGCGCCGCGCGACGGCTTTTTACGCCGACGTCTTCGGATGGAACGCGGAGCCGTTCGAGGCCGGACCCCAACCGGCAGCGCTGTTTCGGCTACCCGGGTACGTCGGCGGCACGCCGCAGCAGCCGGTGCCGCGCGACGTCGTCGCAGCCGTGCTCGAAGGCGCCGACATCGAGACCGCGCACTGGAGCGTCGACTTCTGGATCGCCGACACCGACGCCGCCGTCGAGCGCGTTGCGCGACTCGGCGGCTCGGTGGTGGCTCCTCCGTTCGACATGGCCGTCTTCCGGCGCGCGGTCATCGCGGATCCCGCCGGCGCGGTGTTCACGATCAGCCAGCTCGTACCGGAACGGCTCGGCTGAACCGCGGCGCAACCTAGACTGCTCTAGGCGAACCTCCGGCGCATTCGCGCCGAAGGCGGTAGCGCGGTACGCAGGCACGTTCCGCACAGCTATGCTCACCGCAGATGAGTCGGCATAGCGGTACGTCGAGAGCAGTCGCGAGCACCGGCATGACCCGCTTGTCCACGGGCTTGCCGGACTCGAGGCGTTGAATTGTCCCGGCGAAGACGTCTGCGGATTTGGCAAGGTCGTGGATACTATAGCCGCGTGCGATCCGAAGGCGGAAGATGCGTGCCGACAGCGGTTCTACCGGCGACCGCGAATGCTTTGCGATCATCGCTTCGCCTTCATACACCAGAAGGCGGCTTCGATCGCGTAGCTGATCGATGTTCGCAGGCAGACACAGGCGAAGCGCACATCCGACGCGCGCGCCGGGTCGGCTGCTTTGAAACGAAAGCCGCCGCCGGACTCATCGACGCTTGCGTCTATTCCGTTGTCGCGCAGGAAACGGACAACGATGGCGGCGTTGAAGTCGTCCGCCTGTACCAAGCCGGCCATGTTCTGATGCTGTTCGTTCGTGACGTCCGCCATGGACGCGTGGAACTCGGTAGGCGACGGCATCATGCTACCGCCTGGCGACGACGAAACGGACAATGTTCGGCGACGGAAAAGCCGTGCCGAGGGCACGACGCCGATGCGTCGAACTCGGTGATGGTCATTCGATGCTGACTCCATCGGGTGACGGGCTCGGTCGGTGTGCCAACACCGGCCGGGCCGCTTAGTTCTTGAACGCGACGTCCGCGTTATGAGCTGATTATAGCAAGAACATGCGTTCGCATCAATATATGCAAGGTAAAGTTGGCCGATGGACGTCAGCGGAAGTACAGAGATTGCGTGCGCTACGCGTCACCCGTATTTCGCTACTAGCACAAGTAACGAGATTCGAATCCGACGGTGGAATAAACTTGACCTAGGTGCTCCCTTACGGCCATAAACACGGGCCATACAGGCGCTGGGGACCCACGAGCCGGCGAGCGAGAGGGTTCTGCGGTCACATAGGGTACGACAGCAACTCACGCCTTCGCTGTGCCGATCGGAGGCCATCATGAGCGATCCAGAAGATCCGAGACTTTCCGAGCCGCGCTACGACATCCCGCATGCCGCGCAGTACATCCGTATGCCGGTATCGACGCTGCGCGCCTGGGCCTACGGGCAGGACAACTTTCGACCGGTTCTGGCGCTTCCGACGCGCGGCTACCTGTCCTTCGTGAACCTTACTGAAGCATTCGTACTCCACGCTATGCGACGTCGCTATATGATCGCGCTGCCGAAGATTCGGGAGGCTATCGCCTACGTCGAGCGCGCTTTCCAAGTAGAGCATCCGTTGGCGTTCCAGAAATTTAAGACCGACGGCATCGATCTTTTCGTGCAATCAGCGCTCGGTTCACTCAACGCATCGCGAGGTGGGCAAACGCAAATGGACGCGATCATGGCGGACTTGGAGCGTATCGAATGGGGTTCTGACGAGCGGCCTGTCGCCCTGTTTCCGCTGATGCGGGACCGTGACGATGACAGTCGCCGCGTGAGAATTAGCCCGTTTGTATCATTCGGCAAACCTGTAATTTCGGGAACGGGAATTCCGACGTCTATTATTGCGGAGCGGTTCTACGCCGGTGAATCGGTAAGTGAATTGTCTCTGGACTATCGGGTTTCGTCGGAAGACATTGAAGAAGCGGTCAGGGCAGAAGGCCTCCTCGTCGCCGCCTAGCCCTGAGGTTATCTTCGTCGATCGAAGCCTGGGATCACAGAAGGTTCCCGCCGGCTTACGCGCGTTGGGGATTCTTGTCGAGGTTCATGATGACCACTTTCCGCGTGACGAGGACGATACAGTCTGGCTGCAAGCATGTGGTTCAAACGGCTGGATCGTGCTCACGAAGGACGAGCGTATTCGACGCGATCCGGCCGAGGTTCGCGCTATCATTGCGAGCGGTGCACATGCGATCTTCATTGGACGGCAAGACGTAACGGCAGAAGAGATGCTCCAAGATCTGACGCTCGCGCTTCCTCGAATGATGAAAAGACTCGCCGGCGCTCAAAAACCGACGTATCTCTTGGTGCATAAGGGCGGCCGCATCGACCGTCTGGCTGTCGAGATTTCACGTTACGGGATTCCTAGGCTCGCGGTACCGAGGCCGAAAGATAGTCGGACTTAGGCGCGGGGCTACGGCGCAAATCCTACGCTACCGCCTCGATGTGATGCGAAGACAGGCGCGGATCATCACCAGGCAGATCCTAGATCAGCGAAATTGTGTCCGCCGGTTTCGATGGGCGCTTCGCCATAGCGGCTTCGAGCTGTGACGCGAGCACGTCGATCACCGGATCGTCGATCTCTTCCACACGGCCGGTATCCGCCAGCGCCACGAGCTTCGGGTCGATCGGCAGGCGCGCGAACACCGGTGCGCCGGCCAGCTCCGCGACTTGATCCGCGTATGACGGGCCGAACACATCGTAGCGCTTGCCGGTGTCGGGTGCGACGAAGTACGACATGTTCTCCACGACGCCGACGATCGGTTTGCCGAGTTGGTGCACGAGGTTCGCGGCTTTGCGCACGATCATCGTCGCGAGCCGCTGCGGCATCGTCACGAGCACGATGCCGTCGACCGCGAGCGACTGCAGCACCGTGAGCGGCGCGTCCGACGTGCCCGGCGGCAAGTCGATCAGCAGGTAGTCGAGGTCCGACCACAGCGCCTGCTCGTAGAACTGGCGGATCACGCCCGACAGGATCGGGCCGCGCCAGATCATTGCGGTGTCTTCTTTGTCGGTGAGCAGGTTCGAGCTGACGATCTCGATCGCCGAGCGCGACATCGCGGGCACCATCAGCGGCTTCGGCTGTTGACCGGGCGGCGTCGACGGGTCGGATTCGAGCCCGAGCGGCGTGGTGAGGCCGAACAGGCGCGGGATCGACGGGCCGGTGATGTCGGCGTCGAGGATGCCGACCTTCTTGTGCGCGCGGCGCAGGCCGACGGCGAGCAGCGCGGTGGTCAGCGACTTCCCGACCCCGCCCTTGCCCGACATGATCGGCACGACGTACGTGAACCGCGCGCGGCGCGCGAACGCGCCCGGGGCGCGGCGAGCCGGCTGGCGGTCCTCGTTCATGATCGTCGGCACGCGGCCGGACAGCCGGGCCTGGACGAGCGCCGCGACGATCGGTTCGGGCCGTAGGCCGTGCGCCTTCGCGCCCTGCTCGATCGTCTCGTACTTGTTTACGCCGCAGCCCGCGCAGTGCAGGCCGAACTCGGTGAGGACTTCCTCGGCGATCGGCAGCTCGCCGACGAGCTGGCTAATGTTGGTGGTGGGGCTGATCTCGATTTGCGCGGACATGAGGCGGGGGCTACAACCTTCGCGGGCGGAACTGGCGGATAGGGGGACCTGGGACAATTCGAGGCCCTGCTCAATGTCACCCTGAGCGTGACGAGGCGTAGGGCACGAAATCGTGGCTCACCCTTCGACAGGCTCAGGGTGACAAAGAGCATGGGATATCCGCCGCGCTTCGGGCGTCTGAAAGAGCGATGGTTGACACGCTGATCGTCGGCGGCGGGCTCGCGGGGCTCGCGGCCGCCCAGTATCTTGCGGACGCCGGGCGCACCGCGACCGTGCTGGAGAAGCGCCCCATCCTTGGCGGCAAGCTTTCGTCGTGGCGTGACCGCGACGGCGACATCCTCGAGACGGGGCTGCACGCGTTCTTCGGCGGATACCACGCGCTGCACGCGCTGCTGCGCGAGGTCGGGATCGCTCACCACGTCCTTTGGCAGCCGCACACGCTGACCTGGGCGATGCCGCCGAACTTCTCGCCGCGCTGGAACGGCGTGCCGGTGTTCGAGGAATTCCGGTTCGTCGACGCGCCCTCGCCGTTCAATGGCATCGGCGCGGTGCTCAACGCACGCTATGTGTTCAACCATTGGGAGAAGCTGCTGTTCGCGAAGGGCACGCTGCCGGTGCTTATGCGCGATCACCGTTACGCCGACGCGCAGGACGAGATCACGTACGCGCAGTGGCACCGCAAGCGCGGCATGTCGGAGCACATGCTCGCGACGTTCTTCGCGCCGATGGCGCTCGCGCTGAACTTCACGCCGGTCGAAAAGATCTCAGCGGAAGCGATGCTGCGCGTGATGGCATACTTCGCATCGACGCGCGACGCGAGCCGCGCCGGCTTCCTCGACGGCCCGCCGGGGCCGCGCTTCGTTGAGCCGCTGGCGGAGCACGTGCGCAAGCGCGGCGCGCGGATCGAGACGAATGCCGCCGTGGGCGAGCTGCTGTTCGCGGGCGACCGCTGCACCGGCGCGCGCACGCGCGACGGTCGCAACTTCGAAGCCGAGCACGTGATCCTCGCGACGCCCGTGCACGACGCGAAGAAGATCTTGCCGGAGGAGATGCTGCGCGATCCGCTGATCCACGGCGTCGGCAAGCTGCAGAGCTCGCCGGTGATCAACGCGCACCTGTGGTTCGACCGGCCGATCTCGCGCTATACCAACTTGATGTTCTCGCCGGGGACGCTGCTCGGCGTGCACGCCGACCTCGGGCAAGGTTCGCCCGGGTACGAGTGGTCCGGGAAGTCGTTCATCGAAGCGTGCGTGGCGCCGGCCGACGAGCTGATCGCGCAAGACGACGAGATGGTGATCGAAGCCGTGATGCACGATCTGGGCAAGCTGTACCCGCTCGCGACGCGCGAGCATCTGGTCAAAGCGAAGCTGGTGCGCGTTCCGAAGAGCGTGTACCGCGCGAGCCCCGGCGCGGAGCGCATGCGGCCCGGCTCGCGCACGCCGGTGCGCAACCTGTTCCTCGCCGGCTGTTACGTCGACACGAAGTTCCCGGCCAGCATCGAAGGTGCGGTGCGCAGCGCGAAGCTGGCTGTTGATGCCGTCCTGGCCGAGTCGCGTGCTAGCGCCTGAGTTGGGTGCAGCCTCGGTCCCGGCACCGGAGCGCGGTGCAGCCGGCTGCCAGCGGCTGCTCGGCGCGGAGCTTGCGGCCTGCTACCGTGCATGCGGTGCGATCGCGCGCGTTCACTCGAGGACGTTCTATCTCAGCTCGCTGTTCCTCAGCCCGGCGAAGCGCCGCGCGGTGTGGGCGGTGTACGCGTTCTGCCGCACCGCCGACGACATCGTTGACCGGATTACGCCCGCGCGCGAACGGCTCGCGGCGCTCGATGCCTGGGAGCGCAAGCTGTTCGACGCATACGACGGCCGCGCGACGGACCCGACCTTCATCGCGTTGGCCGACGCGGCGCACCGGTTCGCGATCCCGATCGCGCCCGCGCTCGACCTGCTGCGCGGCGCCCGAATGGACGTGACGGTCCGCGGCTACGCGACGTTCGAGGAACTGCAGACGTACTGCTATCTGGTCGCGTCGACGGTGGGTTTGCTCGTGATGCCGATCCTCGGCACGCATTCGCCCGAAGCGAGCCGATACGCTATCGCGCTCGGCCGCGCGATGCAGATGACGAACATCCTGCGAGACGTCGGCGAGGACGCGCGGATGGGGCGTATCTACCTGCCGGCGGAGGATCTGCGCCGATTCGGCTGCGACGAGTCCACGATCGCCGCAGGGATCGTCGACGAACGTTTCGTCGCGCTGATGCGGTTCCAGGTCGAGCGCGTTCGCTCGTTGTACGGCGAAGCCGAGCCCGGGATCGCGTTGCTCGCGCCCGAGTCGCGCTACACCGTTCGGCTCGCGCTTTCGCTGTACCGCGGCATCCTCGGCCGCATCGAGGGCAACCGCTACGACGTGTTCACGCGACGTGCGTACGTGCCGTTCGCCGCGAAGCTTCTGACCGCGCTCGGCGTCGCTGCCTTCTTACCAGGCTCCGAACCTTCGGCAGCGAAGTAGGCCCGATGCTGGACACGAAAGCGCCGACCCACTACCGCTGGGAAGACATGACCGCGGAGAAGCTCAAAGGGTCGATCACGCGCCGGCTCATCACCGGCGACTCGATGATGATCGCCGAGGTGCGCCTGGCGAAGGGCGAGCTCGTTCCCAAGCACGCGCATCACAACGAGCAGATCACCTACATCACGTCGGGCGCGCTGCACTTCAAGCTTGGTGAGGATGGCGAACGCGAAGTCACCGTACATGCGGGCGAGGTGCTCGTGATCCCGTCGAACACGCCGCACTCTGCGTACGCGCTCGAGGACACGGTCGACATCGACGTCTTCTCGCCGCCGCGCGAAGACTGGCTCAACGGCTCGGACGCGTACCTGCGCGACGACCGCTAGCGCGGTCGCCGGGATCGCCGAAGTGACGCTGAGCGCGCAGGCGACGGCTATCAACGATGAGCGCCGAACTCACACTTTCCGCAGACGTCCATCGAAGCGCGGTCGAGGTCGAGCTTCTTTAAAAAGTTCCGGCGCGCGTCGCCGGCTCGTATCGCGCTCCATCGCTGGGTAATGAGATTTCCGAATTCGCCGGCGTGTGGGTGAGCGCAGCAGGGAACGACGGTTCCGTTCCAATCCACGTAGAGCCCCGGGAGTCGTTCTACGAAGTGACAGCGGCCGTGACCCGGCTCCCAATGCCGGCCGGAAAGGTCTTCCGAAGCGCCGACGAGGTTGATCCAGCGACGGAACTGCGGCGTCCAGCCGAGCGGCTCGAGGACGGATCTCCACGTCGACATGTGCGCGTCGTCGAAGATCACGGTCCGCGTCAGCAATTCCATACCGGGACAACGGAGGTCCCTGAGCTCGCGCGCTTTCGTCAGGAATTGGACGAGCTTTTCCCACCGCGCAGGCGGACGGAGTCGCTCGTATGAAGCCGGCGTGCCGTCGCCGTCGCAGCTGACGACCAACCGGTTCAGCATCTTCCGGCTCAATATGTCGTCGAGGTGATCCCAGCGCACGAACTGTGCGTTGGTCGAAATCTCCAGGCAGCCGATCGAAAACCCCGGCGCTCGTGCGAGCTCGTCGAAGATCGCGGGGAGATCGTCGTGCAAGAGCGGTTCGCCGTAGTTGAACAAACGGAACAGTTCCACGTGCTCGACGTCGATGTTTCTGAGGCAAGCCGCAAATGTCGAGGGATCGATGCGCGTCACTTTGTTCAATATCGTGGAGTTCGGGCAGCCGACGCATCGGAGCTGACAACCTCCGATGATATCGAAATGGAGCACCGCGATACTCGTGGTACCGTAATCCCGAAAAAGACGCCCCTCGGCTTTTCCGTAGCGATCGAAGTGCTCCCAGCCGCTCGCAAACTGCCCATTTGCGACTGCGCCGGCAACATCGGGATAGCGGTTCAGGTAGACGTTTTCGTCGAACGTTTCGATGGTCGCTTCGTCTTGCCGCGACATGTCTTTATTCCTGCCGGCGGGGAGCGGTCAAGACTTCTCCGCGCAACGCGGTCAGCGGCTGCGGACGATCAACAGGCCCCCGAGCAGGAAGAGCGCGACGACTCCCAGCCCGGCGGCCGCCGGCGAGACGACGAGCCCCAGCATCACGCACGCCAACGCGACGCCGATCCAGAACGGCGCAGGTGAGTGTGTGATGTAGGTTCCGACGTGTTCGCCCGCTGCGTCGGCCATGGTGGCGTCTTTGTCATCGGCGTACAAGTCCGCGTCGCGTTCGGCGAAGACCATATAAAGGGCGACGACGATGAGCGCGGCGGACATGAACCCGAGCAGCATCGTACCAGCCGGTTCGTGCGCGATGAACCAGTACACAACGGCGATCGTTCCCGTGAAGATCGCCGATGAGACGAACAGCCCGAGCGCCGTCTTCACGTCGCCTTTGCCTGTTGCGCCTGCTCGACGTCGAACAGCGGGCGAGCGGAACGGATCGGCGGCAGGGCGTGGAAATTGTGTTCCGGCGGCGGCGAGGTCGTCGCCCATTCCAGCGTGTAGCCGTGCCAGGGGTTGTCTCCGGCGGGTTCGTGCCGCCGCGCCGACACGACGACGTTCACCACGAAGAGGATGCCGCCGAGCAGCAGCATGAACGCACCTGCGGTCGCGATGACGTTGAGCAGCGGCAACGCCCCGCCTGCCGCGTAGGTGTACACGCGGCGCGGCATCCCGAACGCGCCCATGAAGAACATCGGCATGAACGTGACGTTGAAGCCCGCGAACGTCAGCCAGAAACCCGCCTTGCCCAACCGCTCGCCGAGCCGCCAGCCGTACACCTTGGGCCACCAGTAGTAGAGCGCCGCGAACAGCGCGAAAAAGCTGCCGCCCCCGATCGTGTAGTGGAAGTGCGCGACGACGAAGTACGAGTCTTGCGCCTGAAAGTCCAGGGGCGGCGAGGCCACCATCACGCCCGTCACGCCGCCGAGCAGGAAGTTCATGAGAAAGCCGACCGCGTACAGCATCGCCGTGGTGTAGCGGATCGAACCGCCCCACATCGTGCAGATCCAGTTGAAGAACTTGATCCCGGTGGGCACCGCGATCAGGAACGATACGAAGGCGAAGAACGGGTTGTTGACCGCGCCCGTCGTGAACATGTGGTGCGCCCACACACCCATCGACAGCCCGGCGATCGCGAACGCGGCGAGCACCATCCCGGTGTAACCGAAAAGCGGGCGCCCGGAAAACGTCGAAATCACTTCGCTGACCACGCCGAAGTAGGGCAGGATCAGCACGTACACTTCGGGATGGCCGAAAAACCAGAAGAGGTGCTGGTACAGGATCGGGCTGCCGCCGAACGCCGGATCGAAGACGTGCCCGCCCAGATGGCGGTCGACGAACAGCAGCAGCAGCGTCGCCGTGAGCGACGGGAACGCCATGAAGATGAGCAGCGACGTCGCGATCATCTCCCAGGTGAAGATCGGCAGCCGCCACATCGTCATCCCCGGCGCGCGGTGGATGAACGCGGTCGTCACGAAGTTGATCGCGGCCATGATCGACGCCACGGACACCATCGCGAGGCCGACGATCCAGAAGTCCTGTCCCAACCCCGTCGAGATCGTGATCTCGGACAGCGGTGTGTACGACGTCCAGCCCGCCGACGCGGCGCCTTCGTTCGTCGCGGCGCCCGCGAACACGATGAGCCCGCCGAACAGGAACATCCAGTACGACGTCGCGTTCAGGCGCGGAAACGCCATGTCCGGGGCACCGACTTGCAGCGGGATGAGATAGTTCGCGAGCCCCAGCGCGAACGGCGCGATCACCAGGAAGATCATCGCCGTGCCGTGCAGCGTGAAGATCTGATTGTAGGCGTGCGGCTCCAGGATGGTCGCGCCCGGGCGCGCGAGCTGCGTGCGGATCGCCATCGCGAGCAGGCCGGCGACCGCCATGAACAGCAGCGTCGTGCCCATGTAGAGGATGCCGACGCGCTTGTTGTCGGTGGTCGTGATCCACGACAGCAGGTCATGCCGCTCCGGCGGGGTCACGCGGGCCGCCGCCGCCGCCGTCACTGCGTCGCCTCGTATCGCAGCCAGCGCTGGTAGTCGGCTGGCGACACCACGCGCACGCTGAACGTCATGAGCGCGTGGTTGAGGCCGCAGAACTCCCCGCAGCGGCCGAGAAACGTGCCGAGCTTCGACGGCGTGAGGTCGAACTCGCTGGTGCGGCCCGGCACGGCGTCGCGCTTGAAAAGCATGTCGGGGATCCAAAAGGAATGCACGACATCGCTCGAGCTCACTTGGAGCGCGACGGTTTGCCCCAGCGGCAGCACCATCTCGGGCGGCTTCGCTGAGGTCCCGTCCAACGTGGGCCCGTTCGCGTACGCGAAGGTCCAGCCCCAGCGGTAGCCGTTGACGGCCACGCGCACCTGCGGCGCGGACGCGCGCGCTTCGACGGCCGCTTCGATTCGGTACGTCACGACGAACAGCGCGATCACCAGCAGCAGCGGCGCGATGGTCCACGCGATCTCCAGCGGCGGGTTCGCGTCTTTTTGCGAGCGAGGTGCCGGGTTACGCGGCGATTGCCGAAAACGAACGGCGGCGACGAGGATGAGTGTCCACACGAGCACGGCGACGGCGAGCGCGCCATACGTGAAGATTCGCCAGTCGTCGGCGAGCGCGGCGGATTGGTCACTGCCGATCGCCGGCCAAGTCTGACCGTGCACGCGCTCATGCTACCCATGTTTGCCGCCCCCGCACGCGGGTAGGCTGAGGTCATGCAATCGGTTGCGATCCGAGCACACCCGCTCGTGTTCGGCACCGTCGTCTTCCTGGCGTCGGAGTCGATGGTGTTCGCAGCGCTGCTTGCGGCGTACTTTTATTTGCGCGGCGCCGCGGCGCAATGGCCTCCCGCGGGAACGGACCTCAACGCCGCGGGGATGGCGATCGGCACGGCATTGCTCGCATTCGGCAGCGTGACCATGGCGATCGCGCAGACGGGCGCGATGCACGGCAAGCGCGTGCTCGCTCGCGTGATGCTCGCGCTCACGATCGTCGCCGCGCTCGCGTTCTTGTGGCTCGAATGGCATGACTGGCACAGCGCGAACTTTCACATCGCGGACAACGCGTACGCCACCGTATACTACGTGCTGACGGGCACGCACTTCGCGCACGTGGCGGCGGGTGTCGTGCTGCTCGCCGCGGTGGCGATCTTCGTGCGCGCGCCCGCGTTCACGCGCGAGCATCACGCCGGTGTCGAGGCGGTCGCGTACTACTGGCACTTCGTGTTCGTCGTGTGGCTCGCGCTGTACGCGACGATCTTTCTCGTAAGGTGAAGGTCGCCGCGTTTCTCGTGCTCACGATCGCCGGCGCGCTGGGCGCGACGGTCGCGGCGATTTTGGGCGCCGAACCCGCCGTCCTCGCCGGCGCGCTCGTCGCCGCGTTCTTCGGTTTGGCGGGCGCCGCGGCGAGTGCCGCCATGGCGCTTCACGCACCGGACGACCTCGAAGAGCCGCGCGTGGCGCGCGGGCCGACCGCGCCTTCGCCGATCCCGAACGAAAGCGTTTCGCGCGGCACGTTCGGGAAGCTGTGGTTCGCGGCGCTCGGTGCGTTCGCCGTGTTCGGCATCGTGCCGCTGGTCTCGCTCGCGCGCAAGCCGGGCCGCCGCACCGTATCGGGCTGGGTCGCGGGCGTGCGGCTCGTCGACGATCAAAACCGCCCGATCGCGCGCGATCACTTGGTCGACGGCGGCATCGAAACGGTGTTCCCGCAGAACGGGGTCGACCTTCCCGATGCGCCCGCCGTGCTCGTCCGGATCCCGCCGGACCTGCGTCCGGCGGTGCACGGCGCACCCGACGGATACCTCGCGTTCTCGAAGATCTGCACGCACGCCGGCTGTCCCGTGGCGCTGTACCGCGAGGCGTCGCACGAGCTGTACTGCCCGTGCCATCAGTCGCGCTTCGACGTGCTGAACGGCGCGAAGAACGTGTCCGGGCCCGCGCCGCGCCCGCTGCCGCGCCTGATCGTCGCGGTGGACGCCGAGGGGTATCTCGTCGCGAGCGGTGACTTCGATGCGCCGGTCGGACCGGACGACTGGAACCGCCGGCTGTGATCGTCCGCGGCGTCGTGGGCTGGCTCGACGAACGGCTCGGCACGAACGCCGGCGCGCGCTATCTTCTGGCCAAAATCTATCCGGATCACTGGTCGTTCTACCTCGGCGAGTTCGCGCTGTACTTTTTCTTGTCGCTCGTCGCAACGGGTATCTGGCTGACGTTCGCGTTCGACCCCGCACCCGCGAACGCGTACGGCTCGGTGCTCGAGCTGACGAACCACGCGCACCCGATCGGTTACGTGATCCGCCAGGTGCACCACTGGTCCGCAGTGTGCTTCGTGGCGGCGATCCTCGTGCACCTCGGGCGCGTGTTTTTCACCGGCGCGTTCCGCAAGCCGCGCGAGCTGAACTGGATGATCGGCGTTACGATGCTCGCGCTCGCCTCGATGACCGGCTTCACGGGCTACTCGCTGCCCAACGACAGCCTTTCCGGCACCGGACTGCGGATCGCGGACAGCGTCGCGCTGTCGATTCCGTTCGCCGGTTCGTGGGCGGCCTCGGTGCTCAACGGCGGCCCCGCGTATCCCGGGCCGCTGCTGTTCTCGCACCTGTACACACTGCACGTGTACTACCTTCCGATCGCCATCGCGACGCTGCTCGCGCTGCATCTCGGCATGGTCATCTTCCAGAAGCACACGCAGTTCGCGCGCGATCCGCGCGTGGTCGTCGGGCGGCGGTTCTGGCCTGATTACGCACTGCGCACGCTCGCCGTGCTCGGTGCGACCGCAGCGCTGCTCGCGCTGCTGGCGGCGTTGTTCGAGATCAATCCCATCGAGTCGTACGGACCGTACCGGCCGTGGCTGGCGACCAACGGCGCGGTACCGGACTGGTACACGGCGTTTCTGGAAGGCGCGCTGCGCCTCGGTCCGGCAACGGAGATAACGATCTTCGGGCACCCGGTCCCGCCGGTGTTCTGGCCTGGGCTGGTGCTGCCGACGGCGACGCTGCTGTTCTTGCTGCTGTGGCCGTTCATCGAGCGGCGGGTCACGCGCGATACGGGTTGGCACGACGTCCTCGACACGCCGACCCAAGTACCGCTGCGCGTCGGCGTCGGCGCGGCGCTGATCTTCGACGGCGTTCTGCTCACGCTCGCCGCCGCGGACGACCAGACCGCGGCGGCGCTGCACCTGAGGCTGGAGACGCTGGTGTGGGTGTATCGCGTGCTGCTGCTCGTCGGACCGTTCGTCGCGGGGGTGATCGCGGCGCGCATCGCGGCGCAGATGCGCGCGCGCATCCGCGAGAGCGCGGTGTATCCATCCGATGCGACGACTCTGGTCCGCAACGCCGAGGGCGGCTTCGAGGAAGAGGAGCCGCAGCCGGCATGACCATCGCGCTGACGCTGGCGGTGACGGCGGTGCTGTATGCCTGGGCTTGGACGCGCGTCGTCGGCGCGGGACGCTCGTTTCCGCGGTTCGCGCCGCTCGCGTTCGCCGGCGGCATCCTCGCGGCGGGTGCGGTGCTGTTCGGGCCGGTCGACAGGCTGTCCGATGCGTCGCTGAGCTGGCACATGGTGCAGCATCTCGTGCTGATCTCGCTCGCGGCGCCGCTGCTGCTTCTCGGCGCGCCGGTACGGCTCGCGCTTGCCGCACTGCCGCCGCGCGGCGCCGCGCGGCTCGCGCGCGTGCTGGGCAGCGCGCCGATGCACGCCGTGGGCCATCCGCTGTTCGGGCTCGCGTTTCTCACCGTCGTGCTGTACGGGGCGCATTTTTCGCCGCTGTACGAACGCGCGCTGGAGAACGAGCCGGTGCACGCCGCCGAGCACGTGCTCTTTGTCATCGCGGCGCTGGCGTTCTGGATGCCCATCTTCGCGGTCGCGCCGGCGCCGCAGGCGCGCTCGCATCCGGTGCGTATCCTGACGCTGTTCCTCAGCTTGCCGGCGAGCGCGTTTTTGGGTTTCGCGTTCTACGTGACGAATCGCGTGATGTACGCGCACTATGCGGCGCAGCCCGGCGCGCTCGCAGACCAGATGAACGCGGGCGCGGTCATGTGGTTGACGGCGGGGACGCCCGTGCTGCTCGCGCTGTTGTGGTGCGTGGCGGACTGGGGCGCGCGCGAGCGCCGGCTCGGCGACGTATTCGACGCATCGGAAGCGAGCCGCTCGTGATCGCCACGCTGCTCGCCGCGATGCTGTTCAGCGCGCCGCCGCCCGGTGCGCACATCTACGAGACGCGCTGCGCGTCGTGTCACGGCGCGCAGATGTGGGGCGGCGCCGACGGGCCGTCGCTGCGCGGCGTCGGCCTGGCCGCCGTCGATTTCTATCTGACCACGGGGCGCATGCCGGCCGCCGTGCCGAACGTGCAGATCGGCGACCGCGACGAACGCAGCGGGCAGCGGCTGTCGCAAGCGGAGATTCGCGCGCTCGAAGACTATCTCGCGCCGGTGGTCGCCGGCGGTCCGGCCATCCCGGCGGTCCTCGCGAGCGGCGATCGCGCGCATGGCCGTGCGTTGTTCTCCCTGCACTGCGCGCAGTGCCACGGCTTCAACGGCGAGGGCGGTTCCATCGGCCGGCTCGCTTGGGCGCCGTCGCTGCGCGACACGCCGATCGACGCGGTCGCGGAGGCGATTCGCGTCGGCCCGGGCGAGATGCCGCCGTTCGGCGAGCACCAGCTGAGCCAGAACGACCTCGACGACGTCGCGTCGTACGTCGTGCGGCTGAGCACGGGTTCGCAGCCGCACGACGCGCCGCCGCTGCGTTCGAGCGGGCCCGTGCCCGAGGGTGCGGTCGGCTATCTCGCGGTCGTCGTGCTGGTCGCGTTCGTCTTTACCTTCTGGCGCGTCGATACGCCGGCGCCCGAACGCGAAGAAACCGTTCGTCGTGATGAAGGAGGACACACGTGACCTTGCGCGGCCGATTCGCGCTCGTGACTGCCGTGGCGGCTGTCGCCGCGCCGGTACTGCTGTTCTCGGGGGCGGCGTCGCGCGCGCCTGACTCCGGCGCGTACACGCGCGCGCAAGCGGCGAACGGCCAGCTCGTGTACGTGCAGCACTGCTTGAAGTGCCACGGCGCGAACCTCGAAGGCGGCGCCGGCGCCGTGCTGATGGGGCCGCGTTTCGGTGCCTCGCTCGCCACCGGTAAGATGTCGACGCCCGCGCTCTTTCAATTCATCAGCGACGCGATGCCGCTCGACGCGCCGGGGAGCCTCACCGAGCGGGAATATCTCGACGTCTTGGCGTTCATCCTGGAGAAGAACGCGTATGCGCCGGGGACATCGCCGCTGAAGAAGGCGACGCTCGCGCGCCAACCGCTGCTGCCGTACCCCAACCTCGCGCCGGACCCGGCCGCGTCCGGCGCGCCCGAGTCGCACGCGTCGCCGTTAGTTCCGGACGCCGCGCGCGTCGCGCTCGACGACGCCTCGCTGCAGTCGGCGGAACGCGACGCCAAGGACTGGCGCTTGCCGGGCCGGACGTACGGAAACTGGCGCTATTCCCCCCTCGCGCAGATCGACGCCCGCAACGTGACGCGCCTCGAGCTGGTGAAGCTCGTGCACACCGGGATGTTCGACAGCTTCGAGACGACGCCGCTCGTCGCGGACGGGGTGATGTACGTGACGACGCCGGTCGTGGACCGGCACATGAAGATCATGGCCATCGACGCCGCTACCGGAGACACCCTGTGGAGCACGACGTACGCGCTCGGCTCGTTCAAGATCTGCTGCGGCCCGAACAACCGCGGCGCCGCGCTCGCGTACGGCAGCGTGTTCGTCACCACCCTGGACGACAAGCTCGTCGCGTTCGACGCGCGCACCGGAAAGGAGAAGTGGGAAACGCGCGTCGCCGATCCGTCGGTCGGTTATTCCGAGAGCATGGCGCCCCAAGTGTTCGAGGGCACGGTCGTCGTCGGCAGCGCCGGCGGCGAGTGGGCGGTTCGCGGGTTCGTCGCGGGTTACGATGCGCGGACGGGCAAGCAGCGCTGGCGGTGGTACGCGACGGATCCGAAAACGTTCGCCGGCGACTCGTGGAAAACGGGCGGCGGCACGGTATGGACCACGCCGGCCATCGACGCGGCGCAGCACCTCGTGATCTTCGGAACGGGCAACCCGAACCCGGACCTCGACGGCTCGAAGCGCAAAGGCGACAACCTCTACACGGACTCCATCGTGGCGCTCGACGTGCGCACCGGCAAGCTGCGCTGGTACTACCAAGAGGTGAAGCACGATCTCTGGGACTACGACGCGACCAGCAACGTCGTGCTGTTCGACGTGCACCAAAACGGGCAGACGATCCCGGCGGCGGGCGAGGCGGGTAAGGTCGGCTGGTTTTTCATCGTCGACCGCCGCAACGGCAAGCTGCTGCGCAAGTCGCAGCCGTTCGTCGCGCAGAACAAGAACATGTTCGGCAAGCGTTCCGTGCTGCCGGGCGCGAACGGCGGTTCGGAGTGGTCGCCCCCCGCGTACTCGCCGCTGACCCGCCGCGTATACGTGCTCGGCATCGATCAGCTCATGGACTTCAAGCCGCATCCCGACGCGGACCATCCTGGGTTCATGCGCACGGGCAGCGTCTTCACCAACACGCAAAAGCCGAAGAAGATTCAGACCGGCACGTTCTCCGCGATCGATGTCGACACGGGCAAGATCGCATGGCAGTACAAAGCGCCCAAGCCGATGATCGGCGGCGCGCTCGCGACGGCCGGTGGGCTCGTATTCGTCGGCGAGGGCGACGGGACGTTCGAGGCGTTCGATGCCGCGAACGGCCGCAAGCTGTGGACGTATGCGTTCGTCGGCGGCGCGAACGCGCCGGCGGTATCGTACGAGGTCGCCGGGACGCAGTACGTCGCGGTCGCGGCGGGCGGAAACTTTCAGCTCGACTTCAACCGCGCCGACGAGATCGGTATCTTCAAGCTCAAGCGCTGACCCGCGACCGGCGGGCGAGGAGAATCGCCATGCAATCGAATGCGTCGAAGATCGTCGCGCTGGCGCTCATGATCGTTGCCGCCGGCGCCGGCTGCACGAAGTCGGAGAACAGCTCGGCGAGCGGTTCCGGGACGACGGCGCCGTCGGCGGACGCCGCCATCATCACCGTCGGCGATGCCGATCGCGGCGGCGAGGTGTTCCGCGGGAACTGCTCGCGCTGTCACGGCGCGACGGGCACGGAGGGCGGCGTCGGTCCGGCACTTGCGCACGAAAGCAGCCGCAAGAACTACCAGCAGACCGTCGCCTGGATCGAGAACCCGCTGCCGCCGATGCCGAAGCTCTACCCGAAGCCGCTGAACGAGCGCGCCGTGCACGACGTCGCGGCATACGTCCAAAAGCTTTGACCGCTCGAGCTCGAGCGGACGCCGGTGATCCCGTCGAGCCTGCGGACGTCCGCTGACGGCCGTGTCGCGCCGGGCTTCTCCTCATCGGTCAGCCCCATACTTTGCGCGCGGTGTCCACGACGAGCTGCAGTTTCGCCCACTGATCGGCTTCGGTGATGAGGTTGCCTTCGGCCATCGAGGCGAACCCGCACTGCGGGCTGAGCGCGAGGTTCTCCAGCGGGATGTAGCGGCTTGCGTCTTCGATCCGCCGGATCAGCGTCGCTTGGTCTTCGAGCTCGGGTTTTTTCGAGCTGATCAGGCCGAGCACGACCGTCTTGCCCTTGGGCACCAGGCGCAGCGGCTCGAACGAACCCGAGCGCTCGTCGTCGTACTCCAGTAAGAACCGGTCGACGTCGAGCTCGTGGAACAGCTTCTCCGCGATCGCGTCGTAGCCGCCGCTCGCGTACCACTGGCTGCGGTTGTTGCCGCGGCACAGGTGGATCGCCAGCGTCACGCCGGGTTTGCGTGCGGCGTGGAAGCACGCGTTGTCCGCCGCGATCGCTTCGTCGAGCAGCGCCTCGGGCTCGCCGAACTCCGCGCGCAAAAACTCACGCCACTTCGGATCGAGGTAGTAGCTGTAGCGCGGCGCGTCGATCTGGATGTACGCGACGCCTTCCTCGGCGAGCGCGCGCGTCTCCGCTTTCACGATGTCGACCACGTCCGCCAAGAACGCCGAGTGTGTCGGATATGCGCGCTCGCTGATGCCTTTCTTGTACGCGATCGCCGGGAATTGCGTCGCGCTCGGCAGCGTCATCTTGATCGGGCCGGGCGCGTGCTGCTTGAGGAACGTCGTTTCGTGCTCCGTCAAGCGGCGCATCCGGCGCAGCTTTTCGGTCACGATACCGCGCACGGCGCTCGGTGCGACGCCCGTCGCGGTGGTCGCGGCGTTCCACGTGCGCGCGACGCCCGCTTCGGAATCGAATCCTTCGACCGCATCCGTGAGGTCGGTCATGAACCCGCCGCGCCGGAACTCGCCGTCCGTGAAGATCTCGAAGCCCAGCTCTTGCTGTTTGGCGAGGATGCGAAGGATCTCGCGGTCCTCGATCTCGCGCAGCCGTTCGGAACCTGCGCCCTCGTGGCGCGCGTCGAGCAGCTCTTTGGACCGCAGAAAGCTGCCGACGTGGTCGGCGCGATAGGTGCTCGAAGTGGTCGTGCTCGCCATACCGGGCATTTCTTGGGTCGGCACGGTGACCCTTGACCCGAAAGGGCCGTCCGATTCAGCCGAGAAGCGCCTGCCATGTTGCACAGCTCGAAACCGTCTCGCGCGGACGTTCTGCGTTCCGGTTTGGCAGCCGCGGGGGTCGCCGCGCTGCCGTCGGCGGCGCGCGGCGCGGGCAAGCCGGTGGTGCGGATCGGCTACCTCGACTCGTTCAGCGGCGTCTTTGCCGACATCGCCGCATTGCACAAGACCGGCGCGCAGCTCGCGCTCGACGACGTCAACAAGAACAGCCGGGTGCGGTTCGAGTTCGTGTTCGGCGACGATGCGTCGAAACCGGCGACCGGCACCACGGAGACGCGCCGCCTGGTCACCGAGGAGAAGGTCGACGTGCTGTTCGGCGGCACGTCGTCCGGCATCGGCCTTGCGATCGCGCCGCTCGTGGAAGACCTCGGCATCTTCAACCTCGCGCTGGGCCCGTTCGACTCGACGCTCACCGGCGAGAAGGCGACGCGGCTCACGTACCGCTACGGCTGCAACGCGCGCATGGTGATGCGCGCGCTGGCGAACCGACTGCTGGCGCTGGGGAAGAAGTGGTACTTCCTGCAGTCGGACTACGGCATGGGACGCGACTCCTACAACCAGCTCTCGGAGACGCTGAAGCGCGCGGGCGGCACCGAGGCCGGTCACGACGTGCTGCCGCTGGGCACGAGCGAGTTCTCGCCGTCGCTCACGAAGATCCGCAACAGCGGTGCCGACGTGCTGGTCCTCGCGAACAGCGGCCAAGACGCGGCGAACTCGATCAAGCAATTCGTGGCGTTCGGGATGCAGAAGCAGATGCACCTCGCCGGCATCAACCTCGAGGACTTCTACTACAAGGTGGTCCCGCTCGACGCGATCGCCGGCGCGACGTTCTCGGTGCTGTGGACGCCGTACGCGTCGGACTCGTCGCGCAAGCTCGCATCGCGCATCCACAAGGTGACGAACGCGCCCGTGTCCGCGCGCCACTTCTACGGCTACGGCGGCATCATGGCGCTGACCGACCGCATCCTCGCCGCGCACTCCACCGATCCGGAGAAGCTCGCGGCGGCGTTCGACGATCACCGCCTTCGACGGCTACAAACGGACGAAGTCGGTCTGGCACGGCTGCGACCACCAGCTCGCGCAAGACGTCTACGCGGGCGCGGTCGTCAACGCGAAGACGTTCGCCCGAACGCAGTTCCTGTTCGACGTGCAGTCCGAAGTGCCGGCTCCTGAATCCGACGGCACGTGCGACTCTCCGTGGGCCCGCGCCGCAAAAACGGCGATGGCATCACAGAAGATCGGCGTACGCGAGGGCTACACGCCGAAAAGCGTGTAGCAGCCTAGTGCATCTCGCGGGCCACGTTCGACCCGCTGTTGCCGACCAGGAAATCGAAGTCGGCGCCGCGCTCCGCGCCTAAGACGTGCTCGGTATACAGCTTCGCGTAGCCGCGTTCGAATGCCGACGGCTGCGGGCGCCAGGCTGCACGGCGGCGAGCCAACTCCGGCGCGTCGACCAGCAATTCCAGGCGGCGGCTCGGCACGTCCAGTTCGATCAGATCGCCGTTCTGCACGAGCGCTAGCGGGCCGCCGACCGCGGATTCCGGTGACGTGTGCAGCACGACCGTGCCGTATGCCGTGCCGCTCATGCGGGCGTCCGAGATGCGCACCATGTCGGTGATGCCTTTCGCGAGGATCTTCGGCGGCAGCGGCAGGTTGCCGGTTTCCGGCATGCCCGGGTAGCCGCGCGGGCCCGCGCCTTTCAGGACCAATACGCACGTTTCGTCCACGTCGAGATCCGGGTCGTCGATGCGCGCTTTGAAGTCTTCGATCGTCTCGAACACCACGGCGCGACCGCGGTGCGTCAGCAGCGACGCCGTTGCCGCGGACGGTTTGATCACCGCACCGTTCGGTGCGAGATTTCCGCGCAGCACCGCGATCCCCGCGCGCTCTTTGACCGGCTCGGCGAGCGTTCGGATCACCTCGCGGTTCCAGCACGGCGCCTCCGCGGTTTCCTCGCCGATGGTCTTGCCGCTCACCGTCAGCGCATCACGATGGATCAAGTCACCCAGCTCTCGCACCACCGCCGGCACGCCGCCCGCGTAATAAAAGTCCTCCATCAAGAAACGCCCCGACGGCTGCAGGTCTACCAGCAGCGGCAAATCGTGCGCGAGCTTGTCGAAATCGTCGAGCTCCAGCGGCACGCCCGCACGGCCCGCGATCGCGAGCAGATGCACCACCGCGTTGGTCGAGCCGCCGATCGCAGCGTTCACGCGGATCGCGTTCTCGAACGCCGCGCGCGTGAGGATCTTCGACATGCGCAGATCCTCGCGCACCATCTCCACGATCCTCCGCCCGCTTAGCTGCGCGAGCGAATACCGGCGTGAGTCGACCGCCGGTATCGCGGCGTTCCCGGTCGGCGCGATGCCGAGCGCCTCAGCCATGCTCGCCATCGTCGACGCCGTGCCCATCGTCATGCAGTGGCCGTTGCTGCGCGACTGGCCGGCTTCGGCGTCGAAGAAGTCGTCCCACGTCTTCTTGCCGCCGCGCACTTCTTCCGAGAACTGCCATACCATCGTGCCCGAACCGATGTCCTGGCCGCGATATTTCCCGTTCAGCATCGGCCCGCCGGTCACCATGATCGCGGGCAGATCGACGCTCGCCGCGCCCATCAGCTGCGCAGGCGTCGTCTTGTCGCAGCCGCTCAGCAGCACGACGCCGTCGATCGGGTTCGCGCGGATCGACTCCTCGACGTCCATGCTCATCAGGTTGCGGAACAGCATCGTCGTCGGGCGCATGTACGTCTCGCCCAGCGAGATGGTCGGAAACTCGAGCGGCCACCCGCCGGCCTCCCACACGCCGCGCTTCACCGACTCCGCGACGCGCCGCAGGTGCACGTTGCACGACGTGAGCTCGGACCACGAGTTGCAGATGCCGATGACGGGCCGCCCGTCGAACACGTCGGGCGCGAAACCCTCAGCGCGCATCCAGCTGCGATGCAGGAAGCCGTCGCGGTCCCGTTTTCCGAACCATTCGGTGCTGCGCAGCTTCATTCAGCGGCCTTTCTTCGTCACGGGTGCGGGGCGGCGCGGCCGCTGCTTGGCGTTGACGGCGCGAATCACCATCCGGTTTGGTTGCGTATCGTCGAACGCTTTCGCGGAGCGCGCGACGGCTTCGGCCATCAGCGCGCGAACGGGCGCCGCGTCGAGCGTCTCGGGACCGGCGAGCCGGATGTGGCGCACTTGCTGGCCGTTTCCGCGCAGCAGCTTGTCGGGATCGAACAGGTCCGCGCCCCAGATGAAGCACAGCGTTACATGATCCGGCAGTACGATGATGGAGAAGACCGCATCGTGCGGGCGATCCTCAGCGCCGAAGCCGACCACGAGGCCGTTGTAGTTGTCGTAGACCATCTCGACCGCCCCCGGCAACCGCGCGCGCATCTTCGCAAGGACGGCCTCGGCCTGCGCAACGATCTCCGGCGTGAACCTCGCCAGGAACATCGCGAAACGGTGCTCGGGCGACGGTATCACGGGCGCGCTGGCCTACGCTGAGGCGACGTCGTGCTCGGGCTCCAGGCGAACGTCGCGCTCGTGCCGGTCCGGCGCGATCGCCCACCGCTCGGAGTACTCGACGAGCAGGGAGTTGAACGTCGCGAAATCCGGGTCGCCGTCTGCGGCTTGCTGCAGCGCATCGTACGTGAGGCGCACCGCGTTGCGCTGCGACGGGCTTTCGAGCCGGCGGTCGATCGCGCCGTACCGGTGGTGCTGCAGCTCCGGCGACAGGAAGTTTGCGACTGCGCCGCGCGTGCCCGCATCGACGACGAGCTCCATGCCGATCTCGTGCGCGCACCGCGCGATCGAGCTCTCCCAGTCGTCCATGAGCGCTTCGTACGCGACGAACGCACGCGGTATTCCGCGGCTGTCGTGCTCGCCCAACAAGTTGTACTTCTGCCACAGCGAGCAACCGCGGTCGAACGCCATGCCGTCCCGTGCGGCGAGCGATGACGCGACGTCCGCCGGGTTGCGGAAGATGTGGATCGCCTTAGGCGAAAAACCGGCCTCCGTCGCAGCGGCGATCCAGTACGGCATCAGCGCTGTGATGCGCGGCTCCTTCAGCACGAGGGGGCCGTCGGCTGCAGCGCCGTACTGAAAGAACTCGCCGATGAGCATCAAGTAGCCGCGGATCAACGCAACGTACCGCGCAAACTCCGCGTGATCGCGCGGAGCGGTGCGATAGGCGAGCCCCGGATCGCTCCACGAGGACGAACGAGCATGCAAAAAGCGGTCGTTGATGTCCGTCGCTTCCAGCGGCTCCCAATACCCAGTTGGGTTGCCGGTGTTCGGGCTTTCGAGCTGCTTGGGCAGGACGCCGCCGCACAGGGACATGACGCGTGCTAAGGCCGACGTGCCGCTGCGATGCATTCCGACGATGAAGATGAGTTGACGGGTGTTCGCGTGCGGCATACGTTCCATCGGCGCGTTCGCGACGAGGCCAGTTTCTCCCGTCGCACGAATCGATGTGCCGTATGAATCGGCTCGATGTAGGCGGACGTGTCGCAATCGTCACCGGCGGCGCGTCGGGGATCGGTCTTGCGATCGCACGCCGGCTCGCCGCGTCAGGCGCGCGCGTGAGCCTGTGGGATGCTCGTGCGGATACGCTAGTTCATGCCACGCTGACGCTTCGACAAGCTGACGTGAAGGGTGCGCCACCGCACGACGACACGCATACGGCGGTGGTCGACGTGCGCGACTACGCCGGCGTGCAACGCGCGCGCGATGCGACGCTCGAAGCGCTTGGGCGCATCGACATCTTGGTGAACAGCGCCGGCATCACCGGGCCGAACGCCGTGACGTGGGAATATCCGCTGGACGGCTGGCGCGACGTGCTCGACGTGAACCTCACCGGCACGTTCCACTGCGTCCGTGCCGTCGTCGAACCGATGCGCGCCGCGAACTACGGACGTATCGTGAACATCGCGTCGGTCGCCGGCAAAGAAGGCAATCCGAACGCGGCGGCCTACAGCGCGTCGAAAGCCGGTGTGATCGCGCTGACGAAATCGCTCGGCAAAGAGCTCGCGACGACCGGCATTCGAGTGAACTGCGTAACCCCCGCCGCGGTGGAGTCGCCGATGTTCGCGCAGATGACGGCCGAGCACATCGCGTACATGCTGTCGAAGATCCCGATGAACCGCTTCGGAACCGTCGAGGAGATCGCGGCGCTCGTCGCGTGGCTGTGCACCGAAGAGTGCTCGTTCTCGACCGGAGCTGCGTTCGACATCTCCGGCGGGCGCTCGACGTACTAGCTCAGCCCTGCGGGTGGCACGCCGGGCAGCGGGCGCCTTGCAGATACGTCCCCGTGTTCGCGTATTGCAGGCCGCATTCGCGGCAGATCAGCGTCGGCAGCATGCGCTCCGATTCGCCTTCGTCGAGCGCCTGAAGGACCGACTCGAGCGCACCGTCTTTGTCGTCGGTGGGCGGCGGCGGTGAGGGGTCGTGCTTGCCGAAGCGGCTGAAGAACTTCCACATGATCGTCTATCCTGATGACGGCGGGCGGTAGAACGCGATCGTCGCTTTCGTTCCGCTCGCGAGCGCGGTGCGTTCGAAGTTGGGAAACAGCGCGTGCAGCGGCGCTTCGTCGAGCTCCGCGGCGAACATGAGCTCCGGGCCTTCCGCTCGCACGTCCGCCTCGGGCACCTCGGCGCGGATCGCGGCGAGCACCTCGTCGATGCGCGCGAGCTGGCCTTGCAGGCTGAACACGTGCGCGCCGTCCGGCGTCTGCGTCGCGGCGCGCGCGAAGATCGTCGCGACGTCCTCGACGTAGTCCATCCCGGTCGCGCCGGTGAAGCGGATCGTGTACGAACGGCCTTCCGCCGCGGCGCGCATCGCCAGCGTCGGGTCGGCGGTGACGCCGATCTCGCGGCCTGGGCCGTACACCGTGGACGGCCGCAAGCCGACGCTGCGAATGCCGGCGTCGTCCCAGTAGGCGCGCGCGCAGCCTTCGTTGCACAGCTTGTACGCGCCGTAGTGCGTGCGCGGTTCGGGATGGATGCCGTCGTCCTGCCCGAACACCGCCGCGCTCGACGCGAACGCGACCCCGCGCACGCCGAATCGCTTCGCCGCTTCGAACACGTGCAGCGTGCCCATCACGTTGATGCGCGCGCCGAGCAGCGGGTCTTTGCGCGCGGTCGGGATCAGCACCGCCGCGAGGTGCACGATCGCCTCGCACCCGTCGACCGCGGCGTCGACCGCGGCCGGATCGGTGATGTCGCCCGTGCAGTGCTCCACGCGCGCGCCGCGCTCGCCCGCGATCGCGTCGAACAGCGCGCGCTCGCCGTGCACGTCGAACGTGCGCACGTCGTGGCCGCCGTCGAGCAGCACGCGCGCCGTCCACGCGCCGATGAAGCCGAGCCCGCCGGTGACGAGGACGCGCATCAGGCGAGCGTGGCCGCGCCGTGGAACGGCGCGAGGTCGTCGCCGGCGAGCGTGAGCGCGTCGGTCGCCGCCCCGATCGCGTAGCGCCCGTCGTCGTATATCGCGGCCAGCGCCGCTTCGGATGCGGCGAACGTCTCGATGTGCAGCGTGTCGCTCACGCGTGCGACGCGCGCGTGCGCCGGATCCTCGACGCCGGCGGCGTTGAGCGCGTGACGGATCGCGTCGCGGTCGTTGTCGCACACCACCGGAAGCCGCACGGTCGCCGGGTGCGCCGCGGTCAGCGCGTTGAGATACGTCGCGCCCCAGTCGATCGCATCCGCGAGCCGCCGCGTGCAGAAGTCGGCCAGCCCGATGCCCGTGGCGTTGCCGTTGGACTCCGATGTCAGCTCGCGCACGTACAGCTGCTTGATCACGGGCTCCGGCACTTTCTGCGTGCGCCCGTTCACCGCGCGCCCGGTGACGTTGGTGTCCATCCCGGTGCCCGAGAAGTTCTTGCCCATGCGGTCGACGATCACGAGATCCAGCGCCGCGAACGGCAGCTTCGGCATCAGCTCGCGCGCACGGAGCAGCAGGCGCTCCTCGCCGGCGGCGATCGCGTCCGGAGCGAACGCTTCGACCGTGTTCGTGCCGCCGCGATTGTCTTCGACGATCGCGAGCCCCGCCACGATGGGTACCCGCTGCATCAGGAACGACGCTACTTCGCGGATGATCGGTTCGTAGCCGAAGCGCGCGAACGCGGCGTGATAGCGCGCCGCGCCGACCGCCTTGCCCAACCCGATCGCCGTCATCTTGAGCAAGCCGCTCTCGATCGTGCCGGTGAAGTCGGTGTGCGGTTTCACGCGCCCGACGACGACGATCGCGTCGGCGCGAGCGGCGCGCGCATCGCAGGCCACCGCGATGCCGTGCGCCGCGGTCGTGCCGATCTCGGCGACGTCCATCTCGCTCTCGATGGGGGCGCCGACGCTGCGTTCGCTCACGCCGAGGTGCGCCAGCATCGCGCGCTGTCCGTCGCCGGTACCGCCGCCGTGCGAGCCCATCGCCGCGACGAGAAACGGTGTCGCGCCCGCGTCGCGCACGGCTTCGCATGCGCCGCGCAAGATCGAGTCGATGCGGGCCACTCCGCGGCTGCCCGCCGTGACGGCGACGCGCGCGCCCGCGCGCAAACCCGCGCGCGCCAGCACCGGTGCGAGCGCGGCGCGTGCAGCCGCGGCGACATCGGCGATGGCGGGCGTGTCGAGCGTGTCGCGGACGAGCCGCGCGTCGATGGCGGTCATGGAGCCTCCGTGATCGAGATGACGTCGCGCTGGGTGTTCGCGAGATGTGCGCGCATCGCCGCCCGCGCGCCCCCGGCGTCGCGCCGGAAAACCGCAGCGGCGATCGCCTCGTGCTCGGCGAGCGCCCGCGAGAGCACGCCGGGGATGGCGTCGGTGAGCGCTTGCGCGTACGAGAGCAGCTCGTGCATCGGCTGTGTCATGCGCTCGAGCACGCGGTTGCGCGCCGCGCGCAGCAGGGCGAGGTGAAACGCCGAATCGCCCGCGACGTAGTGCGGCGGATCGTCCAGCGACGCGCGCATGATTCGGAGCGCATCGTTCAGCGCGGCGTGGTCGGCGGCGTCCCCGCGCTCCGCCGCCAGCGCGGCGACTTCGCACTCGACGATGGTGCGCGCTTCGAGGAGGTCGCGCAGCACGACCGCGCTCGGACCGCTCGCGCGCAACGCGGCGAGGACGGCGGGATCGAGCGGGTCCCAGTGGTCCGACGTCGTGACCCGGGTGCCCGAACCGTGCCGGACGTCGATGAGGCCCTTGGCGCCGAGCACCCGCAGCGCTTCGCGCACGACCGACCGCGACACGCCGAAGCGCGCGCTCATCTCGGGCTCGGCCGGCAAAAGGCTGCCCGGAGCGAGCTCGCCGCGCACGATCATCGGGATCAGCGCATCGACGAGGTGCGCGTGGAGTCGCCGCGGCGCGGCGATGACGTCCATACCGCGGCAGGAGTTGTCCGATGACCTGACGATTCCTAGCGCGCACATGCCGCTTTCGGACGATGGCGCCGCGCTGCGCTTGAAAGACGAGGACGACGTCGCCGTCGCGCTGCGAGCGCTTGCTCTCGGCGAGGCCGTCCGCTTTGGGCCGGAATCGATCGCGCTGCGCTCCGAGATCCCCAGCGGGCACAAGTTCGCGACGCATCCGATCGTGCTCGGCGCGCTGATTCGGAAATACGGCCAAGTGATCGGGAAAGCGTCCGCAGCGATCGCGACGGGCGAGCACGTGCACGTGCACAACGTCGAAGGCACGCGCGGCCGCGGCGACCTCGCGGATGTCACGCAGGGTGGCGCACCCTTCGACAAGCTCAGGGTGACAGTAACGTGAACACCGCGACCTTTATGGGCTACAAGCGGGCTAACGGCGGGGTCGGCGTGCGCAACCACGTGCTCGTGCTGCCTTCCGTCATGTGCGCGAACCATGTCGTCGATTTGATCGGGCGCAAGGTGCCTGATGTCGTTACCGTGGGGCATCCCACCGGTTGCGCGCAGGTCGGTGCGGATTTCGAGCAGACGAAGCGCACGATGGCCGGTTTCGCCGCGAACCCGAACGTCGGTGCCGTGCTCGTGGTCGGGCTCGGCTGCGAGACGAACGAATCGAAGGCGCTCGCGCAGGAGATCGCCGCGCGCGGGCAGCGCGTCGAGGTGATCGGCATTCAAGAGTGCGGCAACACCACCGAGACGATCGCGAAGGGCGTCGCGATCGCGAAGGAGCTGCTGCGCGAGACGGCCTCGGCCGAACGCGTCGAGTGCCCGGTGAGCGCGCTCATCGTCGGCACCGAGTGCGGCGGCAGCGACGGCTTCTCCGGCATCACCGCGAACCCGGCGCTCGGGTATGCGAGCGATCGCGTCGTCGGCGAAGGCGGCACCGTGATCCTCGCGGAGCTGCCCGAGCTCGTCGGTGCGGAGCACCTGCTCGCCGCGCGCGCGACCGAACCGGTCGCGAAGAAATTGTACGAGCTCATCGACCGCGTCGAGGCGCGGGCGCGCGCGATGCACGTCGACATTCGCTTCGGCAACCCCACGCAGGGCAACATGGCCGGCGGCCTGACGACGATCGAAGAGAAATCGCTGGGCGCCGCGTACAAAGGCGGCTCGACGGAGCTGCGCGAGGTGCTCGAGTACGCCGACCGGCCGACGTCGACCGGCTTGGTGGTGATGGACACGCCCGGCCAGGACATCGAGCAGCTCACCGGGATGGTCGCCGGCGGCGCGCAGGTGGTGGTGTTCACGACGGGGCGCGGCACGCCGACGGGGTGCCCGATCGCGCCGGTGATCAAGGTGGCAACCAACACGACGATGTTCGAGCGCATGCGCGAGAACATGGACGTGAACGCGGGCGCGATCGTCGACGGAACGCGCACGCTGGAACAAGTCGGCGACGAAATCTTCGGGTGGATCGTCGACGCGGCGAACGGGCGCGAGCCCGCTGCGGAAGTACTCGGCTTCCGCGACTTCGCGATCAACCGCATCGGCCCGTCGTTCTAGCGGCGGACCGCACTCAAAGGAGCTTCGACGTGAAACTCGACCGGAAGAACTTTCTTACAGCGACCGGTGCGGCGGCCGCGGGCGCCGCGATCGGCTTCCCCGCCATCGTCGGTGCGGCTCCGGAGCCGATCAGGCTCGGTACGATTCCGTGCCTGACCGGCTCGAACGCGCTGCTCGGCCAGCAGGAACACGACGGCGCCGCGCTCGCGGTCGAAGAGATCAACGCGCGCAAGGACAAAGTCTACGGCGGCCGCCCGTTCGAGATCGTCGAAGAGGACGCGACGAACGACAATCAGTCGGCCGTCTCCGCGCTCAACAAGCTGCTCGGCGAAAACGTGGTGGCCATCATCTGCCCGGTTCTCTCGACCCAGGTGCAGGCGATGGCGCCGGTGATGAAATCGCGCGAGATTCCGTGGATGACCGGCGGCACCGCCGTCAAGAACACCACGCTCGGTGTGCCCGGCATGTTCCGGCTGCGCGGCTCCGACGGCATCACCGCGGCCGGCATGACGAACTTCGCCGTGAAGGACAAGAAGGGCAAGAAGATCGCGATCCTCCACGCGAGCGACGCGTTCGGCACCGGCGGCGCGGACCAGATCGTGATGAACCTCGAGAAGATGGGGATGAAGCCCGTCGCCAACGAGCAGTACCCGAAAGACGCGAAAGACTTCACCGCCGAGATCCTCAAGATCAAGCAGGCCGCTCCGGACGTGCTTCTGATGTACATCCAGAATCCGAGCGACACCGCGGTGATCCTGAAGCAGATTCACTCGCTGGGATTGAACGTGCCTATCGTCGGCTCGCCCTCGCTCGGCAACCAGACGGCGATCGAAGTCGCCGGCAAGGACGCGTACGGCACGTACTGCGCGCTGGACTTCATCGTCGGCTTCAACTCGAACGTCGCGACGCATTTTCTGACGTCGTTCTACAAGAAGTACCACCACTTGCCCGACGTCGGGACCGGCTCGGGCTGGGTCTACGACTCGGTGTACATGCTGGCCGACGTCTACAAGAAGCAGAAGGGGACCGATCCGAAACAGACGATCGCCTCGCTGAAGGCGATCAAGAAGTGGGACGGCGTGCTGGGCACGTTCAGCGCGGACGCCGAGGGCAACATGATCCACTCGGTGTCGATCGGGCAGAATCAGGACGGCAAGCTGCACCTCGTCAAAAAGGTCTCCGGCTGATGCATTTCGACCCGGTCGCCAACATGCAGCTGCTCATCAGCGGGCTGGCGGTCGGGTCGATCTATGCGCTCGTCGCGCTCGGCTTCGTCCTGATCTACAACGCCGTCGGCGTCGTGAACTTCGCACAGGGCGAGTTCGTCATGCTGCCGTCGTTCGTCGCCGTGACGTTCTTGGTGCCGGCGATCGCGGTCTTCGGCACGATCGTCCACTGGCAGGTGCCCGTGCTCGCCGTCTACGCGATCGTCCTGATCTTCATGGTCGGTTTCGCGCTGGTGTTCAACCGCATCGCCTACCACCCGCTGCGCGATCGCGGCTGGATGCCGGTCGTCATCTCGACGATCGGCGTCTCCATCTTTCTGCGCAACGGCGTGCAGCAGGTGTGGGGCAGCCAGCCGATCGTGATGCCGAGCCTGTTCGCGGTCGACACGATCTCGCTCGGAGCGCTCCGCATCCGGCCGCAGGATCTTCTCATCATCGCCGTCACGGCGGTGCTCATCGCGTTCCAGTTCTACCTGTTCGAGCGCACGACGCTCGGCAAGCAGATGCGCGCCACGGCGCAGGACCGCGCGACCGCGCGGCTGATCGGCGTGCGCGTCGGGCGGATCGTGGCGATCACGTTCATCTACAGCGCCGTGCTGGGCGCAATCTCCGGGATGCTCGTCGCCCCGCTGTTCACGGTCACCAAAGAGATGGGCGCGCTGATCGCGCTCAAAGCGTTTGCGGCCAGCATCGTCGGCGGGTTCGGGAGCATCCCCGGCGCGATCATCGGCGGCCTCACCATCGGCGTGATCGAGACGTTCGGCGGGTTCTACGTCTCGTCGTCCTACGTCGACGCGATCGCGTTCATCATCCTGATCAGCGTCCTGCTGATCCGTCCCCAAGGCCTCTTCGGCGAACGCGTCGCGGAAAAAGCCTGATGGCCAAGGACGTCACCTCGCCCAGTGTCACCCTGAGCCTGTCGAAGGGTGCGCCGCTTCTCGTGCTCATCGTGGTGCTCGCGTTCATCCCGGCGTTCGTGCACTCCGACTATTTGCTCACGCTGCTCGACACGGCCGGCATCTACGCGATCGTCGTGATGGGCCTGGGCATCCTGCTCGGGCTCGCGGGCCAGCTCTCGCTCGCGCAAGCGGCGTTTCTGGGCATCGGTGCGTACACGTCGGGATTTCTCACGGTCAACCTCGGCTGGCCCGTGTGGGGCGCGATGCCCGCCGCGATGCTGCTGAGCGCGCTCGTCGCGCTGATCGTCGGCTACCCGTGCTTGCGGCTGTCCGGCCACTACCTCGCGCTCGCGACGATCGGCTTCGGCATCATCACGCAGCTCGTGCTGATCAACTGGAAGAAGGTCACCAACGGCAGCGACGGGATGGGCAACATCCCGCCCCCGCACATCGGCTCGTTCGTGTTCGACAGCTACGGCCGCTACTATTACATCGTGCTGGTCGCGGTGCTCGTGTGCGCGTACGTCGCGTGGCGGATCAAGACCACGCGCGTCGGCCGCGCGCTCGAAGCGATCCGCGAGAACGAGATCGCGGCGCGCGCGACCGGGATCGACGCGACGCGCTACAAGATCGTCGCGTTCGTGCTCGCCGGGACGTACGCCGGGCTGGCGGGGAGCCTGCTCGCGCACATGACGAAGTTCATCAGCCCGGACTCGTACTCGTTCGACCAGTCCGTGGTGTTTCTCGTGATGCTCATCGTCGGCGGGTCCGCCTCGATCAGCGGTGCGATCCTCGGCGCCGTCCTGCTGTGGTTCTTGCCCGAAGTGCTGCGCCCGCTCAAGACGTCGTACATCATGGTGTACGGCGCTGCGGTGATCGCGATGATCGTGTTCATGCCGCGCGGGCTCGTCGGCTTGCTCGAAGCGCTCCGCGCCCGCTTCGTGCGCCGGCCGCCGGAGGCCGCGTGAGCGCGCCGGACGCCGCTGCGCCGGACGCTGCGGCGCCCGACGTCATCGCCGCCGCCGAGAGCGGGCTGCTCGAGATTCGCGGGCTGGTGAAACGCTTCGGCGGCGTCACGGCCGTGAACGCGCTCAACATGACCGTTCGCGCCGGCGACATCCACGCGCTGATCGGCCCGAACGGGTCGGGCAAGACGACGACGCTCAACGTGATCTCGGCGCTGTACCGCGCCGACGGCGGCTCGATTCGCTTCGACGGTGCCGAGCTGATCGGCCGCCCGTCGCACGCGATCGCGAAGCTCGGCATCGCGCGCACGTTCCAGAACATCCGGCTCTTCGGCGACTTGAGCGTCGTCGAGAACGTGATGATCGGCCGCCACGTGCGCACGCGCGTCGGCTTCGTTGGCGCGCTGTGGCCCGGCGGCGCGACCGCGCGCGAGGAGCGTGCCACGCGCGAGCGCGCGCTGGAGCTGCTGCGGTTCGTCGGTTTGGACGGCACCGCGACGGTGTCGGCCCGAAGCCTGCCGTACGGCGACCAGCGGCGCGTCGAGATCGCGCGCGCGCTCGCGGGCGAACCGCGCCTGCTGCTGCTCGACGAGCCCGCCGCGGGCATGAACCCCGCCGAAACGGACACGCTCGTCGCGCTGCTGCGCCGCATCCGCGAGCAGGGTACCACGCTGCTGCTGATCGAGCACGACATGAACCTCGTGATGTCGGTGAGTGACCGCATCACCGTGCTCAACTTCGGCCAGCACATCGCCGAAGGACCGCCCGACGAGGTCGCGCGCAACCGTGACGTGATCACCGCGTACCTCGGCGGAACGCTCGATGCTGCTTGAGATCAAGGACCTCGTCGCGCGGTACGGCGCGGTCGAGGCGCTGCACGGCATCTCGCTCGTCGTCGCGGAAGGCGAGATCGTGTCACTGCTCGGCGCGAACGGTGCCGGCAAGAGCACGACGCTCAAAGCGATCTCGCACGTGATCGCGCCGGCGTCGGGCACGATCACGTTCGCGGGCAAGCCGCTGGAGGGACTGCAGCCCGAAGACGTGGTCGCGCTCGGCATCGCGCACGTCCCCGAAGGACGCCGCATCTTTCCGGGCCTTACCGTCATCGACAACTTGCGGCTCGGCGCGACCGCGCGCCGCGTGAGCCGCGCCGAATTGGACAGCGACGTCGACGAGGCGTTGGGTGTGTTTCCGAAATTGCGCGGCCTTTCCGCGAAGCTCGGCTGGACGCTGTCGGGCGGCGAGCAGCAGATGCTCGCGATCGCGCGCGGGCTGATGGCGAAACCGCGGCTGCTGCTGCTCGACGAGCCGTCGCTGGGGCTCGCGCCGCTCATCGTCACCGACGTGATGGAGACGATCGTGCGCATCGCGCGGGCGGGCACCACCGTGCTGCTCGTCGAGCAGAACGCGCACCTCGCGCTACAGATCGCCAGCCGCGCCTACGTGCTCGAAACCGGCCGCGTGGCGCTCAGCGGTGCGGCAGCCACGCTGCTCGCCAGCGAGGAGATGCGGCGCGCCTATCTCGGCAGCGCGGTTCGTGTGTGACGCAGAAGGTTTGAGCGCTCTGAACGAGCACTCAAACCCTCCCGCGGCTTCGCCGCGGTCCGAATGAGGAAGAGTCGTATTCCCCGTCGCCCTTTGAGAGGACGTCATGAAGCATCCTGATCGCCGCGAGTTCTTGCACTCAACCGCTGCCGGCATCGGAGCGGCTGCGCTGGCGGGGGCGTTTCCCGCGATCGCCTCGGCCGCCGACGCGTCGCCCTTCAAGCCGGAGAAGGGCGCGGAACTGAACCTGCTGCGCTGGAAAGGCTTCGTCAAGCGCGACGACGAGATCTGGGCCGAGAACACGGCCAAGTTCGAGAAAGCCACCGGCGTCAAAGTGAAGATCGACGCGCTGAGCTGGCCCGACGTCACGCCGAAAGCCGCGCTCGCGGCACAGGTCGGCTCCGGCCCCGACATCATCATGGGCTGGAACGACGATCCGTTCGTATACCCCGACAAATTGGTCGACATGACCGATCTCGCCGAGCACATCGGCAAAGCGCATGGCGGCTATTTCGACACGGCGCGCACGTACTGTTACGATCCCGAGGTGAAGCGCTGGGTGTCGCAGCCGATCGGCGTCACGGGCAACGCGCTCGTGTACCGCAAGAGCTGGGCCAAGGAAGCCGGGTTCGCGGAGTTTCCCAAAGACTTCGACGGCGTGCTCAAGCTCGCGCGCGGGCTGAAGAAGAACGGTCATCCCTGCGGCTTCTCGCTCGGCCACGCCGTCGGCGACGCGAACGGCTGGACGCACTGGCTGCTGTGGGGCTTCGGCGGAAAGCAGGCCAACCCGGACAACTCGATCGCGATCAACTCCGCGGAGACCGCGCACGCGCTCGAGTACGCGAAGCAGCTCCACGAAACGATGATCGCCGGCGTCGCAGGCTGGCTCGACCCCAACAACAATCAGGCGTTCGCGGCCGGACAGCTCGGTCTCACGATGAACGGCATCAGCATTTGGGCGTCGGCGAAAGACAACAAAGAGCACCCGGAGCTGTACGCCGATACCGCGAACGTGGTGCCGCCGATCGGTCCGAGCAAACAGCACACGATCTTCAACAACTTCACCTCGGCGTTCATCTTCAAGTACAGCAAGTACCCGAACGCGGCGAAGGAGTATCTGCGCTTCATGCTCGACACGGCGCAGGCCGATCCGTGGGTGACGGGGATGGTCGGCTACGTGACGCCCGCCCTCAAGGGGTACGCCGATCTCCCGGTCTGGACGTCGAACCCGAACATCACGCCGTATCGCGACGCGATGGCGGGCGCGAAGTTCGACGGCTTCAACGGCAAGCCCGGGAAGGCGGCCGCGCAAGCGCTCGACGAATTCGTGATCGTCGACATGTTCGCGGACCACTGCGTGAACAACGTATCGGTCAAGGACGCGATCGCGAAGGCCGAAAAGCGGTTGACGACCATCTACAAGCGTTGACCGGGCGCGCGCAGATCCTTTCGCGGCTCGACTCGCCGCGGGTGCTGGGCTACGTGCTCATCGCGCCCGCGGCGGTCCTCTTGCTGGGACTGCTCGCATATCCGCTGGTGCTCGGCGTTTGGCTGAGCATGACGAGCGCGAGCTTGGGCAACGCGGGCGAATTCGTCGGGCTGAAAAACTACGCGACGATCCTCGACGACCCGATCTTCCGCGGCGCGGCGGGCTTCTCCGTGCTCTACACCGTGTGCGCGGAGATCGGCAAGCTCACGCTGGGCCTCGCGCTCGCGCTGATCCTCAACCAGCGCTTCCGCGGCTACCGGGCCGCGCGGTCACTGATGCTGCTGCCGTGGGTCGCGCCCACGGTGCTCTCCGCGCTCGCGTGGCTGTGGCTGCTGGATCCGCAGTTCAGCGCGCTGAGCTGGCTGCTGATCAAGCTGCACCTGATCGACACGAACCTCGATTTTCTCGGGCACGCGTGGAGCGCGCGGTTCTCGCTGATCGTGGTCAACATCTGGCGCGGGCTGCCCTACTTTGCGATCGGCTATCTCGCCGGATTGCAAGGGATCTCGAAAGACCTGTACGAGGCCGCCGCGATCGACGGCGCGACCGGCTGGCAGGCGTTCCGGCGCATCACGTGGCCGCTGCTCGCGCCGATCACCACGATCCTCGTCGCGTTCTCGTCCATTTTCACGCTGACCGATTTTCAGCTCATCTGGACGATGACGCGCGGCGGACCGACCGATTCGACGCAGGTGTTCACGACGCTGGCCTACCAGCGCGCGATCACCAGCGGCCAGCTCGGCGAAGGCGCCGCGATCGCGATCGCGCCGATCGTGTTCATGATCGTCCTCGCCGTGATCGTCGTGCGCTCGGTGCGGGAGCGCTGACGTGTTCTGGCGCCGCCTGAGGCTGTACGGCCCGCTCGCGCTCTACGGCGTCTTCCTGCTGCTGCCGTTCTACTGGATGATCCTCACGACGTTCAAGCCGGACGACGAGCTGCTCAGGACGCCGAATCCGTTCCTGATCTTCCACGTCACCCTCGGGCACATCACGGGCCTGCTCCGGGAAACGCAATTTCTGCAGTGGTTCGCCAACACGCTCTTCGTGTCGGTCGCGTCGACGGTGGTGAGCGTGTTCATCTCGTACATCACCGCGTACGCGATCATCCGGCTGCGCTTCCCGGGCTCGGAGGTCGTGAGCACCGCGATCTTCCTGGCCTACATCGTGCCGCCGGCGATCCTGTTCATCCCGCTCGCGACGATCATCATCCAGCTCCACTGGTTCGACAAGCTGTGGGCGCTCGTCCCGATCTACGCGACGTTCCTGGTGCCGTTCTGCACTTGGCTGCTGATCGGCTTTTTGAAGAACATCCCGCGCGAGCTCGAGGAGGCGGCGCGCGTGGACGGTGCGAGCAACTTCGCGATCATCTGGCGCATCATCTTCCCGGTCGCGGTGCCCGGCCTCATCTCGGCGGCGATCTTCTCGTTCACGCTGTCGTGGAACGAGTACCTCTACGCGCTCGTCTACATGTCGTCGTCGACCAACAAGACGGTCTCGGTCGGCATGATCACGGAGCTGATCCGCGGCGACCGTTTCCAGTGGGGCCAGCTCATGGCGGGCGCGCTGATCGGCGTACTGCCCGCGGTATTGGTATATTTCTTCTTCGTGGAATACTACGTGGCGGGCGTTTCGGGATCCGTGAAAGAGTAGCCTAGAAGTACGCCGCGCCCGACGTGCGGTCGAACAGGTGCATGCGCTTGGGGTTGATCCCGAGCGCGATCGCGTCGCCGCTCGCCACCGATGCTTCGGCGGGGGCGCGTGCGGTGAGCCGTTCGCCGTCGCACGTGAAGTACAGGACTTGTTCCGAGCCCAGCGGCTCGACCACATCGACGACGGCCGCGATCGAACCCGCCGCGTCGGCATGCAGCAAGATGTCTTCCGGACGCACGCCGAGCGTCGCGTTCGCGGCGTCTGCACTCGCGAGGGCGGGACGGCGCTCGTCGGGTATGCGCACCGAGAACGACGTTCCGCGCGCGAACAGCGCACCGTCGTCGGAGACGATCCAGCACGGGAGAAAACTCATCGTCGGCGAGCCGATGAAGCCCGCGACGAACTGGTTGGTCGGCTTGTCGTAGACTTCTTGCGGCGGCGCGACCTGCTGCACGACCCCGTCCTTCATCACGACGATCCGGTGGCCCATCGTCATCGCCTCGACCTGGTCGTGGGTCACGTAGATCATCGTCGTGGCGACGCGTTTGTGCAGCTTCACGATCTCGGAGCGCGTCTGCACGCGCAGCTTCGCGTCGAGGTTCGAGAGCGGCTCGTCCATCAAAAATACGGCAGGGTGGCGCACGATCGCGCGGCCGAGCGCCGCGCGCTGGCGCTGCCCGCCCGACATCTCCTTCGGCTTGCGCTTGAGGAGCGGCCCCAACCCAAGGATCTCGGCGGCTTCGTTCACGCGCTGGTCGATGTCCGCGCGCGGCAGCTTGCGCATCTTCAAGCCGAACGCCATGTTGTCGTACACGTTCATGTGCGGGTAGAGCGCATAGTTCTGGAACACCATCGCGATGTCGCGGTCCTTGGGGCCGAGGTCGTTGACGCGCCGGTCGCCGATGAAGATGTCGCCGCCGCTCATCGTCTCCAACCCGGCGATCATGCGCAGCGTGGTCGATTTGCCGCAGCCCGACGGGCCGACCAGCACCAGAAACTCGCGGTCGGCGACGTCGAGCGTGACGTCGTCGACCACGACGGTATCACCGAACTTCTTGCTGACCGACTGCAGGCGAACGGAGGCCATGCCCCCTTCTTGGGTATTCTGCGGGCGAGTGCCTTTCGTCGATGATTGGATGTAGCCGAACCGTTTAGGTTCCTGTAGAAAAGTGCGTTCGAGCGCAACCTCTCGGCCTAGCGCAGTTTGTCGATCAACGACTCGTGGTAGGTTTTCGCTCCTCGTGGCGTCAAGCGAGGGCTCTTGCTGAGATAAAGGCCCAAGAATTCCGTAAACGAATGAGCAACGAGCAGCGGGGTACGTCCGACAGCACCTAATAGATAAACGGCGCCAGACCCAAAACTACCGCCGCCCAAAAGGTCGGTCGCAAACCACCACGAGAGTTCGCGGTAGTCCGCGAAGGTTATGGCCCAGCGAAACTCTGAATCGGGCGCAATTTCGTCGATAGGGTAAAAATCATACGATTCGTGGTCCTGCCCGGTATCCCACTGCACGTGCGTCCCGTTCGTCGTCGTATAAAAGCACCGCATGTCAGGCGGCAACTTGACGCCGTATTTCTGCTCGAAAAAGCGGATCTTGGTGCTGCTCGCTCCCGGAAGGTAGCGGACATCATGCGCATCCCAATATGCAATGACTGCGCTTACGATGTGGTTGCTCACATTTGCGTCCCGGACACAGTTCGAGGATCTTTGAAGATATTCTAGGCGTGGTACAAGCGTTTCGTTGACCTCCGCGTTCCCATTTCGATATGCGTCCCCTAAATCATTATAGATCTGCTTCACCTTCCATTCCGGTAACCCCGCATCTCTCATGGCTCAGGGGCACTGCAACACCATTGGACCGATACATCAGCGCCTGCCGCCCAGGCGCACGCGTCGCGGTCAGCACGCGATCGATCTCGTCGGGTCGCCGCAGTGCGGTTCAGGAACGGTAGCGGCATCGGGGTGCGACGCGGGGCGAACTTGGCGATCTCTTCCCGGCTCCTGCCGCAGGCCTCACCGGACGGAGCCCGCCCGTCGGGCGGGAACGTAGACGCGGTGACGCCCATCGACGCGGTTCTGGGATGCTCGTAACGCGATTGGACGACGCGCTCGCCGGCGGTGCCAGCTCGCCCGTGCGTGCGGGGCGCCGCGTCGGCGGCGAGCCGTTCGTGTGCGTGCGCGGCGAGGGGCCGTACGCGTTCGATGCGGACGGCCGGCGGTATGTCGACTACGTGATGGCGTACGGCCCGCTGCTGTTCGGCCACACGCCGCCGTTTCTCACCGGGCTCGACGCGCTCGCCGCGCGCGGCGTCGTCCACGGTTCGACGGCCCCGGACGAGCTCGCGCTCGCGCTGCGCGTCCAATCGTACCTGCCGTCGATGGAGCGCCTGCGCTTCGCGACGACCGGCAGCGAGGCCGTGCAGAGCGCGGTGCGCGTCGCGCGCGCGTTCACCGGCCGCGACGCGCTCCTGAAATTCGCGGGGAATTATCACGGCCACTTCGACCTTGCGCTGCAGGACGCGGGCGCGTCCGCCGAAACGCCGGACGCGGCGCGGTCCGGGATCCCGCGCGCGGTCGTCGGCGATCTCGCCGTCGCGCGGTACAACGATCTCGACGACGTCGACCGGCACCTCGCGCGCATGGGCGACCGGCTCGCGGCAATCCTCGTCGAGCCGATCTGCGGGAATATGGGGCTGGTCGAAACGGTCCCCGGCTTTCTCGAAGGCTTGCGCGAACGCGCGGACCGCTCCGGCGCGCTGCTGATCTTCGACGAGGTCATCACGTGGCTGCGGCTCGGCCTCGGCGGCGCGCAAGCGCGCACCGGCGTCACGCCCGATCTCACGGCGGTCGGCAAGGTACTAGGCGGCGGATTTCCGATCGCGGCGTTCGGCGGTCGCGAAGACGTGATGGCGGTGCTCGCGCCCGACGGCCCGTGCTTCACCGGCGGCACACATGCGGGGATGCCGTTCGCGTCGGCGATCGCGCTGCGCGTGCTCGACCACCTCGAAGGCGAGCCGCAGCTGTACGCGGCGATGGACGCGCGCGCGAGCACCTTGGCGGATGCGATTCGTGCGACGCTGCGCGAGCTGCGGCTGGACTACGCGGTCGTGCAGCTCGAGTCGATCGTGGACTTCAAGTTCCGCACCGGCGGACCGACGCGCTCGTACGACGACCAGCGCCGCGACGACCAGCGCGCGTACGCAGCCTTCTACCACGCGATGCGTGCGCGCGGCGTGCTGCTGCCGCCGTCGCACAACGAGGTGATGTTCCTCTCGGCCGCGCACGGCGACGACGACGTCGCGCTCACCGCTGCAGCCGTGGCGGAAAGCCTGCGCGAGCTGCGCGCCGAAGGGATCGTGTGATGGCGCTCGAGATACCGGCCGGTTGGAAAAACGACGGGCATGCGCTCGAGAAGGCGTTCGACCGCGGCAGCTTCGACGGATCGATCGCGTTCGTCAACGCCGTGGCCGCGGTCGCGAATCGCCTAAACCACCATCCCGCGATCGCGCTGTCGTGGAACGAAGTGATGATCCGCACGTGGTCTCACGACGTCAACGCGATCACGGAGCGCGATGCGGCGCTCGCGCGCGAGATCGACGCGCTCGCGTAAGCCGCGCGGCGGGTCAGCGCATCGGCGTCGGGTAGCCCGCAGGTGAGCGGTGGCCTTGCGCGTCGACGCTGCGCACGCCGAACAGCCAATTGTCCTTCGAGAACTTCAGCGTCACGGTCGTCACGCTCCCGGCGTCCTCGGCGTTCGTCCAGAACGCGTCGGTGGTCGCGCGCCGCAGCACCTCGTAGCGCGCCGCGCGCGGTACCGGCTGCCACGTCAGCGTCGTGTCGTTGGTGAGCGCCTTGGTTTCGACGATCACTTTCGGTACCGCGGGCGCGAGCGCGAGCGATGCGAGCGCCGCGACGTTGTAGCGCGTCACCTTGGCGAGATAGTCGAAGTCCACGTACTGCAGCAAGTCGCCGTACTGCACGCCGTTCTCCATGCGCACGTCCTGGTGCTGGTGGTTGAAGTTCTCGGCCGGCTCGGTCATCCGGATCGCGGCAAAGCCTTGCGCGTTGAACGACTCGTGGTCGCCGCCGCGCAGGAAGCGGTCCGCGCGGTAGACGACCATGCCGTGCAGCCCCGTGGGGTACGCGTCGCCCGTCTCTTTTACGAAGCGCGCGAGCTGGCGCGACGGCGAGTCGTTCTCGCCGCCGATCACGTTGATGCGCGCAGGATCGGTACCGGGCGGCAGCGCCTCCGAGAAGATGCGCACGACGTCGTCGCGCTTCACGCCGTCGTCGCCGACCGACGCGCCGACGATGTCATTGTTCAGGTTGCCGGCGACGTCAACGTGCGCGTCCTTGAGCGACTTGGCGTAGTGCGCGCTGCCGAACAGCCCTTGCTCCTCGGAGTCGAAGCACGCGAACACGACCGTCGCGTGCAGCGGCACGCTCGCGAGCACGCGCGCCGCTTCGACCACCGCCGCGGTCGCCGAGCCGTTGTCGTCGGCACCGGGAGCGTCGTGGACGCCGTCGTCGTTGTTGGAGTTGCGCGAGTCGTAGTGGCTCGACATCACGTACGTGCGGCCTGAGGGATCGTCGCCTTTGAGCGTCGCGATCACCGACGAGATCACGACGTCGCGCGGGATGCGCCGCTTGGGATCGGCGGTCTGCGTGTAAGAGTCGAGCGCGACCGTCATTCGGCCGCCGCTGGCGCGCGCGGCGTCGCGGAACCGTGCGACCAAATATGCGCGCGCGGCGAACACGCCGCGGTTCGGTCCGGCGTTCTCCGAGAACGTCGAGCGCGTGCCGAATCCCACGAGCCGCTCGTCCGTCGCGCGCAGCTGCGCCGCCGAGATTCGCGCCAGAGCCGCGGTGATCGCGGGGTCGAGCGGCGGCGCCGGTAAGTCGGCCCGGGCCGGCAGCGCGGTGAGGAGAACCATGATCGCGCCGAGCGCGAGCGGGCGAGACGAACGCATCGAAGCGGCGTACCGCGCGGCCGCCCCGCCGCCCTGCGCCCGCGGCGAGGTGCTGAGGAGATCGCTCGGTTGCGTCCAACCTCACGCCGCGTGACTTGGGAAGCGATCCGGAAGGACGACCGCGTTCACGCCGTTCTCGCGGGCGTGCTGACCGTCGC
>DASWRD010000024.1:0-18468 GCA_036403315.1 Candidatus Elarobacter sp.
GCTTCACTCGCTCGCAGACCCCGCCGAAGTAGCGCATCGCCCCCGCGACGGCATGATCGTCGCTGCGCTCGATCGGTGGGGGTGGGGTGCGGGGTCGTGGAGTTGCCGGGCGCGGTGGCACCGCGCACGCGCGCGGCGATCTGTTTAGATTCGGCGGTCCAGTTGTTGGACTTCCGATCGTTTTGTTGGCGGGACCACCTGTTCTATGGACGGTTCTTGCGTTTCGGCGTTCGCTTTTTCCCAGGCTGTGTAGCCGCCTTGCAGGGTGCGGACGTCCTTGAAGCCGTTCGCTTTCAGCTTTTCTGCGATTTGGTTTGTCAGGTCGCCGTTGCCGTGCTCGTCGTAGAGGATCACTGGCTTTTCGGCGGCGATCGGGATTGCCAGGTGGTCTGGAGTCAGCAGGTCGTGGGGGCGGTAGCGTACTGCGCCGCGGATCTCGCGGTGGCCCGCGTGCTTGCCCACGTTCAGGATCGTTGCGCCCGTCTTTGCGAGCTCGCGCAGTTCGTCGACCGTCGTTTCCATCGTTTGGTACGTACCCGCGCGGTGGGGAACCGAACGAGCCGGGCCGCTCGTTTCGGCGGGCGGCCCTGCGAGGGGAGCGGGCTCGTGATACCGCAGTACGGAGGAATGCATAGGTTCCGCCGTGCCCTCGTGCTTGCGATGCTTGCCGTGCTCGTTGCGCCGTCCGTGGGGGGTGCCCAGCAAGCGCCGATCGTCGTCGCTCCGATTGCCTTTACGCAGCGTACGCTTGCTAATGGGTTGCGGGTCGTCGTTGCCGAGGATCATCGCACGCCGACCGTTGCGATCGACATCGGGTACGACGTCGGGGCCAAGAGCGATCCGGCCGGGCGGTCGGGGTTCGCGCACCTGTTCGAGCATCTCATGTTCAAAGGCACGGCCAACGTGAAGCCCGAGTCGATGGACCGGTTCACCGAGGACGTGGGCGGCTACAACAACGCGTACACCGCCGAGGACATCACGAACTACTATGAGGTCGTGCCGTCGAATCATCTCGAGCGGCTGCTTTGGGCCGAGGCCGATCGCATGGCGAACCTCACCGTCGATCAGCCGAACTTCCTGACGGAACGCAAGGTCGTGATCGGGGAGTACGACCAATCGATCCTCTCGAGCCCGTACGGCATGCTGTACGAGCTTGCGAACGGGGCGTTCAGCACGCATCCGTACTCGCGCGGCGTGATCGGGAACCCCGATCAGCTCAATGCCGCGTCGCTGGCGGACGTGCTCGCGTTTCACACCACGTTCTACCGGCCCGACAACGCGGTGCTCGTGCTCGTCGGGGATCTCGATCCCGCGCAGGCCAACGCGTGGGTCGACAAGTACTTCGGCGCGCTTCGGAAGCCGGCGGCGGCGATTCCGCGGGTGACGGTGGTCGAGCCCGAGCAAAAGAAGGCGAAGCAGATCGCCTACGTCAGCAAGAACGCGCCGTTGCCGGCGACGCTGATCGCGTATCACATCCCGCCGGCGAAGGCTGCGGATACGGTGGTGCTCGATGTCGTCGAGGTGCTGCTCGGGCGCGGTCCCAGCTCGCGGTTGCGTACGGCGATCGTCGACGGCGGGCTTGCGTCGATGGCGGTTGCCAATGCCGATAGCCGGCAGCAGGCCGGGCTGTTCGCCGTGTACGCGATCGCGAACGCCGGGCACACGAGCGCCGATCTTCAAGCGGCGCTCGAGGCGCAGATCGCGCGGCTTCGGGACGAACCGGTTGGGCCCGATGAGCTCGACAAGGCGAAGACGCAGACGATCGCGGCGCTCGTGCGACAGCTGCAGACGCACGACAACGTCGCGCAGGCGCTCGTGCGCGCGGCCGTGGTGCAGGGCGATCCCGGCGCGGTGAACCGGCTGCCGGGGCTTTATGCGGCAGTGACCGCCGCCGACGTGCGGCGTGTCGCGCGGAAATATTTCATGCCGGCGAACAGCACGGTCGTGGCCTATCAGACCGCCGCGGCGTCGGGCGCGCAGGGAGCAGCGAAGTGATGCGCGGGAACGCCGTGACGAACGTGGTTCTTGCAGCCTGGGTGGTTTGTGCGGGCGTGCTCGGTGCGGTCGTGGCCGCGAGCGCGCAGGAAAATCAAACCGTGCCTGGTGCGGTCTCGACGCCGCCGCCGCCCAGCGCGCCGCGCACGGTGCAGTATCCCACGCCGGTGGCGACGACGTTGCCGAACGGTTTGCGTGTCATCGCGGTTCGCGTGCCGGGTAGCGCGCTCGTCGCGGCGGATCTGACGGTCCCCGCGGGGTCCGCTTCCGATCCTGACGCGATGCCGGGCGTCGCCAACTTGACCGCGTCATTGCTGACGCGCGGTACCGCGAAGCGGTCGGCGAAAGAGATCGGGTTCACGCTCGACGCGCTCGGCGCGACGCTCGACGCGCGCACCGGCAACGATCGCACGGATGTGGCGACGGACGCCGTCGCGGCGCGTTTTCCGGCAGCGTTGGCGCTGCTGGCCGAAGCGGTTCGGCAGCCTGCGTTCGCGCCCGCGGAGCTCACGCTCGCCAAGCAGCGCGCCACGAGCAGCATCACGCTGCAAAGCGGCTCGCCGTCCATGCTCGCGAACCTCGTCGCGCAGCGCGTGCTGTTCACGGGTGCGTTCGCGCGGCCGGTCACCGGTACCGCGCGGTCCATCACGGCGATCGATCGCGACGCCGTCGTCGCGTTCCACCGCGCACGGTATCGTCCGGACGGTGCGATCCTCACCATCGGCGGCGACCTCGCCGCCGCCGACGCGTTCGCGCTCGCGCAAACCGCGTTCGGCGATTGGAGCGCGCCCGCCGCGGCCGCTGCGACGCCGGCGCCTGCCGTCCAGGCGCCGCCGCGAATCGTCGTCGTCGATCAGCCCGCGGCCGGACGCACCGCCGTCGTCGTTGCGCGCGTCGCGCCGCTGCGCACGTCGGCCGATTGGGCCGCCGCAATGGTCGCCAACTCGGTGCTGTCGGGGTATTCGGGGCGGCTCAACGAAGAGATTCGCGTCAAGCGCGGGCTCTCGTACGGCGCGAACTCGGCGTACGTGACCGGCCGCTATGCAGGCAGCATCGTCGCGAGCACCCTCGTCGAGCACGCGAAGGCGCCCGACGCGCTGGACATCCTGCTCGGCACCATCTCGTCGCTCGGCGGCAGCGCGCCTGCCGGCGCCGCGGAGGTGCTCGTGCGGCGCACCTCGCTCCTGGGCGGCATGGCGAACGGCATCGAGACGATCGGCGGGCTCGTGCGCAACGTCGCGGCCAACGCGTTCGCCGGGTTGCCGCTCGATGCCCTCGGCACCGCGCCCGCCGCGTTGAGCGCCGTCGAACCGGCAGCCGTCACGCGCTTCGCGTCGGCGGCGTTCGCGGGGCCGCCGGCGATCGTGCTCGTCGGCGACGCGTCGAAGTTCATCGACGCGGTGCGCAAGGCGCATCCCGACGTGCTCGTGGTCAAAGCGACGGACCTCGATCTCACGAGCCCGACGCTGACGCGCGTTCCCTGAGCCCGCTCGGCCGCGGCAGACCGCGCGGGACGCGGTCAGCGTTGCGCTTCGAGGGCCGTGATGCGCCGTTCGTGGTTGTCGAGGCGCTCGTCGATCTGATCGAAGCGCCGCATCATGCGGTGTTCCAAATCGCCGAAGCGCTGGTTCATCTCGCTTCGCAGACCGCCGATCTCGGCTTTCAGCAGAGCGGTGAACTCCACGGTAAGCTGCGCCCGCATGTTGTCGAAGCCTTCGGACATCGCTTGCGCGAGGCTTCTGAAGCCTTCCAGAATCGTCTCGTCAGTCACGCTTCCATTTGACATCATCGATGTTACCTGCGCGTGGCCGTTATGTGAACGCTTGTTCGGCGTGGTAGGAGCTGCGCGACAGCGGGCTGGAGACGACTTGTACGAAGCCCTTCGCGTCGCCGATCGTTTTGAGGCGTGCGAACTTCGCGGGCGTCACGAACTCTTCGACTTTCAGGTGGCGTTTGGTCGGCTGAAGGTACTGGCCCATCGTGAAGATGTCGACGCCGATCGCGCGCGCGTCGTCCATCGCCTGCGCGATCTCCGCTTCGGTCTCGCCCAGACCCAGCATCAGCGAGGTCTTCGTGTACGTCACCTTGCCTGACTTCTTCGCGTGCTCGAGGATGCTGAGCGACTGGCGGTAGTTCGCACGGCGGTCGCGCACGGTGGCCTGCAGGCGGTCCACGGTCTCGAGATTGTGAGCCAGCACTTCGGGCTGCGCGTCGAGCACGATGTCGAGCGCCGCGAGGTCGCCGGCAAAGTCGCCGGTGAGGCACTCGACCTTCGCGTCCGGGACTTTCTTGTGGATCATGCGCACGGTGTTGGCGAAGATGGCCGCGCCGCCGTCGGCGAGGTCATCGCGGTCGACCGCCGTGAGCACGAGGTATTTCCAGCCGAGCTCCGCGACCGCTTGCGCGACCCGCAGCGGTTCCATCCAATCGACCTCGCCTTTCGGCGAGCCCGTCTTCACGTTGCAGAAATGGCAGCCGCGCGTGCACGTGTCGCCCAGGATCATGATCGTCGCGGTGCCCGCGCCCCAGCACTCGCCGATGTTCGGGCACATCGCTTCTTGGCACACGGTGTGCAGCTCGAGGCGGCGCACTTCGCCCAGCACGTTTTCGTACGACTCGCCCGACGGCAAGCGCACCTTGAGCCATTCGGGCTTGCGTTTGGGCGGTTCGGGCGTGATGAGGTCGATCGTGTTCATGCGGATTCCGGCAAGTGGTTCGACGGGAACGGCAGCGGTGCCCCCGCCGGTACGGTCTCGCGCGCGAACTCCACGCCGAACGCGCCTTCGAGCGAGTCGAGCAGCACGTCGCGCGCTTGCGCCCACGACACGTGGCGCCCGAGCTGCGCGGAGATCGACGTGATGCCGAACTGCGGTGTGCCGCACGGCGTGATCAAGCGGTCGTAGTCGAGCGCCGTGCACGCGTTGAGCGCGAGCCCGTGCAGCGACGTCATGCGCTTGACGGCGAGCCCGATCGCGCAGATCGCGTCGTCGCCGACGTATACGCCGCGGTGCTCGCTGCGCGGCTGCGACGCGATACCGAACCGGTACAGCGCGCCGGTGACGGCGGTCTCGAGCGACGACACCAGCGGCACCACCTCGCGAAAGCGCTCGAGCTTGCGGATCGGATACACGACGACTTGCCCCGGCCCGTGATAGGTCACGTCGCCGCCGCGCTCGATCTCGGCGACGTCGACACCGCGGTCCGCGAGCAACCGCCGCGGCAGGAGGACGTTCGCCTCCTTGGCGTTGCGGCCGAGCGTCACGACGGGCTCGTGCTCGACCACGAGCCACGTATCCGGCGCCCGGCCCTCCGCGACCGCCGCGTGAAGCGCGCGCTGCAGTTCCAGGACCGGGGCGTAGCGGCGGCGCCCGAGGTCGAGCAGACGCACGGGTCTCTCCATCGCGTGCCAAGACCGCGCGTGCGCCCGCAACGGTTGCCCGCAGCGAAGGGTGTCGCGCACCAGCTTCGGAATGACGCCTTCGCATGCAGCAAGCGAAGAAAGTGATCTCGGTCGTGACGCCGGTGTATTACAACGCCGGCTCGCTGCCGGAGCTGTTTTCGGAGCTGGTCAAAGTCGAGGAACAGCTGGCTGCGCGCGACGTCGGGCTCGAGCTCATCTTCGTGAACGACGGTTCCGGCGACGACTCGCTGGCGGAGCTGCTCGCGATCAAACGCGCTCGCCCTGCGACGAAAGTGATCAACCTGTCGCGCAACTTCGGTGCGGTGCCGGCGTCGAAGCGCGGCTTTTCGTTCGTCACCGGCGACGCGTTCATGACGCTGGCCGCGGACTTGCAAGATCCGCCGCACGAGATCGTGGTGATGGCGGAGCACTGGCTAGCCGGCAGCAAGTTCGTGGTGGCCGCGCGCGCGACGCGCAAGGACCCGGTGACGACCGTGATCTGGTCGTGGCTCTACTACCGCATCGTCAAATGGTTCGTTTTACCCGGGTATCCGGCGGGCGGCTACGACCTGATGCTGATGGATCGCGCGATGCTCCCCTACATGGCGGGCAGCACGAAGAATACGAACCCGAACGTCTATGCTTTTTGGCTCGGCTTCACGCCGAAGGTCGTGCTCTACCACCGCCAGGAGCGCGTGCACGGCAAATCGCGCTGGCGGTTCTCGCAGAAGGTCAAATTCTTCTTCGACACCATCTGCGGGTTTACGGTCTTCCCGATCCGCTTCATGTCGCTGATCGGCTTCATCGCGGCCGCGTTGAGCGGTCTGTACGGCCTGAACATCGCGTTCTCCGCGTGGCAAGGACGCGTTCCGGTGCAAGGCTTCGCGACGCTCGCGGTGCTGATAAGCTTCTTCTCGGGGCTGATCCTCGTGATGCTGGGCACGCTGGGCGAATATCTGTGGCGTGTGTTCGACGCCGTGGGCAACAAGCCGGAATCGGTCATCGACGAGGCATATCTGTGAAAGACGATCACCGCGGGCTGACGTACGATGATTTCCGGCTCCGCGCCAACGACGACACGTGGACGGACAACGAAAAGATCGGCTTCCCCGATGCGTACCGCGCCGGAGCGGAAGACGCGATCTTCGCCGACATCGTCGCCAAGCTCCCCGCGCTGAACGGTTCGGGCCGCACCGTCGTGGACATCGGCTGCGGCTGCGGCCCGCTCGCGCACACGATCATGGCGCACTGCGCGAAGCGCGGGCACAAGCTGATCATGGTCGATTCGGCCGAGATGCTGGGCCGCTTGCCGGCGTCGCCGGGCACCGAGCTGCGCCCGCACCGCTTCCCGCATGACCCTGCGTTCCTCGACGAGTTTCGGGGTGCCGCCGACGCGGTGCTGCTCTACAGCGTGATCCATCACGAGTTCTTGTCCGGCGACCTCTGGACGCTGTTCGATGCGGTGTGCGCGCTGCTTGCCGGCGGCGGGCGCGCGCTGTTCGGCGACATCCCGAACCGCTCGATGCGCGCACGGCTGTTCCAGAGCCCGAAGGGACGCGAGTTCCACCGCGCGTTCACCGGCACCGATACGGAGCCGCCGGTCCCGCCCAACGGCCTCGCGCCGGGTGAGATCGACGACGCCGTCGTGTTCGCGTTATTGATGCGCGCGCGCAGCCAGGGCATCCACGGCTTCGTGGTTCCGCAGTCGGAGAGCTTGCCGTTTTTCAACCGCCGCGAAGACGTGCTGCTGCTTCACCCCTGATTGCCGGCCGGCGGCCCTTTTGACGCCGCGGCGCGGACGGCGCGGTCGAGCCATTCGTGCATCGTCAAGCCGCTGGCCGCCGCCGCCTCCCCGGCCATCGCCTTGGCTTCGAGCGTTACGCCCTCGAGCGTCCCGAAATAGCGCGTGCGATGCGTGCCGCCGCGTTTTCCTTGGATCGGGAGATCGAGGTCGATCGACGGCGGCCCGTCGCCGACGCGGAACTCGATGACGTAGAACGCGTCGCCGAGCAGCCAGCGCACGCCGCCGTCGCGGGCGGAGTCGGGCAGGTCTTCCAGCGACGGCTCGTACGCGTACAATTTATTCGAGCTCATCAGGATTTGGCCGTACTCCGTGTGCCGGCGCCACGGCGCGATGCCTTCGTCGCCGACGACGACCTTGCCGCCGGGCCGCACGACGCGCGCCATCTCGCGCAGCGCCGTCTTCTTGTCGCTGAACAGGTTGAAGCCGCCGAAATGATAGGCCGCATCGAGCGCACCGTCCGGGAACGGGAGCCGCGTCGCGTTGCCGATGACGAACTCGATGCGCCCGTGCGTGCCGTCGAGAAGTCCGGCGGCGCGCATGCGCTCGCGGCCGATCGACAGCATCTGCGGGGACAGATCCTGCACGAAGAGCTCGCCTCCGGGCCCCAGCCGGTTCGCGATCTCGACGGTGTCGCGGCACGTGCCGGCGCCCGTTTCGAGCACGCGGTGGCCGGGCGCGAGCTCCAGCAGATCGATCATCCTGCCCCTGATCGTGTGCTCGTCCTCGCGGAAGCTTTTGAAGAGCCACTCGATCACCGCGTCGTAGCCGCGCGCCGTGGCCTCGTAGTACTCTTTCTCGCGCTCTTCCTCGGGGCTGTACGACTCTTTCTCGGGCCGAATCAAATGCGCGATGCCGTCGATCACCGGGAACTGCAGCCCGCTTTCCGACACGATCGAACCGGATGCGATCTCGCCGGCATCGTCCTGCGCGCCTTCGAAATGCAGCTGCTCGCCGGTGTAGGGGCAGCGGTACGCGTCGATTACCGCGCGGTGCATGTGTCGTCTCCTTGGCTGAGGTGCGCGGCGCGAACGCTCACGGGCGGGTCATGCGGCCGTGCCGCCAATCTTCGATGCTCGCGGCGGGGTTCCACTTGTAGCCGAGATACCGCGCGAGGAACGGGTCGTCGGCGTGCTTGCCGCCCAGCATGCGCGGAAGATCGATCTGCTGCGCCAGAAACGGCAGGCCGATGAGGTGGTTGATGCCCCGGCGGACGGTGTCGGAGACGTTCTTACCGGTGCGGTGGTACATCATGGCGTCCATGACGATGAAGGTACCGGGCGGCGCGTTCATCACTTCCTGGTGCCGGCGAACGAATGCGTCGGACGGGAACGTCTCGTGGCGCTGGCTGCCCGGCAGCGCGTACGTCCCGCCGGTGGTCGCGTTGAAATCATCGAGGCAAAACAGCGCGGCGGCGGCGACGGGCCGTGACGCGGTCCAGTGCTGAAACGGAAGATCGCGGTGCCACTTCAGCTGGTAGTGCGCGCGCGACGGCCGGTTGATGACGCCGTTCTGCTGCAGCAGCACGAAGCTCTCGCCGAAAAGGCGTTTGCAGAACTGCAGCAGCGCGCCGTTGGTGGCAAGTTTGAAAAAGCAGTCGTCGTACGCGATCAGGCACCGCGCGACGCCGGCGTCGTCGGATGCCTCGAGCGAGGCGTCGAGCTCCGCCGCTTGGCGGGCGTAGACCGCTCCGAGCCGCTCGCGCATCTCGTCGAGCTCGCGTCGCGCGATCCCGCTCTCCACGGTCGTGTAGCCGATGCGCGTGAGCTCCTCGACCTTGACGTCCAGGTCGTCGCCGCTCTCCGGCGTTTCGAGAACGCCGTACGAGCCGACGTCTTGATCAAGCATGGTGTCCTCCAGCGCTCACCGCGCTACGACGCCTCCGCGTAGCCGAACCCGGTCGCGCCGTGCTGGTTTCCGTTGTAGAACATGAGCAACCGGTCTTGCACGCGCACCACGTGCGGATAGCAGATCATGGCGGAGTCCCATCCATCCGCCGACCGCTCGATCCCGACCTCCCCGTCCAGCCGTGTCCATGCGATGCCGTCGGCGGATTCCGCGTACCCCATGCGGTACGGTTCGTCGAACGAGCGGATCGAGTACCACATCCGGTACGTGCCGCCTTCGTAGAGGACGGACGGGCGGCCCACCGCGTACTCGCCGGCCGATTCGGGCACGATGCACGGCCGCTCGTCGGCGGTCCATCGCACGCCGTCGTCGGACACCGCGCGGCGGATCGCGACGTCGTAGTGGAGCCCGTGCTCGTCGCGAAGCCAGCGCCGGCACGACACGTACCACATGCGAAATCCGCCGGCCACTTTGATCACGTACGGTGCGCCGCGCAGAAAGGGATCGTCGTCCGTGCGGTCGAGGACGGGCGTTCGCGCGTACCGTTCGAAGCCGCCGCCCGTTCCGCGGTCCGTCGCGAGGCCCGTGAAGATCAGATACGGGATCTGCTCCGTGCGCTGCCAGCCCTGGTAGTACAGGTACTTCGTACCCTCGTGCGTGACGACCGAGAACGCGTTCGCTCCGGAGTCGTCGAACGTTCCCATCTCGCCGGCGCCGAGCACGGGCTCGGACGACACGTCCAGGATGCGAGCCGGATCGCTCGCGTCGAGATCCACGTAGCCGGTTCGGCCGACGTTCTGCTCGTCGAGCGCCGAGAAGTAGACGCGCAGCACGTCGCCCACCACGTCGACCGTCGGAAACGACGCGTACTTTCGCGCCCACGGACGCGTGCCGTCGGGCACGTAGACGTGTCCGCGCTTGTGCCACCTCATCGTCGTGCTAAGCGCGCGGCGAGCTCATCTCCGCCACGCGCTGGTCGCTGAAGCTGCGCACGCTCGCGACGACGTAGTCGATCTCGTCAGCCGACACGTGCGGGCCCACCGGCAGGCTGAGCACCTCCCCGGCGATGCTCTCGGCGAGCGGGAAATCGCCGGCCGCGTAACCGCGTTCCGCGTATGCGTCCTGGAGGTGCGGCGGCAGCGGGTAATGGATCAGCGTGCCGATCCCTGCGGTGTCGAGGTGCTGCTGCAGCGCGTCGCGCCGCGGGTGCCGCACGACGAACAGGTGCCACGCGGGATCGGCGCCGTCGCACACCGCCGGAAGCACCAAGCCGGAAGCGCCGTCGAGGCCTTGAAGATACCGCGCCACGACTCGCCGGCGGCGTTCGTTCCACTCGTCGAGCTTGCGCAGCTTCACGCGCAGCAGCGCGGCATGAAGCTCGTCGAGCCGCGAGTTGTAGCCCTTGACCTGGTTGTAGTACTTCACCTCGGAGCCGTAATTGCGCAGGACGCGAACCTTCTTCGCGAGCTCCGCGTCGTTCGTCACGACGGCGCCCGCGTCGCCGAACGCGCCGAGGTTCTTGCCCGGGTAGAAGCTGAACCCGGCGGCGTCGCCGAGCACGCCGGCGAAGCGCCGCCGGTAGCGTGCGCCGTGCGCCTGCGCCGCGTCCTCGATGACCTTGATCCCATTCGCGGACGCGATCGCGTTGATGCGGTCCATGTCGGCGGGCTGCCCGTAGAGGTGCACGGGGATGATCGCCTTGGTCTTGCGTGTGATCGCCGCTTCGATGCGCCGCGGATCGATGTTGTACGTGCGCGCGTCGGGCTCGACCGGCACCGGCGTCGCGCCCGCGAACGAGACGGCGAGCCACGTCGCGACGTACGTGTTCGACGGCACGATCACTTCGTCGCCGTCGCCGATCCCGAGCGCGCGCAGGATCAGGTGCAGCGCGTCGAGGCCGTTCGCCACGCCGATGCAGTGCTCGGCGCCGCAGTACGCCGCGAACTCGTGCTCGAACGCGTCGACCTCTTGGCCCAGCACGTACCAGCCGCGCTCCATCACGCCGCGGTATGCCGCGTCGAGCTCGGCTTGCAGCTCCGCGTACGGCGCCTTCAGATCGAGGAACGGTATCTTCACGTCGCGCGCTCCCGGACGCCCACCAGAAAGTCCGCGTACTCACGGTAGTAGTCGCCTTCGGAATAGAACTCCGACGCAAGGACCATGCAGATCGAGTTCGACGAGAAGTTGCTGACCTCGCGCCAGATCATCGGCGGGATGTAGAGGCCGTAGTGCGACCGGTTGAGCTGGCGCACCGCGGTGCGGCTGCCGTCGTCGACCGACACGTCGAAGCTGCCGGACGTCGCGATCAAGAACTGGTGGCACGTCTTGAGCGCGTGGCCGGCGCGCGTCGCACCGCCCGGAACGTCGTACAGATAGAACAGCCGCTTCAGCGCGAACGGGACGTGCCGCTCGCTTTCGATGAACGTCAGGTTGCCGCGCGGATCGTTGATGCGCGGGAGCTCGACGAGCCGGCAATCGTCGACGCTCATACCGTTCCTGCGTGCATTCTACGCGTTCAGTTCGAGATCGTAAAACTCGTGCACTACGCCACCGCCACCGAACTCCAGCTTGAATTGATAAACGCTCGTACTGAGGGACCGTCCGTCGCTCCTGTTGCTGGTCCCGAAGTCGAAATACCTGCGGCCGTCCTCGCGCGCCCGCGCGATGGCGTGCTCGAAAACCGCATCGAGGGCGGACACGTCGTAACCGTCCGGGGACGACGCGATGTATTGCGCCCGCATGACCGTGCCGCTGGAGAAGAGGGCCACCCCCGCGATCGTGCGACCGCCTAGGCGCGCGACGGCGAACGCGATGTTTTCGGGAAACAGCGCGTGAAGGCGCTCGATCTCTTCGGCGCTGTGCACCGGCTTTTCGCCCAGCTTGCGCTCGAGGTTGCCTTCGATGACGTTCCACAGCTCGCCGACGTGCGGCGCGCCGTCCGTCACCTCGACACCCGATTTGAGCGCCTTCGCCAGCGACCGCTTGCGCCGCGAGCTTCGCTCGCCGCGGTTGTCGAGATCGATCGCGCACGACAGGTCGCAGCGCGAGCGCACGCCGTGCAGCCGGAACAGCGCATAGAGGTCGTCGCTCGCCGGCCGCCGCTGATAGATGGAGGGCACGGCCTTGTAGCGCAGCGTCGTCATGCCGCGCGCGGCGTAGAACGTTTTCAGGGACTCCAGCGCCTCGATCATGCTTTCGCCGGCGAGCTCGCCGTCGTGCAGGACGCCGCCGAACGTGATGCCGGGGTGGCTGATCACGCGCCGTTCGTCAGCCGGATCGACCGCGGCGGGGAACACGCCGAGCACCTCGTCCCGCTCGTTGCGGATGACCGCCGAGACGTCGTCGAACCGGTCGCCGTGGTACGCCAGAAAGCGCCGCGTGTGAAGGAACGTCCCCATCGGCGCTCGTGCGACGAGCGCGTCCCAGGCCTCCGTATCCTCGTCGGAATAGCGCGATACGTGCATCGAACCGGCGGCAACCACGCGTGGACCGGCTACGCCTCGACCTTGAACCGCTTGAGCGTCGATATGCTCGCAACCTCGTCGCGCCCGGGCTTGAAGAACACGGCGTCGGCGGTGTCCTTCACGATCGTCACGTCCGGCGCGAGCCAGCAGTCCTTGCCGATCTTCACGTTGTTGGCGATCGTCGAGTTGACGCCCAAAAAGCAGTTCTCGCCGACGTCCACGAAACCCGAGATGACGACGTGCGACGACACGAAGCAGTTGTTGCCGATGGTCGAGTGGTGCCCGATGTGGTTGCCGCTCCACAGCACGACGTTGTCGCCGATCTTGACGAACGGCTGGACGGTGTTGTCCTCGAAGATGAACACGTGCTCGCCGAGCTCGACGTTCCGCCATACGAACGCGTGCGGGCTGACGAAGCTGGCGAGGCCGTACCCTTTCGCTTTCGCCGCTTTGCTGAGCCGCGTCCGCAGCCGGTTCAGCTGCGAGTACACCATCGCGACGTAGACGTCGTGTTCCGCGGGGTCGAACGTTTCCGTCAGCGACTCGAACGCCACGACCGGCGTTCCGAAGAGGCTGTCGCGCTTGAGGTATTCGCGCTCGACTGCGAACGCCACCACCTCGTAGTGGGACTCGTGCGTGAAATACTCCCACGCGATCTCCGCGAAGGCGCTGTCGCCCACGATGATGAGCTTGCGCTGTTTGTCCATCCCGGCCGCGCGCGGTCTAGCGAACCGCGGCGGGCTGTTTGGCCGGCTTGGGATTGACGATGTGGATGGCCTTGCCGTGCATGAACTCGGCGGTGTCCATGATCGACTCGGTGAGCGTCGGGTGGGGGTGGATCGACAGGCCGATGTCCTCGACCGTTGCGCCCATCTCCAGCGCGATGACGCCTTCGCCGATCAGCGACTCCGCTTGCGGCGCGACGATGTGCATGCCGAGCAGCAGATCGGTCTTCTTGTCACCGATCAGCTTGATGAGCCCGTCGGTCTCGTTCATCGTGCGCGCGCGCCCCGACGCGATGAGGTTCATCTTGCCGACGCTCACGTCGTAGCCGGCGGCCTTCGCCTCTTCCTCGGAGAGCCCGATCGTGGCGACCTCCGGGTCGGTGTAGACGCAGTTCGGGATCGCGACCGGGTCGAACGCGCTTGCGCGGTCGCCGGCGATCACCTCAGCCGCGACGACGCCTTCTTTCATCGCCTTGTGCGCGAGCATCGGCGAGCCCGTCACGTCGCCGATCGCGAAGATGCCGTCCACCTTCGTGCGGCGCTGCGCATCGACTTCGAGGAAGCCTTTGTCGGTGGTCTGCAGGCCCGCGGCCGCGAGGTTGAGCGTGTCGGTGACCGGCTTGCGGCCCACCGCGACCAGCACTTGGTCGAACTCGCGCGTCTCGCGCTTGTCGTTCGTGAACTCGCCGCTGATCGTGACCTTCGCCGCTTGCGGTCCGGTCTTCTCGATCGTCTCGACTTTCGTGTTGAGCGCGATCTCGATGCCTTGTTTCTTCAAGATGCGCCCGAGGGTCTTGCTGATCTCCAGGTCGGTGCCGGTCAGCAGCTGCGGCATCGCTTCCACGACGAGCACTTTCGCACCCATCCGCGTGTAGACCGTCGCGAACTCCAAGCCGATGACGCCGCCGCCCACGATCAGCATGTTCTTGGGGATGCGCTTGATGCGCACGGCATCGTCGGAGTTGATGATCGTGTCGCCGTCGTGCGGCCACGCGCCCACGTTGATGGGGGCCGATCCGGTCGCGATCACGACCGCTTGCGCGGTGTACTCGTCGGTGGTGCCGTCTTTCTTCTTGAGCGACACGACGTTCTTGCTGACGAACGACGCGTCGCCGTACGCGAACTCGACGTTGTTCGCCTTGAACAGCTGGTTCACGCCGCCGACGTTGGCCTTGACGACCTTGTCGGCGAACTTCGCGACGCCTTCACGGTCGACTTCGGCCTTGGGCACCTTCAGGCCGAGCTCGCCGGCGTGATCGATCTGGCGGGTGATCTCGCCGACGTGCAGCAGCGCCTTGGTGGGGATGCAGCCCCAGTTCAGGCACACCCCGCCGACCTCGTCCCGGTCGAAGCACACGACCTTCTTGCCGAGCTGGCCGAGCCGGATCGCGGCGTGGTAGCCGCCCGGACCGGCGCCGATGACGAGCGCGTCGACGCTGAACGATGCCATTGGGTTCTGAAACTCCTTAGTTCGGACTCGACCGGCGTTTGGTGAGGCCGCTGAACACGACCCGCCGAAGGTTCGAAAGCGTTTCGGGCGGTGTTCGCGGCGCCGGACGGGAGCCCCCGGCCCGTGCCCGGAAGGTGGCCGCTTCTATCGCTCGGGAGGACGGCATGCGCTACCAGATGATCCCGCGCTGGACCATGATCATGCTCATCATCATGGGGATCGGATTCACGGCCGGGGCCTTCGCGTTCATGCTCTTCGGGCCGCAGCCCACCGGGGCGATCGTCGGCTTCATCTGGCTGGTGATGGGCGGGGGGATGGTGTTCTTCTCGCTGCGCGCGCTCCGCGGGCGCGCCGACGACGATCGCATTCGGCGCCAAGGGACGGCGGCGACCGCGACGCTGCTGTCGGCGGCGCCGACGGGCTTGACGGTCAACAACGTCCCGCAGTGGAAGCTGACCATGCGCATCGACGGCGTAGGCGCGCCCTACGAAGCGACGCTGAAGCTGCTCACGTACACGCCGCCGCAGAACGGCGCGAGCTTCGGCGTGCGCGTCGACCTCGTGAATCGCGAGCACGTGGTGCTCAGCGACGGTGACGGTTCGGTCGCCGTCACGCGCGGGGCGAATTCGAACGCGGGAGGCGCGGCGCCGCAGGTGCAAGCCGCCGTGCTCGAAGCGCTGCGCCAAGCCGGGCTGGGGCCCGGCGAGACGGCCGTCGTCAACCCGGACGGAAGCCGCACGATCACGAGCTCGTCCGTAACGATCGGCGGCCACGGCGGCGGCGACGCGCCCGATACCGCCGACACCGTGCGGCTCCTGGCCGATCTCGACCACATGCGCGCGAGCGGCGCCCTCAGCGAATCGGAGTTCGAGGCGATCAAGGCGAAGCTGCTCGCCGGTTCTTAGGCCGGCGATTCCGCCACGGGTTCGAGCACGGCGACCGGCAGCACGGCGAGCGCGTCCGCCAGCAACAGCACGCGCCGGCCGTCGCGCTCGATCGCGGCGACCATGCGGCCGGTGAGCACGTCGCGATAGCGCGCGGCGCCGTTCGTGCCGAGCGCGAGCGCGGTCGTCCCCCACGCCGCGTCGCCCAGCGGAGGGCGCTCGCCGGAGAGCGTGCGCGGCAGGCGCGGGACGACCACGATCGCGCCGCCGCGCGCGAACGCGACGACGTGCGCCGCTTTGTCGCCGAGCGCGTCGAGCGCGGCGTAGGCGTTATCCGCCCAAGAGGCCGCGCCGGCGCCCGCCGCGGCACGGTGGCGCAGCAGCGTGGCGAGGACGTACAGCTTGATGCGGCCGTCGGGCCACGCGGCGAGCAGCTCGCGCGCGAGCGTCTCACGCGGCGTGCCGCGTTCGAGCGCGTCGTCGAGCACGCGCAGCATGGCGCTGCGCGCGGCGAAGTCCACCGGGCGGCGGTTGTCGGGGTCGACCAGGCTCAGATCCCACAGCTCGGTGCCCTGGTACGTGTCCGGCACGCCGGGGGCCGTCGCCTTGAGCACCGCCTGGGCGAGCCCGTTGGTGACGCCGGTCGCGGCGAGGCTGCGCGCGCCGATGCGCAAGCTTTCGAAGAACGCCGGCGACCGTTGCGGATCCAGGATCGTGCGCGTGAACTCCTCGAGCGCGCGCTCGTACGCGGCGTCCGGATTCGTCCAGCTCGTGCGCAGCTTTGCCTCGCGTTCCGCTTTCATGATGTACGCGACGATCCGCTCGGCGAACCCCGCGAGCGCGCCGGCGTCGACGTCTTCGGCGAGCAGCTCGGCGGGCCACGCGCCGAGGATCGTCTGGTAGAGCAGGTACTCGGCGAGCGGCGACACGACGCCGCGGTGCTTGCGGTTGAGGCGCGACCAGCGCGCCAGCGCACGCCGCCACTGCTCCGGCACCTCGGAGATCGCGGCGATGCGCGCGCGCACGTCTTCGCCGCGCTTCATGTCGTGCGTCGCGGTGGCGAGCATCGCGCGCGGGTGGTGCGCGGCGCGGCGCGCGTTCTGGCGGTGGAAGTCGGCGACCGAGGTGCCGAACTGCGCGGGGTCGCCGCCCACCTCGTTGAGCGCGACGAGCCGTACCGAGCGGTAGAACGCGGTGTCCTCGACGCCTTTGGCGGTGACGGGCGCGGTCAGCTGCTGGAAGCGCATCGCGAACTCGACGTACCGCTCTCGCACCGCGTCGTCGGAATGCTGCGTCAGCAGCACGCGGCGCAGAAACTCGTACGTCGAGCCTTCGTCGGTGGCGTCGCGCGCACGGGCGATCGCGATCGCGCGCTCGATGAACAGCCGGTCGGCGGCCTCGACGGCGGCGCCCGTCACGTAGGTGCGGTAGATCGGAAACGCCGCGATGGTTTCGACCAGCACGCGGCGGAGCGCGCCCAGCGTGAAGTCACGGGTTCGCGGGTCGCGCTGCGCGATGCGGTCCAGCCGCAGCGCGAGCACGTTCAGCTCCGCCGAAAGCGCGGTCTCCAGCACGAACTTCTTCGCCGCGTGCGCGACCTCGCCGAACGGCGCCGCGTCGCGCGCGAAACGGCGGTACACGGCGTCGAACGCGCGCGCGTTGCGGCCGTCGACGGCGAGGCCCGTGACGGCGTTCATGAACTCGTAGCCCGTCGTGCCGTCGACGTGCCACCGCCCGAGCAGCTCTTGGTTCGGCGCAAGGATCTTTTCGATGATGAGGTACATCGGCTGGCCCAGCAGCTCCGCGCGCGAGCACAGCAGCTCGCAGTAGCCGATGGGATCGAACAGGCCGTCGACGTGGTCGAGCCGCACGCCGTCGACGTCGCCGCGCGCGACCAGCTCGAACACGAGGCGGTGCGCGTCGCCGAAGCAGTTCGCGTTCTCCATCCGCATCGCGGCGAGCGCGTTGATGTCGAAGAAGCGCCGGTAGTTGATCTCCTCGGCGGCGACCTTCCACGACGCCGCGCGCCAGTGCTGCGCGTCGACGACGCGCTCGATCAGCGCTTTCCCCTCCGTCGTCGTGCGCGCGGCGTCCAGCCGCGCGGCGTGCGCGCGGGCGTTGGCCGCTTCGGTCTCGCCGAGCAGCCGCCGCAGCGACAGCGCCGCCGCACGGCGCGCAACGTGGTCGGGCATCGTGTCGAGCGTCGCGAACAGCGGCGCGAACGACGCCAGCGAGGCGGGCTCGGCGTCGGCGAGCATCAGCGCGTACGTGGGCGGCGTCAGCGGGAACCGGTTGTCGTAGTAGCGCAGCGCGAAACCGCCGTCGGCGTACTCCCAGCGCAGCTCGCCGGCGTCGAGCACGTCGCCGTACTGCGGTCCCAGGAACGGCAGCAGCACCTTGCCGCGCAGCTCGGCGCGCAGCGGCTTCCAGTCGACGTCGAAATAGTCCGCGTAGTGCGAGTCCTCGCCCCACGTCAGCAGGTCGAGCCACCACGCGTTGTCGTCGCCGCCGACGCCCATGTGGTTGGGCACGAAGTCGAGGATGTGCCCCATGTCGTGCGCGCGCAGCGCCGCGACGAACGCGTGGTACTCTTCGGGCGTGCCGATCTCGGGGTTGAGCGACGAATGGTCGACGATGTCGTAGCCGTGCGTCGAGCCGGCCCGCGCTTTCAAATAGGGTGACGCGTACACGTGCGAGACGCCCAGCGACGCGAGGTACGGCACGAGCGCCGTCGCATCGGTGAAGCGAAAACCGGCGTGAAATTGCAGCCGGTAGGTCGCGCGCGGCGTCACGCGGCGAGGAACCAGGCGACGCTCCACGGCGGCAGCGCCGTGGCGGCCGCGCTCGCCGGAACGTCGCCGAGCGCGAAGATGCGCGCGCCGTCGACCGCGTACGAAACCG
>DASWRD010000025.1:0-2180 GCA_036403315.1 Candidatus Elarobacter sp.
CGCGGTCGGCGTGTTGCCGGTCGCGACGCGCGACGCGCTGCACGCGATGATCGACGAGCACGCCGCACGCGGCGTGCTCGGCACCGCGTCGCGCGAGCTGTCGCTGCCCGCCTACCGCCGCCGCATCGCGGAGTTCGTGGGCGGCCGCGGCGAAGAGATCGCGCTGCTGCGCAACACGGGCGACGGCGCAACGGTCATCGCCCAAGGCCTCGACCTCGGCCCGGGCGACGAAGTGATCACCGGCGCAAACGAGTTCGGCTCGAATGCCTATCCGTGGCTCGTGCTGCGCGAACGCGGCGTGACGGTGACGCTGATCGGCGCACCGCAGGAGCGCATGACACCGGATGTCCTGCGCCGCTACATCTCTTCGCGCACGAAGGTCGTCGCGGTCTCCTGGGTGACGTTCGACGACGGCTACCGCCACGATCTGACGGCGCTCGCGGAGGTAGCGCACGCGCACGGCGCGCTGTTCGTCGTCGACGCGATCCAAGGCCTGGGCGCCTTTCCGCTCGACGTCAACGCAACGAACGTCGACGCGATCTACGCGGGCGGCGCGAAGTGGCTGATGGCGCTGCAAGGCGTAAGCTTCCTGTGGCTGCGTGCAAACCTGCTCGACCGCATCGCACTGCGCATGCCGGGCTGGCGCAGCGTCGAAGATATCTGGAACTTCCTGGATTACACGCAACGGCCGGCCCCGAACGCATCACGCTACGAAGGCGGCACGCCGAACATCGCAGGCGCACTGTCGCTCGCAACGTCGATGGACGTCCTCGCCGTCCCGGGCCCGGAACGCATCGGCCCGCACGTCATAACCCTGACCGACCGCCTCACGGAAGGCCTACAATCGCGTGGGTGGACGATCGTGGGCGACCGCTCGCGCGACGACGTGAAATCCGGCATCGTAACGTTCCACCGCGAAAACACCGACATGATCGCCCTCGGCAGAAATCTCCAGCGCGACAACGGCATCGTCACGACGTACCGCGCGACGGGCATCCGCGTAGCCCCGCACGGCCACAACACCGCCGCCGACATAGAGGCTATCGTCGAGGCGCTGCCGCAGTGAATCGGCGTGCCGCCGAAGGTTCGCAAAGTAAAGAAACTGTTGCGCAAGAGCGGCTATACGGTCCAGCGCACCGGTAAGGGCGATCACACGGTATTTTACAATCCGGTGAGCGGCGAAGCGTATTCATTGGACGGGGCAGACAATCATGAGCTACCGCGCGGCGCGTGCGAGAAGTTACGCAAGCGACTAGGGTTGAAATAGGAGCAGGCATGGTATTCACGGTGATCGTCGAGTCCGACGAACAAACGGGCACCTTCGCGGCGTCGAGCCCCGATCTTCCGGACGTCCTCGCGGTCGGTTCGAGCGAGGACGACGCGATCGCGCGGTTCATCAACGCGGCGCGCGGTCACATCGAGTTCTTGCACGAACTTGGCCGCGAAACTCCGCGTTCCCGCACGAAGGTCTTGGCTGTAGCGGTCTAGGCAAGACAAGACCAAGGCGCTACTTTCCGCCGCCGCTGCTCGCTGAGAAGATGCCTGCGAACAGGTTGATCACCATTCCCACGATCACCGAGTTGTAGGCGAACGAGATGACGGATTGGCTCATCACGTCACGGCGCACGCGCGTCTCGGTGACTTGGGGATCGGACACCGCGAACGACGTTCCGATGCAGAACGCGAAATAGGCGAAGTCCCAGTCGGACGGCTCGTCGGTGCCGGGGAACTTGATGCCGCCGCACGCCACGCCGTCGCTGTCGTCGTCGTAGTAGTAGAGGTGTGCGTAACGGAACGTGTAGACCGTGTGCACCAAGAACCAGCCTGCGCTGATCGCGACGACGCCGAGGATGTACGCGGCCCACTTCTCGGTCCCGTTCTGCACTTGCGGGCCATGGCCCAGAATCGCGATCGCCGCGACGAGCCCCACGACGACCGCGCCCAGCACCACCAGCAGGATCGCGTTCTTGCCAGGGTCGTCGAGCGCGGCGCGCGCGCGCGTCATCTTCGGATCGTCGTGCAGGCCCTTCAGCCAGAAGAACGAGAGCAGCGTGATCGTGCCCGCGTCGTATGCCGCGACGAACCGTGTCGCGCCGTGCAGCCATTCCGGCGCGAACGTGTAGACGAGCAGCCCCGCGAGCGCGGCCGACCCGAACGCGACGATGCGGTGGCGGTTGCGC
>DASWRD010000026.1:0-6448 GCA_036403315.1 Candidatus Elarobacter sp.
TGGACGCGCCCAAAACGCCGGCGCCATCGGCCGGCGGCGCATGGCCGGTCTATCAGCTGGATGCAAGCCACAATGCCGTCATTCCACGGCCCGGATTTGCCGCGTCGTGGAATTACGACGCCGGCGCCAAGATCAACGGCGGGTTGGCCGTCGTCGGCGACACGGTCTACTTCGATACGTTCGCCCCGAGCGTCGGAGCGCTCGACCTCAACGACGGAACCGTGAAGTGGCAGGTACCGATCGACAACATCGTGATGTCCACGCCCATCGTCGCCGAGAGCGCGGTGTATGTCGGAACGGGTTCCAACCACTTGATGCCCGATATGCGCTGGGGAAGAGCGGGTGGGGACCGGCTCGTCGCTCTCGACGCGGCTGACGGGCACGAACGCTGGTCCTACAAGACGGTCGGGGAAGACATGCCTTCGCCCGTCTACGTCGGCGGCGCGCTCGTGTTCGCGAACGGCGACCAGCACGCGTACGCGGTCGAGGCGCGATCGGGGAAGCTCCTTTGGCGCCGCGCGATCGTCGGCGTTTCGACGATGGCGTCCGCGAACGTCGTGGGCGGAAACGCGCTCGTCTCGACGTGCACGACGCGCACGCCGATTGGGCACACCTATGCCGTCGCGCCTCGGACGGGAACCGTCCGCTGGGCCAGTCCGTACGGAAACTGCGACTCGGCGCCGACCGTCATCGAAGACCGCGTCTTCCTCAGCGGCGTTGATATCGAGCCGACGGCATATGGGATCGGCTACCGCAGCACCATCGCGGCGCTGGACGGCACGTCGGGAAAGCTGCTCTGGAGCTACCGCACCGCCGATCTCGGGATCGCATCGCCGCAAGTCGCGTCGAGCGAACGCGCCATCGCCGGAACCTACGCCGCCGGCACGTACTATCAGGCGATACCCACCCACGATCGCATGATCGCGTTCGACGCGCGTTCGGGGCGAATCAAATGGTCGCTGAAGACCTTGGGTCCCACGAAGATGAGCCCCGTCGTGCGCAACGGTTTGGTCTACTTCGGCGACACGGCGGGGTGCTTCTACACGGTTGATGCGGCGTCCGGCGCGCTCAAGAACCTCCGCACGTTCGATGCTCCGTTCTCCGTTTCACCGCCGGTCATCGTCGGAAACACGCTGATCGTCGCCGTCGGGACGAAGATTCGCGCGATGCCGCTCTTCGGCGGCAAACTGCGCGGCTGACCTGGTCTCGGTCCGCTCGTCCCGCCGGCTGAACGCGCTCGCGATCGTGACGGCGAGCCAGCCGCCGAACGCGCCGCACAGCACGTCGACCGCATTGGACAGCGGCCCTTCGATTGCGTTGTGCAGCTTCTGCGCGACCTCGATCGCCGCTGAGAACGCCGCGACGATCAGCGCCGCGCGCAACGCCGGAAGCCGCGCCGGCGGCAGCGCCTTGTGCACGACGAAGCCGATCAGCGTGAACGCTGCGACACTGTAGACCTTGCGCAGCACGACGACCAGCGGCAGCCATTCGCCGTCGCTGTCCTCACCGAAGAGGCGCTCGAACACGGCATACGGCAGCGTCCGGTTGTAGACGCGATGGCTGACCGCGGCCCAGAAAAGGATCGCGAGCACGGCAACGGCCGCGAGCGCGGCCCAGGCGCGCCGGCTCACCCGCAGTTGACGATCACGTCAGAGCTGCCGGAACACGAACAGCGTGTCGGACTGGCGGCTGCCGCCATTTACCGGGCTGCCCGCGGGAAGATAAAGCGCGTCGCCGACGACGGCGGCGCCTGTGCCGTGACGCCCTTCGGGCAGCGGCGCGAGGGCCGTCCACGCGTTCGTGCGCGGATCGTACGCTTCGTTGTTGGTGAAGGTGCCGCCGCCGTGCTCGCCGCCCACGGCGAGGATGCGCTCGCGGTAGAGCGCAACGCCCATCCCGCTGCGCTGCGACGGCATCGCCGCGCCCGCCGTCCAACGGTCGGTTGCGGGGTCGTACACGTCGACATACGACGTGTTGTGGGCGAAGTCGTCGATGCGGCCGGCGATCGCGTAGAGCTTGCCGCCGTAGGCGACGAGGCCCATGTGGTCGCGCCCGACCGGGAGCGGTGCCGCGCTCGTGTAGCGATTCGTCGCCGGGTCGAACACGTCGTGGGTGCCGACGCTGTGCGCGTCGCGCCCACCGACGAGGTGGAGCTTGCCGCCGAGCTCGGCTACGGCGATGGACCCGCGTGCGACGGGCACCGGCGGGAGCGGCGTCCACCGGTTCGCGGCCGGGTCGTACACGTTCGCGTCGCCCACCGCGCCCCGGTTCTGGCGTTCGAACCCGCCGAACGCGTACAGCTTGCCGCCGGCGGAGGCGAGGCCGACGTGATTGAGTCCGCGCGGGAGCGGCGCCCGATCCGACCAGCGCGAGGTGTCGGTATCGTACGCTTGGACCAGCGGCTCGTCGACGTCGACCCGGCCCGTTGAGTCCAGCGCGACCGGGTGGTCGCCGGCCGCTGCGTAGCCGCCGACCACGTAGATCGTGCCGCCGACGGCCGCCACGGACACTTCGCTTCGCGCCGCCGTCAAGGGCGTCGCGGTGGTCCACGCTCCCGCGGCCGGCTGGGCCTGCGCTGAACCGGCGAGCAGCGCCACGGCGCAGGCCGTGGCTCCGCCGAGCAAACGTCTCATGTTTGCAAAGTACCCCAGTCATTAAAGGATGGGGAACGCGAACCGACAAACGGGCGTTTCATTCCTGGATCCTTGTATCCAGCGTTGGCTCACCGTATGCCGACCGATGGCGGGCCGTTTTAGATCGCCGCTCTCGGAACCGCATCCTGGCGCCGACTCACCGCTTCGCGAGAAGAATTTCTTTCGCGAAGTCTCACACCGTGGAGGCACCCTTTACATGGATGCATCGCATCCCTCGCGCCCGCTGGGCCGCATCGTGACCGCGCTGTGCGCGGCCATCGTGCTGTTCGCCGGCGCGATCAACGTAGCCGGCGCGCAGACTTTGCCGGCGGCCGAAACCACGGCGACGGTAAACGCCGCGCTCGACGCGGCCGCGCCCGCCGTCGTCGCGCAAGCCTCGCCTTCGCCGAAGCCGGCCCCGCCGGCCGGCGGCACGCAGACGCCGCGCACCCCGAACAACCCGGCCCCCCCCAACTCAGGCGGCTCTCCGCAGACTCCGGTTCGCCCGCTGCCGCCGCTGAGCCATCTCCCGATCATCGACTTCGTCGCGACGTTTACGCAACCGGCGTATTACGGCAGCCGGCCCGGGCCGGGCGTACCCCCCACCGGCCCCACCAACCAGTACGATCCGCTCGACCTGGGCGGCACCGTGCGCATCCCCGTGACGCGGAAGTTCAACCTGTTCTTCGACCGCATCACGGAAGGCACGCTGAACCAGCCGCTCGAGTGCGTGATCCAGCCCGCCGTGCCCGGCGGCGCAGCCGCGCGCGCGTGCCCGAGCGACAGCCGTGACATCCTCCTGCAGTACCACGCCACGTACGCCTTCGACCGGTTCCTCGCGCTCGACGTCGGCGAATCGTTCCGCCACCGCATCTGGACCAACGGCGGCAACGGCACGAGCACCGTACCGTACCTGTGCAACAACAACGGTCAGTCGACCGGCGCGAATTGCTCGGTCAGCTCGACGGAGCATCACTTCGGCTACGCCAGCTTCATCTACACGACCAAGCCGGTCAAGAACTGGTGGAACAGCACGTTCGTCTTCACCGAGACCGTCGAGCGCCAGAACGTCGACCACCACGTCGGCATGGTTTGCAGCGCGCTGCTCATCGCGTCGCTCCACCAGGCCGCGTCGCAGCTCACCTGCCCGAACGGGAACGGGAACGTCGGCTATTACGACGAGAACCCGAGCCAGAGCGCGTACTTCGAGACCACGCAGGGCATCTCGTGGATCCTGCCCGTCGATCCGCGCCACGGCGTGTCGTTCTTGCTGAACGAGCGCTGGGGTGCGCTGAACTTCTACGAGAACCCGGCCATCATCGGCAACTTCGGCACGACGACCGGTGTGCCGTACCGCTGGAACTCGGCGCTGACGTATCAGCTGAGCAAGCGGTTCAGCCCCGGCTTCACGCTGGCGCTGCGCCACTCGGACTTCCACTCGGTGCCTCAGGGTACGCCGTTCGTGGCGCCCAACGCGATTCACGTCGGCTCATGGGACGTCATTGGGACGTTCCACGTCGACACGAACACGTTCTTCCACTGATCTGAGTCGGGCGAACCGAATCGGCTCGGCGCCCGGGAGCTTCGGCTCCCGGGCGCTTTGCCGTCCGGACGTCCCGCGATCCAAACATGGGGTAACGTGCACTGACTCCGGCGCTGACGACGATCCGGCGCTTCGTGGCCGCGGCCGAACGTTTCGGTAACGCGGAGTTTTTGGCGCCCGCCCCGCTGCACGCCGAGGCGTTCCGATGACGCGCGCGCACGAAGTCCTCGGCGACGTGACGCCGATCGAGATCGTGCGCCACCCGCGGATGAAGGAAGGGATCGTCGACCACCTCCGGCGCGCGATCCTCGAAGGCAAGCTGGCGCCCGGGACGCTGCTGCGCCAAGAGCACCTCGCGCGCCAGCTCCACGTCAGCCGCACGCCGCTGCGCGAGGCCCTCATCGCGCTCGAGCTCGAAGGCTTCGTCTCGATCGCGCCGAGCGGCGCCGCGTCGGTGGTGTCGCTCGATGGGCGCGATGCGCTCGAGATCATGGACTTGCGTGAGATGGTCGACGGCCTCGCCGCGCGGCTGCTCGCGCAGCGCGGCATGACCGCGGAACTCGACCGCGATCTCACCGCGCTCGCGAAGACGATGCGCACGAACGCCGCCCGTGACCAGCACCGGTACCTCGTCGCGAACGCCGACTTCCACGTGAAGATCGTCGAGGCGACCGGCCATGCGCGGCTGCAGCAGTTCGTCCCGCTCGTGCGGATGTCGACGCAAGTCGTCTACATCCGGCTGCAGAACCAAGGCCGCCGGTTGGCGCATTCCGCGGACGAGCACGGCCGCGTGCTGGACGCCATTCGCGCCGGCGATCCGGACGCCGCCGAGCGGCTCGCGCGCGAGCACGTGCGCAACGCCGCCGCGCATTGGCTGGAGCGCTAGCGCGTGCTGCGTACATCCCCGCCTAACTTCACACGAAACGAGGGAAGCCCATGAAGCGCACGACCTTCCTATCTACCGCCGCCGCTGCCGGAACCGCGCTCGCCGTACCGCGTTACACCCTCGCCGCCGGACCGGCCGCGACGGTGAAGATCGGATTCCTCGAGTCGTTCAGCGGGGTGTTCTCCGATCTCGGCGGCGTGCACAAGATCGGCGCGCAGCTCGCGCTCGCCGACGCGAACAAGTCCGGCCGCGTGAAGTTCGAGTTCGTGTTCGGTGACGACGGGTCCAACCCGGCGACGGGGACGACGGAAGCGCGGCGGCTCATCACGCAGGAAGGCGTGGACGTGCTGTACGGCGGCACGTCGTCCGCCGTCGGCGGCGCGCTCGAACCGCTCACGCTCGATGCCGGCATCTTCAACCTGTCGCTCGGGCCGCAAGACTCGTCGCTAACCGGTGCCAAGGCGTCGAAGCTGACGTACCGCTTCGGTCCCAACGTGCGGATGCTGCTCGGGCCCGTGTTGCGCCGTGCGCTGGCGCTGGGCAAGAAGTGGTACTTCATCCAAGCGGATTACGCGCTGGGCAAGGACGCCTACGCGCAGATGTCGGCTGCGCTGAAGCGCGCGGGCGGTACGGAGGTCGGGCACGACATCGTGAAGCTCGGTACCAGCGATTTCTCGTCGGAGCTCACGAAGCTGCGCAACAGCGACGCCGACGTGCTCGTGCTCTGCAACAGCGGGCTCGACGCCGCGAACACGGCGAAGCAATGGGTCGACTTCGGCTTGAACAAGAAGATGCATCTCACCGGCATCTCGCTCGAGGACATCTACTACAAGGCGCTGCCGCTCGACGCGGTCGTGGGCGCGACGTTCCCCGTGCTGTGGGCGCCGACCGTATCACCGGCCGCGGCGAAGCTCGCGAAGCGTTTGCGCGCGGCGATCCCGGGCCCGATCGGTGGCCGCCACTACCTCGGGTACATGTCCGCGTGGTCGCTGATGGAGCGCATCAAGACGGCCGGCACGACGAAGGCGGACAAGCTCTACGCCGCGTTCGAGAACTACAGCTTCGATGCGGCGAAGAACTCGCGCTCGGCGTACCGCGGCTGCGACCACCAGTGCATCCAGGACGTCTACGCGGGCTCTACCGTCTCGGCGTCCAAGTTCGGCAAGACGCAGTTCATGTACGACATCGTCGGCGAAGTGCCGGCATCCGAGTCGGACGGCACCTGCGACTCGCCGTGGGCGAAAGCCGCGACGACGAACATGGGCTCGCAAAAGATCGCCGACCGCACGGGGTACACGCCGAAGACCTGGTGATTGCTTATGTCATGCTGAGCCTGTCGAAGCATGAGCCACGATCGTGGCGCACCCTTCGACAAGCTCAGGGTGA